>NZ_VILD01000001.1:0-87954 GCF_009712085.1 Anabaena sp. UHCC 0253
AACAGCAGCGGATGCTGTAAACAACGATAGCCCGATTGTCAAAGCGAATTTGAGTTTAAGAGAGTTTGCAGATCAACGGCTCTTAAATGCTCAAGAATACCGTCGTTACTTGGTGACAGATGAGCAAGGACAATTGTTAGGAGCAATATCAGTTGATGACTTGCGAACTATCCCGAATACATTGTGGGCAGAAACTCAAGTCCTCAAAGTCATGAAACCAATCGAGCAGTCTAGCACTGTACAATCGGATCAACCGTTGCTAGAAGTAGTACAGTTACTGGAAACACAAAAATTATCAGCACTGACTGTAATTCGTGATAATGGGTTGTTAGTCGGAATTTTAGAAAAAGCTGCAATTATCAACTTACTTCAGAACAAAGTACAAGCAAAATTTGCATAACGCTTTTCCAATATCCAAATACAAACTCAAAACTGCCATGGAAAGAAAGCAGTTTTGAGTTTTAATTTTGTATAAATACAAATCTTGATTATGAACCACGAAGGCACGAAGGAAGCGAAGGAAGAGAAAGAAGAAGAAGAAGAAGAATTAAGAGGAAAGAATGATTCTCTTAATGCCTTCTTTAAGAATAGGGACGTTAAAGTTAATCAGAAGACCAAGAGGGCAATTAGTCATTTTTAAATAAGAAATAACTTGCGCTTCATGAATAGGAGATAATTTTTCTACAGCCTTCAATTCAACAATTAACGAATCACCAACCAAAAAATCTAACTCACCCTCCCCTATTGGAAAACCCTTGTACTTTACAGCCACCAAATATTTAGATTTATAAGGGATACCACGCAAACGAAACTCCATAGCTAACGCCTCATGATATACCCTCTCCAAAAAACCTGCCCCCAATACCCGATGTACCTCAATAGCCGCTCCAATCACACCATAAGCCAACTTCTCCACATCATCACTAAACCTCCTCATCCTTCTTTCATCTTCCTTCGCTTCCTTCGTGTCTTCGTGGTTCATTCCCTCTTCTCCTAACTAATGCAAAGATCATACCCAAATATCCTTGTTTAAACACCACATCATTAAGAAATTGTAAATATTGCTTGACTAGAGCGATCGCTTAACCCAGTCAGAGTTTGTTTAAAACTAATATTTGAGGGAGTTAATCATTAATTGCAAAATTTATGGATTCCCAAACCGCACTATGTCAAGCCATAGCCCAACGTATTATCACCAGTCCCCAAAAAAGAATTACCTTTGCCGAATACATGGATATGGTGCTATATCACCCAGAATATGGCTATTATTCAAGTGATGTAAAAATTGGCTTTCGGGGGAGTGATTTTTTCACATCTGCCAGTTTAGGGTCTGACTTTGGGGAATTACTCACAAAGCAGTTTTACCAAATGTGGGAAATTTTAGATAAACCTGTACCTTTTTCCTTAGTAGAAATGGGAGCAGGACAAGGTATCTTAGCATCCCATATTCTCAACTATGCAAAGCAACAATACCCAGATTTTTTTGTCGCTATCAAATATATTATTGTTGAAAAATCACAAAGTTTAAAACAAGAACAACAACAACGGTTACAAGATTTTTCTGTAGATTGGTGTAACTTGACAGAAATAGCCCCGAATTCTCTCACTGGCTGCTGCTTTTCTAATGAATTAGTGGATGCTTTTCCAGTCCATCAATTTACTTTAGAGGCAGGGGAATTGCGGGAAATTTACGTCACCATTGGGAATATACAGGAGATAATAGGCAATAGTCCAGAATTAAACCGTGAAATCCAGATCATCCGTGATCCTATATTTATTGAAGTAATAGGAGAACCATCAACACCGCAATTAGCAGCATATTTTAATTTGGTGGGAATTGATTTAAGCCAAAATACTTATGAAAATGGCTATCGCAGTGAAATTAATTTAGCAGCTTTGAACTGGTTGAGTATAGTGGCAGACTGCTTGGAACGTGGGTATGTGTTAACAATTGATTATGGCTACCCTGCTCACCGTTATTATCATCCCAGGCGATCGCAGGGAACTCTCCAGTGCTACTACCAGCATCGTCATCATGATAACCCTTATATCAATATTGGGCAACAAGATATCACCGCTCATATTGATTTTACAGCCTTATCATCTTGGGGTGAACGGTGCGGACTCAAAAATGTTGGTTGGACGCAGCAAGGTTTATTTTTGATGGCATTGGGAATAGGTGAAAGGTTAGCTGCACTCTCTTCTCAACAGCAACCAATATCGCAGTTGCTACAGCGCCGGGAAGGATTACACCAACTCATTAACCCAGGGGGATTAGGTAACTTTGGCGTTTTAGTCCAAAGCCAGGGACTAAGTGAAACAGAAGCATCACAACCACTCCAGGGATTAGTCATACCAGAGTAGAGAGCAGGGAGAAAAGTTAAAAATCTCTTTAACAATCCTGTATCAGTCTTGATTGCACTAGCATGACAGAGATGATTAAAGTCAAAAATCTGCAAAGAGGAATAATTATGACTGCTCATGATCTGTTCGTGCTAGTAACTCTACTATCCCCCGGCATCTTACTTTCCGTAATCATTATGGTGACTTTTGCCGCAGGAGGCTAGTTAGGGAAATGGGGATTAGGGATTAGGGATTGGGGACTGGGTAATAAATTTTTTCCAATTACCCATTACCACTAACAACTGACAACTGACAACTAACAACTAACAACTGACCACTGACAAAGGAACGTGAAACATGAAGGTGGCATTTCTGGGAACTGGATTGATGGGACTACCGATGGCTCAAAGGTTATTAGCAGCCGATATAGAGCTAATTGCCTATAATCGCACCCCAGAAAAATTAGAACCGCTACGAGCAGCCGGAGCGCAAATTGTCACAAAACCGCGCGAAGCAATTCGCTCTGCTGACTGTATAGTGCTAATGCTTTCTAACGCCGCAGCTATTTATCATGTCTTACTTACAGATACTTCTTGGCATACTTTATCAGGACGCAGCATCATCCAAATGGGGACAATTACCCCTCTAGAAAGCCAAGAAATCAGAGATACAGTAGTTGCGGCTGGTGGTGAATATATAGAAGCACCTGTTCTGGGCAGCATTCCCGAAGCTCAAACCGGCAAATTAATTGTTATGGTCGGTGGAGAAGAGGAACAGTATCAACGTCACTTCAAATTATTGCAACACTTTGGAGAAAATCCTGTACATATAGGTGCGGTGGGTTCTGCTTCAACTCTCACCCTTGCACTCAATCAACTGATTGCTTCGCTCACAACTAGCTTTGCTCTTAGTCTAGCGTTTATCCAGTTGCAAGGTATTGATGTTGATTTGTTTATGCAAATTCTGCGCGAAAGTAAACTTTATGCTCCCACCTTTGATCAAAATTTGCGGCGGATGTTAGATGGTAATTATACCAATGCCAACTTACCCACAAAGCAATTGATCAAAGAAATAGATTTATTTATCTCTGAAGCTAAATCCTTGGGTTTGAATCTCAGCAGTATTGAGGGTGTAAGGCAAATCTTACACGCAACCATGAAAATGTCTTATCCAGAAGATGATTATTCATCCGTATTTCCAGCAATTCGGGAATGGGGTGAAGTCAGTGGAGGTTAACAATGGACAATTGACAATTGACAATGAACAATTATCAATTGTCAATTAGCTAAAATGGAATGTCATCTGGATCGGGTTCTTGCGTAACTCCTACAGGGGATGGAGGCTGAACAGGTGCAGGTTGATATGTGGGTTGCGGTGGTGTTACCTGTGGCACTGGGGCTGATGTAGGATAGTTTGATTCATAATTAGTCGGGCTGTAGGTTGGTGGCGCTACAGGAGTTTCATTCACTGGTATAGTTCGAGTAGCTGCTGGTGGTGAACTGGTATAAGCACCTTGTCCGATCGCGTGAATCTTTTGTACTGTTAATTCTGCGCGTTTTTCCTTAAAACCTTCAGGGCGATCAATCGTATTCATTCCTAAGCGCCCTTCAATAATGACGCGATCGCCCTGATGATAACTTTGGTGAATCTCTTTGGCCAAATTTCCCCAACTTACCACTTTCAATGGATGGGAAGGATCATCTGGCTTTGCTCCCGCTACATGAACTATCATTTCTGTAACTTCTAACCCATCTGGTGTATGCCTTAGTTGGGGATTATCGTAAATTTCCGCCATCAAAATACAACTGTTCATCAATTTCTCCTCATTTTCAATACTTTTTCTCGCAGTAAATTTAACTGCACAAGAAAAGTCAAGCATAATTAGTTAAAACAATGATTATACTTATCATCGTCTTTCTATATTACACTTGACAGAACGAGCATTATGTTTTGTCTGTATAGAACAATTGTACTATATCACGGTCTGAACTGTGATTTATATGATTAATTAGATTTATGTGATTATCGTAATGGGCATTATATTATAGTATTTGGTTAGGAGGAAAAGGTTTATGTTAAAGCGTATTTATATTGATAATTTTCGATGCTTGGTAAATTTTGAGCTTAATGTTGACTCAATTAACCTGTTTCTTGGTGGTAACGGAGCAGGTAAATCAACTGTTTTTGAAGCCTTGCGGAAAATTCAAAGTTTTATATTAGGTGAATCAAAATTAGAGTGTATTTTTGATTATTTTGATTTTACTTGCTGGCAAACTTTACCAATTCAACGTTTCGAGTTAGAAATAGATGGTAATGATGGTAAATATAAATATGAACTTGTAGTTGAAGCTAATCGAGATCAAGTCTCTGTTTCATATGAAAGATTATGGTTCAATGGACATCCTTTACTAAAATATGAAAATGGCGATGTACAACTTTTTCGAGATGATTATTCAGAAGCATCAAAATATTCATTTCTTTCATCTCAATCTATATTATCCTCTTTATTACCAAAAAATGACAACAAAAAACTACTCTGGTTTACAAAACGGATAGAGAAAATAATTATTGTACAAATTGTTCCTATTTTAATAAAGAGTGGTGGTGCAGACACAAAATATCTAGGTTCTAAAGCTGAAAATTTTGTTTCTTGGTATAAATACATTTCACAAGATCAAGGGAAAGTTGCTGAATTAATAAATGTTTTAAAAGAAGTTTTAGATGGTTTTATTAGTTTTAAGTTTGAGCAAATAGGAGAAAAATATGTTGGTTTGAAATTAAAATTCACATCAAATTCAGAAGATAAAAATACTATTGATTATCATTTTGGTGCATTATCAGATGGACAAAAAGCACTAATAATATTATATACACTAATTTACGGCATGAAATCAGAAGATTATACATTATGTATTGATGAACCAGAAAACTTTTTAGCACTTCCAGAAATTCAACCTTGGCTACTTCAACTGTATGATTTTTGTGATGAAGGAAAACTACAAACTTTATTAATTTCACATCATCCTGTATTAATTAATTATTTACTAGCTTCACCTATAGGATATTGGTTTGAGCGCCAAAGTAATACACCTGTAAGAGTCAAAAAAATTAGTAATAAAGAGGCTGACAACTCTGGACTAGCCATTTCAGAATTGATTGAAAGGGGATGGCTATATGACCCAGCGTAGATTACAGATTACTATATTGTGTGAGGATAAACAACAAGAAATTTTTGCTCGTCATTTCCTAAAAACAAGAGGATTTACCGGAAATATTAAACCTAAAATCTGTCTAGAAGGAGCAGGTGAGCAGTTCGTTAGAGATAATTATCCTAAAGAAGTCAAAGCATATCGTAGCAAAAATTATCGTTCAGGAATGCTTATTGTTTTAATTGATGCAGATAAAAAAACAGTAGAAGAAAGACTACAGCAATTAGATGATGCACTTATAGAAAATTCACAACAACTTCGTCAACCGAGTGAAGCGATCGCAGTTTTTGTACCCAAAAGAAATATTGAAACTTGGATACATTATCTACAGGGTGAAAATATTGATGAAGAAAAAGAATATACAAAATTGAAAAAGCAATCTGATTGTAAACCCTATGTTGAGCAATTAGTAAACCAGTGTTATCAAGGTAATTTAGATGATAATGCACCAGCTTCTTTAAAAGCTGCTTGTGGAGAATTACAAAGAATATTACCATTACATGGATAAGTTTGTGCTGCAAAATTTCCAACCCACTTCATAACAATCTAACGAGGTACAAATTCATCTGCGTTTATCTGCGTTTATCCTCTTCCATCTGCGGTTAATTCTTCACTTCTTGTACCTCACTGAAATGGGAATTGCTATAAGCAAAATGTGTGAAGAGTTCCCAGTCAAAGACTGGGAAGGCTTTTTTGCTGCAACCCCAAATTAGAGATGTTTCTAAGACTTACCGGCAGGTGGAGCAGCATGAATCAGTTCTGGTTTCTCTTCAACCGCAGGACGCTTAATAGTTTGATCCGATGTCGGACGTTGATCACGATCATAATTGTTTACTTGTACAGGCTGACCTGTCTCTATTGATTGGTACAGTGACTCAATAATGTGAACATCGTTCAATCCTTCTATTCCCGATGGTTCTGGATCTCGATTTTGGAGAATGCAATCGGAAAAATATGTAAATTCTGCGGCTAATTGATCATGCGGACCAAAGGTGCTTTCTTGAGTTTCACCATTAATAGTCAGGTAATTCTTAATTTCTCCCTGCCAAGCATAAGCAGATTCTAGACGAATATCGCCTTTAGTACCGACAACTTGGTAATTGGAAACTTTTGCCCCTCCAAAGCTACAGGTAAACGTTGCTAGTCGCTCATGGGGAAAGCGGAGGATGACACTAGTCATTTCTTCTACTTCGTTGAACCGTTCTTCTCCTTTAGACGCAGCTACAGCAAACACTTCAGTTGGTTCATCTTGAAACAGATAACGGGCGGCATTAATGCAGTAAATACCAATATCGTAGAGAGTCCCTCCACCAGTATGTTCTTGTAAACGAATATTTCCCTCTTCTACTTGTTGGGAGAAAACAGAGTTGAAAAGCCGTGGTTCACCTATTTGACGCGATCGCACAATTTCGACAGCCCGCAAATTTCCTGGTTCTAGATGTAATCTATAAGCAATCATCAATTTTATAGCATTGTCATTGGCGGCTTTATTCATGATATCGCACTCTTTTTCGGTCATGGCCATTGGCTTTTCACAAAGTACATGAATGGCCTGATTAGCCGCCCGCACGGTATATTCACAATGTAAGTGATTAGGTAATGCAATATAAACAGCATCTACTAAGCCGCTTATTAGACAATCCTCATATTCCTCATAAGAATAAGTATGCTCAATGCCATATTGTTGACTGAGTTCTTCACGTTTTAGAGGATCATCGGAAACCAAAGCCACTAATTCCGAGTTTTCAGCATGAGCAAATGCAGGTAAAGCAGCCTCTTGTGCAAACCAACCCAAACCAACAACAGCATAACGAATTTTCTGCTTTCCGTTTGTAGCTCTCATTTTTTGACCTCTTGATGAAAAACTTGTTTAAAAAATCATTCTTTTACGGTGATGAAGTTTTTCCAGTATTCCATCATACTGATGAGAGAATTTATATGCTATTTAGGAGTAGAGACTCTTAACCAAAAGGAGTAATTATTTAAATCGTTGATGAGATTTTGACCAAATTTCTAGACTATAGCCCTGTTTTTTTTCTACCAATAATGCTAGAGATTGTTCATTAGTAAGTTGAGCGATCGCTATCAGATTTTTCTGGTTTTGACGAGTGAAATCACTGTAAATTACTTTACCATCCGCCGACAAAATCAGAGTCCGGGGACGTACTTGATCTTGTAATTGCTCTGAGTTATCATCCTCTAATTGATTCTGATTTAATGATGCGATCGCCATACCAGAAATAGTCAATACTATCTCTGGCTGATTATTATTAGTTAAATCAACTAACTGAACTGGCCAATCACCCATTTTTTTCTGCATCTCCTGTAAATTAGGAACAGCATCCCCAATAATCTCTCCTGACTCTTGTAAAGTCCGCCATATAATTGGTAATATTAACTCGACCAATTGCTGTTTTTGTTGATATAAATTATTCACTGATACCGGCGATGGTTCTACCCATTGCAATGCAGCCGCACTTAGAGCTAAAGGTTGAGGTTGGAAAGATTTAACTTTACTTTCCAAAACAGCATCACCGGACATTAACAGCCGCAAACCTTGATCCTGAACTTGCACAGCTTGAATAATTGCAGTCGTTGCTTCCTGTTTTCCTTCAGCATTCCAGACAATAATTTGCATATTTGGATCAGAACTAATACCTAAAACTTTTCTCCAAAATTGTCGAGGTTGATTTTTCAGTTTGTCAAAATTAGTAAACGGATAATATAACCAATTTGTACCATTCTGAAATGCACTAACTTCTACCTGATACCAAGCTTGATTATTAGCTATATTCAAATCAGTTTGCAGAGATATGGGCAACCAATCCCGTTGATTAATCTGATTAATTTGTTGTACAGTTCCCACAATCTGACTTGCATGAGAATTAGTAGTATCATCATCCAGTTGAGTTAATAAACCTTGAATATAGTTCAAAGTTTCCGAGTTAATATTTGGTTGGGCTTTTAACCAAGTATTAGTTCTTTCTTCCCCTCGTTGCACTTTGAAGATGAGTGCTACCCAAGCTAAAACCGCTCTCCGATTAGGATTTAGTCGCAAAGCTACAGAAACACGATTCCAAATTCTTCCTTTATCTGTTTGCAGTAAATTAGAAATTTCTTCATGAGCATAAGGCGATTTTTCCAATACCTGTAAAGCTTTTTCCCAACGACCATCAATAATATCTGCAATTATTTTTTGACTGGGACTAGCCCAATTTTTGTCTGCTTGAATTTTCGTTAATTCGGAATGTAACCGGATCACATCTATTTGCGCCTGTGCTGCCCAGGGGAAAGGCTGTTTCCGCTGTTTTTCTAAAGATTGTAACCAGGCAAAAGCAGGAGTCCATAATCCATTTCTGGCTAATAATACAGACTGTTGAAAACCAAATTCTGCAACTGCGGGTTTTCGGAAACTAATTGCTTCCAGATAAATAGAATTAGTAACTAACTGACCAGGTTGGACTTGATAAACTTGCAAATTTGGTTCTAAGCCCACAGTTTGATCAATAACTAACTCTTTTGTCTCATTACCTGTTATCTGTTGCCATTTGGGTAATTGCCCGTTACGGGTTTTCCAAAGTAACATCTGCTGTAAGGTCTTTAATGTAGGATTATAGTGGACAATTTGACCATAGGCGATCGCCTCATTGTTATTTTTGGATTCACCTTGTAAATAAAACCAAAACCCCGCTGAAAGGTTAGTATCTGTAATAGCTTTCACTTCAGTTAAAGGTAAATGCACCTTTGCTTCCTGATTTTCTGAAGCTGAAATAAATTCAACTTTAGGGGATTCTACGAAAGATTTAGATAGACCAATCACAGGTAATTGGCTAATTAAATAGTAGTATTTTTCCAACTGAAATTTATATTCTAAATCCTGAGAACGTTTATAAATCCTTAGTTCTACCAATTCCCGACAATGAGATTGACAATTAGTGCGTTCTTGAAAAATTGGCATTAAAAAAGTATCTTCTGATTTCTCATCTAAGGGGAGGATTTCCCCAGATATGCGTTTTTCTTGACTCAAGCTGAGTTGAATCACTGGGAGTGTTTCTGGTAATTCTTGCTTACCCGCTGATATTTCTGCCCATTTTGGTAAATATTTATTCAGCCAGTTAACTTGAGCCGGATTGAAAATAAACAGAATACTAATCCAGCCAAAGCCGATAATTATACCGCTACTACTTAACAAAAGACTTAGCGCCAAACTAGATAATAACCAACTTCGCCATTGAGAATGTCTTGGCGTTTTTTTACCACTCTTTTCCTTCATACCTTGGGGAGGCTGATTAATTCTCGTGGCTTTTGTCTTGAGTTTACGCGGTTTATTGGTCATCTGACTATAACTAGCACTGGAAATTTTAGAACTTGTCTAAAGTTGTCAAGTTTAAATTTTGACAAACTTAGGACAATTTTGCCAGTGTAATCGGGTAAAACTTAAACCTTCCTCAAAATACGTAAGTAGTCGTGCCAAATAAATTGTATATTTGGGCAAGGGAACAGGGAATAGATAAGGAATACAGAGATTTTTGTTTGTACTAGGGACTTCCAAATAAAAAAACACTCAAACCCTTATTCCTCTGAGCCTCTGCGGACGCACGCTACGCTAACGTTAATCTGGATAATTTATTTCTTGGAAGTCTCCTAAAAATATCGCCGTTGTGTACTAGATGTAATTCTACTCCTAGTGGTCTGTCAAGCGATCGCATCAAAACACCTGAAGCTACTACTTAAGCTGTAGCAAGTTTAGAAAAATTTTAGCAAGCCTTAAATAAGCAATAAAAAAGGTTTGGCTAACAACCAAACCTTGACTTAAATCCAGTGCATAACAACATCCCGAATTAATTTAACCTGGATGATATATTTTTAGCATCTTCCTTTAGTATGTATGCAAATATCCTCAAACCTGATAAGAAATCTTGTCCATAGCCAAAAATAAAGGACGGGTTTTATCCCGTCCGCAATCATAGCTTGAAAGTGGTAATACACCTTTAAATCTCAAAAAATATCATGAATAAGATTGAATAGGTTGTCAGGAGAACAAATGCAGTCAACAACAAGAACTTTGACTTAGTTCTTGCCTTTTGTGGCTACTATTATTCATCCATGCAATCTTTTAAATCTATCATAGATATTTTGATTTGTAATGCCAAAATGCCGAATAGTAATTATTAAAATGGCGTTGCTGATAGCCTGCGTGGCGATAGCCATATTGAGGTATGAAATTCCTAAATTGAACCTTTAAAACTCTTACCTTTGCGTCTTTGCGCCTTTGCGTGAGACTAAAATTCATACCCTTAATCAGCAACGCCAAATTTACCTATCATCTCCTTGATGGGATAAATCCAGAAAATTTGCTAACTTGTAAACTATTCGCGCACCCACATTACCATCCCATTCACCATTACCAACTTCGCAGACATCAAAACCAATAATTTTCTTACCACTATTTACCAATTCTCGGAATAGACAATAAACTTGTTCTAATTCCAGTCCACCGGGAACAGGAGTACCTGTACTGGGGCAAAGTTTAGGATCTAAACCATCAATATCGAAGCTAATATAAACCTGTTCTGGTAAATGATTGATAATTTCTCGACATAAATCAATCCAAGTTTTCCCAGCATATAGCTGTTGTTTAATAGCTGCATCATAATAACCAATAATCCGCTCATCAGATTGATTAATTATTTGTACTTCATCATGACAAATATCCCGCACACCTACCTGTACCAACTTAGAAATTTGGGGAATTTTCATGGCATTAAACATAATAGAAGCATGGGAAAATTCAAATTCCTCATAGGCATTTCGTAAATCAGCATGGGCATCAATATGTAAAATTCCCCAGTTATCATATTGAGTAGCTAAAGCTTGGAAATAACCTAATGGTGAACTGTGATCACCACCAATAACAGCAACTCGTTTCCCATGATTCATTGCTGCTTGCGACTGGGTAAATAACCATTGATTTACCTGTTCTCCCGCTTGGTTAATTGCAGCCAGTATGGGGGTTAAATCAGGGGAATCTGTGAGAGGTTGACCTTGGGCTTGACGTTCAATAATTTTAGCTGCTTGTTGACGATAATAGTTATTTTTTTCGATCATATCTTGGGGAATTTCTACCATAAAAATTCCCTGTTTCCAACCATCAGGATGATCAAAATCAAATAAATCTATTTGCCGTGAAGCATTTAAAATTTGCTGTGGTCCGTTAGCTGTTCCTGCACCATAGGAAACAGTAACTTCCCAAGGTATAGGAAAGATGATTAAATTAGCAGAATCGTAGTTATCAGGTAATCCCAGGAAATTACCATTTATTTCGGCTACGCTGTTGGGATTATAGTTTTCAAAGGAGTTGTTCATATTGAAAATTAGTGATGATTAGGGTTTAATACTTAATTTTATCAGCATTTTTTTTTAATACCAAAAAATTTAAAAAAATGCTGATGAGAGTGATGCAGTGGATTAAACTTTTTGTAAGCAGAGCGATAATTGCATAGAAATTCGATCTAAGTGTTAGGTTATGTTATGTTATTTTATTCTCTCTTTGAGAATGAAATAGCCCTGCTATCTACACCAAATTGTAACGCTTGGGCATTTGGTTATGCTTTAATAGAGTATTGGACGCAATATCTAACGATTGAACAATTGCGAACCAGATTTAATTATTATCTTCAGCCGTGAAAAATTAGAGTATGTAAAGGCTGTAATAAATTAGACTAGACCCTCATTTAGATGATAGGCAATGTAACGGTGACGGTTGTACCATGATCAGATTCACTCATAATATTTAAACTGCCTCCATGTAAATCTACACATTTTTTTACAACCATCAAACCTAAACCTGTACCGGGAATATTGCGGACATTTTTACCACGATGAAATGGTTCAAATAATTGATTTTGATCATTTATAGAAATACCAATTCCTTGATCACAAATTTTAATTATTACTTCTTTTTCTTGAAAAATAAGATAAAAATCAACTTGAGTATTTTCCGGTGAATATTTAATAGCATTTGATAACAAATTTCCTAAAATAGAACGTAATAACTTTTCATCTAAATATGCTTGTTCCCTATTTCCTTCCCAAACAAAATTAATTATATGTTCAGAACCATCACTAAGTCTAATTTCTTCAACAAATTGACGACAAAACTTTTCTAAATCTAACTGTGTGGGATTAAATTCTAAATTACCTGTTTCTGCACGATTAATAGTTAAAATATCATCTAGTAGTTGAACCATATTTTTAATAGAATCTTGAATGCGGCGTAAATTGCGAGTTCTTTTTTGGTCATCTTGCCAAGCATGGGGAGAATTTTCTAGCAATTGAGCAGCAGCTAAAGCTGTACTTAGTGGGGTGCGAAATTCATGGGATGCCATTGAGAAAAAGCGAATTTTCATGGCACTTAATTCTTTTTCTTTTTCCAATGCTAATCGCACTTCTTCTAATCTTTTGCGTTCGGTGATATCACGAGAATTGACAACAATTCTTGTTAGTTCTGAATCATCAACAAATTTCTGACTAATAGCTTCTAAAGTCCGCCAAGAACCATCTTCATGACAATAGCGAAATTCTACAGGTAGGGGAACATCTGGATTTTTAATTGCATTGGTAATGTGATAGCAAGTTGTCACAAAATCATCAGGATGAATCGCCGCAAAGAAATTTTGATCAATCAAATTAGCAGATTGATAACCTAAAACTTTTTCTACCGATGGACTAATATATTGAATAGTGCCATCTGTATCGAGAATAGTAATAACATCAAGAGCATTTTCGATGAGTGAACGAAATCTTTCTTCACTCCGTCGCAAAGCCTTGCCAATTCTTTTCCTTTCAGTAATATCTGCGACAACTGCTACTATACCGCTAATTATTCCCATAGTATTGCGGAGAGGAGCAGCGGAGAAAACAATATCAATTAATGAACCATCTTTTTTATATCGGCTTACTTCCAAGCTCGGAGGTGTGATACCTTCAATCACATTTTGTTTAATCTTTTTATATTCTTCCAAATCTTCAGAAATGACCGGGTTAGGCTGATCTAATACTTCTATTTCTGTCCAACCAAACATCCTTTCTGCTGCTGGATTCCAGATTTTGACATTGTTATTTAAATCTAGGGTAAAAATAGCACGAGGTGATGCTGCAATGAGAGATTGGAGAGTTTGATTGGTGTGATTTAAAGCAACTTCGGTACGTTTACGTTCAACAATTTCTGCTCGTAAAGAATTATTGGTTTTAGCTAATTCTTCTGTGCGTTGTTGGACTCGGTTTTCTAGTTCTATATTCAGTTCTTGTAGTTGTTCGTAGAGTTCTGACTGTTGAATTGCGATCGCTACTTGATTCGCTAATTGTACCATTAATTCAACTTCCCAAGGTTGCCATTCACGGGTTTTTTCACATTGGTGAGCAATCAACAAACCCCAAAGATAAGGTTGAGAATGGGGGACAACTTCCCGAACTTCTTGCAATATTGGGACTACTAATTTAGCTTTGACACCAAACTGTTTCACAAATTCTGCTAAACATGGCTCAATATCACCGTGATTAATATCGGTAATAGCGCGAGTTTTTCCTTGAGTGTAGGCTTGATGATATTCTCTAGGAAAGACTTCTGCCGGAAATGTTTCTCCCAAAATACAAGGATAATCAGGTGATACAGTTTCGGTAATCGCGCTACCTGTGCCATCTTCCCAAAGCCGATAAATCAGCACTCTGTCAGCTTGGAGAAACTGTTTTACTTCTGCAACTGTGGTGACTAGCACTTTATCTAAGTTCAGAGATTTGCGAATTTGGTGAGCTATTTGACTAACTAAACGTTCTCTTTCTGTTTGCTGTCGGAGGATATTTTCTGCTTGTTGTCGTTGAGTTATTTGTCTTTGCAGGAGGTAGTAAGTTGTGAACAGGGTGATGATAAATAATCCAATTGCAACACCTAATGGATTGAGCATAAGGAAGGGGTTTAGGATGATGATAACTCGGCTGGAGAATTGTTAGAGGCTGTTTTAAAGTATACGGATACACCCTCAAAAATCGTTTATGAGCGCATTTAGCAATTTGTTTTAACACTGCACTTCAAATGTGATAGGACTTACGCATAAGTGAGAAAAAATGAACCACGAAGACACGAAGGACACGAAGAAAAGATAGTTTCAGAGAGTTTTTGCGTAAGTCGTGTGTGATCGCTATTATCTGCCTACGGTAAAAATACAATTTAGATAAATATTTTCCAAGTCTCTGCAAATCGTAAATTATCCCCCCTGAAAGAAAAAATCCACATCTGATATTATTTAGCGAACATATATATCGAGGATTATTTGTGATTAAAAACGATATCTGGATTACCAGAAGTCTTGAATTCCTTGCTGCAACTAGAGAGTGCAACATAGTCCAACTTTCAATTTAGCAACGCCATATTTCCCTGTTGTAGGGAAAAGCCTGGTGACATTCAGTCCGGTTTCAAAAAAATATTCATACTTAATTTTAACGATGAAAATCCCAAATAGCGATCGCGCAGTAATTGAACCATCCAAGCTGACTGAGTATTTGCTGAATACTGAACATAAACGTGGTGGGACAAAAGCGAAATTACTACTCCAATTTGGTTATTGTCCTAATAACTGGCAGCAGCTAGAATCAGATATCCGTAAGTTTCATCTAACTGTAGATGTTAATCTGATTAAAGAAACTGCTTATGGTACAAGATATGAAGTGAGCGCAAATCTGCTTACCCCTATCAACAGGCTACTGCTTGTTAAGACAGTCTGGCAAATAGATACAGGTACAGATTTTCCGCGATTGATCACTTTATTTCCTGATTAGCAAGCAATATTGGAGGCTGCAATGAATTTCACTCTTTACTCAGATGTAATCTTATTGCGTGATCTTCCCGAAGATAATGTATATGCTGGAGACATTGGCACAGTAGTTGAACAACATGATGTTCCCGGACTAGAAACAGGCTACAGCGTTGAGTTTTTCGATATGCTTGGCAATACTGTGGCAATTGTCACATTACCAATGAGTTGTTTTCGCTTACCAACTCGTGCCGATAGACCCGCAGTCAGGTTAATGGCTAATATGGCGTAATTTACACATTCAATATCATCCTAATCCTTTCTTTAACTACCCGATCTGATTCTTGCCTCATAGCTTGGTAAAGAATAGTATTAATTTCCTTTGTAGCAATTCCTCCCAGAGAAACCGCAGCCGCATAACGCAACGCCCAATCTTCAGCGTTTAATAAAGCCCAAGAAAGCTTATCAATTGCCTTTTGCTTCTTTTCTGGGTCGGTAGTGGAAATCACCATCTGTTCTAAGCCCCTAGCTGCCACTCGACGCACATTTCCTTGACAGTGATTAGCAACTTCTACACCTACCACATCTACTAGCAAATCTAAAGCCAGATCATCACCAAGATCAGCGAGAATGCGGATAATCCGTGCCTGTATATTTTGATCTGGGCAAATGTGATAAGCCTCTATCAACGATTCCACACTGAGGAATGCAAGTTGGTCTAATGTTATGTCTGTTGGTACATTTATCATAATTGGTAGTTACATTTTTAACTAATTTTTTTCTCACGCAGAGACGCAGAGGAACAAGAGTGTTTGATTTATTTAAAGTTGTATTAAAAGTTGATCAATTATTTGAAATAGGGTTTGAGTTGCTTGTTGTTTTTCTAACTCTGAGATATCGCTTTCTAATACTGTCTCTAAAATCCGTTTTAGGTTTAACAGTTTAAGACTATTACCAACTTTTGCTTGCACAATTGCTTCAGCCGCTTGTATGTGACCAATTGCCCCTAAATCAAAGGCCGCAGCCCAGCGTAAATAGGGATTTTCATGGTTAAGATTTTCAATGATGCGTTCTAGATATTCCGGTTTTTGGGTGATGAGATAAAGATAACGCGCCGCAGCACATTGAACTCGTTCTGAGGAATGCTGTAAAAATGGCTCAACTAAAGGACGTGCTTCTATTACCCGTAATTCTCCCAAGGCTTCAATTAAAGCTTCGTAGGGTTGGGATTTACCAGATTGTAAAAGTGTTAATAGGGGAAAAGCAGCAGTGGAATCTCCAATTTTCCCTAAAGCCTCAATGACAACTTCCCGAAATTGCTCATCTTCATCACAGTTTAGGGCATCTAGTAAGGCGGGTACTGCTTGAATATTTTTGAGTTGTCCTAAAGCGCGAGCAGCTTGACGACGTAAGGGATAGCCACCTTGAACTGTGCGATAACGGACATCTTGGAGTTGCTGACAAAGTGCTGCACAAGCTGACTGAATTTGATGTTTTCCCAACCACCAAGCAGCGTAATAACGAATTTGATTATCTTCTGCATCTAGGGCAGAAATGGCACTTTCAGCAGAGAGAATGGGTTCAGGAGAAGAAGTAGTAACAACCATGTCAGAATGAGGATTTACAGGATTAAAGGATGAACAGGATCACTTGAAGTAAAGGTAATTAATTTATCCTGTTGATCTAATAGACACATGGATCGAATTTTAATATGCGTTATTCAGAATCCTTGTAGAGACGTTCCATGGAACGTCTCTACATTCTTTTTCACCAGATTTATAATTGGTAATTTTACCGATCACCAATCACTTTTAAACAGGATTTATGCTGATAATTTTGCCGCCTTGTTTGTGAATTTGCTGATACCGTTGGGATAGTTGATCAAACGGTACAGTGTACACCTGTCGGCTACGACGTACTGCTACCTGAGTACCAACACCACCAGCCACTACTTCTATTACGTACAGTCGCTGGTCTCCACGAGCAGCAGAACTATTTAACTGTCCCACACCAAGTGCAGATGCAAATCTAATAGATGTGATGGGAGGAATGATAACATTAGGCAGATTCATTGCCAGTTGTTGTCGTAACCGGGGGCTTTTTGAGCCAGCATTATCGCTGTTTCCATTACCCCGATACAGTGTAAATAAGCGGTTGAATCCTACTTGTTTCATGCCAGGAATTGACTTGAACCCTCGGAAGTAGGGAACTGTGGAATCACCAAAGGCATTGGTATATTCTATGCTATCAATGTAAGAGTCTATTTCTGCATCATAACCTTGAGCCGCATAGATATCTACATGATGAGCAATTTCTGACTGATCATAGGGAGCGCGTCCCAGTAAGTGCTTATAATTCAGTTCAATGAAACGAATTTGGGAGTTGCTATAAAAAAATCGCTCTTTGTAAAATTCGGATTTTGCTAATGTTTGCACAAATTGGCGCACGCTGATTTTACCATTGCGAAGCATTGATTCTGCACTAGCAAAAGTTCCGCCAATATAAACTCTTTCACGTCCAAATATGTGTTCGTAAGCAGATTTGAATACCTGCTGTAATTCGTCTTCGCTGTAATTAGGACGCAGTTCAGCTTTTATGTCTAAAACCGCACTGATGCCTAATCTCTGTTCCATTGAAAGGGTCATGGTTTAAACTCCTTATGATCAAATAAGGGGAAAAGAAAGTATTTTTCCCTTTCCCCTTATTTGTTTAACTTGTAAATTTTTAGCTCAATGCGTTGATAGCATAGTTGAGGTAAATATTCGCTTCTCCAGCAACATCACCTGATAAGCCATTGTTGTCGCGGACAAATTCTAATGCGGCTACATACCAACTGGGAGATAAACCCAAAGCAGCATTAAATTCTTTTACGCCTGCAACTACATATTCGTCTAGGGGTCCTGTGCCACCAACCACGCAGCAATAGCTGATGGTGCGGAGGTAATGGCTGATGTCACGAACGCACTTGGATTTGCCTTCGGGGGTGGAAGCGTACTGAGAACCCTGCATTTGGGTGGTGTAGGGGAATTTTTTGTAAACGTGGTTAGCAGCAGCTTCTGCCCATGCTTGACCGTTTTGGTTAAAGGCTTTAGCAGCATTCAATCCAGCTTGAGCGCGGTTGAAACGACCGAAAAGAGATTGTACTTCTGTGTTGCCTAAGTATGCGCCACGAGAATCAGCAGCAGCAATAGCCTCGGTTAGAGGGGTCTTCATAGTTAAAGTTCTCCTGAAAATGTTTTATGGATGATCAAGTCAAAATTCAATTTAAAATTAAGCAACTGCTGCTGCTGCACGATCAAAGTAACTAGCTACTTCAGACATTAAACTGCTGCAATCACCACGGGTAATACCTTTGCTATCATTAGCAATAGCGATCGCGGCATCTTTCATTTTACCAATGCCGGAAGCGACGGTGTTACCTGGTGTTCCTAATGCTTGATAGGTTTCGCGCAAACCGTTCAAACAACGATCATCCATAGTGCTGGCATCTCCAGTAGCTACGGAATAGGTAACATAACGTAAAATGAAGCCTAAGTCACGAATACAAGCTGCTTGGTTGCGGTGGTGGAAACAAGCGCCGCCAGGACCAAATACGTTGGGTTGTTCAGCTACTAATGCCCGATAAGCATTGGCTGTAATTGCGGAAGCGTTGCTGGTTAAACGGTTTACTACATCTAACCGTTTGTTGCTGTCTGCAACCATAGCAGAGAGAGCATTAATTTGATCATCAGTCAAATATGCGCCTTGGCGATCGCTTTGTTCAACTACTCTAGAAAAAGCATCAAGCATCTTCAATTTCTCCTAAACTGTCAGGTTTTGCCTGGGTTGTAGCGGCGGTGGCGTTTCTTTCACCTGCCTTTGTTAAGGAGATTAAGGGGTCAGGTGTAAATAAATAGGTAAGGAAATAGTAAATAAATCGGAAAGATTAGGATAAAAGCAAAAATTGTAACAATTCGCAATCAAGTTTGTAAAGAAGTATTGCAAATTTAAAAGAAGTATTTTGTGTTCACAGTGGGGAAAAGGTCTAATTTTTGCAGATTTTATGGCGGAAATATCCTAATTTATCCGCGAATAGATATAGCTATTTTCCTGTAAAGTAATTACTAAGTTTTAATTTCTATTCATCTACATCTAATGAGGATTCTTTTAGTTGAAGACGATATTCGTTTAGCAGAAACTTTAGCAGAAGCACTAAGCGACCAACTCTATATTGTTGATATTGCTGCCGACGGAGAAGTTGCTTGGGATTGTACTAAAGCCCTAAACTATGATTTACTGCTGTTAGATGTGATGCTACCAGAAATTGATGGTATTACTTTATGTCATCGGTGGCGATCGCACGGTTATCAAATGCCGATTTTGATGATAACAGCCTGTGATACAATCAGCAACAAGATTAATGGATTAGATGCTGGAGCAGATGACTACATCATTAAACCTGTTGACTTAGGTGAATTATTTGCGCGGATTCGGGCTTTATTACGTCGAGGTAATACAAACTCCACACCTATATTACAATGGGGAGATTTAAAACTTAACCCTAGCACCTACGAAGTCAGTTATAGAAATAATTTCCTCCATTTAACACCTAAAGAATACAGTCTTTTAGAATTACTATTGCGAAATGGTCGGCGAGTTCTCAGTCGCAGCATGATTATCGAAAATCTGTGGACAAGCGAAACATCTCCCGACGAACATACTATTAAAGTTCATCTGAGAAGTGTCCGCCAAAAACTCAAAGCAGTTGGCGCACCTGAAGATTTTATTGAAACCATGCACGGTCTAGGATATCGTCTCAAATCACCAGACCTTTTGCAAAGTTGTTGATTTCAAACCTGTCCTCAAAAGGCAATTTCCGGGGATTTGGTTTTTTGCTGTGGTTAGAAGTGGGATAATGGCTACTAATGCGATCGCTCCAGTACAGCAACATTTACAATAAATTTAGAGATGTTTGGTGAAAATGTCTCTACAAAAATCCATACAAACGACTAAATATGACTTATATATCAGAAAATTTATTACAAATTGGTGAAGTTGTTTTACTTACTCCCAAACAACCGCAAGTTCCACAAATTGCCGACAAAATTACAGCAATGATGGAAGATGCAGGTTTAGAACAAGGATATGGAAAATAAGGTGTCTGGTCACTGCTTGCTATAAAAAATAATTAGTTTAATTCAACAAATGTCTATCTATTAATTAAACAAAGTTCTTTCAATTGGAACTCCTAATTTTTCAGATAAATCTAATACATTATTGCTAAAGTCAGCCGCTCCAGCAACAACATTAAAAAGCATACCACTTATGGTTAATAAACTCATTATTCTGGCTTTGATTCTTTGGGGTTTTAGCTTCTCGGGTTTTGTAATATCTTCCTCTAAGTCTTCTAAATGTACCATAATCTCTTCACGCTTCTCTTCTGGAAATTCTTGAGCCATTTCGCGCAGAGAAGTAATTATCTTAATAATTTCATCACTGTTTTGACCAATATTTTGTGAAAAGTCAGAAGATACTTGACGTGCATTATCTTTCACTTGATTAGCAAAGTTTCCTATGTTTGATCCACGCAGATCATTATTAAAGGTGTCAGAGTTTGATTGACTTTCTGATGATGAATTTTGCATCTGTGACTGACCTACGTTAATTTGAATAAAACTACTATAATCATGTTTACCAGCAATTTGCTTTTCTTGCTGTGTAAAATTTATACCTTCACCAATAATACCATCTTTTTCTAGTTTCACTGACCAGCGAAGGATTACATCTCTTACAGATTCTACAATTCTTTTTATACTTGCACTACTTATGCTAATTTTAATTGGTGCATCCACAGTAGCAATTAATACTGACTCTAATTCAGGTGACAGTTGTAAGTGCAGCCCATTTTCCCCACTATCAATTAAAGCAACTAACTCACTAATAGATTGACGAATTGAAGGACTGCAAGCTGTTGTATAAAGTGCGAGAGTGTATTCGTCATGTCCTACTATTGGCTGCCATCCATGATATTGATTCCACCCCCTTATTGTTCCTGCAACTTTTCGGTAATCAGGTATTGGCTGATCTTGATAGCCTTTAAGTTCCAATTCAATCCATTCCTGCAACTCTGTAATATTCAATTTTGTCGCAACAATTAAGGCTTTGCGAAGTAAATCGAGAACAGATACAGAAGGATTATAAGCTTCTTGCTGTAAGTCTTGAATTGGTGAACTCATAAATATTCGAGTGTCTTATTAACTATTGAAACAATCATACTTTAATAGTCATGTTCAGTCAAAATTTCTATGCGTCTTCAAAATCAGACCATTCAATTCCTAATTGTTTTATAGCTGATCGTAATGTACCTATTTTTAGATCGCGGCCACTCCAGTCAGGAATTACAGTTGCTTGCTGAGTAATTGGATTAAACCACTTCCTGTGTGAACCTCCACCACGTCTGGGAATTTCTTCACATCCCAGCCTAGATAATTTCTTAGCGACTTCTCTATAGTTCATCTGACGGATATAATTGTTTCTATCAAAGCTGGTGAATTTTGGTCTACAGATTGTAGGTTATAAGGAAGTTGTTTACCTAAATCTTCATACATTTCTATAACAGCTTCCAAAGCATCTTGAACATTAGCTAAAACTTCATCTATAGAATCCCCTTCAGTGATCAATTCTGGTAAGAGTGGAGAAGTTACAGTGAATCCTCCATCTGGTTGAGGTGTGAGCAATAGTGGGATTTTGTAGAACATATTGTGATGGTATTGTGTAGTTTATTATATTTTGATACGTTAGCTGGCAATTTTTCTCATAAAACTGTCAAAATTATTGGTGTTGATTAAACCATTTTCTACCAATATTCGACGTACAGCTACCAAATGCACAGGCTGAACATAAGCCTGTTGTTCGTAAGCTGGTAAAATCACCAAAGTTCCTGACGATGGGTATTGATAGACTTGTTGAGAGCCTGTTGTTGGTACTTTCGTGAAACCTATCTTGAAAAGCAATTGTTCTAGGTCAGTAAACTGAATATCTCTAACCATGATGACGAATCACTCCCTTGATGACTTAATCAAGATGGCACTAACTAAAATGTTTGTATCAATAACAAACCGCATTTTATCCATTCTGAAGAATCTCATCTAAAATTTCTTGAGTCAATCCCTGATCTTTTGCTTGTTCTTGCATTTCTTGAATAATGTCATCTAGGGATTTATCTTGAATAATTGATTTGAGCAAATCGTTAACAATAGTCTGAATTCTTTGCTGTTTTTTGGTTCTGCTTCTTGATAAGCTTTGGCAACTTCCGCATCAACTTGAATTGCAATTGTTTCCATATTTTGATAGGAAAAATAAGTTACATTTATTTAAATATAACATTCAATACCCAAAAGTTTAATTAAAAATAAATCTAGTAAAAATCATATACTTCTTCAAGTATTTATACCACTTCACAAGAATGAACTAAAGGTAACAAAGGTCCTATTTGTTCCTGTCCATTTACAGCTAAATCACTATGACACAAATACAATTTATCAGACACACGCGCTAGTAAATCGGCGACAATTTTTTCTAGTCTTTGTTCTTCGGCTAATTGTTCATCTTCTGCTGTCCAAGGTTGTCCTAATCTATCTCGTAAAAATAAAGTTGCACCAAATAAAGTAGCTGCACCACCTTTTGCCCATAGTGGTGAACCAATATCTAACCAAAAATGCCAACGGTGATTTTTACGACTCGCACGGTACTGGAAGATAGTTGCTAAAGTTACAGCTTTTCTACTATTACCAATGGGACGCACTGGATAGGGGTTAGCGGTAATTGTCCCCCGTCGCAGCAGTTGAATAAACTCAGCAATAGTGATATTGAGAGTTTCAGGTGTATGTAGTGAAAGTAATAGAGGATCAGTTTGTTTTAAGCGAGTGTCTATTTCCCAATAATGTTGGGCGGTTTCTAATAATTCTCTTAATGCTGCTAATTCTTGATATGAAGGGTTTTTATCGTTAGACACAAAGTCTTGAATGGCTTTGTAGAGGAGAAAAATGGGCGTGAGGAGAAGACGTTGTTGATATTGCGATCGCTGTTCTTCCAGCCAGTGTAATATTTCTTCATAAGCTTGAGTCGCAAGATAGCCAATTCTATCCCAGCGTTCAAAGGTTTTCACTGGTAATAAATCGGGTGTGTCGGGGTGGGGAACAAAGCAATAATCGGCTATTAACCCAGCCCGGACTGGATCTATTCGAGAATGATGGAATTCTTTTTCCTCCCCATCTTGCGTTCTCTGTTGACTCAAAACAACCAACATTTCCGCCACTGCATCCCTATCTACTAAGCGTCCCAATCCAGGATAAACTAGAGCCATTAAGGTGAGTAATGCTCTGACTACCGATGAACTGATTAAAGGGCGTTGTTCGTTGAGAGATGTAACTTCGATATTTTGTTTAGTTAGTATTTCTACTAGGGTATAACGAGCGATCGCATCTAAACCTGGTGCAATAATCGCTACTTCTTCTGCTGCTACCTTCCCGGATTTGATCCCCTCAATAATTGTCTCGGCTGTTTGGCGTAATAGCTGGGCGCGGGAGGTTGTTTGGATGGCTTGGACAGAAGTAGGTAAACGCAACATGATCATTGGCTGTGTTACCAATTCTACCATTTGATTAGTTAGGGAAGAAGCCAAACTATCTAGCGGTGGATCAGTTAAATTTTCTACTTGACAACGCCCAGCTAATCTGGATAAATACTGAGGATCTGCACCTAAACCCCAGCGAATTGCCCCTTGAGGATTATAGCTAAATGCCCCTACAGCGCCAGAATCTAACAAAAACTCAAATAAGTTAGCAGCGATCGCCGGATAATCATCCACATCGTCTGCTATTATGCCTTGATAGCGTTGCTTCAAATGCTGCTGATAGCTATCATGAGTTAATAATTGTTGGTGATAAAGTTCGGTAATTAACCCATAAGTTAATAACCCTCTTTCTAAACACCAATTCCGCCAATTTAGCAACAAAAAACCTAAAAACTCCGGTTCTAAATTGATAGAATCATTTTCTAACCCACTTTGCAAAATTTGGGGAATTTCTTCACACCGCACACCACTATAAGCGGCTAATTGCCATAAATCCAAAATCCGCCTTACCAAACGAGACTCATTGATTCCCACACGCCGCAAAATTTCTACATCTAAGTGAGAACTCCAGAGTTTTGTCGCCAATTCTTGTTCCATTTCTGGACGTAATCTGACGGGAAACTGTGCTTTGAGTGACAACGAATCAATTAATAATGGCCAAAATAAAGTTACCTCATCTTGGAAAAAACCCAAAGCTGTTTTGACGCGAATCGGATATTTTCCTAATGTTAAACTAGCAATCAGATCAGCTAATTCTCTGCGTTTATCATCATTAGCGGCCAATAGTAAAATACCTGCTTCTCTTTGGCGTAAATTTGAGGTTTTAACTATAGGTTGATTTTTTTGATTATTAATATTTTTAGTATAAAATGAAGCAAATACTTGATTACCAATTTTTAACCAATCATTAAACTGGTTTACCAAGCGAGTAGTTTTACCACTGCGGCTAGTACCAAAAATCCAGAGAGAATCAGAAACCATACCTCTTGCGTTAACCTAAGTTTAAGAATTAGTGGATCATGCCAGATAATCGTCAAGGATGAAAAACACCGTGTTTAGCCAAAAAATATACCCTTTTTTGTTGGCTGCTTACAAATGGTATCTACTGACACCAGAGCGTTCTTTAGATACAGCTTATCAAGCAGCTATCAAAATTAAGGAAATTGAAGATAAACACTTCAATGGTAACAAAATAGACTCCGAATTTACCATGTACAGCACCAGTGTCATGGATTATTTTCAAGCAGATTTGCAAAAATTATTAAAAACTGTACAAATGCGGCTTACCGAATTTAAAGCTAGTCGCTGGTTTTCTAATGAATCTAAACAAAAAGCTGCCATAAAAGCGGGTATTACCTATTCTAGCCCAGCATCAATTTTAGAGAAACTAGAATTCATTGATCAAGTTACCTCTAAATACATTAATAATGATATAGATACAACTTATAATAATCCCCCTTCTCCAGCCGTTAAAGTTCCCCCAAATTTAGTTAATTCTCAATCATTTATCCCCAAAACACCAGATCAAGCTAACCCCAATATCCGTAAAGGAAAAGCTAATTCTACAAGTCTTTTACCACGCTCAATTTTAAGCACTATCACTCGCTTACAAGTAGAGTTAGATCCAGCTTCTGAACAAGATGTAGTTAAAACTTTTCGGCAAACACAACAAAGAACTATTATATCAATTCGGTTTATACTTCTACTAATTATTGTTCCTCTCCTCACCCATCAAGTCACAAAGGCTTTAGTTGTTGGTCCTTTAGTTGAACGTTTTCGACATGAGGAAACAGGGGAAGTTTTCTTAAATAAAGAAATGGAAGAAGAAGCATTATTAGAATTACAAAGGTTTGAAGAAAAAATTAAATTTGAAGCATTAATTAGTAATGCTCCTCCTCTGGAAGATGTAGAAATAGAAACTAAAGTCAAAGAAAAAGCTGAGGAATTAGCTCAGGAATTTCGTGGTGAAAGTGCGAATGCAATTAAAAATGTATTTGCGGATATTTTTTCGGTAATTACTTTCATTTTGTTGTTATTAATTAGTAAACCTTCTATTGCGGTGCTAAAAGATTTCTTTGATCATATAATTTATGGTTTAAGTGATAGCGCCAAAGCATTTATTATTATTTTGTTTACTGATGTTTTTGTCGGTTTTCACTCTCCTCACGGCTGGGAAGTTCTCTTGGAAGGTGTCTCACGTCATTGGGGATTACCAGCTAACCGGGATTTTATTTTCTTGTTTATTGCCACATTTCCCGTAATTTTAGATACGATATTTAAATACTGGATTTTCCGTTATTTGAATCGAATTTCTCCTTCTGCGGTTGCTACATACCATAACATGAATGAATAGTCTTGGTAACAATAAAAATATTATATAGCGTTTCCTAATCTACTAAAATACAAATTTATCTGCGGTTAATTCTTTCTTCCGTGTACCTCACTTAGATGTAAATCGCTATAGCAATAATAAATAACAAGATCCCCGACTTATTCAAGAAGTCAGGGATCTGATGAATATGGGTTTTATGGATTTCTTAAAAATCTAACCTAACAACTCAATGTTAGAAAAGATAAAATCTTGAATGGAAATATTTCCATCTGTTTCTGTGCGAATTTCTCGACGGTTGAGAATGTAATAATTTCCTACTTTTTCATACTCATCAGTAAAATCGCTTTTACCGCCCTTTTGTGCGCCGGTTTCGGGGTCATGATATACAGAATCATAAGTATGAGAAAGATATCCTTCCTCTGTATTATGACTGCTAAAGGTGTCAATAGTCACGAAAGTACCGTGAATTAAACGGTGAACGTGGCAAACTTCATTGTTACGCACTTTGTATTTATCTCCTTCCGCTTTACCACCAACCAAAATTTCTACCGCGCCGGTTGCGTCAGTGTTACCAGATGTAAAGGTATTTGCGCCGTGAGTTTGTGTAAAAGACCGACGGACACGGTGAATGGAGGTTTCCCACGCTTGTCCGTGAATTGCTTTTTTAGCGGCTTCGTCTTCTACGTTCAAAACTTCTGCTTTCAAATTGGCATCAATCCGCACTTGACCTGTGATCACTTGGTCATCATACTTATAAGTAATATCTGCGGTATAACCAGGGAAATTACTATCCCATGTATAACGGTTTTCATAAGCTGCTTGGAAAAGTTCTTGGGCGGAAATTTGAGTAACTGTCATAATGCTTGTCCTCTGGTTACAAGTAAAAATAGCTTTTTATCGTTGCTGGTATTAGCATAGAGGTAATTATCGAGGTTCGCATAGACCCCAAATGGGTACACTTATGGCTAAAACTCTCCACGCCATTTTTCAAGCGATCGCTAATGTCCAAAATGAGCAAGAATTAAAACTAGCTCTCATGGATACCATTGGCGACCATTTTGCAGTGCAACATTGGGGTATTGATCTCCTAGATGACCAGTTAAATACTAAAATTGAAATTCCCGAAATTCCTGCTGTCTGCTTAGAAGCTAATCCCGTCGGGCGCTATGTTGTGGAACGTCACGCCCCCACCCATGAACAGTTAATTTTCTCCCCAGAAGACTGGAAAAACTATTGCACCCGTCACGAACACGTGATGACTGGCCCCATAGTTTGTGATGGTCAATTAGTGGGGACTTTAAACTTTGCGCGTGACCCTGGAAGTCAGCCTTTTGATAGTAATGATTTAGCTGATTTAAGTGCAGTTTGTCTGCATTTATCGGCGAAAATAGCCACACTCCGAGCCAAACCAAAAACCTTTTCATCTGTTGGTAATTGTCCCCTGACAGCGCGGGAATTAGAAATTGCGGAATTGGTAGCCCAAGGTTTCACTAATGGGGAAATTGCGGTTAAATTATGGATTACTCAAAATTCTGTGAAGCAAGCTTTGAAAAGAATGTTTCGTAAATTGGGCGTTTCTGCTCGTGCAGAAATGGTGGCAAAATTACAAGATAGGTTAGTTTCATAAATAGCTGTAGCACTCCTATTTTATTTGTGAATTTCAATCAATTTGATTTCACAAATATTATTTCCGAGTGCTTGTGAAAAAAATATTATAAAATGATTTAGCTAAATTTATTTTAAATCTAATAAACTACTAATTAGTTTCGGTAAATCACTACAACAAGGATTAGAATATTCATATAATTCGTCACGTTCTATCTGTTTTGCAATTTTCTCAGCAGATTGAATAGCTATTTCAGTTATTAATTTTAATGGTTTGGGATACAGACACATTGATTTATCATAGTCAGGTATATGCTTATTCAATAATTTAACTAGTTTATCACAGTTAATTTCTGCTAAATGCTCTTGAAAATGAATTAAATACCAAAGTTCAAAACAGGGATTTGTAATTGCTAGATTAATCTTTTGACTGTTAGCTCTATTAATCGCATTTTGCCAACTCGTAAGACTTTTATTAATATGTTCATCTCCATCAAAAACAGCCCAAGCAGCATCATTTTTAGTCCATCCTTTTTCATATTTTATTTGCTGTCGTTTTTCGATGAGTATTTCAATAATGTTACCTGGATCTGTTTTCCCTTTATTACGCAATACGATAATTTCTAAAGTTGGTGAACGTAATTCATTGCGAATACTATTGAAATAAATTGGTTCTGTTTTACTTCCTTCACAAGCAATTAATATTTTTTGAGTAATTTTCCTGCTAGGTTGATTACGTTCTAACTTTCTTGACATTCCTCATCACCCTGTAATATCGTTTCTTCATCAGATGGTAAGAATGGAACTGCACCAAAGCGTCCATCTAAATAAGCTTTATCAATCGCTAAATCATTGCGGACATGGAAATCTGTTAAAGGATATAATTCTGTACTATGGTCAGGGCGTTTTTGTGTAAACCATATTTGATCACGTCGTAGTAAGTTATTTCTTTGCAATGTATTATCATGGCTTGTGAAAATAAGTTGAGCATTTTTTGGGTTGGTTTTGGGATTTTGGAACATTCTAATAATGCTTTTTACAATGTTTGGATGAATATTTGCGCCTAATTCATCCACAATTGTCAAGCTTCCTGCTCCTAAAGTTATTACTATCCGAAACGCCAAGCTAAATAGACGTTGCGTTCCCAAAGATTCTTCATCTAAAGTCCAAGAAATTTCATTACCTTCCAAAGTATTATGTATAGCATATATATTGTAGTCAAGCAGATCATCTGATTTTTTTTTGATCTCAATTCTAGATAGCCCAGTATCAAATTCTTGTACAATTTTTAATGCTTGTGGTGCTATTTTTTTCTGAAATTTAGAAGCATCAACATATTGCATTGCTTTTATTGAGGTAACTTCAAATTCCTCACTACCTAAATGAATTCCTGGCCAGCGATCTTCAAGCGAACTAATTAGAGATTTAACTATATTCACCTCTAGTTTAAATAATATATTAATAAATAACTCATTTTCTCTAATACTCTGCTGTAGTTGATTATGAGAACCAGCAAAATCATCACCAGTTTTCCAGATAAATTGGTTGCTAACTTCATCCCATTTACGATTAAATAAACGACGAGTTCGCTTGGTTGTATTTAAGGAATAATTCAAATTCTCTGAAATGACACGACGTTGATTAATTTCTAATGAATAGGTATAAATATTATTATCAAATATAGTTCTTAATTCAAATTTTGTAGGTTGTTTAGCATAGATACTATCTAATTTAAAAGGATCTAGTTTGGCATATTTAAAAGTTCTCTGGAGATTTGCATCTTCTTGTATACCATAAACCATTATCAACAATAAATAATCCAAAGCTTGAAGAACATTGCTTTTACCTGACGCATTAGCTCCAAAAATTGCTAAAACAGGTAAAATCTCCATATCCCAACCTTCAACATGATACCCAGGTGCAATTTCATGATCTGATTTTATCCCTTTGCGTTTGCTGGTTGCGCTTGTCTTGCGAGTGCTTT
Organism: Anabaena sp. UHCC 0253; assembly: GCF_009712085.1. NCBI lineage: Bacteria > Bacillati > Cyanobacteriota > Cyanophyceae > Nostocales > Nostocaceae > Anabaena > Anabaena sp. UHCC 0253. The sequence continues at coordinate 29,897 of NZ_VILD01000001.1, forward strand.
GTTTTTGAGCAACAGCACTGAGAGTTACAGGTTCTTTAATGGAACGGTAGTTTTCAACAGTGAAGTCTACAAGCATAATTTCAAGGTACTCAAAGCAGTTTTTTGTGATTTCTTCACATAAATCTTATCGTAAAAGCCAATAAAATCGCTACTTTAACCACAACTCGTTATATTAACTTACAACTACTGCGGACTATAACCAAAAGATGATTACATTCTGTTACACACCACAACCCATCATATTAGTATTAGATTAAGAATATAAATATACACAACTCAGTAAAACAGACTGAATAATTCAAAGTTTGTAGTCAGGACTTTAGTCCTAATTTAAGGGCTGAAGCCCTTACTACCAAATTATCTCAAGATTTTTACATTACTTAATCTACTTTGATTTATTCTCGTCTACTTACTGACAACAGAAATAGGTATAAAACAATGATACGGTTAAAAATCTGGCAATGGATTATTCTAGTTTCACCAATTGCGGTAATTGTCTCTTTCCTTCTTGTTTCCGCAGGAATGCAAATTCACGCTTGGGGATTAAGTTGGATTTGGGCTTTATTTACATTTGTATTTGTCGGTTGGCGGTGGTTGCTGGTACGCTGGACTAAACCGGCTGTAAATCAAATTGAAGCTGTATTTGCAGAAGTACGAGAAGAGTTAGAAACTGCTACGGAAAATAATTTAGTAAGCGGAACAGATACGACTAAAGAAGTAGAAACAGCATTACAAAATATTCTCACCGCAGCCGCTAATGATTTACCTATTTGGGAAGATTGGCAAACTTTTTGGAAAAGATGTCAAGATTTAGTAGTAGCAATTTCTCATATCTATAATCCTGAAATTAAATATCCGCTGTTGAATATTTACATTCCTCAAGTTTACGGTTTAATTCGGGGAACAGTAGATGATATGGATCAATGGATGCAAAAATTATCTCCTGTTCTCAATCAAGTTACAGTTGGACAAGCTTATCAAACTTATGAAGTTTATCGGAAATTAGAACCATCGGCTCGGAAATTATGGAAAGTTTGGAATTGGGCGCAATGGGTATTAAATCCTGTGGCTGCGGTGGCTAAAAAAGCGAGTGAAGGTGTGGGAAATCGGGCTTCTCAAGAATTACTAATTAATTTGAGTCAACTATTACGAGAAGCGGCTTTGCGGAATTTATGTAAACAAGCGATCGCTCTCTATGCAGGCACTAAAATTGAATTACCTATTCCCACCCTACCCCAGACCAAAACCCAAACCTTGCGGGACATTCTCACCCAAGCTGAACCCCCAGAAATCGTTGCCCAAAAACCCGTAAATATCCTCATTATCGGGCGCACAGGTGCAGGAAAAAGTAGTTTAATTAATACTCTTTTTCAAGATGAATTGGCTGAGGTTGATGTTTTACCCAGTACAGATGAAATTAAAAATTACCATTGGGAAACGGAAAATGGAGAAATTCTCAACCTGTGGGATACTCCCGGTTATGAACAGGTAAAACGGGAAGATTTACGAGATTTAGTGATTGATTATGCTAGTAATGCTGATTTACTCTTATTAGTTACTCCTGCCCTTGATCCGGCGCTACAAATGGATGTAGATTTTATTCAAGATGTAAAATCGGAAGTTGCAGATTTACCGATTATTACCATTGTCACTCAAGTAGATCGTTTGCGTCCTATCCGCGAATGGCAACCTCCTTATGATTGGGAAAAAGGAGAAAAACCCAAAGAGATTTCTATTCGAGAAGCGACAAAATACCGTCAACAACTATTAGGAAATTTTGCTAATTTAGTTTTACCTATTGTCACAAGTGATCCGAAAAATAATCGCAGTGCTTGGAATATGGAGGCTTTATCTTTAGGATTGTTATCAGCAATAGATCCGGCAAAACAATTACGTTTAACGCGCTTTTTACGTAATTTAGAAACCCGCACTAGTGCAGCAGCTAAAATTATTGATCATTACACATTTCAAATGACAACGACCCAAGGAATAGCTGCATTACTAAAAAGTCCTGTTTTGCAATTTATTTCCACTTTATCAACAGGTTCTCCTACTCTTGCTTATTTACTAGCAGAACAAATTCCCATTGAACAATTACCGATAGTGATTGGGAAATTACAAATGGCTTATGAACTTTTTCCGCTGTTAAATACAGACAATTCTAAAACTCGTAATTTTGATTTACTATCCCTATGGCCATTGTTGTTAGAAAACCCATCTACACCAGATCGTAACGCTTGGGCATTCGGTCATGCTTTAATAGAATATTGGACGCAAGATTTAACTATTGAACAACTGCGAACCAGATTTAATTATTATCTTCAGCCGTGAAAAATTAGAGCTTTTTTCTGTGATTGGGGATTACCAGCCAATCGTGATTTTATTTTCTTGTTTATTGCCACGTTTCCCATAATTTTAGATACGATATTTAAATACTGGATTTTCCGTTATTTGAATCGGATTTCTCCTTCTGCCGTTGCTACTTACCATAACATGAATGAATAGTCAAATATTTACTAGGATTACTATTAGCTTACCTGTATTAATTGCTGTTTTCATCGCCGGGATACAGCCACTGCACAATCAAGAACTCAGTTCTCCAGAATGTCGGTTAACAAAATGGAATTTACCAACATTAGCTAATCCAACCAAAAAGAAGTTACCTGTACTGATTTCAAGAGTTCCAGTTACTTGTTGTCAAGAAGATGTTTCTTGTCTAGATCAGGGGATTTATGAAGATAAAAAAGCTCTATTACAATCAATAGATTACAGTCTTAAATATTTGCAAACTCCAAGGGCGATCGCTGCTTATCAAAAATCAGAAATTACCAGAGAAAGAGTTTATAAAAGTTTGCAAAGGTTTCGTCAATTGTTGATTTCCACAAAATCTGCTCAAGCACTACAAGCAGCTATAGAAAAAGAGTTTGTTTTTTATCAATCTGTGGGTAGAGATAATCAAGGAACAGTTCTATTTACTGCTTATTATGAACCTTTATATTTAGCCAGTCGTCAACCTACAAAAGAGTTTCGTTATCCAGCTTATCGCTATCCTCCTAATTTAAAATCTTGGGCTAAACCTCACCCTAACAGATTAGAATTAGAAGGTGCAGATGGTTTACAAGGTGGAAAAGGAAAATTAAAGGGATTGGAGTTATTTTGGTTTCGAGACAGACTCGAACCTTATATGATTCAAATTCAAGGTTCAGGACGACTCAATTTAACAGATGGAACTCAAACAACTATAGGTTATGCAGGCAATACAGCCTATAATTATAGAAGTTTAGGAAGGTCTTTAGTAGATGATGGTAAATTGCCTTTAGAAGGGTTAACTATGCCCATTATTATTGATTATTTCCAAAAATATCCCCAGGATTTAGATATTTATATTCCACGCGATCGCAGTTTTGTATTTTTTGAGGAAACCTACGGAAAACCAGCCCAAGGTTCTATTAGTGTACCACTAACTCCAGAGCGTTCTATTGCTACAGATAAATCTCTGATGCCTCCAGGAGCTTTAGCTTTAATTCGCGCTCCTTTTCCCTATATAAATAAGAGTAATAAAATCGAACATCGGCTTGTCAGTCGTTATGTTTTAGATCAAGATACAGGGGGAGCAATTAAAGGCGCAGGGAGGGTAGATTACTTTTTAGGAACAGGTGAAGCCGCAGGAGAAAGGGCTGGGGTAACAGTCAGCAATGGACAATTATTTTATCTGTTACTCAAACCGTAGAATTTGGCTATTATCCTAACTAAACTCTTGCTAATAAAGGTGCAGCCGCTAGGAGGGTTTGGGTATAGGGATGTTGGGGATGGGCAAAAATCTGTTTTGTTTGTCCTAATTCGACTATTTTACCACCGTGCATAACTGCAATGCGATCGCACAAAAATCTTGCTAACCATAAATCATGAGTAATGAATAAGTAAGTGAGATCAAATTCAGCTTTTAATTGCAACATCAAATCTAATACTTGTGTCTGCACACTAGCATCTAACATACTCACTGGTTCATCACAAATTACCAATTTAGGACGAGTAATTAAAGCGCGAGCGATCGCTACCCGTTGTTGTTGTCCCCCTGATAAATCGCTAGGATACCGCTGATAATATATTTCTGCTGGTGTTAATCCCACTTTTTCCAACATCCATAAAACTTGTTCTTTGGCTTTTGTAGAATTAGCTAAATTGTGAATTAATAAAGGATCAGCAATACTTTGTCCCACTGTCATAGCTGGATTTAAACAAGCATGGGGATCTTGAAACATCATTTGCATTTGTCTACGAGAAGAACGGATTTCTTGCCGCGACAAAGTAGTTAATTCTTGTCCTAAAAATTCAACTTGTCCCGATGTCGGCGGAATTAATTGTAAGATGGTTCTTGAAAGTGTACTTTTACCACAACCAGATTCTCCAACTAATCCTAAAATTTCCCCAGGATACAATTCTAAATTAATTCCATCTACAGCTTTAATTGTTTGAACTGCACTTTTAAATAACCGTTCAAGAAAATTTGGTTCGATGGTATAATGTTGCTGAAGTTCGGTAACTTTTAAAATTGGTGATTGATGACTTTGATTGTGATTAGTTACCAATTGATCATCATTTTCTTTTTGAATGTGTAAAGCTGCTTTTAATAATGATTGAGTATATTCATGTTGGGGATTAGCAAATACAGTTTCTGTTTGCCCCATTTCTACCATTTTTCCCTGATACATGACACCAATGCGATCGCAATATTCCGCTACCATTGCTAAGTCATGGGAAATTAGCAACAATCCCATGTTCTCTTCCGCACACAATCGCGTTAACTCTTGCAGAATTTGAGCCGAAACTGTGACATCTAGACTAGTTGTGGGTTCATCAGCGACAATTAACTGAGGATTGAGAAGTAAAGCCAGAGCGATCGCTACCCGTTGACGCATTCCCCCGCTAAACTCATGGGGATACTGATTCCAACGACTAGCAGGAATTTTCACCTTTTCTAAAGTCGCTAAAGCCTTTTTCTTCGCTTGCTGTTTGGATAGTTCCGGTGCATGAGCTTGTAAAGTTTCCAGGCAATGATTACCAATAGTCATTAATGGATCAAGTCGCGTCATCGGATCTTGAAAAATCAAAGCAATCGCTTCTCCTCGAAATTTCTGCATCTGCATCGCAGTTAAATCTAATACAGAATCTCCTCGAAAAATTACTTTACCATCAACACGGCTAGTAGGTGGCAGTAACCGCATGATTGCCCTACCAATGGTAGATTTACCACAACCAGACTCTCCCACTAAACCCATTCTTTCACCGACTTGGAGAGTAAAAGATACATCATCAACAGCCCAGATTGCACCTTCCCCACTTCTTTGGGGATAAGATACACGGAGGTTTTCAACAGTAAATAAGGCTTCATTCATAGTTAATTATCAGCCTAGTGCGATCAGTTTTTATAAAATCGTCAATCTAGAATAGTCTATCAGGTTAACAAAAAACGGTGTTACATGGCGATAAGTATGCTGATTGCAGTTTAGTTGAGTACGTAATGGGAATATAAATCGCTCACTTGTTATTTATTTTTAATTACTGGATAAGGCATAATCATCAATATTTTCCTAAACTACATTTATCTTCATTTAAGATCCAAATAGGCTATTTTTAATGCCAGTTTAGGATAACTTGGTTAGTAATTCTAAGAAACGTTTAGATGTTGGTGTTAATAGAGTACGACGATAAGCATCTGCTGCTTTTTTAATAGCTTCTGCTTGAGTTGGGTAAGGATGAATTACACCAGATAACCCATTTAAACCAACCTTATTAACAATTGCTGTAGTTACTTCACTAATTGTTTCCCCAGCATGATGGGAGACAATAGTTGCACCTAAAATTTGATCTGAGCCTTTTTTGTGGATGATTTTCACAAACCCATCTTCTTCACCATCAGCGATCGCTCGATCTACACTACTAAAAGGAATCTTAATCGTATTAATATCAATACCCTTGTCTTGAGCTTCCTGTTCATACATTCCCACATGGGCAATTTCTGGGTCTGTAAATGTTACCCAAGGCATTACCACGCTACTAAGTTGAGATTTTCCGAAGCCAAAGGGAGAAAACAGAGTATTCTTAATCACAATTCGCGCTGCTGCATCAGCCGCATGAGTAAATTTCCAATCCATACAAATATCACCCGCTGCATAAATTTTGGGGTTCGTTGTCTGGAGGTAATCATTAACTTTTACTCCCTTTCTTTGGTCATACTCTACCCCAACTCCTGCTAAATTTAAACCTTCCACATTTGGTGCGCGTCCAGCACCAACTAAAATATCATCAACAACAATTGACATTTTAGAACCATTGCTAAGAAAGTGAATCAACTTCCCTTCAGGAGTTTTTTTCACACTTTGTATTTGACTATTTAAAACTAACTGAATACCTTCGTGGATGAAAACATTCTGAACAATTTCTGCCGCTTCTCTATCTTCTTTATTTAAAATGTGGGAACTTTTATGAAACAAAACAACTTGAGAACCCAAACGTTGAAAAGCCTGAGCTAATTCACAACCAATTGGTCCACCACCAATTACAGCTAAACGTTGGGGAAGTTCAGTAAGTGAAAATACAGTTTCATTAGTCAAAAATCCAGCTTCTTCAATTCCCTGAATTGATGGTCTGACGGCTCTAGCACCTGTAGCAATCACAGCTTTTTTAAAGCGAAGTTTTTGATTACCAACTTCAATAATATGATCACTCGCAAACCGACCGCTACCCAAAAAACATCAACTCCTAACTTTTGAAAACGATGGGCAGAATCATGATGGCTAATACCCGCTCTTAAACGGCGCATTCTTGCCATTACTGCCGGAAAATCAACATCTATTTTTTCTGGAGGATTAATTCCTAAAGCCTTAGCTGCCAAGATTTCGCCGACAACACGAGAAGAACGAATCATACATTTGGAAGGCACACAACCGACATTTAAACAATCACCACCCATCAAATGTTTTTCAATCAAAGCCACCTTTAATCCCACATCTAAACCTGCTGCACCTGCGGCCACAACTAAACCTGCTGTACCAGCACCAATCACAACTAAATCATAACAATCAACAGGTTGAGGATTAACCCAATCAGATGGATGAACATGAGAAATCAGTTTTTGATTATACTCATCCATTGGTGGCATCGTCACTTTGGAAAATTCAGAATTTGACATAAATTAACTCCTTTAATCTTTAAATAACTAATCAGTCACCAAACATAAATAAAAAAAGTTTGTAGTGAGGACTTTAGTCCTCATAACCAAATAAAAAATATGGCTTAACAACAATATTTTTTTTATGCTGTTGTTGTATATTTTGGATTTTGAATTATTATTAATCTGTTCCCCGCACAGGATAATTCTTTTGTAAAATAAAGTCAATAGCAGAGAGCATATCTGATATAGGTGGACGACCAAAAGGTGAGCTATTGACAGCAGCATAGAAAAGTGTACCGTCTGGCTTAACTAAGAAAAAACCAGGTTCACAAAATAAAAGAGGTTCTTTCTCAAAAGCACCTTGGGAAATATAAAGTCCCCAACTGCGAAATAAATCTATGCTGGCTTCATAGCCAATTGTGAGATTTTTGATTCCCCATTCAGAGATTGATTTTTGAGCATCTGCTTGACTATCGCCACTAATAGCGATCGCTTGCACCCCAAGTTTAGTAAAATCTTCTGAAAGTCTTTCCAGTTCCGCTAAATAATTTTGACAAATTGGGCAAAACCAACCACGATAAAAAATAATTAATGTGAAATTTTGGGGTTTCTGCTCAGAGAGTTTCCAAACTTTATCATCGAGAGTTTTTACTACCAATTCAGGAACTTGAGTACCAGTGAGTAATTTGATTGTCTTTGTTTCAGTCGTAGTCATATTTTCCTCTCATCTAAAAAGTAGTAAATCTGGATAGGAATTACTATAAAACTTCATCTTCTAACGCCTTACGAGCAACTTTAGTGACATAAATTGTCACAGCAACCGTAGCAATAAAGCCGATAATCCGAATTGCCCACTGGACACCGGGATTTCCGGGTTGAGATTCAGTCCCAATGGTGGCAATACTCCCCGCTAAAGAACCGATATAAACATACATAATTGTGCCGGGAATCATGCCAATTGAACCCAGAACGTAGTCTTTGAGGGAAACTCCGGTTACACCATAGGCATAGTTCAACAGGTTAAAAGGGAAGATAGGAGAAAGTCGGGTTAACAGGACAATTTTCAGTCCTTCTCTACCCACAGCTTCATCAATCGCCCGAAATTTATTATTACCTGCGATTTTCTTAGCCACCCAACCCCTAGCCAAATAACGTCCGACTAAGAAAGCTGCTGCTGCTCCTATAGTTGCACCAATGAAGACATAAAGTGAACCCATAACCACACCAAAGACAACCCCTGCACCAAGAGTGAGGATTGACCCTGGTAAAAAGGCGACGGTGGCAATGATATAAAGTAAGATAAATGCCAATGCTCCTACAGCACCAAGACCATCAATCCATTGCAAAGCATTTTTTAACCATACTTGGGGATTAAATCCTGGAGTGTTTTGAGCCGATTCTTGTCCGAAAGCTGGTTCTGTGGCAAATACTAAGGTAACGCTAAATGCTAACAGGATGAGGACAGCAAATTTAATCAGCTTTTGCCAGTTTTTAGTTGAGATATCTGCGATAGTTCTATTTTGATCTTGAGGAACTATCAAATTAATCAATCCTGGTTGTAACATGGGTGATTTCTCCTGATTAAACATTTGTGTTTAAAGCTTTTTTGGCTAGGCGTGCTAAATAAATAGTCAGTGCAACTGTAGCTATCAATCCCACCCCCCGAATTAACCATTGCATAATTTGGGTTTCTGGACTGTTGAACTGATTCGGTTTTCCTAGCATAGCCAAATCGCTAACCAGAGAACCAAGATAAACATACATTACAGTGCCGGGAATGATACCAAAAGAACCCAAGATATAGTCTCTCACAGAAACCTGAGTCACACCAAAGGCGTAATTTAACAGGTTGAAGGGTAAGATGGGGGAAAGGCGAGTCAGGAGGACAATTTTGAAGCCTTCTTTAGCTACTGCTTTGTCAATTGCTTGGAACTGAGGATGAGTCTCAATCATTCTGCAAATTGCTTTTCGACACAAACAACGGCCAATGAAAAAAGCCCCGGTTGCGCCCAAAGTTGCAGCAATTACAACATAGATTGATCCCCAAACTAATCCGAATAGTACACCTCCACTCATGGTCAATAAAGCACCGGGAATAAATAGTATCGTTGCTATGTTGTAAATGACGATAAATGCAGCTACTCCCCAAGAACCGAGACTTTCCACCCAGATTAATGAAGTCCGTAACAGTTCTTGAATATTAAATTTTTGAATAGTAGCGATCGCCATAGCAACTAAACTACTAATCAGCAATAGTTTGATTTGGGAACTGAATCGGCGTTTTCTCGGTTGGTTCATTTCATTGGTTTTTTCTTGGTCATTTTTTCCCATGTAGGGGCGAAGCATTCGGGCGATAAATTCTCGATTTTTTCCATGTAGGGGCGAAGCATTCGGACGATAATTTATCGGTTTTTTCCCATGTAGGGGCGAAGCATTCGGACGATAATTTATCGGTTTTTCCCAAGTTTATTTTCCGAATGCTTCGCCCTTACACCGAATGCTTCGCTCTTACACCGAATTTTGATGCTTCCAGTCCCGTCATGAATACGCGCCTACGATTCCTGACTCATGCTGTATTATCCTAACTGCCGACAAACCATTGAGTCCCCGTAAATAGGTAATATGCCCCAGTCAGGATCAGCGCCATACTACCAAAGCGGATAATTCCCTCAGAATGTTGTAACAACTGCTTACTTTGTTTAGCCAGTCCTGTAAATAAACTAGCTAGGAAAATCAACAGAGTGTAGCCCAAAGCGTAACTTACCATCGTCAGCGTCCCCAATATCTGCGAACCTGTTGCCGCTGCTGCTGCCAGTACCGCAAACAACACCGGACTAGCACAGGGGGAACTCACCAAAGCAAAGGTCAAACCCACTCCATAAGGACCAGCTTGGGGTAAATTCACATTCATCTGTGGTAGGGGGATATTTACCACTCCCATCAACCACAAACCCATTACAGCCATAATCAATCCCACTATTATATTGATATAGCCTCGGTACTCCACCATTACAGTCCCGGCAAAAGATGAAACCAAGCCAAACAGACTTAAAATTGTCACTGCTCCCAGGACAAACAAGCCAGCTTTAATAAAAGCATCCCCACGAGATTTAATATTTAATGTGCCGATGTAGCTGAGGTTGACCGGCAAAAGTGCCAAGATACAGGGGGAAACACTAGCAAGTAACCCACCAATAAACGCCAAAGGTATCAACACCAAAGGATTTCCTGTGTCCTGTTGATCAAACCACTGCTGATAACGGTTTTCGACAATGGAAATGACTCGTTCAATCGGGTGACTAATCACTGATCCAAGGGTGATCACCAGAACTAGGGTAAATAATCCTAATCCAGCGTAAATTAGCCATTTTTTTGAGATTTTAGAACGCTGGAAAGAGGTTTGTTCTGTTGACGATTGAGGTATTTGTTTCATGGATTTCTTCTGAAGTCAATTCATCTAAGCAAAGCAAGATGCAATTTATTTTTGGGGTTGCACAATGGTGGGATTAATTATATTTCGCGCAAAGACGCAAAGTTTGAAATTGGGAATTTTCTAATTTCATGAGTTTATTTAGCTAAAGCGACATCAAGAACTGTTTTGTAATCTTCTAAGTTAGGATTATTGCGGTGTTGTGCTAATACTTTTCCTGTGACAGGATCAATGATTGTGAGCATTCCTGTTTGAGATTTGTTTGCAGCTAAAAATTCACTAAGTCCTAGTTCTTTTGCTTTAGCTTCTGCTTGGGCTGTGGAGGATTTATCGCTAACATCCAGAACTACGAAATGAACTTTTCCGTTATAGTCTTTTTCTAATTGTGATAATGTTGGAGCAATATTTTTACAGGCAGAACACCAACTAGCAAATACATCTACTAATACTGGTTTATCTTGGAGTTGTTTAGCTAAAGGAGTTCCTAGAGATTTGGCTTTACCTACATTGGGATCTTTTTGAGCAACATCTGTAGTTGATGGAGCTTGATTTTGAGAAATACTATCTGATGTTTTTGGGCTGCATGATACTGTCAAAATCAATCCGCTTAAACACAGTAGACTTAGTAAAAATTTGGTATGTTTGTACATTAGTTTTTCTCTTCAAGTTTAATTTCAATTACTTTTTGGCTAAAGCTGTTTCGAGTATTTTGGTGTAGTCTGCTTTATTCGCATTGTTTTGGTAAATTGCTAAAATATTGCCAGTGGATGGATCAATAATAGCTACAGTGCTGGTTTTACTCTTATTAGCTTTTAGGAATTTACCCAAACCTAATTTTTGTGCCATTGCTTCCGTCTGTTTTAGTTTAGCTTTATCAGTTACATCCAAAACCACAAAGTTAACTTTGCCGGAATATTTTTGTTTTAATTGTGACAGAGTGGGGGCAATATTTTTGCAGCCACTACACCAAGTAGCAAACACATCTACTATGACTGGTTTCCCCTGAAGTTCTTTAGCTAGAGGTCCGCCTACAGAATTGGTGGTAGCAGTAGATGGATTTACTTGAGCAATTTTCGTAATTGATGATTGAGTTTCAGTTGCAGAAATAGTAGTTGAGGTTGTAGCTAACATTGATGCAGTAAAAACTAGGCTGCTCAAAGAAATTTTCAGCAAGGAATCTATATATTTAGACATTAAATTTTTCCTGTTCTCAATATTGAATTGCAAGACGCTACCACAATGCGCCGGGGAGTACATTTTGTGCTTTTTCTCCTCAAAATCGCAATTGCAATGGTGAATTGTGGGGCATCTATCTATAAGACGAGTGATTATCAAAACTGGATTTAATTAAATCCCATTTATTGATAAATTATTTTTTGAGAGTATCGAATCCGATCGCCTGATATCAGTCGTCATCAGAATAGATGGTATTTTCTAGAGGAAAGAGTTTAGCTGTTCTAATTTTGGAGAGAGGTGATGGCACAAAGCTTATTCCTAACTTGCTCTGGTATATATTTAATTCTGTTTTTGCAACAGCATGGAGTCTAACCTTCCCCAGTCCAATTCTCAAGATTTTTCATCTTCTACAGATGAAGCTTTGTTTATGGCGCTCAAAAATGGCGACTCTTCGGCATTAAGCGTTTTGTTCAATCGTCATGGTCGCTTAGTTTATGGATTAGCTCTGAAAATTTTGGCTGATTCCCAAGAAGCTGAAGACTTGACACAAGAAATTTTTCTCACACTGTGGCGAAAAGCATCTAGTAATCCAGATTGTCGCTTTTTTGTGCGCTATTTGGTAACGGTCACGCGATCGCGGGCAATAGATAAGTTACGCGCTCGAACTAGACAACTCAAACTTGTGGAACGCTGGGGACAAACAATGACAAATGAAGCAACACCAGAGTCTACACCCGTTGAACAAGCGAGTTTTGCAGAGCGAGCAGAGCGAATTTACAATGCTTTAGCACAACTACCCGAAAAACAACGTCAAGTCATCGAACTCGCTTATAACCAAGGATTAAGTCAGTCAGAAATTGCTAAACAAATTGATATTCCTCTGGGTACAGTTAAAACCTGCACTCGTCAAGGATTACTAAAACTCAAGCGCATTTTACTAGATTCTGATTTATCAATATATGAATAAATCTTTTGATTCCGAATATATAAATAACCTAGCTGCGGGGTTTGTCGTTGATGATCTCACCCCTGAAGAAGCTGAAGAGTTTCGACTATTAATTGATGAACATCCAGAACTGATTACTGAAGTTGATGATTTGCAGGAAGTTCTACGACAAGTATTAGATGGCTTTACTCAAGTAGAAGCACCAGCCCATTTACTACCCAAAATTCTAGAACAAGCTCAAAACTCTGCTCATCAAGCTACTGTACAAGAGATTAAAGTTCAGGAAATTAACAAGTCAACGCCAACACAAAAACCACTTCCATGGAGAAGAATTTTTGGTAGCATTGCTGTACTATGTGCAGTAGTTCTAGGAGTTGATAACTATCGGTTACGACAAAATCTGGGTATAATCACAGCAGAAAACCAGCGTTTAGTCCAGGATTTCGCTCAAGCTCAAGTAGTGAAATCCATGCTCCAAAATAATGAAACGCGAATGTTTACTTTAAAAGGAGTCAACTCCACAGAGGTGGCTTCAGGGAGTATAGTTATCAATTCTGAACAACAAAAAGCGGTAATGCTTTTTCAAAATCTTCCCGCTCCACCTCCTGGTTATGTCTACTTATTATGGACAGTTGTTGCTAGTGAGAAGTTACCCTGTGGTGAAGTCAAGCCATATCTTTGGGGAAATGCTGCCTATGAGTTACCATTTACAAATCAAATGTACAAAGAATTTTCTCACCCAGAATTTTCTGGGATAATTGTCACTTTAGAAAAAGATCCAAATGTCTCTCGTCCCACCGGAACTGTCATCATGAAAAGTTCACAAATTTGACATCCAATACTGTTGGGTTAAACAACAGCGCAACCCAACAAATGCTGATAAATTTTGGGTTTAGATCAAATTAAAGTACCACCACAACTAGAACCAGAACCAGCAGTACAACCGTAACAGTAATTTGCAGTTCTGATATTTTCGATTAAATCTAATGTCCCAGCAGTCAATAACTTATTAACAGTTAGCATTTCACCATCATGAGTTTTTGATGGTAGATTTTCCATCTGATTAAAATCACAATCATAGACATTACCCAGATAGTCAATAGAGAGTTCATCTCTACACATTAAATGCTCAACAGTAGTAGAGTTAAAATTAGATTCCAGAAATTGGAGATAAGGTCTGTGTAGTTCTTTGCGTTCTAAATATAACTTAGTTCGTCCAATTGGCAGATTTGTAATTGCAAATAAGTTGTTAAAACAAATCCCAAAATGTTCTTGTAAGAACACCTTATAATCTTGTTCCAGACTAGCTTGATTAGGAGTGAGAGAAAAGTTGGCTGTAGCCGGAAGTTGAGGATTATAAACTAAGTCAAGGATTAAATTGGGGTCTTGACCATAACCAAGACGATTCAGCCATTGCAGAGCGCGAATTGAGGCATCATACACACCATTTCCCCCGCATTTTATCAACATTGTCAGAGAGATAGCAAGGTAAAGAAGCCACAATTCTGACTTGATTTTGAGCGCAATAATCAGGAATATCACTAAACCCTGATTCAAAATAAATAGTCAAATTAGAGCGCACAATTACCTGTTTGTCATTAGCTCGTGCGGACTCTACAATTGGTTTAAAACCATAGAGCATTTCCGGAGCGCCACCTGTCAAGTCTACAAATTTAATTTGGGGAAATTTCTCAATTAATGTAATTAATTGCTGACAAACTTCTGGAGAAAGTTCTTCAGTGCGTTTGGGACTAGCTTCCACATGACAATGACTACAAGCCAAATTACAACGTTTTCCTAAATTGATTTGTAAAACAGTAATTTGCTTTTTTGTTAAAGGTAAATTCAGCTTTTTTCTAAAAGGTGTGATGACTGAATCTAAAGATAAAGGAATTACTTTTTGCTGAACCATTTTTAATCTTAATTCTAAGCTAAAAAAAAACTAATTACGTAAGTTGCTAGTTAGGGAAATTGTCAGAATCATGATTTACAGGATTTAAGGATTAACAGGATTAAGACTGAGATTTTATCACCAATTACCCATTACCAATTACCCATTACCAGCCTTAACTAGATGACTAGCAACTTGGGTTAATTAAAGAAGAATAACTAACAACAGCCGCCACCATTGTAATGCCAAGTTGAATCTGTAATCAGTATTTCTTCTGTGTGTAATGCAGCTAATTTTGCCGCAGTTTTATCACATACAGCCGCAGGGATTCCTTCTTGGAGAATGTGTCCAGCTTTGTCATCAAAAAAGGGTTCTACTCCAGTGTAAATAGCTGTTTTACCTGTAAAAATGCAAGCACCATCTTCAGGAATTGGCACATTAAAAGCTACAGAATCCAGACTTTCTAATAGTAAATGTGATTCTAAACCATAATTTTGACGATTGAGGATACGGTAAGGACGACGCGCCCGAATTTCTACCTGACCAAAGCCAGCATTAACAAGATGTTCGATATACTGCTCATAAGTCATTGCTCCCGATAGGCACATAGCCCGCATTCGTTCATCATTTTGCAGATGTTCAGGAATGGGACGAGTAGCAATAGGATCACTCATCAGTAAGCGGCCATTGGGCTTTAAAACCCGAAAAGCTTCTTTTAAAGCTAAGTGTAAATCTGCTGGTTTAAAAATATTAAATAGACAATTTTGCGCTACTACATCTACAGAAGCATCAGGAACAGGTAAAGCAAAAGCATCTCCTTCTCGAATTTCCACAAAATTCGGCTCAAACCAAGGATTTTCTTGAGCAGCAAGTTCTAAATTACGAATTGCTGCTAACCGCATAGCTGCTACAGGCTCAATTGCAATCACTGACCCTGGACGGCGAGAAAAGTAAGCAAATTGCAGTGCTTCCAAGCCACCACCAACACCTACATACAGTACAGTTGGGTCGTTAGCTAGTTCTGTGGAATGAACAGTTGTACCGCAACCATAATTCATTTCCTGCATCTGGATGGGAATTTTTAGTCCAGGTAGCTGTAGAGGACTGCTTTGGACACAACATAATCCAATTTGTGGTGTTTCGGCGACTTCACTATAAAAGTTAGCGGTTGTTTCAAGATAGGTCATGAGAATTTTCTGGTGATATGACAGGAAAAGTGTGCTGTTTGGTAATTTTAAAGGGCTTCATATACTAAGACGAAGCTGAAGCCAAAATGGATGTGAAGACTACCCACGAATACCATTCAGATATGCAGCTGTTAAAGTGTACTGCGGGGCGGTAAAAATTTGCTCGACTGTTCCATATTCAATTAATCTTCCCACTTCTGCTTGTACCCAAAATAGGGCAGCGTAATCGCCAATGCGTCTAGCTTGAGCAAGGTTGTGGGTGACAATTACCACTGTGTAACGTCCCCGCAGACTGGCAATTAAATCCTCAACGACTCCACTAGAAATCGGATCAAGGGCGCTACAGGGTTCATCAAATAATAAAACTTCTGGTTGCAAAACCAAAGCACGGGCAATACATAATCGCTGCTTTTGTCCGCCAGATAAAGATAAGGCAGGAGTATTCAGTCTATCTTTAACTTCGTTCCACAGTCCGACATCTTGCAGTGTGGTTTCAATCAGCCAATCGAGTTTTGCGCGGTTTTTGATGCCGTGTTCTTGTAGGGGAAATGCCAAATTCTTCCAAATGGAGAAGGGGAAAGGATTAGGCTTTTGGAAGATTGTCCCCACACGCCGACGGAGGGTAATTACATCTACATCGTTATTGAGTATTTCTGAATCATCTAAGCGAATACTACCCGTAATTTTGGTGTGAGGTATCAAATCAGTTAAGCGATTCAGACAACTCAAAAAACTACTTTTGCCACAGCCAGAAGGTCCCACCAATGCGGTAATTTTACCTGCTGTAATTGGCATAGTAATATCTGTAAAAGCAGCTTTTTTATCGTAATATAAACTAAGTTCCTGAATGTGCATTGAAGGCAGAGATAAGTGAGAATTTTGTCTAAGTTGAGATTTATTGATCAAGATGTAATTCTCCCTGCTAACAAAAATTGGGCTATCCATGTTGCTATACCATTCACCAGCAACAATAAAATCAACAGTACCAAAGCAGATGCGTAGGCGTTAGCATCTCCCCCGGCCACATTCATGGATAAATCGAAAATATGAACCGATAGCGATCGCCCAGAATCTAGTAATGACTCTGGCATTCGATCTACATAACCACTGGTAAAAATTAGTGCTGCTGTCTCAGCGATCGCTCTGCCAATTCCCAATACCAAACCCACAATTAACCCCGGTGTCGCTGCTGGTAATAGCAGTTTCCATAATGTGGTGGTGCGTGATAATCCCAAGGCGGCCGCCCCTAACCGATATTCCACCGGCACAGCCCGAAATCCCTCTTCTGCGGAACGAATCAATATCGGTAACACCATACAAGCCAAGGTCAACCCCCCAGACAAAATCGAAAAGCCTAATCCCAACTTAATCGAGAAAAAGGCGTTACCAAATAAGCCAAACACAATAGATGGGACTCCTGCCAATACATCCAAACTACGGCGGATTAAAAGACTAAATATACTTTCTGTTGTGGTAAATTCAGTCAACAGTACTGCAGTACCAATGCCGAGGGGAAGAGAAACCGCCATACAAACCCCCAATATCAAACAAGTAGAAATAAGAATTGGGGCAATTCCCCCCTCACGTCCAGCATTTCGCGGTGCAGTTGTCAGAAATTCCCAGTTAAGTTGTCCGACACCATGCCAGATAATATCGCCTAAAATCCAGCAGAAAATGGCGGTGACAAAGAGAGCGATCGCCCAAAAGATAAGGGAAGGTAATTTTTTAACCATAGATGTTTCTCCTGCTTATCCCCTCGGAAACGGCGACTAAAGAGGCGATCGCCACCATCAGCAATAAGCCACTCACAAACAATGCTGAACGGTGATTACCTGTGGCATAAGCCATTTCTAAAGCGATATTAGCGGTGAGGGTACGAACAGGATCAAATAAGCTTTTGGGAGTCTGTACGACATTGCCGCAAACCATCAAAACTGCCATTGTTTCCCCAATAGCCCTTCCTGTTCCCAAAATCAAACCAGTAAATAAACCAGATTTAGCCGCAGGTAAAACCACGCTTCTAATTGTTGCCCATTGAGAAATTCCCAAGGCGGCTGCACCCTGTAGATATTCCTGGGGGACTTGGGCAAAACTGGCGGCTGCTGTGAGTGCGATTGTGGGCAGAATCATTAATGTCAAAATAGCGATTCCTGCTAACAGGCTAGTTCCTGGTGATTGCAGTTTGCCAATCAGTGGCACGAGGACAACTAAACCCCAGAAACCGTAAACTACAGAAGGAATTCCTGCCAGTAAATTAATTAATTGCCGATATAATCCCCCAACCAAAGGAGGCGCATAATACTGACAAAATATTGCCGAACTAATGCCTAAAGGTGCAGCGAAAATTACTGCCCCGATTGTTACCAAAAGACTTCCCCACAGCATTGGCAGCAAATTATAGAATCCTTGAATTGGATGCCAAGAGCGATCGCTAACAAAACGCCACCATCCTAAATGTCGCAGGATCGGCAATGCTTCCAGTAATAAAAATCCGGTAATTAGGACAACAATAATACCTGTAATTAGAGCAAATAACCGTAATATCCACAGGAAAACAATATCACTTTGAGATGGGGACAAAATCCTGTTTTTTAACAATGTCATGGACTTGTGGCGATTGTGCAAACTCGATAAATGCTTGATCTAAGCCTTGGGGCTGGGTTTTAGTCACCAAATTTAGAGGACGGGAAAGGGGAAACGTCCCATTCTGGATATTCTCTGTGGTAGCTGTGACTCCATTCAAGGGCAATAATTTAATCGGAACGCCATTATTGATACTAAATTCAGCCGTACCAATTGATACGTAACCAATGGACTGAGGATTACCTGCTACTGTCTTAATACCTTGCTGATTGTCTCCAATCACAACTGATGCTTTGATATCGCTATTCTTGAGTTGGAAGTAGTTCAGAAACAGTTCTAGGGTGGAACGTCCCTCAGCTTTATTGACAACGGTAATCGGTGCATTTTTGCCGGTAATCTGTTGCCAGTTGTTAATTTTACCCGTGTAAATATCAATAACTTGTTGATTTGACAGGGATTTGACTGGATTTTCCTTATGTAAAATTATGCCAATTCCGTCACGGGCGATCTCAAAAGCTTGTAAATCTCTTTCTTCCTCTTTGAGGCTACGAGACACCATCCCAATATTAGCAACACCTGTACGTGCATCGGCAATACCGCGAGATGAACCTCCTGTTTGCACATCCACTCGCACATCAGGATGTTGAGATTCAAATAGCTTACCCATTTCTGCTGCTAATGGTGCAACTGTACTAGAGCCTGTTAAAACTAACTTTCCTTGTAATTTATCGGTTGCTTGATCGGTTATTTTTGAAGGTTGCGTACAAGATTGTAGTCCTAAGCAAATTGTCAACCCAACAGTAAATGTTAGATTTTTGAGTTGTTTCATCGAAAAATTGCGTCTAAATTTTTACTCAAAGGAGAGGAGACAACAGCCTAAATCAATTGCTTTACCAGTGTTGACTTGTCGAATCGTCGGTACAAAATGGTAAAGTACGGACTTACCATCTCGTATCGCTTCTACAAAACCTGCTTCCCGCAAGATTTTTAAATGGTGGGATAACAAACTCTGCTCTAGCTTCAAGACAGCATTCATTTCTCCAACGTGTTTAGGACCTTCCATGAGAATTTTCAGAACAGATAGACGAGTTGTATCTGCTAAAACTTTGAGTTGACTGGCGCAAAAATCTGGAGACGATATGGTTTTTGAGTTCATCGTTCATCATGAATATGATCTGAATAGCTATTGATATGAATTTTTTTTCAAGCCTATCATAAATGGTGATACGAAGCTGAAACCAAAATGGATGTAAAGCCAGCAAAAAATACTACTTATCAATAGTGTAGAGGGTATCTAAATCTTTGAGATAGTACAGGGTAAAGCAAGCAGCTAACATAGGCCAGGCAGCGAAAAATAGCAGATTCTCGAAGGGATCAAAATATTTCCGAAAGGATGAGAAGGTGGAAACAGAATGGAAAAATAGCACCAATAAGTAAGTCCACCGCTTTTGGAAACCTGCGACAAATCCCAAAATTATTACAAGCTGAATTGTTCCAATGATGTAAATTGGGATATTGCTTAGTCTACCAATTAAATAAAAATTCTTAAAGATTGCTGCTGCATGATCAGGCTTTACAAATTTATCTAAAGTCCACATCAGCATGACAACAAATACGCTCAGTCGTAGTAAGAGTAAAGTAACAAGTGATTGAGAGCAGATTGTTCACGAATAATAGTTGCCAAAGAGGGAATATTCCCAAGTTGAGAAATCCGGTCACGGACATACTCAAAAAAGCTTATGATTTTGTTTCACGCAGAGGCGCTCCAGTCACAGAAAGTAAGAGTTTGAAATCATTGATTTTTCAATTTCACACCATAATATGGCTATCGCCACGCAGGCTATCAGCAACGCCAAATTTAACATCTCTACAAGGGTTTAGTTAATAACGTAAGTTGCTAATTGTCAGAATTAGGTGGTTATCGAGTTTCGACTCCGCTCAACTACCGCGGAGTCGAGATAATTTACAGGATTTAAGGATGAACAGGATTAGGACTAAGATTTTATTACCAATTACCAATCACCAATCACCAATTACCAATTACCAGCCTTAACTAGATGACTAGCAATTTGGGTTAATACAAAGTCTTCACCCATTCCCATTCCTGGGTTAAGCCATCTCGCAAAGATACTTGGGGTTGATAACCAAGTATTTTCCGGGCTTTGGATACGTCAGCAGCGGTGTGACGGGCATCTCCCATGGCTTTTTCAATATGGTTGCGTTTGATGGGTTTACCGACTATTTCCGCCATTGTATCTAAGACTTCCGCTAATACTACCCTGCTACCACCGCCAATGTTAAAAATTTCGCCTACAGCTTCTGGTACAATAGCAGCAGCTAAGTTAGCAGCGATCGCATCACTGACAAAAGTAAAATCCCTGGTTTGTTGTCCATCACCATAAACAGGAATTGCCTCATCTGCTAACACTGCTTTAAAAAACTTATGAAATGCCATATCTGGGCGTTGTCTGGGTCCATAAACTGTAAAATATCTTAAAGCCACAAACGGCACACCAAAGTTTTTATGATATAACATTCCCAAGCGTTCAGCCGCTAATTTAGTAATACCATAAGGTGACACGGGCAAAGGTTTAATTTCTTCGTTAGTCGGTAAAGTTTCGGCATCACCATAAATACTAGATGTAGATGCAAAAACTAACCTTTTCAAGTTTTGAGCATCCTTAGCAGCTTCTAATAAAACTTGTGTAGCGTTAATATTCCGTTCTGTATAAGCCCGAAAACCCTTACCCCAACTTGCTCTGACTCCCGCTTGTGCCGCTTGATGATAAATACATTCTACATCCAGCAGCAGTTTTTGCCAATCTAAAAATTGAATATCCCCTGCCACTAAAGTAAAATTAGGTGAATCTTGAAAATTAGCAATATTTTTCCGCTTTAACAGTGGATCATAATAATCATTAAATTCATCAATGCCAATGACTTCATTTCCCTGTTTTAATAATGTCTCAGCTAGGTGAGAACCAATAAAGCCAGCAACTCCAGTCACAATAATTTTATTCATGTTTCCGATTTTGTAATTGGGGTGTAATTTTCTTTAACAAATTAATCCTAACTATTTATATAGCATTTCTTAGTCTAACGAGGTACAAATTTATCTGCGTTCATCTGCGTTTATCCTCTTCCATCTGCGGTTAATTCTTTCTTGTTGTATCTCACTTGAATGGGAATTGCTATATATTTTCCCATACATACTATTGTAATACGCACAATACCCGATTTATTCAATAAGTCGGGTATCTATTTCTATGTCTTCAACAAATTCTATCTATAATCCTGTCGTTGAATATCTCGTAATCTCGCTGCATCACGCATATTATAATCAGTGCGAGTAAAGCGATCTAACTGCATTTCAAAGAATTCTCTATTTGCCTGTAAATGCTGGGGATTTTCATCATCTAAAGGATATAAAAGGGCAGTTCTCAAAGCTTGAATTACCGCAGATGTCACATTATACATAGAACGTTGAAAAGTAACCCCCAATTGAATGAGAATATCTTCTTCACCACGACAATATTGTTGATAATAATCAACTAGATATTGAGGCAGAAAATGCAACATATCTTGCATTAATAACGTGGGAGGAATACCAGATGTACCAACAGGAAATACATCAGCATAAAGAATCCCATAATGGAAGTCTTTTTGATCTTCCGGAACTTGTCCTGCTTGGGCATTATAAGACTTTGTACCTCTAAATGGGGCTGTGCGATAAAAAACAGCTTCGACATAGGGTAATGCGGCTTCATATAGCCAAGTAAAACCTTTTGATTTGGGAATGATTTCATAACATTCACCATCAATATAAACATGATGATAAATAGGACGACCGGCGATCGCAAATATGCCATTTATGAGAAAATTCATAGCATCAGGTACACCTTTGAAACCACCTTCATCATAAATATCGGACATTTCAAAAAATACTGGTGCCATGACTTCCCAGAAAAGTCCTAAGTTAGAATAATAAGACATCATCCGGCACTGTTCCAAGAACATATCTGGAAACAGTTTATAAAGTCCTAACATTAAGGGATTTTTCCGAAAATAAGCTTTAATGGCTTTATCAGCATTAGCTTTATATTCTTCTGAATCTAAGTAAGCATCAAATTGGTTAACAGGTGTATACATTTGGCGATGCCAAAACATAGCCCGCATACAAGCTTCGGCAAATTCCATGTTGATTCTGTCATGGAATAAATGATGGAAAATTTTTGGCATTTTGCTGGTTTCACCTTTTTCCATAAATGCCAGAAGTTCAGGATGTGCAGTAGCTTCACCCCGCCAAATTCTTAAATCAGCATCATCACCTGCATAATGATTATGTAAGTCTAAATATTCTTGAGGTAAGAAATATTTAAAAGCTGGTAAAGGATCTAAAAATACTCTTTCCGCAATGTAAAGTAAGTCTCGCCAATAGAAATCCATCGGTACAGCATAAGCTTTATAAATACCGATAATTTGCATGAGGTTTTCGGGTGTATCTGGCAACATTGAACCGCCAGCTTCTAAACGATGAATAATTTCTGCAAATTCGTGTCTTGAAGGTGGGATTTTGGTAGTTGGTTTTTCTGGAGTTTGTACCATTTTGATTATTTCCTTTTTAAAATTACTTCAACGCAATTTCCGCAATTACGGTTTTTTCAATAGGGGGAATTGCGGCTACCATTGCTGTAGTTGTGGTTTCACTCCAACGCACTAACCAAACTGGTTGTACTCCCAGAAAGATAATTAGAGATGCTAAAATTAGTGCGGGTACTTTTTCCGCCCAGGATACTTGAGGATAATAGGCTAAGTTATTTTGTAGTTTACCAAAGCAGGTACGATTGAGAAGAATTACAAAATAAACTGCGGTTAAACCAGATGCAACTACACATAAAAGTGTGGGAATTGGGAATGTTGAAAAACTGCCTTGAAAGGAAATAAATTCGGCAATGAAACCTGTTAAACCGGGAATACCAGCACTAGCCATGCCACTTAAAACCAGTAAGGCACTAATTAAAGGTAAACCGCGAATTGGACTCATTAAACCATTAAGTTTGTCTAATTCTCTTGTGCCAACTTTGATTTCAATAATTCCGACTAAATGGAAGAGAATAGCCAGGATAATTCCATGACTAAACATTTGGGCAACTGCACCAACTAATGCTAACGGTGTGGCGGCTGCGGCTGCTAGTAAAATATAGCCCATGTGTCCGATAGAACTATATGCTACCATGCGTTTGATGTCTTTTTGAGCGATCGCTACTATTGCCCCATAAATCGCGCTAATTGCCCCCCAAATTGCTAAAGTTGGGGCGATAATCTGCCAAGTTTGGGGAAACATTCCTAAACCAAATCGCAATAATCCATAAGTTCCCAGTTTTGCTAATATTCCCCCTAACAAAATCGCGATAGGTGCGGAAGCTTCAACATAAGCATCAGGTAGCCAAGTATGGAAGGGAATTAACGGAATTTTGATGCCAAAACCTAAGACTATTCCGATTAGTAATACTAACTGCATTCCCGCTGAAATGTTTTGTGTCGCCACAGCATCAAAAGCAAAACTACGAGAACCTGTTAACCACACCATTCCTAAAAATGTGGCTAAAATTAAAGCCCCAGAAATGGCTGTATAAATCAGGAATTTCATCCCCGCATAGGCTCGTTTTTCTCCTCCCCAAATGGAAATTAGTAGATAAAAGGGGATTAATTCTAATTCATAAAACAGGAAAAACAGGAGTAAATTTTCTGATAAAAATGCACCGGCAACGCCACCACTGACAAACAAAATCAGGGAATAGAATAAACGGGAACGTTCTGTATCTTTACTGCTGCTATAAATAGCTATCCAAGTTAATAAGCTATTTAATACCAACATTAATATTGATAGCCCGTCAACTCCTAATTGATAATTCAAACCTAGTGTTTCATTCCAAGGGATATATTCTTGAAATTGCATTCCAGGAGTGCTGAGATCAAATTTCAACAAGATGAAAATATTCCATAGCAAAACTAAACCTGTAACGGTTAAAGATGCTAATCGAATCCGACTCGCAGGAATATATTTTGCTGGATAAAAGCCGATGATTATAGCGGCTATAATTGGTAGCCAAATTAAAACACTCAACATATTTTTTTTAATTGACAATTGAAAATTGATAATTGACAATTGGTAATAATAGCAATTACCAATTGATTTAAATGAATTAGCTAACTAAACTGACTTTGCCCGTATCTAAGTCGTAATAACCACCAACTATTTGAAGTTTGTTCAATTTGATTAATTCCAATAGCACTGGTGATGCTTTTAAATTATCAATTTGTACTAAAATGTTGGCTTTACAGGCGTTTTCTAATCTATCTCCAGGTTGCCCTTGAGATTTTTCTACACCAGGCTTAATTGCCTCTAGTAAACTACCAATTTGTCCTGGTACTTGTGCGCCTTTGATTGTGGCATCTACAGCACCACATCTTTCATGGCCTAATACCATAATCACTTTCGCACCTAATACTAAGCTGCCAAATTCTAGGCTACCAATTTCTTCTGGTGTGGCAATATTACCAGCAACACGACAGACAAATAAATCTCCTAAACCTTGATCAAAAACTATTTCTGCTGGGACTCTGGAATCTGCACAACCAAGAATAGAAGCAAAGGGTTTTTGTCCTTTGGCAACTTCTCGTAAGCGTGTAGAACCTTGATTTCCATAGCGACGTTTTCTGTTCGCAAATCTATCATTACCATCCATTAATAATTGTAAGGCTTCATCCGCAGAAATGTTATTTTGGGCTACGGCTGGTTCAGGTGTAATTAGATGGGAAGAAACTGCAACGGCGACTCCGGCACTAATTATGCCTGTACCTATTTGTAGTAAATTGCGGCGAGAAAGTTGTTTGTTAATCAATGGATTATCCTTCCGATGATTTGGATGACAATTATTATTTTAAATTATCATTGGTAATCTAAATCATAGATATTTAAAAAATTAAATCTATGAGTTGAATTCCCCAAAAAGGCCATGTTACACAAGCACCTAAAAATCCGACTCCTAAGAGAACTGTCAAGGCATAAAATTGAGTTTGTCCATTGTTACTATATTTCAATCCTTCCCCACCTAATAGAGAAAATAAACCTACAAAGTTGACGATACCATCAACTACAAATCTATCCAACATATCGGCAAATTTGGAAAGTTGGGCAACACCGAAAATGATGGTAATTTTGTAAAGTTTAGGTGTATAAAAATCGTAAGCAAGTAAATCTTGTAAACCTTGCCAAGGTAAACGAATTGGTTTAGGAATGTTGCCTAAATAGATGACGCTGCTAAGACTACAACCAAAGATACTTGACCAAATTAATAGTAGTGCGACATCTTTATTTAATGTTGCCCAATCGGGAAGTAATGATAAACTTTGCAATACTAAAGGTAGATGTAAAACAAAGCCAGATAAAATCATCATTGGTAAAACCATTAACCATAAGGCTTCAGGACAACGTTCACTCATTTGTTTGGGTTTACCTCCAAAGATTAAACCAAATTCTCTTGTTAAACTGAATGCAGTTAAGGCATTTACAACAATAACTATTCCTACTAAAATTGGTTGTGTTGTCCATAAACCATCAGCTAATTTAAACAACGCCCAAAAACTACCTAAAGGGGGAAAACCAATTAAACCCAATGTACCGACAATAAATGCTAAACCGGATATGGGACGACGTGACCATAATCCACCAAGTTGGGTAATATCTTGGGTGATACTGTTCCAAACAATTCCGCCGGTACTCATGACTAACAATGCAGAGGCGAGGGCATGGGTGAGGACTAATAATAGTGCGGCTTCGTCTTGCTGTGTGCCTACGGCAATAAATACCAATCCCATGTAAGCACTAACAGAGTAGGATAAACAGCGTTTAATGTCAATTTGAGCGATCGCAATTAATGAAGCACCAATGGCTGTGACTGCACCAATAGCAACTATTGTAGAAGATGCTACGGGGGATAAACTAAACACAGGTTGCAATTTAATTAGTACATAAGCACCACTAGCAACTACCACCGAACTCCGCAAAATTGTACTAGGAACGGGTCCCTCCATGGCTTCATCTAACCACAAATGCAAGGGAAACTGGGCGCATTTACCCATTGGTCCGGCAATTAATCCCAAACATACTAAGGTAATAATTGTGGGGTCAACATTCGCCGTAGCCGCCCATTCCGCTAACTCTGCATAATTCCAAGTTCCTGAAAGTGTCCAAAGTCCCAAGACACCCATTAATAAAAACAAGTCTCCTACCCGTTTGGTTAAAAAAGCATCTCGCGCCCCAGTTACTACTAAGGGCTGACTAAACCACAAACCTACTAATAAGTAAGTTCCCAAGGTGAGGATTTCCAGAATTACATAACTGAAGAATAAATCGTTACACAAGGCTAAGGCACAAAGACCAGCTTCAAATAATCCTAATAAGGAAAAGAAACGTCCCCACCCCCAATCCATTTCCATGTAACCAATAGCAAATATCTGCGCCAGGAAATTCAAGCCGGTAATAACAATTAACGCCCCAACACTGACGGCAGAAATCTCTAAATTAATGGTCAGGTCTAGACCTGCTGTAGATAACCAACGAATAAATACTTCTTGGGGTGGATAATTCCAAGTCGCTGGGAAAGCCAGGACAGCATGAGAAAATGATAAAAAGGTCATGACCACATTGACATATCCCGCTGGTCTAGGACCTGTTTTCCGAATAATGCCCGGCGACCAAGGTATGGCTAAAAGCCCACCAATTAAAGCATAAATAGGAATCAGCCAAACAGTGTCTAGAAAATACTGAGCCATTCAATTACCTCTATAGTTTACAGCCAAACTTAAAGAAAATACATTAATTAGCGTTGATCCCCATCCACCTAGTGATGATAGATCAGAAAATTTATTTTTGCTTAATATTGTTAGATTTAGCTTACCGTTATCTGGGTCAAAAAGAAATTATTTAATTAGACAAATCTGCGATGCTTCCGCTAAATAATTCTTATCTTTCCAGGAATTGAAATATCAAATAGTAACTATAAGTATCAATCTATGGATTTATTTTTGAATAGTATATGTAGTCGGAAGGGGCGGCATTTTCCACCCCGTCTTATTCACACTTTAGGGATTATGTCAAGCTGCAAATTAGGAAAATTACTTTCTGCAATGATTACTGGTATATTGATTTGGCTAATGGGTGCTGGTTTCATATCCCGATAATCGAGGATTTGGACAACAATGAGGTAGGCGATCGCTAAAAGTATAGAAATTGCACCTGTAATAATTGCAACTATTTGAGAACGGTTCATGAGTGTTTCCTGCAAATTAAGTTATTGTTACCTTTCTATATCCACATTGCCATAAACTCTGAAATCAGTTCCATTTGCCAAAATATATCTGAAGCTGATAAGATAACGACAACAAAATAACAGCATATAGCAATAAATTAATATGTTTAATTTAAAAGCGATTAAAGTGTTCGCAGAGTGTGTGCTTTGGCACTCAGCGATCCACAGAAATTTCCCAACAAATGTCATATTTTCTTTGACGACAAAATCAGCTATATGTCTAAACTAGTTTTTTCGCTTACAAATACACAAACACATCATAATAATTGAATTATGGATGAGTATATTAAACAGATAATTAAAGAAAATCTCAAAAAATCAATTAGGAATTTTTTCAAAGGTAAGAAAATAGAAAATTACCAAGTATTAGATGATATTTTCCCCAAAGAAAGACGCATACGTTCTCTGATTGGTGGACTAGAAACAAGTTTAGGAACAACTTGTTGGGAACCTATAGCCAAAACTTTAGCAGAATTAAATGGATTTGAAATCATTACCGAAAAAATATTACGTCCTCAACCATTTCCTAAAGAATTAGATATTGAATTAAACAAATTAATTTATGAACGTGAAAATAAACATAATGGAAATATGATTTGTACTCAAGAATGCATACACCGCCTTAAACAAGCTGCTGTAAAAATTAATCCTGAAGAAATTATTAAATATACATCTCCTCCTTCTGGAACAGGAGTAGATATTCACTTTTCAAAAAATTGTATTGAATATATTTTTGATATTAAAACCACACAACCAAATCAGGGTGGTTTCAAAGGATTTAACAAACAAATTCTAGAATGGTATGCTTACAGATTTGCTAAAAATCCTGATGCTAACTTAGAAGCGCGTATTGCTATTCCTTTTAATCCTTTTAAAAAATCTTGGTATGAAAAGCAAAAAAGTATGTTATCTAGTTCTCCTCTAGATATTACCCAAGATATATGGGTTGAAAATGAATTTTGGGATTTTTGTTCAGGAAAGGAAAATACATTTGAGGAGTTACAATCACTTTTTGTTGAATTAGGAAAAGAAAACTTTGCAGCAGAATTTCATGATATTTTTTATCCACATTAGTTTAGATATCAAGAATTCTCAGTAATTCTTTAGCTACATACTCAACCACAGGGATAGGAACTGCATTACCAAACTGTTTTTTAGCAACTTCATCTTTTTTATGGTATTCAAAATTCACAGGAAATCCTTGTAATTTACAAGCGTGTTTTGCAGTAATAGGTATATATTTCTGCGGTTGATAAATTTTCTCTAGGAAAAGATTTTTATATTCCTGTGGATGAGTAGCATGAATAGATACAGTTGCAATATAGTCTTTACCACCAGTAGCAGTTAAAGTTGGAAAAATATCAGCCGTAGGTAAAATAATTCTATAAATATTATTAATACCGGTCATATTTTTAGAGTTTACAAATTCATATTTATGATCAGAGGTTAACCGGAATATTCCTTTTTTAACTAAAATATTTAATTCATTTATCTCTATATCAATTATTATTTCCCGAAAATTATCAAAAGATAAAGGATTACCATCTTTATTGCCATATTTCTTACTTCTTCTATATTTGAGAAGTGTTAAGCAAATCATTTTTTCTCTATCACTGGTATTGATAATATCCCAAGAATGAATTGTTGTATGTCCATTTCTTAAATCAGAAAAAATGAAAAAATCATTTAACTCGTCATCTTTTTGAAATCTCGTTCTTGATGGTGGAATTACACCTTTAAATAAAGTATTTGCATCTAGTTTAACTTTTTCAACAAAATTAATATTTTTCAATTCATCCAAAATATCTAAAACTTTTGGGTGAATATTCAAAGGTTTAGGGAATTTATATTCCTGACATCCTTCTATATCTTTTCTAATTCCAACAATAAAAACTCTCTCTCTATTTTGAGGTAAACCAAAATCGTAAGCATTAATAACTTTCCATTTAACGCAATATCCTATATTTGCCAATTCATTAAGAATCAGTTCCAAATTATCCCGATTTTTAGGACTTGCTAATCCACTAACATTTTCAAAAATAAATCCTTGAGGTTGATTTTTATTCACTAGTCGAATGACATCAAACCATAATTTTCCTCTAGGATCTTCAAATCCCCTTAAACAACCAGCAACAGACCAGGGTTGACAAGGAACACCACCAACAATTATGTCAATATTGGGTGGAAGATCGCTAATATTGGTAATATCTCCTAACTCAATTTCATGTTTATTAAAGTAATTAATGAAATTTTGCTGATAAACATTAATTGCTTGTTTGTCTATTTCAGAATATCCTAAACATTGACCACCTAATTTATTTAAAGCAATTCTAAAGCCACCAATACCAGCAAAAAGATCAATAAAAGTAAATTGTTTTTGGTGAGTCACTAATTGTAGAGGCAATTCTATTTGTTTTGCTATTGGTAAAAATATAGATTTCATATTTGTTAGCTAATTTTATCAACTAACTATTAATAGTTATAAACTTAGTATATCATCAAATATACAAAGTTTCCAGTTTTTAACCCGGTGACAACCACTTTACTTCTAAAATACAAGGTTGGGTTAAAAACCAAAATTCAACAAACTCACATAAATAGTAGATTTACCCTCTTTCTACCTAACCTGCAATTTTTCTAGCTGAAACTCCTTGGTTTATGTATCCAGCAAAGATAGTATCAATATATAGAACTTTGCTGGAATTAACCGTTATGTCACTAACTGAAGAAATTCTCTCTCAACTACCAGGCGATATTTTAGGTGGTTTACGACGCACAGATAGTATTTTAACATCCCTCCGCGCCAATAACGCACCCATACCCAATGTTGTTAAAGAAAATTCCGAAAATTTAGACTCTGTGGAATTTGACGTGATTATCTGCGGGGGAACTTTGGGAATTTTAATCGGTTGCGCTTTAGCCGTGCGTGGTTTACGGGTAGCATTACTAGAAAGGGGAATTTTGCGCGGAAGAGAACAAGAATGGAATATTTCTCGCAAAGAATTGGAAGTATTTCGGGAATTGGACTTGTTAACAGCAGCAGAATTAACAAAAACTATTGTTACTGAATATAACCCCGCACGAGTCAGTTTTCAAGAAGGTACAGAAGTTTGGGTAGAAGATGTTCTTAATATTGGTGTAGATCCTATTTATCTACTGGAAACTTTAAAAACCCGTTTTCTGAATGTTGGCGGAAAGTTATTTGAAAATACACCATTTAGTGATATTGTAGTTCACCCAAATGGAGTCATGGTAAATAACCAATTTACCGGAAAATTGTTACTGGATGCAATGGGGAATCTTTCACCAATTAGCCAACAAGCACGTCAAGGAAAAAAACCAGATGCGCTTTGTTTAGTTGTGGGAACTTGTGCGAAAGGATTTCCGGAAAATAACTCAGGGGATTTGTTGTTATCTTTCACGGCTTTGGAAAATCAATGTCAATATTTTTGGGAAGCTTTTCCAGCCAAAGATGGAAGAACTACATATTTATTTACCTATATGGATGCAGATCCACAACGGTTGAGTTTAGAAACTTTATTTGATGAATATTTACGCCTGTTACCAGAATATCAAGGTGTGGAAATTAATGAATTAAATTTTCAACGGGCGCTGTTTGGTTTCTTTCCTAGCTATCGTCAAAGTCCTCTCCAAACCCCTTGGAATCGGATTGTACCAGTGGGAGATAGTAGCGGAAATCAATCACCTTTAAGTTTTGGTGGTTTTGGGGCGATGGTGCGTCATTTACAAAGGTTAACTTTGGGAATTGAAGAAGCATTAAAAACTGATCAATTATCTGCTAAATCTTTAGCAATATTGCAACCCTATCAGCCGAGTTTAAGTGTAACTTGGTTATTTCAAAAAGCGATGAGTGTAGGTGTAAATCAGAAAATTGATCCCAATCAAATTAACGCTTTACTCTCGGCTGTCTTTGCCCAAATGCAGCAGTTAGGAACACCTGTTTTAAAACCTTTTTTACAAGATATTGTCCAGTTTACAGCGTTAACCCAAACTTTGTTAAAAACTGGTTTATCTCATCCTTTATTAGTTGCCAAAATTATCCCCCAAGTTGGTTTATTGAGTTTAATGGATTGGATGTTACATTATGTAAATTTAAGTGTGTATACTGGGTTGTTTTCTCTGACTCCCATGTTAGAACTATTAGTTAATAATTTACCAGCAGAAAAACAATATTATTGGCATCGGTTAATAGATCAATGGAAATTTGGATCAGGTCGTGATTATGATGAATAATATTTAAGGACATCAAAATAAGGAGATAGATGTGTTATACAATATATATTTTCCCTGGCTAATGATGACAACAGAATCAGGTTTTCTTTTCACACCTCCCTGGTTTTGGTTAATTAGTGGTTTAGTTTTAATCATTGGAGATATACTATTCTTTAAAAAACTATCGCCTAATTTTCGCTTTATTGGTGTATCTATGGGGGTGGGTGCAATATTTGTGGCGACTGTTTTATGGCGTAGTGGTATTTATTTCGGGATCAAATGGGAACACCTGATGTATGATGAATTTGAAACCCAAATATTTTACTGGATGGGTGTTTCTTTATCTCTGATCATCTGGATACGTCCTGTATTAATTCCTCGGAAAAAATTTACTATTCAAGCTGCCCAAGAAGCCACAACTTTGACAGAGATTTTACCAGGAAAACCGGGTAGAGTCTTGTATGAAGGTAGTTCTTGGCAAGCTAGTTGTGCTAATGCTGAAGGTGCGATCGCGGCTGATCAAAAAGTTTATGTTTTACGAAGAGAAGGTAATACTTTAATCGTGGCATCAGAGGCATTTTTTAACAACTAATTGGTTGATAAATATATTTCATTGAGTTATTTGGGGTAATTGATTATGCAACTATTACTTTTTTTAGCAGGTACGATTATTGCTGCTAGTGTTGGTGCTAGTAGTATTAAAATTGTCAAACAAGGAGATGAAGCTTTAGTAGAATTTTTAGGGCGATATGATGGTAAAAAGTTAGAACCAGGGCTAAATTTTGTCACTCCATTTATATCGCACGTGGTGTGTACAGAAACAAAACGGGAACGAGTTTTAGAAATTCCGCCGCAAAATTGTATTACCCGTGATAACGTCTCAATTACAGTAGATGCGGTGGTTTATTGGCAGGTAATGGATATTGAAAAAGCCTATTATCGAGTGCAAAATCTCCAATCTGCAATGGTGAATTTAGTTTTAACTCAAATTCGGGCGGAGTTGGGGAAGTTGGAGTTAAATCAGACGTTTACAGCGCGAACAGAAGTAAATGAAATGTTATTAAGAGAACTGGATATTTCCACTGAACCTTGGGGTGTGAAGGTGAGACGGGTGGAACTGCGGGATATTGTTCCTTCTAAGACGGTACAAGGGGCGATGGAATTACAAATGTCCGCAGAACGGAAGAAACAGGCGACTATTTTAACCTCAGAAGGGGATAGAGAATCAGCAATTAATACAGCCAGAGGTAAAGCAGAAGCCAATATTATCGCCGCAGAAGCTCGTCATAAGGTAGCAATTTTAGATGCACAGTCACAAAAACAACAACAGATATTAAAAGCAGCAGGAACTGCGGAAGCAATGGATATAATTGCGAAAAAACTCAAGGAAGATACCACTAATACTCAGGCTTTACAATATTTGTTGGTGCAAAATTATCTGGAAATGGGATTAGAAATTGGTAGTAGTGAAAGTAGCAAAGTTTTGTTTATGGACCCGCGTACAATTCCCGCAACTTTGGATGGAATGCGATCGCTTATTTCCGAAGTATCTAATAATGAAGAGATGAAAGTTTAAAATTAGCGCAGCTTTAGATCCGCGACTTCTTAAATAAGTTGGGGATCTGATTAACTTCTATTTCTCATATCTAAAAACTTCAATTGTTGATATAAACATTCACGAGTGGGCATATCTGCCATTAATTCATCTGTTGTGGCATTCAGAACCACAGATAAGCCATTATTTGGCATCGGTTAATAGATCAACGGCAGTTTGGATCAGGTCGTGATTATGATGAATAATAACTAAGGATAAGATGATTGAACGTAATTCTTTCAGGGTAAAATACTTTGTAGTATTGATCGGTTTTTTACGAGAACGGCAAGGATTTTTAGAAGAGGTTCGCCAAGGTGTCAGATTACCTATTAAAATCATTTCTTTATTGGTTTGTAGTTCCCTATTTTTAGCAATGTACGGCGGAATTATTGGTGCATCTCATAGTTGGATGCAGGCTTTATCTTCTGCGGTGAAATTACCAGCACTTTATCTGATTACATTGCTAATTTGTTTACCAACATTGTTTTTTGCAAATATTATATTTGGTTCAAAACGGACTTTTGCCCAACATTTTGCATTGGTACTAACGGCGATTTCTGTCACCAGCGTACTTTTATTTAGCTTTGCCCCAATTACTCTGTTTTTCTTAATTACAACCAATAATTACCAATTTTTAATTGTGTTAAATGTCATTATTTTTTCTTTAACTGGATTTATTGGTGTTTCTTCTTTATATAATGCTACGAATGTAGTTTTAGAACAAGATGATGAAAATAGTAAAACCCGTAAGACAATTATCCAATCGTGGTTATTTCTTTATGCTTTTGTTGGTAGTCAATTGGGATGGACTCTGCGACCTTTTTTCGGGACACCAGACTCTGTTTTTCAATTATTTAGAGAAAGAGAAGGCAATTTCTACTTAAGTGTTTTGCAAACTTTGGGTTATTTATTAGGAATTCGTTGATATGGCGGATATTAAAGGCAGCAGTAAAGCTTGATATCCGCGACTTATCACAGAAGTTGAGAATCTGATTTTTAATCAATTTCTATTTCTCATATCCAAAAATTTCAATTGTTGATATAAACAACAAATTTGCTGTAAATTCACACCTGCTGTTTCGGCTTTTCGTAATGAGTTACCAAAAATTGCTTCTACTTCTAAAGGACGCTTTTCATCAAAATCAATTTTCATGCTGGTGCGGTATGGCTTCATTTTTATGGTGTAATCTAACATTGTTTGAATGAAGCTTTCGGGAATAATTCTCCCTGTACTTTTTGCCCCTGCTGCTACTTCCCACATCAAACTTTCTACTAATTTCCGAGTGTGCATATCTGCCATTAATTCATCTGTTCTCGCATTCAGAACCACAGATAAGCCATTATAAGGAATATTCCAAACTAATTTTTTCCAACGTCCTAATAGTAAATCTGCTAATAGTTCTATGGATATACCTGCATTTTCAAAGTCTGATGCAAGTTCCCGCAGTTTTTTTAGTAATACCAGTTGATTGATAATTAGATGTATATTCACCTAATGTAATTTGTCCATAATCTAAATGATGAATATGCCCTGGTGCAACTTTATTAGAACAGAGAAAACATAACCCGCCAATAATGTTCACATTACTGACAATTTCGGCAATTTCTGCTTCTATATCCATGCCATTTTGCAATACTAATACTACCCCATCATCTTTAACTATTGGTGGTAATAAATTTGGTAAAACTTGATTTTGAGTAGTTTTTAATGATATTATAACTACATCACACCGTGGCATTTTGTCAACATCATTATAGGCATTAACTTGCGGGAGGGTAAAGTCACCATCTTTTGACTCAATAATTAAACCTTGTTCGCTTACCTGTTGATAATCACTTTTGAGTAAATAGTGAACTTCTAAACCGGACTTTTGCAGTTTTGCGCCATAAAATCCGCCTAATGCACCAGTTCCCAATATTGCATAAGTGCGATCGCTCATTTTATATATAGAAAAAATTCTAGGAAAATCATCAGAGTATATTTTACCAGAATTTTCAGTGATCAAACTTAAACATGATTTACTATTTTTATAACCTTTGGTAGATACGAGGTAAAGTCAATGGCTGATATTGTTGATATTGCAGTTAGTAATGATGCGTTTAAAACTTTGGTGGCAGCGGTACAAGCTGCTGGCTTAGTAGAAACATTAAAAAGTCCTGGTCCCTTCACTGTGTTTGCACCAACGGATGAAGCTTTTGCTAAGTTACCCCCTGGCACAATTACAACTCTATTACAAAATATTCCCCAATTAGCAAGAATTTTAACCTATCATGTTGTGCCGGGGAAGCTAACCAAGGCTGATTTGGCAAAACTGGGTACAGTGACTTCTGTAGAAGGTTCTGTTATTAAAATTAATTGTGATCATGGTTTTGAGGTGAAAAATGCCACGGTTTTAGCAGCAGATATTGATGCTGATAATGGGGTAATTCACGTTATTGATACTGTGATTTTGATGGGTTAATCCCACAAGCTGACTTTTTGATTTTGACAACCTAATAGAGACGCTAATAAAACGTCTCTATAATGAATAAATTTAGTTCTCAGGGCTAATTATTAAAAAAATGTAACATAAATGGTGCGATTACTCACTTTTAGGCTAAGATAAATATAGTTGTCTAAAAGCCCTCTACTTTATAATAAAAACCTAATAATAATAACCTACAATTATCCCCAAAAATTAATGTTAGATTTCAACACCTTAACTGAATTTTCCCGCAACAACTGTATAGGCATTTGCGCCTTTCTTGTTCCAGCCAATATCCTGACAACATTATTAACTCTGATCCTGACATTCCTAAATCGTCCCATGAGTCAAGTATGGATATCTATAGGATTAGCCTGCACATTTGCTAGTATCATGATGTTGCACGTTTATACTTGGTTTATGATTGGTGTAGTTATGCCACCAACTTATATCTTGTTATCCTTAGCCGTGACCTGTTTATTGACTAATTTTTTGGTAATTATCTGGAAAAAAAGTCCTCTACAATTGTTTTCTTTTGGTAAATAATTACCACAGAAATGATAATTTCAGCAATGTCAAATAAACAGTCAGAATAGTAAATAAAAATTACTATTCTGACTATCGTTAATAGCTGTTAGGTTACAGCTTTTTTTTAGTTTTAATAACCATAGCCATAACCGCCTTTTGAAATGTCGTGAGAGTAATGGTGAGATTTATGTTTATGGTGATGGTTGTAATGAGAATGACAACTATGATGACCACCACCGAGAACATCTTGTACTTCCTCGTTAGCTAGTTCATTGAGAAAACTAGCAGCATCATTAAATAAATCATAACCTACTGGAGGTAGTGCAGAGATTTGGATATTAGCCATGATAATTTCTCCTGTATGTATTGTATTGATCAAAGACAAATCAGATTAGACTTGTTATTTACTAACCTTAGTTTTGATTCTTCCAAAAATAATTGATAAATTCAAGGCTTTGATCACCAGAGATAAGACTTAATGCAATTATTTTTGTCTAGATATTGATGGTAATTAGCAGTTAAATGATGTCTGTTAATTAACGGTTTTTTGCACTGATTTGAAGCTATAGTAGAGATGTTTCATGCAACATCCCTACAAAAAAAGTTATTTTTCTTGTGTATTGGATTTCCCTCAAAAGGCTGACTTAATTAAGTTTGTTTTGTCTAAAATACCAGTAAATAGTCAACACCTCTAACCCTTATCTTCCAATCTCTTTAATTGGTAAATTCTGCCCGCAATTGATTGACAACTCGATCTAAACCAACGGAATGGGCAGCTTTGAATAATAAGCGATCGCCTGTTTGCGTAAATGTTTTCAATCTTGTTACCAAATCAGCATGGGTAGTGAACCGTTCACAGGCTATATTCTCGGCACTATTAGCAATAATTTCGGCATCTTTACCATCAACTAATACCAGCAACCCATCCAGATGCAAATTGTTGACCATTTCCCCAACTTTTTGGTGTAGTTCGGCGGATCTTTCTCCTAATTCTTTCATTGCCCCTAAAACTGCAATTTTCCGTTTTCCAGGTGTATCCGCTAACAACTGCAAAGCAGCTAACATGGCTTCTGGGGCAGCATTATAGGTTTCATCCAAAATCAGAATATCATTAGGTAAAGTGAAGCGTTGACTTCTACCTGTGGGCATATTCACCATGACACCAGATTGTAATAATTGCCAATCAATTTCTAATACCTTAGCTACTGCTAAAGCTGCTAAAAAATTAGTAGCATTATGACGACCGGGTAAAGGTAAAGATAGGCGCATTCCCTCCACCTCTAAAGTTTCATTGTCAATTAATGTGCCTTGAATATCGCTGTCAGAAAAACCATAGGTAATTACTTTTCCCTGCCAAAATTTCGCTGCTGTTGCCATTAACAGGGGATAATCATGATTGAGAATGGCGATACTATCCTCTGGCATTGTCGCTAATAATTCACACTTAGCTTGGGCGATCGCTTCTTCTGAACCTAGTAATTCAATATGTGCTGTTCCGACATTAGTAATAACACCGATTGTTGGCCTAGCAATTTCTGTAAGTTCGGCAATTTGTCCCTTCCCCCGCATCGCCATTTCGATCACAGCAAAGTCATCTTTTTGATCCAATTCTAAAAGAGTTTTGGGAACACCAATTTCATTATTAAAATTACTGTATGTTTTGTGAACTCGTCCCTTGGTAGCTAAAACCGCCGAAATTATTTCTTTCGTTGTCGTTTTACCCACCGAACCCGTAATCCCAATCACGGGAATAGAAAAGCTTTCGCGCCACCACTTAGCAACTTGTTGATATGCCTTTAAAGTATCTTTTACCCGCAACACCGGAAAACCGGGATTTTCATAAGCATAATCAACTATGGCCACTATAGCCCCTTTAGCGATCGCCATCGGCACAAAATCATGTCCATCAAATTTCTCTCCTCGCAAAGCCAAAAAAACCTCACCAGGTTGCAAAATTCGGGTATCTGTTTGTATACCACTACTTAGCTGAGTCAATGTAGATACAGATACATTGGCAGGTTCAGCGACAAGAACTTCAACCAGTTGAGAGATAGTAGTGAAAACTGGCATACTGATAAACAATAGGGTGTTTTAAGAACATTAACATTAACACCTTTTTGGATCACATACAGCAGAATTCAATTTCTTCCTACTCTATAGCTTACACCCTGGAATGATAAAGGACGGACAACCCCTAATTGCCCGCCCTTTATGTGCTTTTTTAGCAGCGTAACAGCTACTTCCCCACGGCTAATTGTTAGCCATGATTTTAGCTGTCACCCGCTTTTTCAATAGTCTCAATTACTGCTAAACCTATACTAGAAGCTGCGATTAAAATGATTGCTGATGCGAAAAAAGCACTGGTAAGCATCTGGAGGGCTTGGTCAAAAAATATATAGGTGGTCATTTGTTCACCTTCTGAACCTTATACAGCTACTGGTACTATTTGTTTCTTCACAGCCCGGTGGCTGAATTCCTTGTGATCGTATCTTAACAAAACTTTAGCTCTTTCATGACAAGATTATAAAGTTTTATTACTAAAGATTTGATGAATTTTAACTTTATTTGGTTAGGTACAATACTGAAAAAGGCTGAAAGTAGAAATTGTATTCACTATCAGTACAGTAATGTCGCCATCTTAATGGTTGTAATCGCTACCTAAATTTTATTGCTAACCATGGAACTCATGCTTTTCGAGGTATCTACACAACGCTTACTATTAAAGCCTATTTCTATGGCATATAAGACAGAAATTTTTAGAGAATTTACCAGGGAAGTTTCGACTTATTTATATTCAGAACCAGCAGAAAAAATTCAGTATACTGAAAAATTCATTAATCAATCTTTACTAAAAATAGAAAAAGGAGAAGAATTAATAATTGTGATTTTAAAGAAAGATTCTCAAGAATTTTTAGGCTGTACTGGGATACATCAAATTCATAGTAAATACCCACAATTTGGCATTTGGCTAAAAAAATCAGCACATAAATATGGTTACGCCACAGAAACAATTACAGCCTTGAAATCATGGGCTGATCAAAACTTGAATTATGAATACATTCAATATTCCGTAGATGAAGCAAACACTCCCAGCCGTAGGGTTGCAGAAAAACTGGGAGGTAAAATAGCTAGAAAATATGACCATATTACCTTGAGTGCTAAAGTCTTAAATATAGTAGAATACAGAATTATTAAACACCAAAATTCAGACTTTTAGGAAATAGCAATGGCAAAATTCAACTACCTTATACAAGGTTGAATAGTGGCAATTACTGATTCAGCCAGACTTGGTAAATCATAACCACCTTCCAAACCAAACACAATTTTTCTGGTGATACCTAAACAGTATTCTGTAAATAAACCAAAATCTGCTGGTTGTAAATTCATACTTGCTAAAGGATCATTAGCATTACCATCATAACCAGCACTAACAATCAGTAAATCTGGCTGAAAATTTGTGAGAAATGGTAATATATTTCTTTCCCATAACGGTTGATAAACAGTAATATCACTACCAGGAGGAATAGGTAAATTTAATACATTATGATGTGAACCTTGTTGAGAACTTTTCCCTGTACCAGGATAAGCCGGGTATTGATGAAGAGAACAATATGCAATTTCTGAGTGAGTTTCTACTATTGCTTCCGTACCATTACCGTGATGTACATCCCAATCTAGAATAGCAACACGCTTAATTCCAGGTTGTTGCAAAGCATAGAAAGCTGCAATTGCCGCATTAGAAAATAAACAAAATCCCATACCTGTACTACTTACCGCATGATGTCCAGGCGGACGCGCTAAGACAAAAGCAGAATCATCTGTATTTAAAACTGTATCAACTCCATCTAACCAAGCACTAACGGCTAATAACGCCACATCATAACTACGGGGGGAAATGGGAGTATCTCCATCTAAATAACCACCACCAGAGGAAGCGATCGCCTTGACTTTGTTAATATAAGTTTTAGTATGAACACTTTCTACGCAAGACATTAAAAACGGTTTTGATGTAATGGGTGTAGGTATTTTCCAAGTAATTTTGTCTGCAAAACTCGCCGCTTTTAAAGCGTTGACTATCGCTGTTAACCGGGCTGGGTTTTCTGGATGATAGCTTCCTGTTTGATGATCTAAAAATTCTTCAGAATAAATAACCTGTAACATATATTTCCACATCCAAAATCTGAAATGTAAGCTAGGGAAAAGTCAAGAAACCTATTTAGCTGATATATTACACTAATGGGTGGCATATAAATCTCTTACTTCCTTGAAAAATCAGAAATTTGGGTAATGATTTAATTACAATAAGTAACATGAATAATCTTAATCTTAAACTTAAAGGGATGAGTTGCGCGGCTTGTGCTAATAATATTGAACAAGCGATTTTAGCTGTTTCTGGAGTTATTGAATGTCATGTTAATTTCGGTGCAGAACAGGTAACTATTAATTATGAACCCAAACAGACAAATATAGCAGAAATTCAAGCAGCGATCGCTAATGCTGGTTATTCATCTTTTTCATTAGAAGCAGCAGGTGAAAATGCAGCAGAAACAGCGAGTACATTAGCAGAAGAAAGAGAACTCATAATTAAATTAATAACAGGGGGTGTAATTAGCATCTTTCTGTTTTTCGGTTCTTTACCAATGATGACAGGGCTACATTTGCCATTTATTCCCGCATTTTTCCATCATCCTTGGTTACAATTAGTATTAACAACGCCCGTGCAGTTTTGGTGTGGTTGGTCTTTTTTCCGCAATGCTTGGAAATCCTTAAAACGCCGCACAGCAACGATGGATACTTTAATTGCTTTGGGGACAGGAACAGCTTACTTCTATTCTTTATTCGTTACACTTTTTCCTAGTTTATTTATTTCCCAAGGTATAGAACCTCATGTTTATTATGAAGTTTCAGCAATGGTTTTAACTTTAATTTTGTTAGGACGATTTCTGGAACATCGGGCTAGAGGACAAACCTCCGAAGCTATTCACAAATTGATGGGAATGCAAGCGAAAACAGCGCGAGTAATTAGAGATGAAGTAGAAATAGATATTCCCATTATTGAAGTTGTAGTTAATGATGTAATTGTAGTTCGTCCTGGTGAAAAAATTCCTGTAGATGGAGAAGTAATTGATGGTACTTCCACAGTAGATGAAGCCATGGTTACAGGTGAAAGTGTCGCCGTCAAAAAACAGCCAGGAGATGAAGTAATTGGGGCAACAATTAATAAAACTGGTAGTTTTAAGTTTAAAGCAACGCGGGTAGGGAAGGATACGTTTTTAGCCCAAATTGTCAAATTAGTACAAGAAGCCCAAGGTTCAAAAGCACCGATTCAAAGATTAGCAGATCAGGTAACTGGATGGTTTGTGCCGGTTGTAATTATGATTGCGATCGCTACTTTTGTTATCTGGTTTTATATTACAGGAAATTTTACCCTGGCAATGATCACAATGGTGGGGGTTTTGATTATCGCTTGTCCCTGTGCTTTAGGTTTAGCTACTCCTACTTCGATTATGGTGGGAACTGGTAAAGGTGCAGAAAATGGCATTTTAATTAAAAGTGCTGAAAGTTTAGAATTAGCGCACAAAATCCAGACAATTGTTCTCGATAAAACTGGAACTTTAACTCAAGGTAAACCTACAGTTACAGACTTTGTTACTGTTAAAGGAACAGCAGATAATAATGAACTTAATTTATTACAGTTAGCCGCAAGTGTTGAAAGAAATTCTGAACATCCTCTAGCGGAAGCAGTGGTAAAATATACGATTAATCAAACTGTAAATTTAGTAGATGTGAATGATTTTGCAGCTATTGTTGGGAGTGGTGTTCAAGGATTAGTTGCTGACAAATTAGTACAAATTGGCACACAACGCTGGTTTACAGAATTAGGAATTAATACAGATGCTTTACAGCCCAATCAAACAGCT
This sequence comes from Anabaena sp. UHCC 0253, assembly GCF_009712085.1. NCBI lineage: Bacteria > Bacillati > Cyanobacteriota > Cyanophyceae > Nostocales > Nostocaceae > Anabaena > Anabaena sp. UHCC 0253. The sequence continues at coordinate 72,399 of NZ_VILD01000001.1, forward strand.
TGGGAAAGTGAGGGAAAAACAGTAATTTGGTTAGCAGTAAATGGTAATTTAGAAGCAATTCTCGCTATTGCAGATGCCCTTAAACCTTCATCATTAACAGCAGTAAAAGCACTGCAAAAATTAGGTTTAGAAGTGGTAATGTTAACAGGAGATAATCAACCAACAGCACAAGCGATCGCCGATCAAGTTGGAATTACCCAAGTTTTTTCCCAAGTTCGTCCAGACCAAAAAGCAGCTATGATTAAATCATTGCAACAAAGGGAATTAGGGAAAAAATCTCAAATTGTCGCTATGGTGGGAGATGGAATTAATGATGCACCAGCATTAGCACAAGCAGATGTGGGAATTGCTATTGGTACAGGAACAGATGTGGCGATCGCTGCTAGTGATATTACTTTAATTTCTGGCGATTTACAAGCCATTGTTACAGCCATTCAACTCAGTCGCGCTACCATCAACAATATCCGCCAAAATCTATTTTTTGCCTTTATTTACAATATCATCGGTATTCCCATCGCTGCGGGTATTCTCTATCCTTTCTTTGGTTGGTTACTTAACCCAATTATTGCCGGTGCAGCAATGGCTTTTTCTTCTGTTTCTGTTGTTACTAATGCTTTAAGATTGCGTAATTTTAAATCAGGAGTTAGATAATATGTTAATAAAGAATTAACCGCAGATTGAAGATGATGAACACGGATAAACGCAGATAATTTTTTTACTTTCGTAGATTCGTTATAAAATGTACAAATTTAATTGTCAATTATCAATTGTCAATTATCAATTGTCAATTGTCAATTGTTAATGGTTAACTGTTTTTCTGAGTTGTTCATGATAGGTATAGATTAACCACTTCACTGCAAGTGAAATCTACAAATGAACACCAATATAGATAATTTTAACTCGGTTCGTAAGCCAAAAATTTTCAATCAGTCAGACAGTTTTATTGAAGGTTGGTATTGGGTATTACCTTCTCAATCTTTGCTAATAGGTGAAGTTAAAGCTGTCACAATTTTTGGCAAGGATTTAGTTGTATATCGTGGTAAAGATAGACGTGCTATTATCTTAGATGCTTACTGTCCTCACATGGGAACAAGTTTAGCAGAAGGTAATGTTGAGGGTAATGAATTACGCTGTGTTTTACATCGCTGGAAATTTGATGCAGAAGGTATTTGTGTTGATGTTCCTGATTTAGATGAACCTGTAGCCCTGAAAGCAAAAACTTGGCCAACAGCAGAACAATATGGGATGATTTGGATTTGGACAGGGGAAACTCCTCAACAACCTTTACCTTTTGTTTTAGATTGGGAAAATCAAGAGTTTGATGTTTCTCTAGGTTCTCAATTTAGTATTAATTGTCATCCCCATCTGTTGCTTCTTCATGGTGTTGATATGCAACAAATTAATCTAGTTCATAAATTACCATTAAAGATGGTATTGGAGAAACAAGAACTAAATCAAAATGCGATTATTTTCAGCAGTATTACAAATATTAATGGTAAATCATTTTGGTTGAATCTCTACCGTTGGTTTTTTAATAATTCTCTTAATTACAGTGTTTGTTATTGGTATGGAACAACCTGTATAGTTTCCTTTAGTAATGAGTCTACCCATCTACATTTGATGTTTACAACTCGGATGTTACCAGGGGGAAAAACAGAAGGACAAACTTTATTAATGTCCAAAAAACGTAAAGGTATTTTAGGAAAGTTGATTAATAAATTAATGCTGAGGGTAGGGAAAAAAATTAGCGATCGCCTACTCAAAACCAATGATAGAATTTTACAAACTATGCAGTTTGATTTAAAAACACCTATAAAAGCTGATTTGTCAATTATGCAATTTATTAACCATTTAGAACGACAAAAACCCCTAACGTGGGAAACTTGGTTATTAGTGAGATCAAGAGAACGGGAGGAAGAAGTACGTGAAGAGCGGGAAAAACGCGAAAAATGGCGCGATGAGTTAGTTAATGACTAAAAAATCTATATTTTGACAATAAAAATGAAGTGGACTCGCCACTTCATCAATTCCCAGGTAGAACCTATAAATGAGTATAACCACTATAAATTTTGAAAATCGTATAAATACATACCAATTTAGATAACTAAACGATATTCTATAAAATGTGAAGATATATTAACAGACGACTGACTGGGCGCAGGCCCTGCGCCCCTACGACTCCTTCTGCAAATCATCAAATATGCTAGAAACACAAGAAACAAATAAAGAACCATTATGGCTGGCAATTATCCGGCTATTGCGGTGGAATAAACCTGAAGGTAGGTTAATTCTCATGATTCCTGCATTATGGGCTGTATTCCTCGCGGCTGCGGGGAAACCACCACTACCCCTCGTGGGAGTGATTGTGTTCGGTAGTATCGCTACCAGTGCGGCTGGGTGTGTAGTTAATGACTTATGGGATCGAGATATTGATCCTCAAGTAGAGAGAACCCGCGATCGCCCCCTGGCCTCTCGCGCCCTTTCTGTGCAAGTTGGTATTATTGTCGGTTTAATTTCCCTAGCCTGTGCCGCCGTCATCGCCTTTTATCTTAACCCTTTAAGCTTTTGGTTATCGGTGGCCGCAGTCCCAGTCATTGTCCTTTATCCCGGTGCAAAACGAGTATTTCCAATTCCCCAATTGGTACTTTCTATTGCTTGGGGTTTCGCGGTTTTAATTAGTTGGAGTGCAGTTACAGCCAACATTACAGCACCAACTTGGTTACTTTGGGGAAGCACGATCCTCTGGACGTTAGGATTTGATACCATTTATGCCATGAGCGATCGCCAAGATGATCAACGAATTGGTATTAATTCTAGCGCCTTATTTTTTGGTAAATATGCCCCTACAGCCATTGGTATTTTCTTGATTGGCACTATTCTCCTCTTAGCTGGATTAGGTTTCTTAATTAACTTACATACGGCTTTTTGGATCACTTTAATTATGGCTACCATCGCCTGGATCTGGCAAATTATTCGCTTACAACAGCCAGAAATACCTAACCCTGCGTATGCAGAAATGTTTCGTCAAAATGTCTGGATTGGTTTTTTAATCTTGCTAGGAATGATTGTTGGTTCTTTTTAATTTTGTAGTTAATTTAACTATTTATAGGACTAATAAATAGGTTGGTGTTAAAAATTGTCGTTGGGGCAAGGGAACAGGAAGAGAGTTTTGGGAAATTTTACTTTTCCTCACACATTTTGGTGATCTCACGTTCACCTACTTAAGAATAGATTCAAAATTATCAGGACAATTGTTTTAGTGGTTGGGATATTAATCTACAAGCTAGATCCAACCAATCCAATGAAACAATCTATTTTTGTTAAAGTCGCTACAATAATTTTACTGTCCTTTGGTAGTTTGAGTCTAGTTATGGGCAGTTTTTTGATTACTAAAGCCAATAGTAATACTAAAAAATTACAAATAATTACTGATACATCGCGCTATCAAGAAATTCGTCATCAAAAATGGTCAGATATTCAGCAAATTCAACATTTTCCCTCAGAAATTCCGGCTGATTCCCAAGTTTTACAAATGGCTTATTCCCCTGGATTAACTCCAGGAAGTAGTTCTTGGCAAATTCGGCTGAAACAATCACAAACAAATATTAAAAAATTACTTACACAATACCAAAAAATCTCTCAGCATCAATACTGGGGCGGTAATACAAATAATCATATTAATCAACCAAACGGTGTACCAACAACCTTTTTTTATACTAGCGATTCTCAGATGGAAACCTTTCCCAGTACCTATCAAATATTGGTATTAAAAGCAGAAGATAAAAGTCAACCTGGCAGTAAATGGAATCATGGTAAAAGCTCTGGAGTAGCCATTGATGTTACATCTTCAGAAATTATCTATTGGGCTGAAAAATGGTAACAGTATTTCCAGATTTAAGACTATTCTTATCTCCTGCTAATTCTGTTTCGGTAACGCCTACTCCATGCGTCGCTACGCAAGCTATGGGTACGCTACGCGAATGTTTGTATAGTAGCGTTCGCGGAGCGTGCCGGAGGCATCTTTCTAATCGCCATAAACTTTTAAAACATCCTCTTAGAGGGGCGGGGAATTATGCGATTTAATTGTCAATTAGGGCTGACTGTGAGTTTGGCTAATACCTTTTCTATAGCTTGCAAGGCTTGATTTATTTCTATTTCGGAAACAATCAAAGGTGGTACAAAACGGACGACTTTTGGACCTGCGGGGACGAGTAATAAACCCTCTTCCATGGCGGCTTTCACAACTTCAGCCGCAGTTAAAGGAATATCGGCTTTGAGTTCCATGCCGTTGATTAAACCCCAACCGCGGACTTCCAAGATATGCTGGGGATATTTAAGAGCGATCGCTCTTAATCCTTCTCGCAAATGTGCGCCTTGTTCTTCCACATTCTGCAAAATATTCTCTTTTTCCAAAGTCTCACACACACTTAGCGCCACACCGCAGACAAAGGGATTACCGCCAAATGTACTTGCGTGTTCTCCTGGTTGGAAAATATCGCAAAACTTTTTACTCATCATTGCCCCAATGGGAATACCACCACCCAAGCCTTTAGCACTGGTGAAAATGTCTGGTTCTACACCCAGATGTTCATAACCCCATAATTTACCACTGCGTCCCATTCCCACTTGCACTTCGTCAAAAATCAACAAAATGCCGGTTTCGTCGCAAATCTCGCGTAACCGCTGGAAGTAGGCAACATCCCCAGGACGAACTCCACCTTCCCCTTGCAATGGTTCAATTAAAATAGCTGCTACACGATAATTACCTTCATCCAATTCAGTCACAGCGGCTTCCACTGCTCGAATATCGTTGTAATTTACATAATGGAAACCAGGCACTAAAGGATCAAAGTGTTTTTGATACTTTGGTTGTCCAGTAGCGGTAACGGTTGCTAAAGTCCGTCCATGAAAACTGGCATGGGCAGTTAAAATTATGGGGTGGGCAATTTCTAAAACTGTATGAGCATATTTCCGCGCTAGTTTAATAGCTGCTTCGTTGGCTTCAGCGCCAGAGTTGCAGAAAAATACCCGTTCTGCACAGGAATGATCAACAATCCATTTCGCTAATTCACCCTGTTCAGGAATATAGTACAAATTAGAAACATGATGCAATTTCTGGATTTGGCGTGTCACAGCCTCTACCATTGCTGGGTGGGCGTGTCCTAGAGTACAAGTTGCAATACCAGCAACAAAATCTAGATATTCCTTGCCTTGGGTATCCCAAACACGACAACCAGCACCCCTTTCTAAGGCCAAGGGAAAGCGTCCATAAGTGGACATCACAACTTGGTTGAAACTATCTGTATCAAAGGGTGTGGATGACATAAAACCTGACTCTTGAGGGATCGTGGCTTGTTCAACTAGACTTGGGAATTTCACTACCGCACCTCCTGAAAATCCTTTATCGTAATACTTTACTAGGTTCTCGGAAATCTTTCAAAATTTATTTTTATTGAGGAGTGAAATGGACAGACAAAGAAGCTTTTTAATTTTTAAGTTCTAATTTTGGATTGCCTGTGTATTCTACCCTTGAGCAAAAATATCAACGTATTCAAAAGGAATTAATGGCTGGGGCCTTTGCCCTGGGCTGTATTTTTTTAATTGGCATTTTATGGTATTGCCTGGTTGAGGGCTGGACATGGGAAGATGCAGCTTACATGACTGTGATTACTTTAGCAACTGTCGGTTATGGCGAAACTCACCCATTGGGTAGTCGGGGACGGTTGTTTACCATTGCCTTAATTTTAATGGGTGTGGTGAATCTTGGGTATATTGTCAATAGATTTTCAGGTGCAATTATTGAAGGCTATTTTCTGGAAGGAATTCAACTCCGACAACAAAGGCGTTTGATGGAATCATTATCAGAACATTATATTATTTGTGGATTTAGCCGCACTGGACGACAAATTGCCAAGGAATTTCTGGCTGAAGGTGTTACTTTTGTGGTGATTGATGCGGAACTTGAATCTGTACAAAAAGCCCAAGAACTTGGTTACAGTGTTTGTCAAGGTGATGCGACGCTAGATGAGATTTTGTTGAAGGTGGGTATTACTAAGGCAATTTGTATTGTGGCGGCTTTACCTTCAGATGCAGAAAATTTATATACTGTTTTATCGGCAAAAACTCTGAATCCAGGAATTAGAGCGATCGCTCGTGCTAGTACGGAAGAAGCGGTACAAAAATTACAGCGTGGCGGCGCAGATGCCGTAATTTCACCCTACATTACTGGGGGTAAACGCATGGCAGCAGCAGCCCTCAGACCGCAAATTCTAGACTTTGTGGATGGGATTCTCTCTGGTGCAGACCGCCAATTATACATGGAAGAATTTTTACTAGATCCGACCAGGTGTCCCTTTGTTGGTCAAACTTTACAAAAAGCCAAATTGCGATCGCAATCAGGGGCTTTAGTTCTCGCTATTCGTCGGATTGATGGTACTCTCATTGGTGGACCAACTGGAGATACGATTTTAATGACGGGAGATACCTTAATTTGTATGGGTACAGCGGAACAATTACGGGGTTTAAATCAAATTCTTGGTCCTATTAATTCTATACCTTTAAAACGTCCGAGAAATAGCTAATCTACTGAAAACGATGATTAGGGTGCATTACGAAATTACTAACACACCCTAAAAAATTGGATAATTTACTTTTTATACATCTCTAGGAAGCTGCTTTAACTAACACATTAAACTTGCGTTTGTTCTTCAAAGTAAATGCGGCCATCCCCAAACCAAATAAACCTAATGTGGCACTAGGTTCAGGTACGTGTTTTGTAACTACAGTAAAATTATTAAAGTGTGCCGTACCACCCCCTATAAGCTGATGAGTAACGCTATAAGCACCTGTATCTATAAAGTTAGTCAGGTCAAAATCGGCAATTGTACCAGTAGACTCGCTTAGTAAATCAATTACAGTAGTCGTAGTTAGTCCTGTCTTGATGTTGTTTAGCAACAAGCTAAGAGTACCTCCTCCAAAAAAAGCGTAGTTAAAGTGGAGGATTGTCTGTTTCTTTTTGATAATATCGAACACAGGAGAAAGACCAGAAGTGGCAGATGCATTTCCCTCTAGAGAAATCATATCAGATGTAAAAAAGGGAGTTGCAGATGATGTTGGGACAATTTGAGCGTTTCCTGCCAGGGTGAAACTTTCTAAGGACAAAGGTATAGTCAGATTAGCAGCTTGTGAAGCATTAGCACCACCAAGAATTGATAAACCAAATGTAGTACCGATAATAGCCGCTGTTAAAGTTGTACTCTTAATAGATTGAAGATTAAACATTGACTAGCTCCTCTGAAATACTAAATTAGAAAGAATTGGATAAAAAGTAGGTTGTTCTACTTTTCTAGGACTTACGCACTGTACAAATTCACCATGATGTGAATGAACGAAAATCAGTCGTTTCATGTACTTATAATACACAGATAAAGAGGAATTACTATCTATCAAAAGGTAGATATTAAAACAATAAAATACTCAGTCTATAACTAAAACGTCCGAGAAATAGTTAAAAATAGAATTGTTTTGCCAGTTAGAAGATGGTAAAATTACCGCAGCTTTTTTGTATAACTTGTAAAAATATGAAACTAACTTTAGTAACGACCACTATTTTTACCTTGACTTTAGGATTGTACACCCCAACAGTCACTGCTGAACCTACAAAAACACCCAAAACTTTCACACAATGGTGTCAGCAAAAAGCCAGTTTACCTAAAGAAACAAGACACATAGTGGAAGTATTATTAAAAGTTGCCGAAACACAAAATTGTAGTCAAGCTAATCAAACGCTGACTAATTTAACCTTGCTTAATCTTAGGGAAAATCAAATCAGTGATATCAAACCTTTGTCCAATCTGACTAATTTGAATACTCTTATCCTTGATCAAAATCAAATCAGTGATATCAAGCCTTTGTCTAATCTGACTAATTTGAATGCTCTTAATATTAAGGAAAATCAGATCAGCGATCTTAAACCTTTATCCAATCTGACTAATTTAAATGCTCTTAGTCTTGAAGAAAATCAAATCAGCGATATTAAACCTTTGTTCAATCTGACTAATTTAACTTATCTTTATCTTGATAAAAATCAAATCAGAATCAGCGATATTAAATCTTTGTCCAATCTGACAAATTTGACTATTCTTAGCCTTGATAATAATAAAATCAGCGATATTAAACCTTTGTCCAATCTGACTAGTTTGACTGTTCTTAGCCTTGGGGAAAATCAAATTAGCAATCTTAAACCTTTGTCCAATCTGACTAATTTGACTACTCTTAGCCTTAGAGAAAATCAAATCAGCGATCTTAAACCTTTGTCCAATTTGATTAATTTGACTGTTCTTTACCTTGGGGAAAATCCACTTATCTCTAAAAAATGTCCCGTCCAACCAGAGTCTATTTGTCATTTTTAGCGAATATTACCAGGCTAAAAGTGTAAATTTCAGTAAAAATGCTATTCTACTAAACCATGCTTGATTGCAAACCTGACTAATTCTGCACGGTTGCTAGTTCCAGTTTTCCTTAATAAACTGCTCACATATTTTTCCACTGTCCTGGGACTCAAGTGTAAATGATTACCAATTTCCGCATTGGAAAAACCATGAGTTAATAAGTCTAAAACTTCCTGTTCTCTTGCAGTTAGCGGTATCAGTATTTGAGAGTTTTGCACCTGAGTAGATATGGAAATATTACCGTTCTCTTCCTTTGTATATGTGGAAACACTGGTTTCTTCCTGATGAGAAAAGCGATATTCTGATTGGATAATTTGCGATCGCTCTAATAAATTACGTATAGCAGCAGCTATTTCTTCTAATTCAAATGGCTTAGGCAAGTACAAATCACAACCAGACTGATACCCCAAAATTCGTTCTTGGGTTTTAGTTCTCGCTGTCAATAAAATCACAGGCAATAACCGAAACGCTGATTGCTGACGCACCCGACGCACCAATTCATAGCCATTCATTCGTGGCATCATAATATCAGTCACCATCAAATCAGGACGGCACTTTTCCACCATAGCCAAAGCATCTACACCGTCATCAGCCGTAATTACATTGTAACCAGACAAATCAAGATAATCGCTAATGGATAGGCGCGTACCTAAGTCGTCATCTGCTATGAGAATAGTCAAGGGCATGGATAATACACCCCTATAATTTTTTTGATTGAGTAATGTGCTGTTATGGGTAATATCAATAGACACAGGCAAAAATAGTAATCCTATGTTTCATACTATGACAGGATTACCTACTAAATAACGAGATGAGCAATGATTTATAAAGAAAATCTTAAATCTTTAGAAAATGTTAACAAAACTTTACATAATTTGCAGTCAAAGCTCAGTAGTAGCCAGTCATAATTTTTACTAATCACTAATTACCGATTACTAATCGCCTGTTCCCCCTCCCTTTGAATTACAATTAATGAAAAAGCTAGTCTAAATAAATTTTTAGGCATTTTATATTAAAACTAAGAAGATTTTCAATGAGTGATAAACAGAGTGAAGGTTACAAAGTTATTTGTGATAATAGACAAGCCCGGTTTTTGTATGAAATCATAGAAACCTATGAAGTTGGAATTCAGTTGACAGGAACTGAGGTGAAATCAATTCGTGCAGGTAAAGCCAATCTCCAAGATGGTTATGCCTTGCTTCGTGACGGTGAAGCATGGTTAATCAACGTGCATATTTCGCCTTATACCTCCAGTGGTGCGTATTTTAATCATGAACCAAGACGAACACGCAAGTTATTACTCCACAAACAAGAACTCCGGAAACTCATTGGTAGGGTACAACAAGAGGGTTTAACTCTAGTCCCATTGAAAATGTATCTCAAACGGGGTTGGGTGAAAATAGTTATTGCCCTTGGTAAAGGTAAAAAGTTACACGACAAACGAGAAAGTCTCAAACGTCGTGATGATCAACGAGATATGCAAAGGGCAATGAAGAGATATTAGCTTAAACAGTAGAAGCCTCTCACATACTTGATCAGGGTAGGTCTATTACCTACCCCAAAATAGTTTAATTTTACCCTTCTATTGCTTCTTTAATCCACTGTTGTAATGTATTAACAACTTCCTCAATCGGGATTTCTTGAGATTCCTTATTTGCGCGTTTGACTACTTCGACTTTACCATTTGTAATCGCTCTGCCGGTGACAATTCTCAAGGGAATCCCGATTAAATCTGCATCTTTAAATTTAACACCAGCGCGTTCATCTCTGTCATCTAACAAAGTTTCTACACCTGCTTGATTGAGTTCCGTGTAAAGTTTTTCGGCAACGGCGATTTGTTGGGCATCTTTAATGTTAGGAATTGTAATAATGGTGTGATATGGTGCGATCGCTACTGGCCAAATTATCCCATCTTTATCATAGGATTGTTCAACGGCTGATTGTGCTAATCGAGACACACCCACACCGTAACAACCCATAACTAAAGGCTTTTCTTCCCCTTGTTCGTTGGTATAAGTTGCACCCATGGCTTCGGAGTATTTTGTACCAAGTTGGAAGATGTGACCGGCTTCAATACCTCTAGCTGTTTGTAGGGTTTGGTTTGGATCATGGAGAGAGCGATCGCCTAATTTGGCTTTACGAATATCTACGGTTAATGCAGGTAGCTTAAATTGCTCACCCCAATTTGCCCCAACTACGTGAAAACCGCTTTCATTTGCACCAGTGACAAAGTTCTTTAACTCCACAGCAGTTTTATCCACCAACCGCACAAACTGAGAATTTACCTGTTTACTTCCCGCAATATAATCATCACTAATATCCGGTGCGATATAACCTAAAGGTAAAGATTTAGCCTGCCATGTTTCTTGAGCTTCGGCATTTGGTACAGTTAAAGTTAGAATTGTTTTAGCACCAAATTGAGGAGCTAATTTAGTTAATTCATTTTGTAATTTAACTTCATTAATTTCCTGATCTCCGCGAATATTGATTAACACCAAAACCGTTAAACCGTTATCATATACAAGTTGATATAAAACGTTTTTAACAATTTGACTAGGATCACATTTCAAGAAATTACAAAGTTTTTCAATTGTATCATTTCCCGGAGTTTCTCGTTTTTCGTAAGTTGTAAAAGGTGAAGTTTCCGAATCAGCAGGAAGAGAAACCGCCTTTTCTACGTTTGCTGCATATTTACCATCTTCAGTATAGAGAACTTCATCTTCTCCCGCATCTGCTAACACCATAAACTCTGTCGAACCAGAACCACCAATAGCCCCAGAATCAGCTTCCACAGCCCGAAAAGCTAAACCAGAACGCCGTAACATATTACTGTAAGCAGTGTACATTTCCTGGTAAGTTTTTTTCAAACTTTCTTCATCAGTATGAAAAGAATAACCATCCTTCATGATAAATTCTCGTCCGCGCATTAAACCAAAACGGGGACGAATTTCATCACGAAATTTAGTTTGTAGTTGATATAAATGTACAGGTAATTGACGATATGAACGAATCATATCACGGGCAACAGTTGTAATTACTTCTTCGTGAGTTGGTCCTAGTCCTAATTGTTGTTCCCTTCTATCCACCAAGGAAAACATAATCCCCTCAGCTTTAGTGTATGTATCCCAGCGTCCCGACTCTTTCCATAATTCAGAAGGTTGTAACTGTGGTAATAAACATTCTTGTGCGCCGGTAGCGTTCATTTCTTCCCGCACAATTTGGGAAACTTTTTGCAAAACCCGCCACATTAGGGGAAGATAAGCATAAATCCCACTACCGATGCGACGGATATAACCTGCACGGAGTAACAATTTATGGCTAGGGATTTCCGCATCAGCAGGATCATCCCGCAGTGTAACAAATAACATTTGTGATAATCGCATTGTTTTTTACCTTTACTTACTAACTTTTCAAATCAGTTACGTCTAAAATATTTCCATGCAATCAAACAGGTTTGGTATTAAAGACTTACAAATTAGACCATAATCTAAATTAATTTATTTCTGCCTTTGCGTCTTTGCTCCTTTGCCTCTTTGCGCGAAACATTCATAAAAATCAGGTTTATTTACCTAAAAATCGCTGTAAGTTCCGACTATTAACCATTTAACTTGAGGAGATAACTACTTTGTCAGAATTAATGTATCAAGCACAACCACCTTTAGAATTTATTCCGCCGGCTTTTAATCCTTTGTTGTTAAAATTGGTATATATTTTGCTACCAACTTGGATACGTTGGCAAACACCCATTAGCAACATTGAAGCAGACAACGTTGAAGTTTTGGCGGATTGTTATCAGCGGTTTCAGGATGGTAAAATCCGGTTTATGTTGGCGTTTCGTCATCCTCAAACAGCAGACCCTCTTTGTTTAACTTATTTACTCTCCCAAATCTTGCCTAAAGTAGCACGAGTTGGGGGTACACAGCTACAATATCCGCTTCATACCCATTTTATCTATGATCGGGGCATTCCTCTCTGGGCTGGTTCTCATGTGGGTTGGGTAATTTCCCATTTGGGGGGAACTCCCATTCAACGCGGTAAAGCTGATTGGACTGGGTTGCGTTCAGCGCGGGATTTGTATATCAATGGTCAGTTTCCCATGGCGGCTGCCCCAGAAGGTGCTACAAATGGTTTATCAGAGATTATCAGTCCTTTAGAACCCGGTATCGCACAGATGGGTTTTTGGTGTGCGGAAGATTTACAAAAAGCGGGAAGAGATGAAGAAGTTTTAATTTTACCAATTGGCATTAAATATAGTTATGTCAATGAACCTTGGGATAATATAGCAAATTTATTAACTGAATTAGAAGTAGCTAGTGGTTTGTCTGCAAATCAAGAGAAAACTGAGGCTAGTTTTGCTGCGCTTTATCCTCGGTTATTAGGTTTAGCAGAACATTTATTAGGGGTAATGGAGCAGTTTTACACTAAATTTTATCATCAAACTTTGCCTGATCAAAAAATTACCAATGGGGAAATTACAGATAGAAATGAGGCTTTAGCTTATCGGTTACAAGCTGTTATGAATATTGCGTTATTTATTGCTGAACAATATTTTGATTTACCATCTAGGGGAAGTTGGACTGATAGATGTAGAAGGGTAGAACAATCCGGTTGGAACTATATTTTTCGAGAAGATTTTAAGGATATTAAATCATTATCACCTATTGAGAAAAGTTTGGGAGATAGAATTGCTGAAGAAGCATATTTTCGGATGTGGCACATGAGGTTAGTTGAGAGTTTTGTTGCTGTTTCTGGTATTTATATTCGGGAAAAACCAACTGTGGAAAGATTTGCTGAAACAACTTTACTTTTATGGGATATGGTTAATAAAATTAAGGGTAATAGTCCTGCACAGCGTCCACAATTGGGTAAGCAACAGGTGAAGATGACGGTGGGTGAACCGATATCTATTTCTGAGCGTTATTCGGGTTATAAAAGTAGTCGGGTTGCTGCTAGACAAGCGGTATCTGAGTTGACGAATGATTTACAGCAGGTTTTGGAGGGTTTGGTGGATAAGGGATGATAAATAATTAAAAACCAGGGCTATTGCATTCTCAAAGAGAGGATAAAAAAACAATCATTAAACAACATCCTGATGACTTACGCAATAACTCTCTCAAACTCTTATTTCGACCTGTCCTCTGCGTCCTCTGCGGTATGTCTTCGACTCCCGTAAGGGATACGTTTCTTCATGATTTTGCGTAAGTCCTGATCCTGAAAATTATCTCGACTCTGCGGTAGTTGAGCGGAGTCGAAACTCGATAACCACCTGATTCAGACAATTAGACATCTCCAAAATCCCCATAAACAATCATCCAACAACATCCTGTAAATCCTTAAATCCTGGATATCCTGATTCAGACAATTTTAACCCTTGACAAAATTATCAACTTCAATTATGCTGATGTTATAAGTGGAAAACTATGCGCCCATATATAAAGTTAATATTTATAGTATCCTGCTCAGAAAAAAAATTCCGCCTAGCGGCGGTGCAAAGGGAAAAGAAAAAAGAGCAGAGCGCAAAAGCGCAAGAGGGCAAAGGGCTAAAGAGTCCTCGCCGCACAAAGACAGACAACGCGAAAACCGATAACGTTGTTCCTGTTATCGCGATAGTTGTTGACGCGGTAGGCAGAACGGGAGTAGTCAGGAATCTTGCATCCACGAACCACCGCGCAGCACTTTATATGCACCTCGATTAATCAAAGCAGTACCGTTTATAGGCGCATTTATATAATTTTCTTGCCAATCATCTTCGCACCATTCCCACACATTTCCGTGCATATCATACAAACCAAAAGCATTAGGGGGAAAAGTTCCTACATCTGTGGTTTGTTTTCGATATTGCCCTTTTGGTGCAGCAGCGTAGGCATAGTTACCATCATAGTTTACCAAATCGGGGGTAATACTTTCACCAAAATAAAAAGGTGTGGTTGTTCCCGCCCTACAAGCATACTCCCATTGTGCCTCACTGGGCAATTTATAGTTTTTACCTGTGTTTTGGCTTAACTTTTGACAAAATTTAACTGTATCATTCCAACTCACTTGTTCAACAGGACGATGGTTGGTGAGCGGAGTCGAACCATTACCTTTGAATTTAGCAGGATTACTCCCAATAATAGCTTGATATTATGCTTGAGTCAAAAGATATTTACCCATAAAGAAGCTGGGAACAGTAACTTGATGTTGGGGACTTTCACTACCTCTTCTTCCCGCTTCATTTTCCGGTGAACCCATGTAAAATGTTCCTGCGGGTATTTCCACCATTTCCAGTTTCACCCTATTTCCCAAATCTTCCACAAAGTAATTTGCTGAGTGGTTGCGTCGGTTGATAATACTTCCTTTATTATTAGTTGTGACAACTTCAAAATTGAAAGTTTTGAGATGATTATTTTGTAATTGAATCTGTTTTTGATCTGCCTGTTGAATACCTAAAAACCTAAACCATTCTGTAATAGACTGAGGACGGTTTCGATAATCTAATTCCATTCCTTTGAGAATAGCATCATTTACCTTTTGACTAATTTGAGAATTGTATTGTTGCGGTGGTTCAATCGCCATTTTCATATCTAGCATAATCTTAGCATTCAGATAAGGACTAGGCAGAGGAATAAAAGGAGGTTCATGAACGGCGATAATGACATATAATGTCGCAGCTAAAGCATAAATATCTAGGGCTTGCTGAAAAAGTCGTATTGAAGCCAGACCAAGAATCAATTAACAATGCTTGTAAGTGAAAACATAATTCATTGTATGAAGTAATTTGAGTAAATATAATATTTTCTAATCATCCAAATCTAAAAATAGGAAAAACATAGTATTTCCTCAAATAGATACAAAAAAAGTCATAATAATCCGCCGCAGTAATGCGGAAAGATTCATGACTAAAAAAGTTATGGCAATGGCTGTTTCTGAAGTATTAGAAAGTTTAGTCATCATTCGATCAAGACTATATCTTCTTTTGCCTTCTCCAAATTTACCTTCAATACAATTACGATCTCTCTCGTCTAATTGTGCCTGCTTTTTGGTTTCTTTGCTGACATTTGTTGGTGGTCTTCCCAGTGGTGGTCCACTAATTCTAATCCCTCTGTCTTTGCACCATTTTCTATTAT
>NZ_VILD01000001.1:89064-90175 GCF_009712085.1 Anabaena sp. UHCC 0253
GATACATTTCTATGTTTTGTGAGGATTTTACCCATTTACCCGATTGCCTTGCACTTTTTCCCATTTATAGACTTCAATCACTATTTATATAAGGGTTTCAGCTTTAATCAGCAAGCCCTATCTAAAGCTGGTGTGAAATTACTTCTATTTTCAAATTGTTCTGGTGGTGCAAAAACCGGAGTTTTGGCATTTGTTAAACTCATCAATTCGGCAAAATTGACTTCTCTAGCTAAACCAAAATCAATCAAAATTGCTTTCTTATCCGCTTCTCGCAATAGAATATTCGCAGGTTTAATATCTCGGTGCAGATAATTACGACTATGAATATAACTTAAAGCTTCGCCAATTCCTTTAATAATTTCTAACCCAGCACTTTCACTAAAAACACCATTCGCGTATAAACATTGTTCTAAATTCTTGCCTTTGACATATTCCATCACCATACAAGATAAACCATTTTCTTGAAACAGTTCAGGATACACTTTGACAATGTGAGGATGATCAAAGGTAGCTAACACCATCGCTTCGGTGTTAAACTTGTCCTGTTCTTCTGCTAGAAAGTCTCCAAAACCTTCTGTGTTTCCATATTTATCTCGATAGCGTTGTTGTAGAAAAACGACATTGAGACTTTTGATAGCTACTTGTTTTTTACGTTTATGATCTTCTGCTAAATAAGTAACACCAAAACCACCCTGTCCAAGAGTATCAATAATTTCGTATTGTCCTCTTTTTAATTTTTGCCCTGGGATAAAATAACTCATTATTAATATAATCTATAGGAATCCTATTTGAATTTTGAAAAAATCTCAGTTAGGCAAAGCTGTGATGTACCATTAATTAAGTTTACGGTGCTACGTATCTTTTAACAATCAAATATTATTCCTGTATAAAGATGTTGTTATAGCGGTATGCACTCTTTGTGAGATACAGTCATTAAATCGCAAAACCTGTAGGGGTGGGGTTTCCCCGCCCTCGATTGTATTTCATCCGACCGATAACCGCTATAAACAGATTGATAAGTAGGTAGGTGGGAAAACTTATAACTATGTCATTGCGAGTGGAACGAAGCAATCCCAAGAGTTTTGGGTAATTTACAGTTCGTTACATAGTT
>NZ_VILD01000001.1:90448-116065 GCF_009712085.1 Anabaena sp. UHCC 0253
TCTATGCAGAATAATATAGTAATTTGAATGAAATGAAACCCAACACTACCCATGAAGGCATTATTATCATTAATGTTGGGTTTCCTTGCGTCAACCCAACCTACGTCGTATAACTTCTAGCTTTGTATTTCCTGCTTTTTAAGCTCAAAAACTTTTTAGCCCCCTGCACATAAATATTACTTATTTATTTACGAATAAATATCAGAATTTTGTATATTTATATATTTAAGCTGTGATTATGAGACCTAGATCACAGCAAATGCTGATATTTTCGATAATAAAGGTATTTTCTGTATTCTTGCCGAGGCCATAAATTACCAAAACACCAAAAAAATGTATTTTCTGATACAGAATATTGATCGTTATTAAATAGAGAATCAACCAACTTTAAATAAAGTTAATGACAATTTCACTTCCTAAAAGCAGGAATTAACTTAATAATTTCTGCCTCTGTTCTCCGTCTATTGTTCTTAATCATATTGAACAAGTATGACAGATTTGTAAACTGCATATTGGCTAATGATCTCAATTATGATATTGTTTAGCTATTTTTGCAAAAACAATCATGTATTTGGGCAGATTTGTCAACATGAACATGAGATAAAAAACCTAACTTTAATTAAGTTATTCAGGTCGTTTGATGAACAATATTAATTACAGCTTTTCTAGCAGGAAAAACAACAATGAATAAACGTATTCGTCCCTTGTATCGCCTTCTAGCACTAGCTATTGGTTCAATGGTGTTGGCAATTTTTGCGCCTACAGTTGTCCAGGCAGCAGATCCTGTGACGCTGGAATCTTTAGATGCAACAACCAAACAATTACAAGTTTCCATTGATACTACCTGGGTCTTACTCACAGGCTTTTTAGTATTCTTCATGCAAACCGGGTTTTCCATGTTGGAAGCGGGTTTACTGCGCCAAAGAGGTGTAGTTAACGCCCTATTGGAAAACTTTATTGATGCTGCTGTCACTATTATTGTGTGGTGGGGTGTAGGCTTTGGAATTGCTTTTGGAACAAGTGCTGGTGGGTTTATTGGTACAGATACTTTCTTCTTAAGCCAACTACCTACTGATGGTGTGTTTACCAACGGTGGTGTACCAGGAATTGCTTCTGGACTCAATGCTTATACCTTGTTCTTCTTCCAGTTTGCCTTTGCAGCTACAGCCAGTACAATTACAACTGGGGCAATGGCAGGAAGAACAGACTTTGTGGGTGATTTAATCTACAGTGCAATTATGGGCGCATTTAGCTATCCCCTAATTGTACATTGGGTATGGAACTCCAGCGGCTGGTTATCGAAAATGGGTTTTCATGACTTTGCTGGTAGTACCGTAGTTCACACCGTGGGTGGTTGGACTGCCTTAGTTGGTGCTTTTTTACTTGGACCTCGGCCTGGACGGACTCCTTGGGGACAGATTCCCCCCGCCCATAATTTGGGTTTGGCGGCTATGGGAACAATGATTCTCTGGTTTGGCTGGTACGGCTTTAACCCTGGTTCAACTCTAGGTGCTGGTAATCCTGGCTTAATTGGTTTAATCACCCTGAATACTACCCTTGGTGCTGGTGCTGGGGCGTTAGCAGCATTGTTTTATCAATACAAACGTTCAGGTAAATGGGATTTAGTCTATTGTCTGAATGGTTCTTTAGCCGGTTTGGTAGGTATTACCGCAGGTTGCGCTTTTGTAGCACCTTGGGCGGCGGTTGTGATTGGGTTAACGGGTGGAATTTTAGTAGTTGTCGGCATTGATATTATTGAATCATGCAAAATTGATGACCCTGTGGGAGCATTTGCAGTTCACGGTATTAATGGCATGATGGGTACACTGGCAGTTGGCTTTTTAGGTCAGTCAGAATTGACTTTGAATAAAAAAGCCGGTCTGTTATTAGGTGGTGGTTTTGATTTGCTAGGTGTGCAGATTCTGGGCGTAGTTGCAGTATCAGTTTTCACTATTGCTTTTGCCTTTGTTATGTTCACTGGACTCAATGCCATTGGTAAGCTGCGTGTTAATCCTAAAGCCGATAAAATTGGGATTGATAACTATGAACATGGTGCAACTGTATGGCCTGATGTTTATGCAGTTGAGGAGTTTGTAGAGGAGGAAAAAAATCACTCCACAAATCCTCAAACCAGTATGTAGGATTTGCGGAATCCGTTGTTGGTGGGTTAGCTTGCACGTTAACCCACCCTGGGTTTCACACAAAAACGCCAACCGGAAAAAAGTGATTTTATGGTGTTGACAAAAAATTTTCAGTATGTTATCATGGAGTTGATAAGGAAGAACTATCTTACAATAAATACAATAACAAAATCCCCGACTTCTTTAAGAAATCGGGGATTTAAATTCTATTAAGTTGCTATTTAGGGAAATTGTCAGAATCAGGTGGTTACTGAGCGAAGTCGAAGTACAGGATTAAAAGATTAACAGGATGAAAACAGAAATTTACTCACCCATTACCCATTACCCATTACCCATTACCCATTACCCATTACCCATTACCAATCACCAATCACCAACTTAGGTTATTAATTCTTAGCTGCTGGTTGAAAGTTGGGAATGGTAATATCTATGTTTGTTACCTGGGCGGCTAAATTGGTTAATGGTTCTTTGATAGCAGTTTGATTTCCTACTACTAAAGTAACTAATTTTTCTGGTTTCAGGTATTTCCGAGCTACCCGTTTTACATCTGCTGCTGTGGTAGAAGTAATAGCTTTTTGATAGCGAAATAGGAAATCAGCGGGATAACCATAATATTCGTAGCGCATTAACCTAGATAAGGTTTGGCTAGGATTTTGAAAATTGAAGACAAAGGAGTTTAGTGTCGAGTCTTTGGCTTTATTTAATTCTTGGGCTGTGATGTTTTGAGTTTGCAAACGTTTAATTTCAGTTTGCAGTGATTTGATAAATTGGACTGTGGTTTCTGTGCGAGTTTGTCCACCAGCCACGAATGTTCCTGGATAGTCAAAACGGGGACTCCACATCCCATAAACAGAATAAGCTAAACCTTGACGCGATCGCAATTCATTAAATAAGCGTCCCCCAAATCCATTTAAAACGCCATTCATGACATCTAAGGCGGGATAGTCAGGATTATTGAATTTTCCACCTAAATGACCAATTAAGACGCTGCTTTGAGTAAGTTGGGGTTGATTAACGACGAATACACCGCCTAAATTAGCTTGAGTGACTTCTGGTAACTGGTTTTTAGCAATTTGTAGGTTGGATTTCCAGTCACCAAATTGGGATTGAATGAGCGATCGCATTTGTTGAGGATCAAAATCGCCAACAATCCCTAAAATTAAATTATTGGGGTGAAAATATTGCTGATAAAACTTCACCACATCTGCACGGGAAATTTGCTCTAAAGTTGCATATTCAACGGTTCGCGCAAAGGGACTTTCTCTCCCATAAATTAATTTTCTCAACTCTCTACTGGCAATACTATTAGGATTATCATTCCGTCGGGCAATACTACCGCGAATCTGAGTTTTATCCAAATCCAACTTTTCTTGAGCAAAAGCTGGTTCTCGCAGTACCTCAGTAAATAGCCCAAATACGGTTTCTAAATCTTCACTCAGGGCTTCAAAACTAGCACTACCAGCAGCTTCACCAATATCTGTTTCTACGGCTGCGGCTCGTTGTTCTAAAATCTCATTTAACTCATTAGCAGAATGCTTTTGAGTGCCACCACTCCGCAACGTAGAACCTACCAAACTAGCTAAACCCGTTTTTTCAGCTTGTTCCCAACGGCTACCTGTTCTTACTAATGCTGTACCAGTTACTAATGGTAATTCATGATCTTCCATCAAATAAACTACCAAACCATTTTCTAGTACATACCGTTCATACTTGGGTAATTTAATTTCTGAAACTGGAGAAAATTTCAACTCTGTGTAATGCTTTGCTGCTGTTGCTGCTAGAGAGAAATTCGTCGCCGAAAAATTAAAACTTACCAGTAAACAAGCAACAACAACAACTAAGGTAAAAACAAATCTTTGTCCCTTAGAAAATGGTGATTTTTTGCTTTTCAAATCAAACCTCAACATATTTGTCTGCAATTTTGGTTCAGGATTGAAAGATTAATCCTGTTTGAATTTAAGAATTTTGAGGACAACACGGCGTAAATTAACTAACTATTAAAAATCTCCAAAAAGCTGGAATAGGTTGCTTTTTTAATTTTTAATTATTAATTTTTAATTCCGCCCTTATCCTTGTTGTTTTGATAACAACTTCCCAACTATGCGATTTTCTGGCGTAAAAGTTGTTTTTGCTACTCTTTGAATATCTTCAGGAGTCACGGCGGCAATTTTCTCTAATTGCTGAAACAAATTCCGCCAAGAACCAGTTTTTACCTCATATTCTAACAACTGTTGCGCCATGCCCATGTTAGAATCAAGAGTGCGTAATAAACCTGCTCTGGCTTGGGTTTTCAGTCTTGCTAATTCCACCGCAGATACAGGTTCAATTTTCAATTTTTCAATTTCTTCTCTTAAAGCGATCGCCACTTCATCCACTGTTTTGCCTGGAGATGTGAGAGCATAAAAGAACATGAGATTAGGATATTTATCCCCCGGAAATCCACTATAACCTTGAGCATTCAGGGCTAAACTTTGTTTTTCTACCAACGACTTATAAAGTCTTGATGTTCTCCCGTCACTCAATAAACTACCCATCAATTCATATACTGCATTGTCAGGATGGGTAACAGCAGGACGATGATAACCTTCTAAATACCAAGGTTGGGTAGGTAATTCTAAAGTAACTTCCCTTGTAGCGGTTTGTGGGGGTTCTACTGGTAATTTTTGCTGGGGTTTGGGTTTAGCTGCATAACGTCCAAAGTAAGTTTGTGCCAGTTTTTTTACTTCTACTGGATTGACATCTCCAACAATAGCGATCGTTAAATTGCTGGGAGGATAGTAAGCATCAAAAAACTTCTTGACGTTCTCCGGTGTTAAGTTGCGAATATCCTCATCATAACCAATTACTGGTCGTCGGTAAGGATGAACTTTGAAAGCAGTATCTATGAATTTTTCCACCATCTGGCCGATAGGTGAATTATCTACTCGCATCCGTCTTTCTTCCAAAATTACATCTTTTTCTTTATAGAATTCCCGAAATACAGGTTCTAAAAAGCGTTCAGATTCTAAAGACATCCACAGTTCTAATTTATTAGATGGAAAACTGTAAAAATAGCGAGTTGCTTCGGAGGAAGTCGTAGCGTTTAAACCTACACCTCCAGCTTGTTCGACAATTTGCCCCATTTCGTTTTGTTTAACTAATTTGAGGGCTTGGGTTTCTACTGATTGAAACTCAGTTTCTAAGCGGGCTAAGTCATCTTTTTTGCCGTTAGTTTTGGCAGTTTTGATTTGGTTATCTAACTGTTCTAACTTTTCGAGAAGTGGTGCTTCAGCTTTGTAATCTGTAGTACCTATGCGCTTTGTCCCTTTAAATGCCAGATGTTCGAGAAAGTGGGCTACACCTGTTTGTCCATCTGGTTCATCAATACCACCAACATCAGCATAAGTGACAAAGGAAACTACAGGCGCTTGATGTCTTTCTAAAACAATGAATTTCAGCCCATTATCAAGACTAAATTCTGTTAATTGATTAATTACTCGTTCTAAGTAAGGTTGAATGGAATTTTGGGATTTTTGCAGGGCTATGGCCATTTCTGGCATCCACCCCCATCCAAATACTATCAGCGCCAAAGCAGCGGCTACGAGACGACGGAATGGTGACTTTTTCGCGTCACCCCGGAATAAATCTAAAATTGCCTGGTGCATAAGCAAAAGTTAAAGTAAATTTACATTCCTTGAGAAATCGAGTAACTAACACAAAGAGAGTTAACCTTCTATTAAGCTTTCTGTGTTTTTGGCATTCAATGTTGCACAATAGGGCTACAAATCTTGTTTTGGAGATATCAAAATAACTACCATGCGAGTTTTCCATTCTCCTCCACCGTCAGAAGCACAGACGCGCACACGCATTTTGCAAGCAGCACAACGGTTGTTTGCCGCCCAAGGATTCGAGGGAACTACAACCCGTGATTTAGCAAAATCAGCAGGGATAGCCGAAGGAACTCTCTTTCGTCATTTTGCCAATAAAAAAGCAATTTTGGTGGAAGTGGCTACTAGTGGCTGGGTAGATATTCTCACGGATTTGCTGACAGAACTCAGCGAAATGGGTAGCTATAAGGCGATCGCCCAAGTTATGCGCCGTCGGATGTGGAATTTACAAAAAAACGCCGATATTATGCGCGTTTGCTTTATGGAAGTGCAGTTTCATCCAGATTTGCGCGATCGCATTCAAACAGAAGTTATTGATAAAATGACAGATGTTGCAGAAGCATTTTTTCAAACGGCCATGGATAAAGGCATCTATCGTCAGATGGATGCCAAACTTGTAGCTAAGGTTTTTTTGGGTTTATTTGCGATCGCTGGTTTCTCTGATAATACCCTCATAGAACCCAATGCCTCCCCCCAAGAAATGCAAAAAATGGCGGAAGGATTGGCGGATATATTTCTTAACGGTGTCCTAGCGAAGGAATAACCAATTGTCAATTGTCAATTATTAATTACCCATCGCTTGGGCTTGGTGACTCCATTGTTGGACTAATTCAACTGCTGGACATAAATCGCGGTTATGCAATGTTGCTACTTGCAAACGCATAACTTGTCTATGTAATCTGTGAGTAGGAGTTTGCGCTAATTGGGCTATGGAAATAACACCAGAGTGAAGCAATATACCGCAATATTGAGTTCCTACACTGGGAACACGGGCTAAACCTGCCAAAACTACCCATTTATTCACAGAATGGATATTTACCTTTAATTTACCTGCTAATACTATTCTCTCTTCGGGAGTTTGACCTCTTTTAAGTAGTTCTTCTGTGGTATTGATGCCACAATTTTTTAGTTGGGCTTGATCTTCTGGACTTAATCCTGGTAAATCTTGAACAGGCCAATCAGATTTTTGGAGAAGATTTCTATTATTTACACGATTAATGGTCATTTTTTCAGTTTTTAGTATGGGTTAATTTATGTAAAATTCAGAATTGACTGATATCTTACTTGCTGAATTCTCACATTTTTATCAAATCACCATCCCTCTTGAGGACGGTATTATTGACATTATGACCTATAAAAAATTGAAACCTCAATTTATTTATTGCTCAACTTCCTTCATTAAAGGATGTTCATAGTCAATAATGCCCGATAAGCGTCAGATTAAATCTAAAAAATTAATTACAAATATTAACCTAATCATTGTCTTCTATCCCCAATTTCTGAAAGAAGTCGGGGATCTGATATGATATTAATTTATAATTAATTCTCCTCGCATTACTGTTACAGCTTGTCCAGATATAAAGACGCGATCTTTTCCTGGATAGTACACTTTTACCACACCACCCCGACTAGAAGCTTGATAGGCTAAAAATTCATCTTTTCCCAATTTATCCCGCCAAAAAGGTGCTAAACAACAATGTGCTGCACCAGTTACAGGATCTTCATTAATCCCTAAACCTGGGGCAAAAAAGCGGGAGACAAAATCATATTCTGAGTGAATATTGGCGATGCTAGTAACGATAATATCAGCCTTAGTGAGGGTTTTCATCTGTTGGAAATTGGGCTGCATTTCTCTGACTAATTGCTCAGATTCTACTTCTACTAAATAACCCAAAGAATTTTCGACTACAGATTTACAAGTTACTCCTAAAACTTGACTTAATTCTGGAGGTGATTCTATCGCTTGGGAAAGATTTACCGGAAAATCTAACTGAATCCAATCATTTTCTAGTTTAGCTATTAGTATACCACTTTTTGTATAAAAACGCGCCTCTTGATTTGGTAATAAATATCCTTGAGACCATAATACATGGGCGCTGGCTAAGGTGGCGTGTCCACACAGGGGAACTTCTACTGTCGGTGTGAACCAACGTAAATTGAAACCGTCATCTTGTTTAACTAAGAACGCGGTTTCTGATAAATTCATTTCCTGGGCGATATTTTGCATCCATAATGCAGATTGTGGACTATCTAAAACACAGACAGCCGCAGGATTTCCTTTAAAAGGTGTATTTGTAAAAGCATCAACTTGAGTAATAATTTGATTCATTTTGAGTCAAGGAATCAGGAGGTAGAAATAAGAAAAAATGAGACTGGAAGAAAAGATTTTAGATAATTATCTATATCTATGATTCTGTATGAGAAATTAGCCACTGTTCCAAGTCGCTAATTTCTGCAAAGTCTAATAATGCTTCTCCCAGGTCTTCAAGTTGTGTGATGTTTAAATTGTTAATACTTTGGATATACACATCTGCCAATTTTCCAAACCGCTTAGATAACTGCCGCAGCAGTAAGTTTTTCTCACCTTCTTGTCTACCTTCTTGTCTACCTTCTTGTTCACCCTCTTGTTTTGCTTCCTGATATACCCTTGTTTGCTTAATATCACTCACTAAAAACATGGCTTCTATCTCCTGACAGCTTAATTGGGAAAACTTTGACATCAAAACACTTTCCAGAGTAATAACACATTTACTATCAGTTTGAATGAAGCGGCGGCTGTCAGTACAACGATTAATTACACCATTAGTAGCACAGCAATCAACAGTACTGATTATACAGCGATCTCTGTTGGTCAATTCTCCGCTACCATTACCCGTTTGAGTGAATTAGAAGTGGTTAATAATTACGTATAATCGGGATCAATGTTTATTTTCTCCTCAATTACAGAAACCAAATTTCGCAATAATTCACCAATACCTGCCATCTGTTCATCATGTATATCACCATTGTCTACGTATAGATCATTGCGACGTTTACACTCCAATAATTGCTCAATTGCAATAACTTGATCAATCGTTATTTTATACTTTTTGCTTAACTTAATAGTATTTTCGATGTAAGATTCCGTATTTTCGCAATGACGATAGTTTCTAGGTTCTTGATTAAATAATGTCCCCATAATTAACTCCTTCAGAAAGTAATTTAAATCCAATCTGTAACTTTACAGTAAATTCGGCAGTATTGCGATTTTTCCAACTTCAACCGATTATAACAGGGTTTACAGGCAATCAATTGGGGTTTTTAGTAGTAAAAAACCACACCTTAGATGAGGCATTAATCTGACTCCTGACTCCTTGACTCCTGCAAATGCTTAATTAGTGTAGACTGAGGTAAGGGACCTTGCAAGTGATTCCAAGGTAAAATTTTCTCAGTTGACCAATTACTATGAACATAAAAATCTAAGTCGGGAATTTGTCCTTTTAGTTGTTTAAAAGCCCGTTTGTAACTTCCCAAAGAGTCACCAAAATCACGGGTTAATTCTAATAATTGGGAAAGTCGCCGATCGCCTCTGGACAACAAAGCCTGTATAATTGACCAATTATAACTTTCTGGTCTAAACTCTATCCCTTGAGGTTTTAGTTGTTTTTGTAATAATTGTAACCGCTTTTCTGCTTGTTTGTTAACCCCAAACCATTGAAATGGTGTATGTGACTTAGGTACGAAGGTACTGCATCCCAGTGTTAGCCGCAAACCAGGAGCAGCTTTTTTAACAGTTTGCATCATTGTTACAGTCGCGTCTAAATCTTCGGCTTCTTCACCGGGAATTCCCACCATTCCATAGAGTTTTAAACTCGATAAACCACCAGCTTTTGCATTTATAGCTGCTTGAATAATTTCATCGTTCTCCAATTTTTTATTGACAATTTTGCGAACTTTTTCTGAACCACTTTCAACCGCAATTGTCAATGATCTTGTATCCCGTTTCACCAAAGTTTGGGCTAATTTGACTGTTACTGTATTGGTTCTCACCGAAGCCAAACTTAACCGCACATCATCATATTTTGGTTTACTAATATAATCCAATAATTCGGTAAATTCTGGATGTTGAGTCACAGAAGCACCCAATAAACCTAAACGGTTTGTAACTGTTAAACCGCGTTCAATTCCCGGAATTAAAGAAGTTTCTAAACTCGCAGTTCTAAAAGGTAAAGTTAAATAACTGGCTAAACAAAAGCGGCACATTTCCGGACAACTCCGCACCACTTCCACCATATAAATATTTTCCCAAGCAGCTTTTTCTGTGACGATAGTAGAAGTAGAAAGGGTATTTCCTCGATAAGTTTGCTTTTGGATAGTTGGGGGAATTTCCGCCGCAATGGGACTAATTGATTTTATTTCTCCATCTGGTGCTATATATTCAATTACATATAAACTAGGAATATAAATTCCTGGAACTTGCGATAATGTTTTTAATTGAGTTTCCCTATCTGCATTTCTGACTTTTTTATAAGTATCTATAAAATCACCAAGGAGATTTTCACCATCTCCCAACAATATAATATCAAAAAATTCAGCATAAGGTTCAGGGTTGGCTGTGAGAACTGGTCCACCACCAAAAATTAAAGGATGATTTCGGTGACGAGAATTAGCCCGCAAAGGAATTTCTAAAGATTCTAAAAGATTAAAAATGTTCACATAATCCAATTCCCAAGACATAGAAAAACCCAATAATTCTGGATGTCTAGGAAGTTGTTCACGAATATCAGTAAATAAGCGACTTACCTGCAAATCCTCACGCGTAGCCAAAGTCGCCCACACCACCTGATAGCCCAGGCTAGTTATCCCCACCGTGTACTCATTGGGAAAGGCATAAATGAGCGGGATAGCGTCATGATTGGGGGTTGCGGGGGTAAACAGGAGGCGTTCTAAGTCAAATACAGATGATGTCACAGCTTTTTTAGTACGGTTATCTATATCTAATTTTAAGCCATAGAATTATCAAGTTAAAAAATAATGTCATTGCATTGGCGATAATAATGGGTAAAGCACCAAGGATAATACCATAGATTAACCACAGAAATAAGCCACTCATGAAGATAATCAGCATCACATAGGAAACATCTTTAGCTGATTTGGTGCGCCAAGTTTGGAACATTTGCGGTAAAAAAGCGACAGTAGTTAATGCACCTGCAACTAATCCTAAAATGGTAGTTAAATCCATATTTAACAATATCTCCTAATTTTTAAGATTATATTACATTAATTCTCGATATTTAGCTAAATATTGGCAATTAACTGTTGCAGAAGTTCTGAGAGATGATGTTACTTGAATCATATTCTCGGAAAAAAATATGATTTGTGAGTTATTGTTTTGATGATCATTAGGGCATCCTAAAAATATAGATCAATGACAATCTCTAATAAATGAGGAAGGAAACATGAAACGATATATACCCTTTTTTATTATTGCCTTTATTCTCTTTGTCACGATAGGAGATAAGATATTACCAGGTGAGTTAGGAAAATCTAGCATTCAAACCCGTACAGCTTTAAATAATTTTGCTCTGAACCTATTTCCCACTGGTAAGCCAAAGACAAACCCCTATGAACGCACAGAGAATGAATTACAAGAATTAGAAAAAAGCAGGTAGGAATATCAATCAACTTGAGGACAATCATCCCACAAAGTGGAAATTTCTCGTAAACTCTGATGAGTGCCATTACCTAAGATTAAATGATCTAAAATGGGAATGGCTAGAAGTTCCGAACCGGCTAATAATTGACGAGTTAATTCTAGATCTGCTTCACTGGGTTCTAAACTCCCAGAAGGGTGATTATGGGCAACTATTACCCGT
Organism: Anabaena sp. UHCC 0253; assembly: GCF_009712085.1. Taxonomy (NCBI): domain Bacteria; kingdom Bacillati; phylum Cyanobacteriota; class Cyanophyceae; order Nostocales; family Nostocaceae; genus Anabaena; species Anabaena sp. UHCC 0253. The sequence goes on from NZ_VILD01000001.1 coordinate 102,092, forward strand.
GTAGCACCTTGACGAATGACTTCTCGAAAAATGTCACGGGGAGAGGCTAAAGTTTCCGTGGCTGTACCAATAGTAATTACTTTTGTTCCTAATAACTTATTTTTGACATCTAATAACAATACTGCAAATCTTTCTTGATCTTGCCACATCAAGTCTTGACTAAGCACCGCAGCCGCAGCAATGGGACTATCAATAACTGTACCATCAGCAGGACGGCATAAAAAAGCCCGTTTACCCAATTCAATTGCAGCTAGGATAGTTGTGGCTTTGGCTGGACCCACACCGGGTATTTCCATTAACTCAGCAGGGGTAATATTTCGTAAAGCTGCTAAGGGGTCACACTGACTTTTACCCAATTGTTGTAATATATATTGTCCTAAACCGACGGCTGAGAGTTTACCCGGTCCTTGACCAGTACCCAACAGAATAGCGATTAATTCTGCTGTAGCTAAAATTTTGGGACCGTGAGTGATTAATCTTTCACGGGGGCGTTCATTTTCGGGTAAATCGGCTATTCTGAGGCAATAAGTCATACCAATTTAGGATTTGAGATTGGGAATAATTGGGTAGATGCAATACTTATTTATGCCTTATTTATGGGAACAATTATTCCTCATTGACAATATCTTTAATTTTTGTGGAGATTACCTAAGTGCTACTGAATGAGCAACGTGAATTACTTATTGGTAAATTTGCGTAGCTTTGAGCATATGATAGGTAATAATTAACTGAGTGAGGGCGAGAGGGTAACTTTGCAGAGTTTCTCCAGTTGTCCCTGCAATTTTACCTAATTCTGGATTACTTTCGCGATCGCACACACTATTTAAATGCGGCATATCGTTACACATAATCCGTTCGATTTTATTCACCTGTTCCAAGGTTGCATGACCGTCCACCTCTAAAACATCCACCGGTTTTCCCATATCTCTATCTAGTCCCAAACGGATAGCTGACTGGGAATCACTATGACCAGCATGAATAATTTCCGTAAAATCAGGGTGGGGAATCGAAGGACGCAGCACCAAGCGCACATTTAAACGTCCATTAGTGTTATCAATCTCATCACTAGGAGGATAGAAACTGACCACAATATCTGACCATTGCCGCTGAGGACGGATATACATTTCTGAGTCAGGTTCGCGTTTATCTAACTCCGCTAATACCTGTTCTGGAGTATAACCGCGCTTTTGAGTATCCCGTTTCACCTTCCAATCAGCGCGAAGTGTTTCAGGAGGAGCAAGATAGACTTTCACATCATAAGCATCACGGGCTACGCGGGTAGAATAACCTAGTAACCCTTCAATAATCACAAATTTACTGGGTTTGATATATTGTGGCGGCTCAAATGTGCCTGTTTTATGGCTGTAAACCGGCTTGAGAATCGCCTGTCCTGTCCGTAGCAGCGATAAATGTTGCTGCATGATATCCAGATAGTTACAATCAGGATGTAAGGCTGTAATTCCCATTTCCGCCCGTTGTGTGCGATCGTAACGGTGGTAATCGTCTGTACAGATAATGGTCACATTTTCTGGACCGAGTACCTGAGCAATGCCTTTAGTCAGAGTTGTTTTCCCGGCAGCACTATCACCAACAATACCCAAAATAATTGGACGGCTCATGAATACCCCCTCTGACGCGAGTAAGTTTATAAGAATAGTCTCTAATTTTAGGGCGCAAATCAGCTATTTTATCCAGAAAATCCTATGGTTGCAACATCTCTACATAAACTCACTGGATTTTAATTACTCCCCACCAACAACATCCGCGCCTCTATCGCTTCCCATGTTGCAGGTGATACCCGCACTGCTGCTTCTTTGCATTGGATAATCAGTCTATTAGCCCCGATATAATTATCTAGGGCTTTGATTTCTTCCTCAGATAAATCAACCATTTCTGGGGTGAGATTAAAACCATTGAGTAATGTTTCCATAAGCTTTTTAGTAAAAGCTTGATATGATTGTTTTGGTTGTTTATAATAACTTTGTTGGTGTATGCCTTTGCTTGCGCGTATACGATTGCGTCAAGTTTAATTTTGTCAACGGTATGGGACATGGCTTGAGCGAATCTTTTGGCATAAGGGATATCGAAGTGTATCTCGTTGCTGGGGTAGCTATTGGCATAGGCGATCGCAACTGCACGTTTCCTAAAAGGTTTATAATCACCTGGAGATCCGACTGTGACTTCTTCCGCCCAATTTAATAAAGCTTGTAATTTTGGGGTATTGATATATTTTTGTACTTCCTTTTCCATCAATAACAACAAATCATCTGTACCACCCCGCATTACTCCAGCAACTAACAAAAATACCTCTTTCCAACGTTCATCTATGAGGTGTTCAGTAACTAATTTTTCAACTAAGCGATGATCATCAATATATTGTGCGGTTAAATATTCCTGTAGCGTCAAATGAGAAAACGAAAATACATCTTCTGCTCGTTCTACTAAAATTCCTTGTTGAATTGCGATCGCATTTAAAACAGCTTCACCATCTAAATGTTGTGGTGCATTCAAATTACCCGCCAAAAAGGTTTTTATTTGTTCAACAATTTCCGATTGTGAGAAAAATAGCCGATTAGATGCAAACCCAGTATAAGCAATTTCTGAAAGTAATAACTCTTCTAATTCTGTATGCAATCCTTGATAAATTTCATCTTGCAAAATTCGCTTTTCAGAAGCCCATTCTTCTAATAAAATCCGCAACGCCTTTTTATATAACACACTGCGATTATTAGGAAAATTCTGAGAACGGTCATATACCAAACAAAGAAAAGTCAGTAATAAAGGTGTATGTGCTAACTCTTTCGCAGCTTGATTTTCTGGTTTTTGCAGTAATTCCCAACATTTATCCCCCGTTTTCGCTTTTTGATCATCTTCTCCATGAAACCAATTATTAATAAATTGCTGAATTTGTTCATCATCAAAATCAGCCATAGCCACATCACTAAACCGCTGGAAGTTATTGCGGTAAGCTGCTATGCGACAGGAAGCTATAAACCGATTTTGATCATGTTGATCAACAAAATTTTGAATTTGATTAATTACCTCAGTCAAATTTTGACTGGGAACTTCATCTAATCCATCCAGTAAAATTAATAATTTACCTTGTTCTAAAGCTTTAGTCGTAAATTTTTCTGGAACTGGAAATCCACAAATCCGAAATTCTTCAATAATAAATTTTTCAATATCAATATCACTTGAAGTAAACCTTTTTAATTCAATAAAAACCGGAATACAATCATGTTTAAATCCTCCTTTTTTACCTTTGAGTGCTTCCATTCCCATTTTCCGTAAAAAAGTAGATTTTCCTGCACCTGGTCCACCCAAAACCATCAAATATTGTTTTTTATTTGCAATCTCAATTCCTGCTTGTTTTTGACAATCTTGAGAATTAAACTTCCGACCTTTCCCTTGACGATATACTTCTTCTAATTGTTCAATAGATGCAAAACTACGAATAGCATCATCATTTAAAAACTGCACTGCTGTATACACAGATTCCAACTTCACCGGTTCACGCATTCCCAAAACTTTGAGAATACCGTGTCTTTCTTCATAGTTCTGTCCATATTTCTTGGAAGCATCAAAAATGAGTTGTTTAGTATTTTCATCCAGAGTTTTCCCAAACACTCCCAGAAATTTACCACCACTTCCCCAAAGAGATTGAAAAATGGGAACAGCTACACCGCTAACCGCTGCAGCTAATAAAGGTTCAAATCCTGTCATAATCCTGAAATTAGTGAATATATCTCAACTTACAGCAATTTTCATGTATTTATACCACACTTATGTATTTATATTCCTTTGCGCCTTTGCGTGAGACTTTAAAATGTCGTTCATTAACTCAAAGTATCGGATTTAAAAGAGGATTTAGGGGTTGACATTTGATTTTAAATTTGTTATCATAGATTTGATAAGGAAGAACTATCATAAAATAATTAATAATTTTCCAGTAAGTTAAATAATATTGACTTGCGCCCCGAATAAAAATAATTACAATACTTAAAAGCCAGTTTCCTGCTATAGGTGCATCAATCCCCCAATATAAATTATGTCAAAACAAACCCTGGGTTTAGAACAAAGCGTGTATGATTATTTACTTTCAGTTTCTCTCCGCGAACCAATTACTTTAACCCAACTGCGTCAAGAAACCTCTCAATTGCCAATGTCTCGAATGCAAATATCTCCAGAACAGGGACAATTTATGGCATTGTTGGTAAAACTAATAGGAGCAAAGAAAACTTTAGAAATAGGTGTATTTACTGGCTACAGTTCCTTGGTAGTCGCTTTAGCTTTACCCGCCGATGGTAAAATAGTTGCCTGTGATGTTAGTGAAGAGTATACCAACATTGCTCGGCGTTATTGGCAACAAGCGGGAGTAGAGGATAAAATTGACTTGCATCTTGCTCCAGCCTTAGAAACATTAGATCATTTACTAGCAGCAGGGGAAGCAGGAACATTTGATTTTGCGTTTATTGATGCTGATAAAGGCAACTATGAGAACTATTATGAGCGATCGCTCCAACTAATTCGCCCAGGTGGACTAATTGCCATTGATAATGTACTGTGGTCGGGTAAAGTTGCAGATACAGAAATACAAGACAATCAAACTAACAAAATTCGGGCTGTGAATCGAAAATTACATCAAGACTCCCGAATTACCCTGAGTTTAGTTCCCATAGCCGACGGATTAACCTTAGCTATGAAAAATTGATTTCTAAATGTAGAGACATTCCATGGAACGTCTCTACTACTCTCTGAGACTCTGCGCCTCTGCGTGAGATAAAATCATAATTTAAATTCGGTTCATGTTTAATTGAAACTGTTTCCATTTTTCCTGTTGACGCACCCTTTTCTCCTCTGTCAAACTATCAAAACAGTGAGGACAAGAAATACCTTCTTCATATTTAGGTAAAGATTTATCATCTTCAGAAATAGGATGTCCACAACAAAAGCATAATTCATAACTTCCCATTTCTAAGCCATGACGAACAGCGACTCTTTCATCAAAAACAAAACATTCCCCTTCCCATAAACTGTTTTCCTGGGGAACTTCTTCTAAATACTTGAGAATACCCCCTTTCAGATGATAAACTTCCTCAAAACCCTGAGACAGCAAATAAGAAGAGGCTTTTTCACAGCGAATACCCCCAGTACAAAACATTGCCACTTTCTTATGTTTGTGGGAATCAAGATGCTGTTCTACATATTGGGGAAAATCTCGGAACGTTTCAGTTTGGGGATTTTTCGCACCTTTAAAAGTACCAATAGTAACTTCATAATCATTGCGGGTATCAATGACAGTCACTTCCGGGTTAGAAATCAAATCATTCCATTCTTCCGGAGTAACATAAGTTCCCACTTTTTCATTAGGGTTAACTTCTGGTAATCCCAAAGTGACGATTTCTGGCTTTAACCGCACTTTTAGCCGTTCAAAAGGCGGAATTTCTGTGTAAGATTCTTTATGTTCTAAATCTGCAAACCGCGAATCAGTCCGCAGAAATGCTAAAACCCCATCAATTTCCTGACGAGAACCGGCAATTGTGCCATTAATTCCTTCCGACGCTAGTAAAATAGTTCCTTTGATTCCTTGTGACTGGCAAAAAGATAATAAAGGTGCTTGCAGTTCTTTATAATCAGGTAAACTGACAAATTTATACAGTGCAGCAACAACTATAATATTTTCTGGGTTCATCTGTTTACAAAAAAAGAATAATAGGATATTATCTTGTCAATGATTAAAATTAACCCATTTCTTAGAAAACAGAAACTTAGTTAATTTTAACAAGACTTAAGCAAAATATCTCTCAAAGCCTCTTTTCTCTGTGAACTCTGTGCCTGGAGTGGTTTGTCTTTCCGTTAGGTGCTTGAATGTTTTTTTATTTGGAAGTCCCTTAATGATGTTTAAGAATTAGCGAAAAGTTATTTGCTGGCATGGGATAGATTTTTTGCAAAGATAAATTGTGTGTCTTCGCCACTTTGATGATATCTTCTAAATTACGCACTCCCCAATCTGGATTTTGTGCTTGTAAAGATTCATCAAAAGCAGCATTACTAGGCGCTGTATGTTCTCCATTTTGTTTGTATGGTCCATATAAATAGAGGATACCACCAGGTGGGAGAATCCGTCCAGCCCCCGCCATGAGTCCTAAACAGGCAGACCAAGGGGAAATATGAATCATGTTAATATTGACAATAGCAGAAATAGGCGGTTCTGGTAACGGCTCTTTTTCTACAGGCCATATTGGCGAACTGGCATCTAAATCTAGGGGTGGTTGAATAGAATCACAGGGAAAATATTCAGCCCACGCGGCAATACTGGCACGAAGTTCGGGGTTAGGATCAGAAGGTAGCCATTGTCGGGGTGCTAGGTGGTAGGCAAAAAATGCAGCGTGTTCACCTGTGCCACTGGCTATTTCTAGTATAGTCCCATGTTTAGGCAATACTTCTAAAAGTACCTCTAAAATAGGTTCACGGTTACGCTGTGTTGCGGGTGCAAATTTTCGCTGGTCTGGTGGTGTATTCATTATGATAATTAAATTAGCAGCGATCGCTCATTTTTGGTTTTTTCGCCACACCACAGGAGAACAACTTGCCTAAATCTATTCATTCCACCCAACCACCACTCAAATTTATACCCCAACGTCATAACCCCCTCATTGTTAAAATTGTCTCTTGGTGTTTGCCTTTTATCCTGTGGGTGAGAACTAGACCTTGGCTACCTGCGGGTATTGTCAATATTGAAGCTAAAAACGCTGAAGTCTTAGCTAAATTATACCACGAATTTCAGGCAGGTAAAGTCCGATTTTTAATCGCTTTCCGTCACCCAGAGGTAGAAGATCCCCTTTCTATGTTATATCTGCTATCACGAATTGTCCCCAAGGTCGCCAAGAAAAAAGGAATTAACCTCAAATACCCAGTCCACAGTCATTTTATGTATGAACGGGGAATGACTCTATGGGCGGGAAATTGGTTAGGATGGTTATTTTCCAGACTTGGTGGTGTACCAATTCGTAGGGGAAGACGCGTAGATAAAAACGCCATCCAAATGGCACGAGAATTATTTGCAAATGCAGAAATGCCTATAGCTGTTGCCCCAGAAGGTGGTACAAATGGACACAGTAGTATAGTCAGTCCCTTAGAACCGGGTGTAGCCCAGTTGGGTTTTTGGTGTGTGGAAGATTTAAAAAAGGCTAACCGGGAAGAACAGGTTTTTATTATTCCTATTGGCATTAAATATAGTTATGTTAACCCACCTTGGAAAAAAATAGATTGGCTGTTATCTAAATTAGAAGCAGATAGCGGTTTAGAAGTTACAGAGATTAGTACAAATGGGAAGGAACAATCAGAAATTTTATATCAGCGGGTGCTGCGTTTAGCTGAATATCTAATTTCTGAAATGGAAGCATTTTATTGTCGTTTTTATCATCAAGAATTTACAGAAATTATAACTTCAGAAAATCCCCTAAATGAGGTATTAATTACTAGATTACACCGCTTAATGGATACGGCTTTAACCATTACAGAAGAATATTTTAATATCCAGTCACAAGGTAATTTTATTGATAGATGTCGGCGTTTAGAAGATGCTGGGTGGAATTATATTTATCGGGATGATATCGCTGATATTCAAAGTTTACCACCTTTTAAACGTGGTCTTGCGGATTGGGTAGCCCAAGAAGCAGATTTGAAAATGCAGCACATGAGAATTGCTGAAAGTTTTGTAGCTGTGACTGCTAATTATATTCAGGAAAAACCAACAGCGGAAAGATTTGCAGAAACGATATTATTAATGTTTGATATGTTATCTCGCATTCAGGATTCTACTTTGCCAGGAAGACCGCGTTTAGGTTGGAAACAAGCTATGATTTTTGTCGGTGAACCGATTAATGTTCATGAAAAATGGGAAAGTTGTCAGGGAAATAAACAAGCTTTGCGAAAGGGTGTTAGTGAGTTAACGCAGGATTTACAGGTGATGTTGGAAGAGTTGATTAAGGATTAAGTTCACGCAGAGGCGCAGAGGCGCGGAGAGGGTTTTTAAATAGTTTCATTTACCCTCGAAACTATTTAAAATATCTTCAGGCAAAGGAGCATCAAAATCATCTGGAACGGTAAATTCTCCAGCACACAAACCATAAGGTCTGATTTTTTGAGAAGTAGGGGAAACTGGTTTAATTTCGGCAATTGGCTGACCTGCTTGCATAATAATAATACTCTCCCCTGCTGCTACTTGGTGAAGATAGCTAATTAGATTTTGTTGAATTTCATCAATTGTTAGGGTTAGCATCAAATTATTTTGAGATTAACTGATCTACTTTATTATAGTTACTGACACAGATCGCACATTCCCTCAACTGTCACCTCATATCGTTCTACTTTTAACCCCTCCCGCAGTTGACTGACATCAATATCAGGTAAAGCATTCCAGTTAATATCTTCAATCGCACCACAGCAGTTACACCGAAAATGATGATGGGGGGCAACATTGGCATCATAACGAGATACCCCTTCTTCTAATAATACTTCTCGCACCAAACCCGCCTCACGCAGTGCCTGAAGTGCCGCATACACCGTGGCTTGGGAGGAAGTAGGTGCTTCCTGATTCAAGTCCCTCAAAATTTGATCAACCGTCGGATGATCTTCTCTGGCTAATAGGTTTGCATAAACCCCAAATCGCTGGGGAGTAACTCTCAACCCTCTACTCTTCAGGGTTTTGACAATATCATTAGCTTTTTGCTGCATAGGATTTACTTAACTATATAAAGATATAAACTTCCATTATAACTCTTCCTTTCTCATAACTACACCTTTTTAATAAATACATTATAAAATAAGTATTTATAACTATTGACTAATTCCTAAATCAGAATTATTCTGATTTATAAGATAAGCTATTGATGCCCAGCAATCAAGCAGCAACACGAGTTAAAATCTTCCATCTAAAAAGAGGTATTTATGACTGCTATTACTCACGTTCCAAATGTAGTATTCAAAACTCGTGTTCGGGATGAATCTATACCTGGACCAAATCCTTACACTTGGAAAGATGTAACTACTGAAGAGATTTTTGCTGGTAAAAAAGTAGTATTATTTGCTCTCCCTGGTGCATTCACCCCCACCTGTTCTTCCACCCATTTGCCTCGCTACGAAGAACTATTTGAAGAATTCAAAGCCCAAGGTGTTGACCAAATCATTTGCCTCTCAGTTAATGACGCATTTGTTATGTTCCAATGGGGTAAACAACAAGGTGCTAAAAACGTCTTCTTGTTACCAGATGGTAGTGGAGAATTTACCCGGAAAATGGGAATGTTAGTTGATAAATCTAACATCGGTTTTGGAATGCGTTCTTGGCGTTATGCAATGGTTGTTAATAACGGCGAGATTGAAAAAATGTTCGTTGAACCTGGTTTTGAAGACAACTGTGGTAGTGACCCCTTTGAAGTATCTGATGCTGATACTGTTCTTGCTTACCTCAAAGGTGTAGAACGTCCTGCTGAAGTTGCACCTCGGTTAGCATTTGTTGGTTAATTACGAAATCTCAAAACTTCTAACTTTTGACAGAAGTTTATAGTTTTTAATTCATCTAAGGCAAAGGAAGTCACTCTCATAAGACTTCCTTTGTTTTTTGTTTTGACAGACAAAAATTTTGGAATTCTGTCCACTAAATAAACTTGAAAAACTTGAATTGATGGAATGAAAAACGAAAATATAAGAGAAGAAATGTTAAATTTGTAGCCTGATTTTATCCCAGCTTAGATTGGGAAAGGAAAGTAAAAAATGCGGATAACAGTTGCTGACATATATCCTCACAGTAGCGAACAAATGCTCAATGACCTCACTCTTGAGGAATTGACTAATGTTGTAGGTGGTTACAGAAGAAGAAGACGCAGAGGTTCTCGGTATGTAGAACCCTCAATAAATCTGGATATAGATACTGAGCTTGAAAGCTGGAGGACAGAATTAAATACGATGATGGAAGACCTCAGAGACGATTTCAGTAATTAAGCAATATCCTGATTATTGAATAATCTCATAAATATCGTGCGTTTTTATGCTTATGAATAGGAAACGCACGATTTTTTATATATTTACAATTAGTTTTATCAGTATAAAAACTTGCAAATTATCACTAAAAATAATCTTCAGTAAAAATCAATAAAGATGTTTAAACCTAGAGCTAATACTTTTTATAAACAGACTCAACTCATTTATTTATGTCTTTTTTAGCTGGCTCTAACCCTTGATTTTTTCTAATTTCATGAATAAAAATTAGATCAGCGGTTAAGACAAGGCAAGCTTAACTGGCTCTCACAAAATATCAATTGCCTGACGATTAATTTAGGAGGAAAGAAATCATGGCTAGTATTAAACTTTCTCAATTACACGCTAACGGTTCTGAATTGTTCCAAGATTCCGAAAGCTTTTTAAATGAAATGAATGACGTAGATACAATCTCCGTTCAAGGTGGTAGCGGCTCTGGAATATATGATTTAGTCCAATACAGTATCAAGGGTAAAGAGTTTGTTCTGTTAGGCTTTGCGATTGATAACGTTGTCTCTTTAGCTAAATCATTTAGCTATGACTCTCACGGTGCCGGCTACGGATACTATTAAAATGAGATAATAGGCAAAATTAATTGCCTATATAATCCCATAAAACTCTGGTTCAGTTAAGAATCTATTACCCTTGTTCCCCTGAAATAAAAGGGGAATAAGGTTTTAGATAACTTATTGAACCCGATTAATAAATTAATAAATACCTGGTGTTTACCTACACTTTGCGGCTATCATATTTTGCAATTAGTGGGCATTCAGCAAATGGCAAGAATTACAATTTCTGATTTACATATCACCCAAGAAAAATTATTAATCAATGAAATTAGTAATCTGGAATCTGTCTCTATATTTGGAGGAGATAGTAACAATTTTCAGGAATTAGTTAGATTTGGAATTAAGTCTATGGAATTTATTTTATTAGCTTATGCTATAGATTCCATTTCTTATTTAGGGAGTTCATTTAATAACAAAGATTAAACATTATTTTTTCAATATTTTGTTAATTAACTAACCGGTGTTAACTGATTTTTCATTAAAACCCATGCCATTTTTAATAAGTTCTGCCAACGTTTTTGACTATCTAGTTGATCACAAAATCATTCATCCACAAGATCAATCATTAATTAAAATCGAGTTAAAATCAGCTAAAAACTTTAATTTATTAATTAGTTTACCAGATGGTCGTCAACTTCTTGTTAAACAAGAGCGTCATGATCAAAATGGTAAAACATTAGGTGAATTTGTAGATGAATGGAAGATTCATGATCTCTGTCAGAAATTCCTAGAAATCAATCATTTACGATCATATTTATCAGAAGCAATTTATTTTGATTTAGAAAACTCCATTATGGTGTTTAACTATCTAAATCAATATCAAGATTTATCAGAATTTTATGCCAAAAATCATGTATTTCCCACTGATATTGCTCAGTTGATTGGCTCAAATCTGGGAGTATTTCATCGGACAACAATAAATCAAGAAAATTATCAAAAAAGCTTTGAAACTTCTCTAGAAGCTCCCAATTTAGCCAAAGGATTAAATAGAATTACACCACAAATATTTGGCAATCTTCCTGCTGATGGTTTAAGGTTTTTTGCTCTCTATCAACGTTATGATAATTTAGGAAAAGCAATTGCCGAATTAAGTCAGGCTTTTATACCTTGTTGTCTAACTCATAATGATCTCAAACTCAATAATATTCTTTTATCTTTGAATTGGAAAACAGAAATTGAGCAGAAATTACCTGGTCATCAAAGTATTATCCGATTGATTGATTGGGAAAGAGGTAATTGGGGAGATCCTGCTAATGACTTAGGTACAATAATTGCTAGTTATCTACAAATTTGGTTGTATAGCATAGTGGCTAATAAAACTATACCTATTGAAGAATGTTTACGTTTAGCTGCTATTCCATTACCAATGATTCAACCTTCTTTATCAGCATTAGTTAGTGGTTATTTAGATAACTTTCCGGAAATTTTAGAACGCCGTCCAAATTTCTTGGCATTAGTAATGCAATTTAGCGGTTTAGCATTAATTAGAGCTATTCAAGCTAAACTTCAATATGAAAAAACCTTTGGTAATTCAGGTATTTGCATTCTCCAAGTTGCTAAGAGTTTATTATGTCGTCCCCAAGCATCTATCCCGACAATTTTAGGAACGGAATTTTCAACAGCAATTTCTCAAAACTTATCTCTTGCTTAAAAAAGGAAACTCTATATGCAAGTATTAGATTCTCTACAAAATCAACTTTTGCAATTGCCACAAGAATTACAAGCAAAATTGGAAAATATTACTAATCATTTAAAAATTGAATCATTTTATGCTATTAAGCATCCAGAATACAACTTATTAGAATTGCCAGAATCTGTAATATCTAACTTTAAAAAGTTACCTTTGGATATTCAAAATAAACACTTGCGAATTCTATTACGTAATTTTCTTTACAGTGCTTATTACAATGGTTCTTGGCATAACTCTGCTGATACCCAGGATAATAATCTGAGCAATAATAGGTTATTGGGTATAGATATGGCTTTTTATGAACAACTACATAATCATAATACAGGTATAGGCTATTGGAGTCAAAATTGGTTAGTAGTTAATGAAGAAGCTGATGGATCTTTAGCAGTTCATAAAAATGGTTTAACCTTGCATATTGAGCGTGATTTGTACTTATCAAGTATTGATAAATCTGCTACTGTTGGTAATTTAGTAGCAATCAAAATGCCTAAAAATTTAGTCCAAAATGGATTTTATATGGCAGTATCTAATTTAGGAAATCAAGATCATCAAGATATTGTCAGAATATACTTTAATGTATCACCCGAAGGTGTAGTATCAGTAATGGAGAATTTAACTAGAGAACTCAATCATATTCAAGTTGCTTTCTCATTTAAAGCTTTATATAATCCTGATGAATATCAACGTTATGACTCGGCAGTGCTGTATTTCAATAAGCATGAATATCAAGCCGTTTACCCTGTATTAAAAAAAGGTTATTTAGAAAATCAAGGCAGTTTTTCGCCACAAGTTCCTTTATTTACTAAGCTATTAGCACCCGGATTAAGTTGTGCAGAAGAACCAGACAATAAATTTGGTGAACAAGAAAGTTTTGGTACTAATCGTTGTCAAATTATTGCTAATGGTTTAATTACGGCTTGGCAAGCAGGTAATAATACACCTGAAAGTCGAATGACAGCAATTTTTGAACAATTTGCATTACACAAAATTAAACTACAATATCCTTATCTTAATACCCATTCTGAAGATGTCTATACTCCTTTAGATTGATGACATAAGTAGGTGAGCATTAAAATTTCCTAAAAAGTAAAATCGCCCAAAACTCTCTTCTTATTCCCTTGCCCCAACGACAATTTTTAACGCTCACCTACTTAAGTAACTAGACAAAAATAAATCAACTTAGATTAAGTAATGTAAAAAATATTGAGATGATCTGGTAGTAAGGGCTTCAGCCCTTAAATGAGGACTAAAGTCCTCACTACAAACCTGGAATTATTTAGTCTGTTCTACTTACTCTCATTTCAACTAGCTTCACTCAATATTTCTACTGGAGGTGAAGCAGAATTTGTCTCATCTTCTAATGTAGCGATAACTGTTAATTTGCTAATTTGCTCTTTTAGCCAATTAGTAAATAAATCACTCAGAATTTTTACGCGCATTTCTTCATTTAATTGGGGTTCAATTATTTCTTCAACTATAATGATATGCGCTCCTTTGGGAGTAATTATTGGTTTGAGAATTTGTGGAGGATTAGCTGCAAAAACTGCCGAGGCAATTTCTGGTCTAAAATCACTTCGTTTGCGGATACCTTGATATCCTCCAGCCCTGCGGATTTCGGGATTTTGGATATATTGACGAGCGATTTCTTGAAAACTAATTTCCCTTCTTGAAGAGCAT
>NZ_VILD01000001.1:116090-124635 GCF_009712085.1 Anabaena sp. UHCC 0253
TCTTGAAGAGCATAAAATATTTCTAGAGCTAAGTCTTCATCATCTAATATTACTTCATAGGTAACTGCTGCACTGTAATCAATTTGGTGGGCATAAAAGAATGGTTCAACTTTATCAGCAAATAAGTGATGAGCTAATTTTGCCGATAGGAGATTTAGCTGGGCTATTTCTTCAAAGTTATCTAAAGAAAGATAATGTTTTTGTAACCATTCCCAGGTTTCTTCTGCTTTAATGAGTTTATTAGCTAATCGTAAACTATCTGCTGACTGTTGTAACTCTGATATTTCGATATTAATACCTTCTTGTTCAGCACTTTCAGCAATAATTTTTTTAGTGGCGATCGCTTCTAATAAACTAGGAATTTGACAAGATATTTTAATGTGATAAATAATATCTTCTTGGGATACTTTTAAAATATCTGACATAATGTAATTCCTCAATTTACTAAACTGATTTAGAATAAGTTCTTACTGTATCTATCATATTTACCTAATATGTTATTTTCTTATCTCTATCTAATGGTACTTTTAATATTTTTGATAATTCATAAGTAGAAGAATTAACAAGTGTATATCCCTGACCTCTTCTAGAAGTCAGGGATCTTATAATTCATCAGTTATTTGGTAAATTTTTAGACTACTAAAAAGATGGCAGTTCTTGAAAAATCAACAGTGAAAATCTTGTTATCATAGATACCAAATGGTCCTCTATATGATGTTGATCGATTATTTATACCATCAAAAACAGTTGCTAACTGAACAGGATTAGCACTACCAAAAAAAGGCAGAAGACCATTACCTAATATTTGTTGTATTTCCTCTGAATTTAAGTTATGGAAAAATGTTTCTTCTTCAAGAAGTTTTAAGTCAGAAATTATGATTGCAGCCATTATCTTATGTTTCCAATCAAAAAGTGAACAGTTCTGCAATTGTGACACAATTGCTTTTAAATTTGCCCAAATAATTAACGATATACCCAAGCATTAACTGTGCGAGAATAATCTACTGTATTGATTTTATTATCAAAAAAGCTACCCCCTCCGTTACGCCTGTTATCAAACCTATTTACACCATCAAAAACGGTAGTGATCAAAACATTAGAACTTAGTCCTCCATTAGGAGAAACTCCCCAAAAGCTCCCCCCTAATACAGTCTCTAGTTCTAGAGTTTCTAAATCATTAATAAAGGTTTTTATCTCAATAGGGTATAAATCATAAATTACTATTTTCTCCATGGGATTATTCTCTCAATTTAAGTTAACTATTACATTTTTACATTATTTATCAGACAATAATGTAAAAGTTGCATATTAACGTCTTTTTTATAAGACATATTTTCAGGATTTTTGTCTTTGCTAATAATCTTCATTAAAGCTCTAAACCATTTTTTTGTAACTTTTTAAATGGGTCTAAGATGAAGTCAATGACTCGACGTTGACGGATAATTACTTCAGCACTTGCTGTCTGCCCTGGAGTGAGAGGAATCTGTTTATTCCCAACTTGAACATAAGGATTATCTAAAGCGATATCTAATTCATAAGTTTCTATAGGACTGTTACTATTTTCCTGAATCTTAGAATTAGGTGAAATCCAAGTAATTCGCCCTGATAAAACTCCATATTCTTGGAAAGGATAAGCATCAAATTTAATTTTTACGGGCATTCCTACCTTGACAAAACCACTATGTTGACTAGGCATACGTGCTTTCAAAATCAAAGCTGCATTTTTGGGTGCAATTTGAGCAATCATTTGTCCAGGTTGGACTACAGAACCAGGTTTTTTAATAGGTAATTCAAAAATTGTTCCATCAATAGGAGATCGAACAGTTCGTTGTTGTAGCTGTAAATTTAAAGATGTAATCTGACTCTTCGTTTGCATAATTTCTGATTGAAGAGCAGTAATTTGATTTTGTAAGTCTTTAAGCTGTTCTTGATTTTTTAATAGAACTAATTCACCTCCTTGTATGGCACTGTTATAACTACTTTCTTCTTCTTGTAATCGCAACTTTGCTTGTTCAATATCGGATTCAACTTGATTCATCAGGGACTGATAACGATTAACTTCTTCTTTTAATCGTAACTGTGCTGTTTGAATATTAAATTTTGCTTCTTCTTGTAAACGTTGACTCTCTTCAGCAATTTTTTCTAATTCGACTACTTTAGTTTGAGGAATTATACCTTCTTTTAAAAGTTGACGATAACGGGCCACTTCAGCAATATCTCGACGTAAGCGACTTGTCGCTATTCTATAGCTACTTTGAGTAGATTGTACATTCTGTTTTATCTGATCAATTTGGGCTATTTTCTCCAAATTTTGAAAATTAGAAGCACTTTTCCGGGTTTCAAATGTTTGTCGGGCTTGATTAACCTGAGCGAGTTTTTCTAATGATTGATATTGATTTTGCTGACGTTGAATATTGATTGCCATTAAAACCTGATTTCTGAGTATTTCTAGTTGAGTTTCACGATTTATTAAACCTTCTAATTTAGCTTTTGTCTGTTGAATTTCTGTTTGTAAAACTTCAGATTCCATTTCCACTAAAACTTGCCCAGCTTTAACTTGTGTGCCTTCTTTAACATTCACATTGATGACACTTCCAGTTACCACACTATCTAATTTTTGTGTTGCACCTTTGGGTTCTATTCGTCCAATAGCATTGCCTGTTTCATCAACCTTAGTTAACATTGTCCAAGGTAAAATAATTGCAGCAAAACTGACTAGTAAATATAACATGGAACGAGTCCATGCTTTTGGTAAAGCATCTAATAATTCTTCTGTACCGTAAAACCAATCTTTGGCTTTATCTAATGTCTGAGCCTGATGTTGAATAAAAGCCTTATGTTCAGTTGGATTCTGTAGCTTTTTTGTAGTTGTTGATTGTGGATAAGTTGACTGTGGCATAAGTAATTTAGGAGGATAGTAATTAAAAAAGTAAAAATTATTAACAGAGAATAGAGACGTTGGAGTTAACGTCTCTGAAGGTTTGATTTAGAACATGATCAATTAAACTAATTAATCAATTTGTTTGTGCTAATTGTTGTTGATTGAGATAGAAATAATGTCCTTTTTTGTTAATTAATTCATCGTGTGTACCGCTTTCCACTAAAACACCACGATCTAAAACTAAAATGAGGTCGGCATGACGCACAGTGGAAAGACGATGGGCAATAATGACACTTGTCCGTCCTTGCAGAATTTTCTTGAGATTTTTCTGAATAATGCGTTCAGATTCAGCATCAAGATGACTGGTAGCTTCATCTAATATTAAAAGTCGGGGATTGCCTAGTAAAGCACGGGCAATTGCTAAACGTTGGCGTTGTCCTCCTGATAACATTCCTCCACCTTCACCAATTTGGGTTTCATAAGCCATTGGCATTCTTTTAATAAACTCATCTGCACCTGCAAGTTGGGCTGCTTCCATGATTTCTTCTAAAGATGCTTCGGGATGGGCAATACTGATATTTTCCCGAATTGTTCCCCCGAATAAAAATGTATCTTGATCAACAACTCCAATTTGCGATCGCAACGAATGTAAGGAAATACTAGTCACATCTTGGTTGTCAATTAAAACTCTTCCATCTGTCGCTGGATATAAACCTAGAATCAATTTAGAAAGGGTTGTTTTACCTGAACCACTCCGACCCACAACTGCAACAGTTTGCTCAGGTAAAATCTCAAAATTTAGATTTTCTAGAATGTTAATTTCACTTTCATTATGATAACGGAAAGTAACATTATTAAAGCGGATTCCTCCAACCAATCTGGATAAATATTGCCGGGGTTGATTTTCTAAATCTTCCTCTGGTTGCGCTTCTAAAACATCATTAATCCGTTCTGTAGCAACAATCACTTCTTGTAATTGATTCCACAAAATAATTAGTCGTTGAAAAGGCTGAATAATGTTCCCTAACAACATATTAAAAGCAACTAACTGACCAATAGTAAGTTGATTCTGAATAACCAACCAAGCCCCAAACCATAGTAATCCAGTGCTGGCTAAGGATTGAACAGTAGAACTAACTAATTGCAGTTGATTACTAACTACTTGACCATTAAAGTTCTTTTTAATTAAATTATTTAGTAATTCTTCCCAACGCCAACGAACTGTTTGTTCAATTGCCATTGAGCGAATCGAAGAAATCCCAGTCAAGCTTTGAATTAAATAACTATTTTCCAGTGTTCCTGCTGTAAATACTTCCCGACTAATCCTACGTAAAAAGGGTGTGGCAAAAAATGTTAATAACACAAATGGCGGGACAATTGCTAATGTCATGAGTGCCATTGGTGGACTATACCAAAACATTAGTCCTACATAAACAAAGACTGTGAGTAAATCTAAACTAATAGACAGAGCTTCACCAGTAAGAAACCGTTGTATTTTTTGATTTTCTTGGACACGGGAGACAATATCCCCAACATAGCGGGATTCAAAAAATGCCAATGGTAAGCTAAATGTATGTTTAATAAAACCGACCATTAATGCTACGCTAATGCGGTTGGCTGTGTGGTCAAGTAAATATTGTCTTAACCCATTAATTGCCACACGAAACAAACCAAAGATTAACAATCCAAACCCTACTGTATTTAAAGTTAAGACGCTCCCTTGGACAATTACTCGATCTAACAAAAGTTGAGTAAATAAAGGTGTTACTAACCCAAATATCTGAATTAAGATGGAAGCAATAAATACTTCTAGTAGGACTTGAAAATGCGGTTTAACTAAATCCAATAACTGCCAAAATGGCGTGTTAGCTTCTTGTGTTTTCTTGAGTGAAGCTGTAGGTTCTAATAATAAAGCATAACCAGTCCAACCTGCTTTGAATTGACTGATTGTAAGCTGGCGTTGACCAATAGCAGGATCGGCGACAATTACCTGTTTTTTGGTAATTTCATAGACAACAATGTAATGTTTTCCTTCCCAATGGGCGATCGCTGGTAAAGGTTGTTGAGCAAATTTATCCAAGCTGGCTTTTACTGGCCGGGTAGCAAAACCAAGGCTTTCTGCGGCTGCACTCAAACTCCGCATGGATGCACCACTACGGTTAACATTAGCTAGATCCCGCAGTCTATTAATACTGAGATTTTTACCCCAATAACGACCAACCATTACTAAACAAGCAGCACCACAATCAGCCGCACTTTGTTGTTCAAAAAATGGATAACGTTTACTAAATTTACGCCACCAATTGCTGGCAGTAACAGTAGGAATAGGGAAATATTTAGGGCGCTTTGTCGGTTGTGTTTCGGGAATTATCGGTTGGCTAAAATTAAGACTTTTTGCTTCTTTCGGTATTTCTTGAATGGGAATTTCTGGAGATTTGGGAGTATTAATTAATTCGGCTTGATGCCACAACCGCTCATAAATACTCGGATATGTTTCTATTACTTTCCTCAATGTTTGTTCGGGAAGATAGGCAATGTTTAAATTCACGGAAGCTCTAGCAACATAACTGCTAAAATCTTGTTCTGGAAATAAAGTTAATTCCCCAAATGATGATCCTGGAGTGAGGGTAGTAATTAAGTTATTGGCACTATCAAGTAATCTGGCTTTACCTGTCAAAACAATGTAAATTCCTGGCTTGGCTGTATCAGCTTGCCAAAATTGCTTTGCTACTGGTGGTTCAATAATTTCTAAACCCTGGATACAATCTGCAACTGCTTGATCTGATAGCGAATCACCCAAGGTTTGTTTAATATGTGTAGCTAACTGTTCTTGAGAAAACGCTGATCGCATTTCCTAACCTCCAAAACACTATTATTTATTGGTCTGCATGAGATTAAATGACCAATTGAAACTAGGTTCAGATGGAGAATGTAAATCACGAATTGTAATTGCCACATCCTGATTTTCAGTAGTTATCAATGGGGAACTTTTTCGTTTAGTAGAAAGTCCCATTTGTTTAAGAAGACGGTTAATATGGCGATCGCTAATTTGAATCCCTAACTCTTTTGCTAAATGTTTACTCAACCATTGAGCCGTCCAATCACTAAAAGCATAGCCATATTCACGGGGACTACAATTAACTAATTCTTTCAATCTTTCAATATATTGATGATTAACAATCTTTGGTCTACCTAATGGGCGCTGATT
The DNA here is from genome assembly GCF_009712085.1 of Anabaena sp. UHCC 0253. Lineage (NCBI taxonomy): Bacteria > Bacillati > Cyanobacteriota > Cyanophyceae > Nostocales > Nostocaceae > Anabaena > Anabaena sp. UHCC 0253. The sequence goes on from NZ_VILD01000001.1 coordinate 122,180, forward strand.
CCATTTGTGCGCCATACCCGCCTCAGCTATTCCTATCCAATACCTAGCCATTTCCTGAGAACAACCAATCATTTCACAAATATGAGTTTGCGATTTCCCCATATCTGCTAATAACATAATCTCAATCCGTCGCCGATATTCTGGTTGTGAATTACTTTGTAAATTTTTTAGTAATGCTTTGCGCTGAAAAGGTGTTAAAAATTTACTTTCGTAGGAATCGTAAATATTAACAACCTGATCTTGATGAGAATAAGATGACATAATTCTTACCAATTGCCTTCTACTTTCAAATGTGGGCAAATCTATCTCTGACATCTATTCCTCAAAAATAGATGCAAAAAATTTCCAGACATTCAGTATTAAATCTGTAGGATGTTTTATGGGTATTCATTTAATTCTCAATATATGTGCAACAGGCATAGCTGTTATGTCCCTTAATAAACAGCATTGTCTGGTAAAACACCTACAGATAAACTCAAATAATTTCTGTCACTAATGCCAAATTTATCTGCATTAGTTAATTATCCAAAAATCCACTTAGGGCATAAAAGTATCCCTAGTTTAGATTTGAGGATCTTCACAAACACTGGTATTCAGGTTTATAAATTAACCTTAAAGTATTTAAATTCATGCAGTTTTGATCACCCAATAATTACGGAACATCTGTTCCACACATTGCAGCCTCAAAGTAGATACAGTCAGAAAGGATATAATCTATCTCTTAACACTATCCTAAAATTAGAAAATTCTCATCAGCAGACTTTCTTAAATATAAGATTGTCTGTTTGATAAATTTAGATAAAAAAGTGACAAAGCTTTAATTGTTATTTTTAAATTCTGCTATATCTTTTTCTAAAATTTATATAAAAAATAAAATCTTTACCAAATATTCATAATATCTTTACATAAAATTTATATAAACTGCAATTTGTTAAAAATATATTAAGTAGGTGAACAGAAAAATTTAAAGGTATGTGAAGAAAAGTAAAATCGCCCAAAACTCTCTTCCTGTTCCCTGTTCCTCCGCAGTCGCTCCACTTGGGGAGACCCCAAGACCGCGCTGCTCTCTGTTCCCTTGCCCCAACGACAATTTTTAACGCCCACCTACTTACATAACTTCCCTGTGTGATGATATACAAGAACCCCACCCACTACGGGTGAAGCTCCCATACACAAAAACTAGCTATCAACTCCAGGCATCAATTGTTTGCCAAACTTAGCGTAAAGAGCCGGAATAACTAATAAAGTCAAAGCTGTAGATGTAAATAAACCGCCCAAAACTACAATTGCCAAGGGTTGCAGAATTTCATTTCCAGCCCCACTAGCGATCGCCAAAGGCAACATCCCTAATGCAGAAGTGAGTGCGGTCATCAGGATAGCATTAACTCGCTCTAGAGAACCTTTAACAATCACATCTTTAAGAGGCATTCCTTGAGCAAACTTATTGTTATAGTTGTCCACCAATAACAAACCATTGCGGACAGCAACGCCAAATAAGGTAATGAATCCAATCAAAGAAGCGATCGACATCACACCGCCACTCAAAGCAATGGAAACAATGCCACCCACCAACGCCAAAGGCAGATTAAGCATGATGGTGATTGTTGCGGAGAGCGATTTAACGGAGAAGAACATCAACACCGCAATGGCGATCGCTGCCAAGATACTAAATATCAGGAGATTATTAGTAGCACGCTGTTCTGACTCAAACTGTCCACCGTACTGGATGAAGTAGCCATTCGGGAGTTTGATTTTCTGTTGAATTTGGGATTGAATATCGCCGACGACACTGCCCAAATCACGCTCGGCCACATTTGCCGAAACAACTATCAGCCGTGAGACATCTTCCCGATTTACAACATTCGCCCCCATACCGTATTCTACTTTAGCAACCACACCCAATTGGATAGTTTGCCCAGTTGGGGTAGTGATGGGAATAGCGCGAATGGCATCTAAACTATTGCGGGCTTTCTCCGTCAAAGAGATAGAAATATCAATAAGCTGCTGATTTTCTGCCACTTGCGACACCACACGACCATTTAAAGCAGTTTCCACCACATTTGACAACTGCTCCATACTCAATCCATAGGTTGCAGCCGCCGCCCGATTGTAATGAATTTGTACCTGACGAATGGGTAATTGGGGTTCAAGCTGCAAATCTACAATTCCGGTAATGGGCTGAATCACATCTCGCACTTGTTCGCCAATCTTTCGCAGTTCGATTAAATCAGGTCCAAAGATTTTCACAGCGATCGCACTTCTGACCCCCGACAGCACTTCATCCATCCGGTGAGAAATAAATCCACCAATGTTAGATGCTACACCAGGCAGTTTATTGAACTCTTGCCGCAATTGTTTAATACTGGCTTCCCGGTCTTCGAGGGCGCGATCGCTCAATTCTACGTCCACATGAGCCATACTCACCCCGCTCCATCTGCATCTCCTGGAGTGCGTCC
>NZ_VILD01000001.1:124660-136862 GCF_009712085.1 Anabaena sp. UHCC 0253
AGTGCGTCCTGCCCGTATCTGCACCCACTCATACAAAGGATTATCTTGAAGCGCACTAGACAGTGCTATCCCAGCCCGATTGGTCATATCTAGGGAAACACCTGGAAATAAAACCATTGAATTGACCAATGATTTCTCCTGAAATTCGGGCAGAAACACCCGTCCGAGAGAGGGAACGATCGCAAAAGCAGCAACCAACGCAGCAAGTGCTACACCCAGAATAATTTGGGGCGATCGCAGCGACAGATTTAACAATGGACGATATAACCGTTCTGCCCAACGTGAGATAAATGTACCTTCTTGGGGCAGGGTTTGGTTTGCCAGCAGAATGGCACACAAAGCAGGTGAAAGGGTCATGGCTACCAAAGTAGACGCACAGATGGAGAGCAAATACGCCAAACCCATCGGTGCAAAAATATTACCCTCAACACCCGTCAAACTAAAAATTGGTGCAAACACGACCACAATGATCACCGTGGAAAAAATCACGGCTAACCGCACTTGTACAGAGGTGTCATACACCACCTCGAAGGGATGTTTGGGGTTGCCTTGTGCCTGATTAGTTCGCAGTCCGCGATAGCAGTTCTCCATGTCCACGATTGAGTCATCCACAACTGAACCAATGGCTACGACTAAACCGCCCAAGGTCATAGTGTTAATGCCCAAGCCAAAAGCCTTCATGAACATTAAGCCAATCAACAAAGACAGAGGAATTGCACTCAGAGTAATTACGGCGGTGCGCCAATTCATCAGAAATAACAGCATAATCACCGACACGATGATGATGCCTTGAATCAGGGAACTGCTGACATTGGTAATAGCAGTATCAATAAAGTTAGACTGCCGAAACGTCCGCGCTACCTGCACATCAGAGGGAAATGTCGCCTGTAAAGATTGCAGCATCGCTTCTACTGCTTTTGTCACCGTGGGAGTATCAACATCAGGCTGTTTGTTAATCATCATCACCACAGCCGGCTGACCATTAAAACTAGCATCTCCCCGCTTCAGTGCTGCACCCGTTTTGACTTCCGCCACATCTTGGAGCAAAATCGGTTTCCCATCTTGCACCTTGACCACTGATTGCTGTAAGTCTGCAATTGATTTTACCTGCCCAATACCGCGCACCAACAGTTCTTGACCACCTCCAATGAGAAATCCACCAGGAGCGTTAGAATTTGCGCTTTTAGCAGCATTGGTAACTTCAGTCAGGGAAACATTGAGCGATCGCAATTTTTCTGGATCAACTAGCACCTGTTCCTGTCGTTCATCCCCACCGTAAACAGTAACTTGGGTAACTCCCGGCACAGATAGAATTTGATTGCTCAGGGTGCTATCAACAAGACGGCGCAAATCCATCAGCGAGGTTTTCCCCTGCCCATTCACAGTAAAGGCATACTGTAAAATCGTACCCAAGGGCGATGCTAACGGTGAAATTTCCGGTGGATGGACCCCTTCAGGTAACTGATTTGTCACCTGCTGGAGTCGTTCTGTCACTGATTGCCGAGCTTTATAAATGTCCGCTTCCTGGTCAAACACCACCTGCACCATAGACAGTCCGACTTTGGAGGAAGAACGCACCGTAGTCACCCCTGGTAAACCATTCACCGCACTTTCAATCGGCACAGTAATTTGTGATTCCACTTCCTCTGGAGCTAGTCCAGTCGCTTCGGTGTGAATATCCACTTGGGGGGGCGCAAATTCAGGAAAAACGTCCAGTGGCATCTGTGTAACAGTAAATACTCCCCACACCGTTACTAAAATCGCACAGATAACTATAAACCAACGTTGAGCAATTGAGTTTTTGAGAATCTGATTCAGAATAGAATTCAACATTTCAATTAAAAATCTCCCTTATGGGACTTACAGCAGTTTTCATGTATTTAGACCACACACTGATCTCTGTATTTCTTTCTTCCTTTGCGCCTTTGCGCCTTTGCGTGAGATATAAAAATGTGGTTCATTTTTTTATGATTTTGCGTAAGTCCTGTCTTATTCCGACAAGTCGCTTTTCTTTTTACCCATACCTACGACAAAAGCGATCGCTCCACCCACAAGCACAACTCCACCACCAACTCCTGCTAAAATACCCATCGGCAATCCGCCCGATTGCTGAGTTGTTTCACCAGCCTGTGAGACGAGATTACCGCTTGCATCATGGCTATGAGGTATTCCTTGAGCATCTGCCTGAGCATGGGTTGTATCAGTTTTAGGAGTGGGACTCGCGGCTGGACTGGTTGCTGTATCGGCGGTTTGAGTTTTACGCGATTCAGCATAGAGCGACAAACTACCTTGGGTAATGAGCTTTTCCCCAACTGACAATCCTTTGGTAATAGCGATTAATTCGCCTTTAGTCGCACCGGTGGTAACTTCCACTGGCTCATAAAAATCCTTATACTGCACAAAGACTATCTGTTTATCATTGGCATCAACCAATGCCGTTACCGGAATCATCACAGCAGATCCAGATTTGGCAGAAGAGGCGATGGGCGTGACAACAATACCTAACAGTTGATCGGTTTGAGCATTGACTTTCACGCGATTAATGCCGCCCGTTGCTTGAAATTCATCACCATGTCCGACATGAGCAAATACAACTGTGGGCGCACTAATAGTTAAACTGGCTGCCAGAATGGAACTCATTAGCATAAAAGGTTTCATAATCACTCCTCACAATACGGGTTAAACAAAAGTTCTCCATAGTTTGCCAAAGGTCAGATGAAATCCAGGTGAAATGGCAAATGTTTTTGTAAGATCAAGCTCGTGGTTGATTTCCCTGAAGTGATGCGAATTTTACTGGTGGAAGATGAAGCGGATTTGGGGTTGGCAATTAAGCAAGTTCTGATTAGCGAAAGATATGTGGTGGATTGGGTGACAGATGGCACTGAGGCATGGCTCTGTCTGGAAAGCCAGTGGACAGATTACACAGTTGCTATTGTTGATTGGCTACTACCGGAAATGTCGGGATTGCAGTTATGTCAGAAGCTCAGACTACACCAAAATCCCTTACCAGTGCTGATGCTGACTGCTTTGGGGCAGCCGGAAAATCGTGTAGCAGGGCTGGATGCGGGGGCTGATGATTATTTAGTTAAACCGTTTGTGATGGAAGAATTGCTGGCACGGTTGCGGGCGCTTCAGAGGCGATCGCCTCAATTACAACCGTCTACCCTGACTGTTGCAGGTTTTACTCTGGATACCGCCAACAATGTGCTAAGAGTAAATTCCGATGAATCTACGCCTCTAATAATTCCCCTAACTACCAAAGAATTTCAGTTGCTCATGTATTTGATGCAGAACCCCAATCGCATCATTCCCGGTAGTAAATTACGTCATCAACTTTGGGACATGGATGAAGAGCCGATTAGTAATGTAGTTGCAGCGCAAATGCGCTTATTACGGCGCAAGTTAGCAAATCATGGTTGTCCCTGCCCGATTGAAACTGTTCCCGGTGCTGGCTATCGTTTTACAGCTAAATGAACTACATTTTTATATCTCACGCAAAGGCGCAAAGGCGCAAAGGAAGAAAGAAATTAATTTAGATAGGACTTACGCACAAGTCACGAAAGAACGAACCACGAAGGAACGAAGGACACGAAGAAAAGAGGGTTTCAGAGATATTTTGCGTAAGTCCTATTAGAGTGTGGTCTAAATATATGAAAACTGCTGTAATTCTCAAGTTGATTTTCGGCTATGAATAGCTATTCTCTTTTTCGCCGCAGTCGTCTACGGTTAGCCCTTTGGTATGCGGGAGTTATGGGTGTGATTTTGAGTGTTTCTGGTTTGGGGATGTATCGCGCAATGGTACAAACAAAGTGGGCAGGAATGGAGCGCGAGATTGAATCAATTGCTGGAACTTTACACGATAGCGTTGAACCACTGTTACCGCCTTCTGAAGAACCGACTGCGGTTTTGCAACAAATTTTTCCTGATCTTTGTGTAAGTGGACAACCTTGCAAGGCTACGCCAACGCTGATTCAACGGCACACTATCGGCATCAGCGATCGCACTACATATTATATTCGTCTGTTCAATCATCAAGGGAAACTTCTGGCTTTTTCACCCAATCAACCGTTATCTCTACCCCCAACTCTCAACAGCAATTCATGGCAAACTTTTCGCACGGCTAAGGGCATTCGTTATCACCAATTCACCACGATTTTGCATAGTGCCAATACCCATCATCTCGCTAATGAAGCAAATTCATCTTGGGGCTATTTGCAAATTGGCCGCACTTTAGAACATTTTGATGGGGAAATTAGGCGAATTCAATGGATTATGGCGATTGGGTTGCCTATTGCTCTGAGCTTGGTTGCTACTTCCAGTTGGTGGCTTTCCGGATTAGCAATGCAGCCGATTTACCAGTCTTATCAGCAACAGCAACAGTTTACTGCAAATGCTGCCCACGAATTGCGATCGCCTCTGGCTAGTCTGTTGGCGACTGTGGAAGCTATCCTCCGCATACCCCAATCAAATCAACAAGATATACAAATCATGCTTCATACTGTTGAGCGACAAGGGCGAAGGTTGAGCCATTTAATCGCTGATTTGCTCTTGTTAACCAGTCTGGAGCAAAATTCAGGTGCAAAACCTTTTCAGCCCTGTTGCTTAAATGATTTGGTGAGCGATTTGACTGAAGAATTTTTAGAACTGGCTACTGCTGCTGATATTAACTTAAAGAGCCAAATTCCCACTTGCGAGGTTTACACTCTAGGTAACGAATCGCAACTTTACCGTTTAGTGTCAAATTTGATTGCCAATGCCATCCAGTACACACCCAGAGGGGGATATGTAACTGTTAGCTTAATCAAGGGTGATTATACTGCTGTGATTGCGGTGAAAGATACGGGAGTTGGGATTGGGCTTGCTGATCAAAAGCGAATTTTTGACCGCTTTTACCGTGTTGATGGCGATGCCTACGGCGGGCTGCGCCTACGCTCTCGTAAAAACGGAGGTACAGGATTGGGGTTAGCTATAGCTGTGGCGATCGCCCAAAAACATCAAGCGAGTCTAAAAGTTGAAAGTCAGGTGGGAAAGGGTAGTATTTTTACGCTAGAAGTAAAATGAAAAAAGAAGCTGTAAAAATATTACAGCCTCAAATTTTTGTTACATCAATTGCCAGTTGACATAACAGTAATAAATTGATTTGCGAATAATAGAATGATTTGACCATGACTTTTCCCTTTCCTAATCTACGTTTGGTACTAAAGTTAGCCAAACTTTAGTAACACCAAATTCAATAGCAGGAGTCCTATAGTAATTTCCATCTTATTAGGGCAACCCACCACCCCGATTGAAAATTACTCAGACTTATTAGGAAAAAAGACCACCATTAGTCATGATTCATCAATCTTGATGTAGAATTTATTTAATTAATGAGAAACTGAATGCTAAAGCAATCAGCTTATGTGTTTCATGTCCAGACACAAACAGTTTTTTGGGAAAAATGCAACTGGTCTGTCATGAACCTTTGTTTAGGTTGCTATTTCTAATTTATAAGATGTTACCCGTGTATATTTGCCATTCTGGCAGATTTTTACAAAGGCTTCAGTAATTGCAGTTACTCACATTTTATATCAGTCCATATTGAGTAACACACAATTACGGTATTGGCAACAACACAGGGCATGAATTGTATCCCCGACAAATTTTAAATTTCGCCCTGGGTACTATGCTGATTTCTTTTCCCTACTGTTAGCCTTTTGCTTGCCTCCCACTTCCAGATAAGCTATGTCTTTAATCTTGCTTAAACAGCTAGATGCCAGACTGCTTTCAGTCCTTTTTTCTCCGGTTGGTTTAGCAATTTTCAGACTTTCATTATTTTGGGAATTTGACCTACTTGTGCGGGCATTTTCTTTCAAGATGCGGTTATAAGTGCGATAAGGGATATAGTGCATCGGATTATAGCCAACGAACCGCAACATTAAAACACAAGCCCAAGAATACTTCCCGGCTAAAATTGCTTCAACTACTTGGTCAAACTGTTCGGGATGAATTTTTGGTTCTAAGTTGTTACTACTGCCAGCAATATCTTGATTCATAATCTTAGTTGTCTGTGAATTGAGTAAATTAGTCCAGTTTCTGCAAATGCGATTGTCTTGATTGCAGTTGATAAACAGCTTCAGCTAAATTGCTGTTGCGGGAATGACCGGAATCTATAGGTAATCAATTGGTGGCAGATGTTGATGTATAGTAACAACTTTTTGACTGACAGTAATTGCCAGCCTAGATACCTCACGGGAATGGAAGACTGAGCTAAAAATTGCATTTGACCTGATGATTTTTTTCATAACCTGACCTGCGATTGAAAACCTGACTGTTTTTAATCAAGCCTGTGTGCTGCTGTGTTTTGCCGTATATACCCTGATTGTCTGGGCAGTTTTCCAGTTTTCATTTAGTCATGCCTATGGCTTTCAGAGGTAATGTGTATTAATTACTTCTGGGCTTCAGGTTTGTACTGACTCATGAATCAAAGATAAAAATTTACCTTTTTTCTGGTTTCTACCTGGAGAACTTGAGTTCAACGTAGCTTTTCGTAGATGCGATTGTGTACTGTTGAAACTTCCAAGTGGAAATTTTCTGCTTTTCCTTAGTTACTGCTGTATAACTTCTTACCATTAATTATGATGCTTATCAGTAAAAGCTCATATTTTCTTAACGGAGTCAGGAAAATCATTGATTTCTCAATTTCAATAGCCACATTTTTATTTATACTATTTTTTGTCGCTAATGTCATCTGCCAAACTGGCAAGATTTAAGTTAAATTTACTGAACATATCTAGATATTTACTTATGTCTTGTGCAAGTTTGAGTTTTGTCCCCACTCCTAAAAAAAAGAGGGGGTGACACCCCCCATTTTAATCTGATTGGCAGATGCTATTATCGTAATACGAAGCAAAAACACTACGACTGAGTTCAATCTATATTCTTGGCATATAGATTATATGAGATACATTTTAAACAATAATATCTATGATTTTAATCCCCAATATTCCTACATTTAGGATCTAAAAATATGAAGGCGTTTAATGATTAAAGCCTTGCTATAAAAGAATTACAGAGTTTGATATCAAGTTAAAGTCAACAAAAACTGTGATTAAATATGAACTAAAAAATAAATTAAATATTTATCCAACTTCATGATTTTTGATAATCTAAATTTATATAATTTATTAATTAATCTATATATTTATTTTTGAGCCAAGTGAACACTTTTAGTCAGGTGTAGATAGATAAAACTGTATCGCTATGAACTTTTGATGATGATTAAATTAATTTACTTATATTCATTTACTCATTAGGCAAAATTGCTTTTTGATTAAATAAAAATTTTGATAATTATATGTATATAGCCGATTGATATAAGTGAGATTACAGTGATAGTTATTAAGTTGATATAGTGGGAATAACTATCATTATTTGTCATGATTTACTGATGATATTCCTGATTGCAGTTGATACTTCGGTCTGGATTGAGAATAAATTCCGTATGGCAACTCAGTATCAGGAAATAAAATATTCTAGAAAATTCAGTATGTGAACCGCTGTTGTTCAGCTTTGAAAGGGGATTCACGACGGGAATTTTTTTTCCACCGCTCTAAAAAAATTAAGAGCGAATTACTTGACAAAGAATAATGAGGAGGTTATATTGTAACTCCCAAGCTGTTGAAGTTTTTCTAAACTTTTCAGTGATAGGGAGAAGTTTTAAAAGCGATCGCTAAATTAAGATTTTTATACTACTAAAACTACCTGGGAACTTATACCCTAAACTGCGAGTCATAAATAACAACTGCATTTGAACCTGACGAACCTGACAAAATAGATTGATAAAGCTACTGCTGTCCTTGCTTTATTGAACTAGACCGATACTACTTGTAGGATTAGATAATTGAAATCTACTGATAAATTTTCATCTGTCTCAACTGGAGTACAAGAATTATTTAAGTAGGCAATTTTAATTTTTGATCCGGTGAAGGTACGACATTTAAACTTTTTTATCTCCCATAACCCTAAATAGAATAGGGGGCTGGTGAGTATATATTGCTGATTTGGCTAAAAAGTTAACTTTGACTAATCACCAAATTCAGTACACAAAAATTATATCTTTACCGCTTGTACGCGATGCTATTGCCACAGCCTCTGCAAAACGCAATTACTTGTGTAATTTATTGTTAATTGCTGATTTCTCATTTTTTCAGTGGCTTTTCGATTGACAATTAACCCAATAATACTGAGACAGAGAATTTACACGGTGATTGATCAACATAACTAAATCAGGGAAAAGAGGCATATCTTAAAGCATTATTTTTCAGATTTAAATTCCTCAACTCTTACCATTACTGATTTTTTTGCCGATTTCCGGAAATAACAGGGAAATTTGATCTCAAGTCTGGAGATTTTGTAAAGCAGAAGATCCCCGATTCATCTCAGAAGTCAGGAATCTAGAGCTTTATAGCGAATCCCTAAGGCAAAAATTAGGTATTAATGAGTAAATAAATTCCCCAAATAGCCATAGCGCGGAGATAGGTACTAGCGCGGAAAGTACCATTAGCGGTAATTGCTTCCGGGGTGCGGAATTGCAAACCATTGTCGTAAATTTGCCTAACCACAGCCTCAGTTAACTGCATGGCTTCATTTTTCATCTCCATTTGCACCAGGAAGGCTGCTAGACCAAAATTGATTCCTGTCCAAACCTCCAAAGGATGTGTAGAATTGGGATTTTCTGGTAAACCATTGGGAAGAACACCATTAGCAGCACCAAATTGACCATTTTGGAACTTGAGAAAACAGGAATCATAGACTTTTCTCAACGCAGAAATAGCATGATCATGGGGGACAATATCTGGTAAACTCAATAAACGAGCGTAAAATTGCCCACACAATTGATCAGCCATCACCACATCAGAACCACTTTCACTATCCAAACGGTAATATTCACCATTCCAAAGTTTGGCTTGGTATATTGGTTTAGATTCATTTAACCAAGTTTGATAAATTGATTTTTGCGTTTTTGTGTCTTTGTAGTCTGTTAGAATATCACTGATTGCGATCGCACTTTCCAAAGCTGCTAACCACAAACCACCACAATAAGCACTCACACCTTGTAAACGCCAATCATCGAAAGTTTGGTCAGGAGCGCCGGAATTTTCTGGTATACTGTCACCATCGAGATCAAATGTTTTCACATAATCGAGAGTTTGGACAATAGCATCCCAACAATCTGCTAAAAATTGGATATCATTTGCACCAGTGAAGAGAAAATCTCGATATACCTGCAAAACAAAATCACAACCTAAATCTTTCCACAGATTACAATCTTGATAACTAGTGTAATTGGTTTTTTCCCAAACCCATTCATTGGGTGCGCCTAAATCGTGGGGTGTCGCACCGGCAACTTTACGAACTGCGAGGGGACTTTCAGATTTGATAGTCAAATAATAACCGATAATTCTAGTTCTATCATCACTTTGGGGAATTGCTCTGGCAAAAGCGCGAATTACCGATTTTTCCAATTCAGGAAATAACATCAACAGTCCAAAAGAACCGTATAACCGCACATCTAAACTTTCATACCAACGGTAATCTAAACATTCTAACACAGCGAATTGACCAACGGGATCAATTTCTGAGGCGGCATTCCAGAGAGTTCCTCCGCTGGTTAAATCGTAGAGTTCGTTAAATAAAGCCATTTTGAACCAGTCAGGTAAATCTGCTTTTTCTAAAATGGGATTTTGCCAATTTTGGATGAGCGATCGCCAATTCTGATATTCTTTAAGTGCAGTAGTCGCAATCTGCCAAGCATTCTCACCATTACAACCAAAAAAATCTGTATATCTGCGGTAATAGTTCACTTCTGCTGCAAATTCTGTGACTGGAAAATCCCAACTTAGCACAAAAGGAACTTCCAAATTTTCCCCAGGTTGCAAAGTAAAACGCACCGCAATGGCCGCACCTAAACGAGTATTTTCATCTGCGGGAATTTCATCTATATAATTAGGTAAAGAACCATTTTCAGAAAAACTTTGCCAAACATCTTCCCCATTACCCACAGGATTAAATCGGGAATGATGAAATATTTCCACTTGAGGATTTTTTAAAGTTGCAATACACCAAGTTCCGTCACCTTCTTGAACAGTTTGATTATCAGCAACTTGACCTAAAACGCAACCAAAATATTGATCCTCTTCTGCTAACCAATTATAATTTCCTTGACTTTGTCCCCAAGCTGGTTGATATTCATAAACAGGACTACCATCATCTCTAACTCGCACTTCAGGAGATTTCAAAGTATTAGTAAACCAACCCACCATATTTTCCCAAGTTAGCATAATGCTAATAGTAATTGGTGCATTAGTTGGGTTATGTGCTTTCCACAAAAAAACCGCGACAGGATAACTAGTTTCTTGATAATTATCTGCCCAAATTGGCGAAAATTGCTCACACGTTAATTGTGATTTAAAGACATTTTCATAAACAAACCAACTGCGAGGATAAAGTGCATGATATGTTCCTGAATTCTGTTCCTCAGATGTTGGATACCATTGCCAAGATTGCAGTGTATGATCTTCTGGAGGTTGGGTAGATAATGCGTAAGCTTGTCCAGATTCAAAAACACTAAATTGACAAGCAGGAACATTTTTGAAAGTATGTTCTCCCCCGTCAATATGCCACAGGTTAAAGTCTCCCCGTGAAGAACGTCCTATACACCCTGCACCAAAGCCACCAAGGGGCATTCCGTGCCAGGGACCATCATCAATATTACTAGGATAACGGACGGTGTAGGGCTGATCCCAGCCTAAGCCAATGGGACGTTTCCAGGTGCAGGGGGGGTATTTGGGGGTGGTTTGTCATGGTTTGAGTTTCACGGTTGACGCTAATGAAGACTAGCGCGATGTGTGATTTTTCTCAAGTCGTTAGGAAAATATTTTTATTATTTTCGGAAGTTAGAAAAAAAGGGAGGTTTATATTTTTATTTCGCGCAAAGAGGCAAAGGAGCAAAGACGCAAAGGTTTAAATTATATTCTTGTAGTTTTAACTTATATGTTAGAATATAAACATCCCCAAAGTAATAAAAATACGCCCATGATTACTCAAGTGATGATTCAACCCTCATCCTGGGTAGAGTCAGGAATCGAAATCAGCAAAGTTAGAAATTTGAATTTATTTAAATTTAGTTCAGAATTACAATCTCGGTTAGATGAACTTTCTGAGAAAAATAAAGCAGGAATGTTAAACTCAAAAGAAGAGGCTGAATTAACAGGAATATTAGAACTGGATAGGATTTTTACTTTGCTGAATGCAAAAATAATTGCTGAGTAATGACTTTGATTTTCATTTATAAGGAAATACTAAAAATGTTGGCAAGTTACATTGATAAAGCAATGGAATTAGCAGTTTATGAAATTATTGAAGACGATAGTAGTTATTGGGGTGAAATTCCTGGTTTACAGGGAGTATGGGCAAATTATCAAACCTTAGAAGGTTGTCGTCGTGAATTAAGAGAAGCATTAAGTAATTGGTTAGCTTTGCGTTTACGTTTAGGGTTAAATATTCCTGTAATTGAGGATATTAATTTAAATCAAATTACACAGTTTGTATAAAATGCCTAGACTAACACCTGTTTCTCAAAATTATTTGATCAACGACAAGCTGGAGTTTCTAGAGAAGAATGGTTAGGAGGATAGAATAATGTTAAGCAAATTAGGAGATGAATTCTTGAATTTTGCTATATTAAATGTAGTTGAGTTAATTTGAGGTTAATACAAAAATGACACAGGAATTAATAGACCTCAGAAATAGTATTTTAGAACAGCGTTATGCCGATGCTTTAGCTATTGTTGATGAGTTAGAGGGGATGAGTAAAAAAGCAATTATACAACAAATAAAGTCTTTTTTAAAGATTTTACTAATACATCTCATTAAAAATCAAATTGAACAACGGCTAACCAATTCTTGGGCAGCTTCTATTAGAAATGCAGTGGTAGGAATTCAAGATATCAACTTGAAGGAAAATAAAAAATCCTATTATATTAATGTTGATGAATGGGAAGATTTAATTTTAGAGGAAGTTATAGAAAAAGCTATAGCTGATGCTAGTGATGAGGTTTTAAATGGTGCATATAATCAATTTCAATTGGAGGAAATCATTGATAAACCGGAGTTGATAGCAAAAGGTTGTCAATTTTTAGGTTTGACTTATGAACATTCG
>NZ_VILD01000001.1:136887-137675 GCF_009712085.1 Anabaena sp. UHCC 0253
AAAGCAATTATACAACAAATAAAGTCTTTTTTAAAGATTTTACTAATACATCTCATTAAAAATCAAATTGAACAACGGCTAACCAATTCTTGGGCAGCTTCTATTAGAAATGCAGTGGTAGGAATTCAAGATATCAACTTGAAGGAAAATAAAAAATCCTATTATATTAATGTTGATGAATGGGAAGATTTAATTTTAGAGGAAGTTATAGAAAAAGCTATAGCTGATGCTAGTGATGAGGTTTTAAATGGTGCATATAATCAATTTCAATTGGAGGAAATCATTGATAAACCGGAGTTGATAGCAAAAGGTTGTCAATTTTTAGGTTTGACTTATGAACATTCGGCTAAAAGTTTACCGAAAGCGATCGCGGAAGTTTTAATACAGTTACCCGGTGGGGAAAGTTGGTTTAATCGTAAGTAGTTAACGATCCCCTAGTCGAAGATCCCCAACTTCTTATTTTAATTGTAATTTTTACTAAAGATTAAAGTAAGAATTCGGGGATCTAAATGCAGGTTTAGCGACGTGCAAAGATTGGGAAAAAGGCGTTGCTGATAGCCTGCGTGGCGATAGCCATATTGAAGTATGAAATTGAAAAATCAAAGATTTCAAACTCTTACTCTCTGTGACTGGAGCGCCTCTGCGTGAAACAAAATCATACTCTTAATCAGCAACGCCTAACAAAAAAATATTTATTTTATTTTGGCATATTTAGGTATAATTTGGATAGATATGTTGAATTAATTTGAGGTTAATACAAAAATGACACAGGAATTAATAGACCTCAG
>NZ_VILD01000001.1:137700-141233 GCF_009712085.1 Anabaena sp. UHCC 0253
TTATGCCGATGCTTTAGTTATTGTAGATGAATTAGAGGGAATGGGTAGACAAGGGATTTTAAGAAATATTCAATCTTTCTTAGTTAGATTAATAATTCATCTGATTAAGAATCAAGTAGAACAACGTTTAACTAATTCTTGGGCTAATTCAATTCGGGGTTCAATTCGAGAAATCAAGAAAATAAATTTGCAGGATAATAAAAGTTTTTATTATATCAAAATAGATGAATGGGACTTAATGCTAGAAGAAGAATTTGAAGAAGCTATTCGTGATGCTAGTGATGAGGTAATGAATGGTATTTACAGTCCATTTAAACTTGCTGAAATGGTAGATAAAGAACAGATAATTAATCAAGCCAAAGTTCTCTTAAAATTGACTTATGAATATTCAGTTAAGGAATTACCGGCTGTAATTGATGATTATTTAACTCAATTACCTGGTGGTGAAGATTGGAAGTTAGGAAAAAGGTAAGGTTTATATTTAGTTTCGGGCGTTGCTGAATTGAAGTATGAAATTGAAAAATCAAAGATTTCAAACCCTTACTCTCTGTGACTGGAGCGCCTCTGCGTGAAACAAAATCATACTCTTAATCAGCAACGCCTAGTTTCGCTTACCTTCACGACGACTTACCAAATCCTCCACCTCCAGGAGTTTCTATCACAAAAATATCCCCAGATTGCATCTCTGCTGTAGCTGTACTATCTAAATACTCCTCAGTGCCATTTTCACGTTTTATCCAGTTTCTTCCTACTTTTCCCTCTTCCCCACCATGTAAACCAAAGGGAGGAATTAAACGATGGCTAGAAAGAATATTAGCTGTCATTGGTTCTAGAAATTTAATGCGACGAATTACCCCATTACCCCCTGCATATTTTCCTTTACCACCACTATGAAAACGCAGACTAAAACTTTCTACTTGTACAGGATAGCGGGTTTCTAAAACTTCTGGATCTGTCAAGCGAGAATTAGTCATGTGGGTATGAACTGCATCAGTACCATCAAAATTTATTCCTGCACCAGAACCACCACAAATAGTTTCATAATATTGATATTTTTGATTACCAAAAGTGAAATTATTCATTGTTCCTTGGGAAGCAGCCATCACACCCAATGCACCATATAAAGCATCAACAATAGTTTGGGAAGTTTCCACATTTCCTGCTACAACGGCGGCGGGATAAATGGGGTTTAACATACAACCTTCTGGAATAATAATTTCTAAAGGTTGCAAACACCCAGCATTGAGAGGAATATTATCATTAACTAATGTTCTAAAGACATATAAAACCGCAGCTTGAGTTACAGCTTTGGGAGCATTAAAGTTACTATTTAATTGTGTAGAAGTACCAGTAAAATCAATTTTAGCACTGCGATTTTCACGATCAATTGTTACCTTAACTTGAATTTTTGCGCCATTATCCATTTCATAAATAAATGCACCGTTTTTTAAAACATCAATTGCTCGCCTAACAGACTCTTCTGCATTATCTTGAACAAACTGCATATAAAGTTTTACAGTTTCTAGTCCATATTGATTGACCATTTTTAACAATTCTTGTACACCCCTATTATTGGCAGCAATTTGAGCCTTAAAATCTGCTATATTTTGATCAGGATTTCGGCTAGGATAGGAATGATTTAATAAAAAATTTCTCACTTCTAATTCTTGAAAATCTTCCTTATTAACTAAGAGAAAATTATCAAAAATAATTCCTTCTTCTAAGATAGTGCTACTATGGGGAGGCATAGAACCGGGAGTGATCCCACCAATATCTGCTTGATGTCCACGGGAAGCAACATAAAAGATAATTTGTTTATTTTCAGTATCAAAAATGGGCGTAATAGCGGTGACATCAGGTAAATGTGTACCCCCGTTGTAGGGGTTATTTGATAAATACACATTTCCTGGTTTGATATTATTCCCTTCAGCATTAATTAAACTGCTGACACTTTCACTCATAGAACCTAAATGCACAGGAATATGAGGAGCATTAGCAACCAATAAACCCAAACTATCAAAAATCGCACAGGAAAAATCTAACCTTTCTTTAATATTCACTGATGCGGCTGTGTTTTGTAGTACAATTCCCATCTGTTCAGCGATAAATTGATAGAGGTTTTTGAAAATTTCTAAACGAACAGGATCTGGTTGAGACATAGAATACATAATTAATTTCCTCTTAACGAATCACATTTTTCGACATCAATAAATACTTTTCTTGTTTCTTTTTTCTCTGCGCTCTCTGCGTCTTTGTGGTTAGTTTAAAAAATAATTCATAAAATAAACCACGAAGAACACAAAGGTAAGAGGTGTGAAGAGAGATTTTTTATGGGTGATGATAATTAGTTAATACGTTCCAAAATTAAATGATTTTGTTCATTTAACTGTGCTTTCCAATTAGGTTCAACTACAATTATGCTAATTTTCTCGACAATAATTGCAGCACCTTTTATAGAATCTCCAGGTTGTAAATCTTCTCGTCTATAAACTGGTGTATTATGCCATTTATCAGCCGTAAATATCTTGACATTTTCTACAGGTTTGGGTTTCTCTTTTAATGTTCTTTGCCGAATAATGACAGGTTCTTCAGGAGTATCCATTTTTTGCACAACTTCCACAGAAATAGATTCTACAATTAAAGGTTTTTCTGTTTGTATAAAACCATATCTTAACCTATGTTCATTTTCAAACTGGTTTCGCATTTCTGCTACAGCTGTAAAAAAGTCAACTGTTAAAATTGAATTAGTTCCTGCATATTTCAAATTGACTTTATTAATTACCTCTAGTTGTAAATTACTATCCTCCTGGTTTAACTCTTTTTTTGCTGCAATTTCCAAATATTTAACTAACTGCTCTAATTCAGGAATTAATGTTGGAGTTAAATGTTTTTCGACTCCGGTAATTTTATTTGCTCTCACATCTGCTAAACCCATTCCATAAGCAGAAAGTACACCAGCAAAAGGATGTAAAAATATTTTTTTCATCCCTAAAGTATCAGCAATTAAACAAGCAACTTGTCCACCTGCACCACCAAAACAACATAGTGCATATTCACTAATATCATAACCTCGTTGGAGGCTAATTTTTTTAATCGCATTAGCCATATTTTCCACAGCAATACTAATAAAACCTGCTGCTACTTGTTCAGGGTTTCTATTATTTTCGGTGAAAGATGCAATATTTTCAGCTAATTGTATAAATTTCTGATTTACTATTTTTTTATCTAAGGGTAAATTACCTTCGTTACCAAAAACTGCGGGAAAATATTGGGGTTGAATTTTCCCTAACATGACGTTAGCATCTGTAACTGTTAATGGTCCACCACGACGATAGGAAGCAGGACCAGGATTTGATCCAGCAGACTCTGGTCCTACACGATAGCTAGAACCATCAAAATATAAAATTGAACCACCTCCCGCAGCGATGGTATTAATTGCTAAGACGGGAACTCGCATTCTTGCACCGGCAATTTCTGAGTCTAATTGTCTTTCATATTCTCCTTTAAAATGGGCAACATCTGTACTTGTTCCT
>NZ_VILD01000001.1:141258-145221 GCF_009712085.1 Anabaena sp. UHCC 0253
CCCATATCAAAGGTGATTATTAATTCAAAACCTGCTCTTTTACTGGTTTGTACTGCACCGACAATCCCCCCAGCCGGACCACTTAAAATGCTATCTTTACCTTGAAATTTTTCGGCATCAGTTAATCCTCCATCAGATTTCATAAACATTAATTTTACATTTGGTAATTGACTAGCTACTTGGTTTACATAACGACGAAGAATGGGAGTTAAATAGGCATCAACAACGGTGGTATCTCCTCGACTGACGAGTTTCATTAATGGACTAACTTGATGGGATACAGAAATTTGTGTAAAGCCAATTTCTTGAGCAATTTGGGCTATTTGTTGTTCGTGTTTGGGATAGCGATCGCTGTGCATAAACACAATGGCACAACTTCTAATTCCTGTATTATAAACTGTTTGCAAATCATGTTTAACTTTTTCAGGATTTACTGATATTAATTCATGTCCATGAGCATCATATCTTTCATCTACTTCAATTACTTGTTCATAAAGTATGGTAGGCAAAATAATCTGACGAGCAAAGATATTCGGACGATTTTGATAGCCAATTCGTAACGCATCTTTAAAGCCTTTGGTAATGATTAAAACTACCCTGTCTCCATGTCTTTCTAACAGTGCATTTGTTGCTACTGTTGTTCCCATTTTCACTACCTCTATAGTTTGATAGGGAATAGGTTCATTAGCAGAAATACCGATAATATCCCGAATTCCTTGAATAACTGCATCTTGATATTGTTCAGGATTTTCTGAAAGTAATTTATAGACTATTACCCATTCTTGATGAGCTAGAGGGACTATTAAAAAACGTTCTGTAAAATTTGAAAGTCTGTCTATAATTGCTTGATTATGGGTGACAGCAACTATATCTGTAAATGTCCCACCTCTGTCTGCAAAAATTTTCAGCATTTTTCTATTTATTGGTGTTGGGCTAATAAATAGACTAACTGATAAATAGTATTTCTATTTCAATTCTGGAAAATTTGAACTACAGATGTAAAAAATTAGTTATCTGATTCTGGGGATAAGTTAATCTATAAATATGGAAAGAATTTCTACAGATATAGTCAGGGGTACACCGAAGCATACCCCATACTCAAAAGTAACTAAGAAATGTCTTTCAATTCAGCGGTACGGACTGAAAGCATTTGTGTTTGACTACCTCTTTGGACTTTTATTTGCAACATTTGACCCAGGGTACTGTCTTCTACTACCCTTTGCAACTGTTCAGCACTGGTGATTGCTTTATTATCAATTTGGACAATCACATCTCCGCGACGAATACCCGCAGTTGCAGCAGGAGAGTTAGGGACAACCCGCATTACCAAAACACCTTTAACTTCAGGAATCGCAAACATAGAGTTGGGATCACTGTTATTTTGTTTTGCTAATTCCGGTGTTAATGTTACCATTTGCACACCTAAATAAGGGTGAGCAACTTTGCCATCTCGTTGTAATTGTACAGCGATCGCTTTAGCTTTATCAATAGGAATTGCAAACCCAATCCCCATCGCATCGGCGCGAATTGCGGTATTAATCCCAATCACTTCTCCTAAACCATTTAGTAATGGTCCACCGGAGTTACCAGGGTTAATAGCTGCGTCAGTTTGAATGAAGTCTAAGCGTTTATCGCTGATACCAACTTGGGCGCTAGAACGTTTCAATGTGCTGACAATTCCCAAAGTGACGGTATTATCAAATCCTAACGGATTACCGACAGCGATCGCCCAGTCTCCTACCTGAACATTACTAGAAGAACCCAAAGGTGCAATAGGTAAATCATTACCAGCATTTATTTTGACTACAGCCAAATCTGTAACCTCATCAATGCCTCTAACTTTACCTTCAAAAGTGCGACCATCTTTAAGACGGACTGTGACTTTATCAGCTTTATCAACTACGTGAGCATTGGTTAGAATTACTCCACTTTTATCGAGAATAAAACCAGAACCTAAACCCCGTAATTGTTCAGTTGGTGATTGTTGGGGAAAGCTATCACCAAAAAACCGCCGGAAAAATGGATCTTCCATTAAAGGATCATTTCGGCGAGTAATCGTTCGTTCTGTATCAATTCTGACTACTGCTGATCCCACACGATTCACCGCTGCTGTCACAAAACTACTACTACCAATGACA
This sequence comes from Anabaena sp. UHCC 0253, assembly GCF_009712085.1. Classification (NCBI taxonomy): domain Bacteria; kingdom Bacillati; phylum Cyanobacteriota; class Cyanophyceae; order Nostocales; family Nostocaceae; genus Anabaena; species Anabaena sp. UHCC 0253. The sequence continues at coordinate 143,397 of NZ_VILD01000001.1, forward strand.
GATGTAGCCGGCAATGACTTTTGAGCAACTTTTGTTGATGACTCAGTGACAGGATTTGGACCCGGTTCTGCTACTGAAGGTAATACCTGTAGAGAGGTAACAGTCAACATCACTCCCATAAAAATCGCTAAAACATGGGTACTGAGTTGTCGGATAGACCGGGATAGTTTGGAAAATCGCATAATCACAACCTAATCTACAAGCCTAATTTTTACTGTTTCTTGATAAATCTATCTACACCTATTTTGACAGATCCGATCAGGATTCTGGTTTATTGACATTTTCACTCAACTTTAAGTTTCTGGGATTTTACGGAATCTCTGATTCACTTAGGTGTAGAGCATATTTTTTCATCTTCCCAGGCGATCGCTGGGTTAAAATATTAGTGAATGCCAAAATGCCAAAACAAATCTTAACATAATCACCCATGAATGGAGCAAACCCACTAACTAGCGAATCTTCATCTACATCAGAGCAAGCAGAACACACACACCATCACCACCAAGCCGATTCTGCTCATCCTCATGTCCACAGTGAAGAATCTTTACGGCGGATTATTAACCGACTTTCCCGTATAGAAGGACACGTTCGGGGCGTGAAAACTATGGTACAGCAAAATACCCCTTGTCCTGATGTATTATTACAAATTGCCGCTGTGCGTGGAGCATTAGATAAAGTAGCACGCATTGTCTTAGATGAACATTTAACCGAGTGTATTGCTAGAGCCGCCCAAGAGGGTAATATTGAGCTAGAAATTGAACAACTCAAAGCCGCTTTAGATAGATTTTTACCTTAATTTTTCACTGCTGGCTAACTGTTCATGACTCTGAATCAATATCAATTTCACTATTCTTTAACTCATCACCCAAACAAACCAATAATTCTGTTTTTACATGGTTTTATGGGTAATATTCATGAATTTAATGAAGTCATCGAATTACTAAATGATGATTTCTCCTATCTCATTCTTGATTTACCAGGACATGGTAAAACTCAGATTTTAGGTGATGATGAATGTTATCAAATGGCATCTACAGCCCAAGCTATTATTAACTTATTAGATGAATTAAGAATTGACCAATGTTTTTTAATTGGTTATTCCATGGGGGGAAGATTAGCTTTATATCTTTCCCTCCATTTTCCCCAGCGATTCATTAAAGTTATTTTAGAATCTGCTTCTCCAGGTTTAGCAACAGAAGCAGAACAATTAGCTAGAATCAAAAGTGATATTCAAATAGCTAGAAAATTAACCCGAATAATCAGTAAAGATGATTTTTATAACTTTCTCAATAATTGGTATCAACAGCCAATCTTTGGAAATATCAAAAATCATCCTCAATACCAATCTATGATAGAGACTAGATTAGCAAATCATCCTTTAAATTTAGTCAAATCATTGCAGTTTATGGGAACAGGTTCTCAACCTTGTTTATGGGAACTGTTACCTAAGAATACTATTCCTATCTTATTAATAGTTGGTGAAAAAGATGAAAAATTTATTGATATTAATATATTAATAAATGAGAAATGTAACTGTACTAAATTACAAATAATTCCTCAAGTTGGACATAATATTCATTTAGAAAATACTTTAGAATTTGTTCAGAATATTCAAAGCTTTTTCTGATAAATGCCATTTCTTCGTCTAACGAGGTAGAATAAGAAAGAATTAACCGCAGATGAACGCAGATAATTTTGTACCTCGTTAGACTAGTTCAGAGGGAACAGAAAAAACTCATGTTGAAAAACATCTTTTTTTTGACTGAGCTTTCAACTGGTGCAACTAAAGTTTCTTATCTGTTCCCTGTTCCCTATTCCCTATTCC
>NZ_VILD01000001.1:145246-149749 GCF_009712085.1 Anabaena sp. UHCC 0253
CTTATCTGTTCCCTGTTCCCTATTCCCTATTCCCTCTTCCCTCTTCCCTCTTCCCTCTTCCCTTTTTTTTGTAACTATTTTCGATATAATTTCCCATCTTTAACTTGCACCACTGGATAATTACAGCGTCTGACTAACTGCTCATCATGGGTAGTGATAATCACCGTTGCACCAAAGGAATTTAACTTTTGAAAGATTTGAATTACTTGCCAAGAATTATCAGGATCAAGATTTCCCGTAGGTTCATCTGCTAATAATAAAGGTGGTGTTCCGACAATTGCTCGCGCAATACTTACTCGTTGCTGTTCACCCCCAGAAAGTTGATCAGGAAATCGGTCAGCTTTAGATAATAAACCCACCAATTTTAAAGTTGGTTCTAAACGACGTTGAATTTCTTTGCGGGTATAACCTTGTGCTTGCAATACAAAAGTTACATTTTCCGCGACTGTGCGCTGGGGAATGAGTTTATAATCTTGAAAAACAATCCCAATGCGCCGACGCAATAATGATAAATTATAGCTTTCTAAAGTAGCGACATTAATATCATCAACTATTACTTCTCCTTGGGTAGGTAATTCCGCACCATATAGCATTTTTAGAAGTGTGGATTTACCAGAACCACTAGCACCTGTAATAAATAAAAATTCTCCCTTTTTGACTTGGAGATTGACATCAAGTAAAGCGTGATGGCTATTATGAGGATAAGTTTTAGAAACAGAATGCAACTCTACCATTGTCCCAGTTTGACTTTGAGTTGTTTCCTCTTGACTATGAACTTTTTCAGTATTTCCCATGCTGGTGAATATTGGCATAGTTATAAGGATTTTGGTAGGTTGGGTTAAGCGACAGCGCCACCCAACAAATGCTTATAAATGTTGGTTTTCCTAAATTGAATCTTTAAAACTCTTACCTTTGCGTCTTTGCGCCTTTGCGTGAGACTAAAATTCATACCGTTAATCAGCAACGCCGACTTTTTTAACTATTCACATCTTACAGTCCAACGATAAACTAAAGATTTTAAGGCAAATTCTGGTAAAGCTAACATCCGTCGCCACCGCCAAGGTTCTTGATATAATCTATAGAGCCATTCTAAATTATTATTTGCTAACCAACCCGGAGCGCGTGTTTTTGTTCCTGACCAAATATCAAAACTACCACCAACACCTACCCAAATTGAATGGGGACATAAATGGCGGTTTTGAGCAATCCATAATTCTTGACGTGGTACTCCCAAACCAACAAATATCACCTGTGGCTGTAGTTGAGTGAGAGTTTGTAATAACTGTTGTTCTTCTTCTGGAAAATGATAACCAGAATGTGTACCTAATATTTGTAACTGGGGAAGTTGTTTTTGCCATAAATCTGCTGCTTTAGCGGCTACTCCCGGTGCGCCCCCATAGAAAAATATAGAAGCAGATTTTTTTTGTTGAGATACTACTTGTAAAAGATTTTCTGCTAATTCAATTCCTGGAAAGCGTTGTACATCTTGTCCTAATAAATATTGTAAATACAGAACAACTCCTGCTCCATCAGGAATTACTAATTCAGCATTTTGAATTACCTTTGATAGAGCGGGATTACGCTCTGCTTGCATGGTCATTTCTGCATTGAGCGTAACGACATGAGTTCCTTTCTCTTCTCTTAAACAATCTAGTAACCAGTCGGGATAATTTTTCATTATATGAACTGGTAAACCCAATACAGAAAACGCCTTAGGCAATTCAAACATAGTCTATTTAAAATTAAACTTAGAGGAAGTTTTATGAGTTTTAGTTTACCAAATTTTTTCCTCAATGGATGATTTAAATTTCCTATTGATTATGGTGGTGATTTCTGATATACTTAAGTATATATTATCAGTGAATATACTGTCTAATTATTAGGGCCGAAGATCCTCTGGACGATCAATATCCGCTAAAGGTTGCAGATAACCTATTGATAAATTCAATTTCTGGGCTTTTTCTACTGTTTTTGGGAATACTTGAGCCGTACCCCAATGAATATTCGTAAATAATTCTGGTATTGGTGGTTGTAAGCCTATTAAATAATAACCACCGTCTAGGGCTGGTCCTAATACGAGATTGCAAATCCGTAGTTGCTCAAAAGCTGTTGCTAAAACTTGGGAATTAACACCAGGACAATCTGTACCAATGATAATGGCTTGTTCTACATTTTGATTAAACGCACTTATAAGCGATCGCTCCATTCTTTCCCCTAAATCTCCCTCACCTTGAAATTGATATACTAAATCATTCCCTAACCAGTCTTGCATTTTTTCCAAATCACCACCTGTAAACCGTACTTCTACGGATACTTTGGTCATTTTTTGCAATTCTTTCACCTGAGAAATAGTATATTCAGTCATCTGCTTGTGCAAATTAGCAGCACCAACATCACCCAAAGCCGGGATAAGCCGGGTTTTTGTCTTTCCTGGTTCTGGATAACGGGTAAAAATAATTAGGTGTTGTTTTGGCGAAGTGATCATTCAAAATTGGCTGCTATTAAAGATACCGCAACTATGGGCGCTGTGACTGCACGAAGAATGCGACGACCCAGAGAAATAGGTGCAAATCCTGATTTTACAGCTATTTCTATTTCTTGATCTGTCCATCCTCCTTCAGGACCAATAGCGATCATAATATCATTGGCGGTGTTATTAATTACCTGGTTTAAATGGGGAAAATCACCACGGGCTTCACACAGATAACGGTGAGCAGCGGTACTTTCCTTGACAGCGGTATTAAACGCTACAGGTTCTAAAATCGTAGGAACAAAAGCCCGTTCTGATTGTTCAGCCGCTTCAGAGGCTATGCGTCGCCAGCGTTCTAGTTTTTGGGGACTAGGATTTAATAAGGTGCGATCGCTCAAAACAGGTAAAATACAATTTACTCCCAATTCTGTACAACACCGGACAATCTCATCAAATCCATTTCCTTTCGGTAATGCCATCATTAAGGTGATAGATACAGGTAACTCTGTTTTCACTTCAAGTAGTTCTAAAACCTGTCCTTGTTCCCCTTGTACCTGCGCTAACCACCATTTACCCATACCATCCATAGCAATAAATTTATCATCATCCCGCAACCGCAACACCCGCAGCAAATAATGTTGTTGTTGGGGTGTTAATAAAAGTTGGGTGGCTTGGAGTTGATTGGGATTAATAGTAATGCGTTGGAGTTGAGACATAATGTGTCAGCATCAGGATTTAGAGACTAGGAAAATAATCACTATTAAGAATATCATCAGGAGTAAAAGGACATTGTTCCGGGAAAATCTCACTAGATAAACCTGATTTCTGAATTGCTTGTTTTCTAGCTTTGAGATAAACTGAATCTAAACAATTAAGAAAATAATTATAAAGTGTTTTAGAACGACAAGAAAATTCTAATTCATCTCGAAAATTAGAAATCTCATTTTTCCAACCTCGTTGACAAAATTCTTTTTCAGATTCCCAATAACAATAAAGTAAAAGATGAATTAATAATTGCTTGAGATAACTTTCTACCTTTCGTCTTTGTTCAATTCCCAAAGCTTCTATCTCTTCTACTAAATGTTGCCAATCTAAATTTTCAATATCTTGATTTTGTAATTGTTGAAGAGTTGTTTCTATCCATAAATAATAATCTTCTTCATAAAGGGTAGGTTGAATAGATGGGAATATTTTTGTAGTCATACCTTCTCCCTCAGAGAATATATTCTCAAATTTCCTAGTCTAACGAGGTACAAATTCATCTGCGTTAATCTGCGTTTATCCTCTTCCATCTGCGGTTAATTCTTTCTTCTTGTACCTCAATGAATTTTAACATAATTTACAGCAGTTCACTAAATTCATCTCACGCAAAAACCCCAAAAACAACTTTGCGTCTTTGCTACGGCAGTCGCTCATGGGGGAAACCCCCAAGACCGCGCTGCCTCGCCTTTGCGTGAGAATATCTTTCTACAGAGTTTGGAAATACTTCTCCAAAGCCTCATGAACCAAATCAGTCATTGGCCGTTCTTGTTTTTCAGCAGTTTCCTTAAGTTGCGCGTAAAAATCATCCCGCAGACTGACTCTATGACGTGATTTACCGCTGCTAGTAGGTTCTCCTGGTGTGTAATTAGCCACAAATTCCCTAATCGCATCAAAACCCAATCTGTCGCAAAAATCCCCAAAACTTTCTTTGGGTGTGCGTGACTTTTTAAAGAAGACAAAAATCGGTTCTAGGAAACTTTCAATATCATTGTGGTGCAGTCTTTCCACAAAAGGTTGAGCCAAGCGGGTTTGATTTGGTGAACCACCCAACCACACTTGATAAGATTCCGCAGCACTACCAACAAAACCCAATTCTGCCATATAAGGACGAGCGCAACCATTAGGACAGCCTGTCATCCTTACCACAAAATGTTGATTTTGTAAACCCAATTTATCTAATAAAGCCCGAATTCTTTCTAAATTCCGGGAATAGCTCCTTTCCGATTCTGTGATTGCTAAACCGCAAGTAGGCAAAGCCGGACAAGCCATAG
>NZ_VILD01000001.1:149886-163947 GCF_009712085.1 Anabaena sp. UHCC 0253
GCTGCTATTTGGTCGGGATCAGCCACAACGCTGCATTTGTCCAGTATCTCTTGAATTGCCTCTTTGTCTTCTGGTGCAATGTCGTAAAAAATCAGGTTTTGATTACCTGTCAGCCTAATAGGGAGATTAAATTGTTCAACAATTGTCCGCAAAGCGGTTTTTAGTTGAAATGTCTCGTCATCTTTGACACGACCGTTATCAATGGAAATACCCAAGAAGAGTTTACCGTCTCCTTGTTCATTCCAGCCCAGGAAGTCTTTATATTTAAACTGGATCAGGGGTTTAAAAGGTTCGATCGCTTTCCCAAAATATTCTTCTACCTTGGTGCGGAATTTATCTACACCCCAATCATTAATTAAATATTTTAACCTGGCGTGTCGTCTGTCGGTGCGATCGCCATAATCTCTTTGAGTGGCAACTATCGCTTTTACCAGATTATATACATCAGCTTTGGCTACATAACCAATGGGATCGGCAATTCTGGCAAAAGTTTCTTCCTTATTATGGGTTCTACCCAAACCACCACCAGCGAAGATATTAAATCCTGCTAATGCGCCTTTTTTATTGGTAATTACTACCAAAGTTAAATCTTGGGAATATAAATCAACGGAATTATCACCGGGAACTGTGACGCAAATTTTAAATTTGCGGGGCATATAATGAGTTCCATAGATGGGTTCTACGGAATCATGAATAATAGTGCCATTACCGTTACTTTGTCGGGCTGCTTTGACATCTGGGTGTTCTTCGGCGCTAATGGCTTTTTCCCCATCTAACCAAATTTCATAATAAGCGCCAGTTTGGGGAGAAAGTAAATCAGCGATATTTTGGGCATATTCCCAAGCATACTGATATTCTGAGCGATTTTTAAAGGGGGCAGGAGGTGCCATAACGTTGCGGTTAATGTCACCACAAGCACCCAACGTTGAACCGAGATTTTGGACAATTGTAGCGATCGCTGTTTTTAAATGCTTTTTGAGAATACCATGTAACTGAAAGCCTTGGCGAGTAGTAGCTCTGAGGGTATGATTACCATATTCATCAGCTAGTTTATCTAAAGCCAGATATAGCTGTGGTGGTACTAACCCCCCAGGATTTTTTGTCCGCAGCATAAACTGGTAATCTTTTTCCTGTCCCTTGACACGATTATCACGATTATCCTGTTGATAAGAACCGTGAAACTTGAGAATCTGAATTGCGTCTTCAGTAAAGTGGGTGGTATCCTGGAGGATTTCAGTAGCTACAGGTTCACGCAAAAAATTACTATTTTCTTTGAGACCTTCGACTTTGGAAGGCTTACGATTGGTAAGCGGGGAAGCAGCAGAGTTAACCATTACAGTAGATACGTTTCTCAAATAAGGCGTAAGTTAAGGCCAAAGTAGGAAATTATTCGCACATCTTCAGCGAGATAACCCCGAAAAATTGGTCGGAACTATGAATAAGAATATAATTTTAACATTTAAAAACCCGGCTTCGTCGGTGATTCAACACTTCACAAAACCGGTTATGAGTTTTTCTGTAACTTCCCAATCTCCATGACTAGAAACTGTAGCCAATCCCAGCATTAATACTCACAGCAGAAGCAGGACTATTTTGATAAGCACGTAATCCAACCTTAGCGTTGGTATACAACAGGAAGTTTTTACCAACTTCAGATTCTACTCCCGCACCTACAACTACAGAATCTCTATTCCCCAAAGGTGTGGCTTTACCATCAGTTTCCACAAAAGAATAGCCACCGGTCAAAAAAGCATTAGTTCTATTCGCAATGGGTACGTCTACAGAAAGTTCTGGGATGATAGCACTGGTTTGATCACTCCAGAGGACGTTACCACGGGCAGAAAGTGGTGTATTTCCTAATTTCAATCTTCCTGTCAGATTACCACCCAAGTTAGGGGCATCATTTGTTTGTCCTCCTTCGGTGACACCAGCGGCTAAACCCACACCTACATAATTAGCATTAGTGCCTTTTTCGTTTTCAGCAAATGCTTTGCCATTTGTCATTAATACTGATGAAATCGTTAGGGAAGATAAGGCTGCTAAAGTCACAAATGATTTAAATAAATGTCGCATAAAATTAACCTGCTTGTAAATTTTTTCCTTTAATTACTATGTCGTATTCTCTTTTTAAATGTTCCAAAGATTTATAAAATTGCTGGAAATTAAGATAAGTTATTTAATCAATAGCGAAGAAGAAAGAGTTAACCGCAGATGGAAGATGATAAACGCAGATGAACGCAGATAAATTTGTACCTCGTTAAGAAGAAATGCTATATTTAGGGTAAATACTATATTTTTACGTCTTTAATATTGAGATAAAATTATGTCAACTGCTACTAAAGTTTTATCTGGTTTGATGGGTGTATGTGTCGGTGATGCTTTAGGTGTTCCTGTGGAATTTACTAGTCGTGCTGAACGCATGAAATCCCCAGTCACAACGATGCTAGGTTACGGGACATGGAATCAACCTCCCGGAACTTGGTCTGATGATAGTTCTTTAATGTTCTGTTTAGCAGCTTCTTTATGTAGTGGCTATTCTTTAGATGATATAGCCACATCATTTTGTTCCTGGTATCGAGAAAATTACTGGACGGCTCATGGTAACGTCTTTGATATTGGTAATACTACATACCAAGCTATTATCAATTTAGAGAAAGGGATTCTACCTTTAGAAGCAGGTGGAAGGAGTGAAAAAAGTAATGGTAATGGTTCATTAATGCGAATTTTGCCAATGGCTTATTTACACGAAACTTTGAGTTTTCCAGAATTAATTAACAGGGTACATCAGGTTTCTTGTATTACTCATGGCCATCTTCGATCGCAAATGGCTTGTGGGATTTATATTAGTATGGCAATAGAATTACTAAAAGGGGCTGATTTACTAACAGCTTATTTACAAGGTGTAGAGCAAATTCAAAAAATTTATAATGATAGTGAGTATTTTGAGGAAAAATCACATTTTCAGCGAGTTTTTAGCGGTAAAATTGCCGAATTACCGATAGAGGAGATTAATTCTGGTGGTTATGTAATTGACACCCTAGAAGCGTCTATTTGGTGTTTGTTAAATAGTTCGTCTTACGCTGAATCGGTTCTTAAAGCTGTGAATTTGGGAGGAGATACAGATACTACTGCTGCTGTGACGGGTGGATTAGCAGGAATTTATTACGGGGTGGAAAATATTCCCCCAGAATGGGTTGAACAAATTGCTCGCAAACAAGACATTATTGATTTAGCCAGTCGTTTTGCAGCAGCTTTGTGAAACAGTGGTTAGAGTAGGGAACTACTCCAACCAGCAAATATCCACATTTTCTTTAGGTCACACTAAAGACAGAGAGTAAACTTGTCCATCAATTAACAGTCGCGTAATTCCTTTAGCTTGTAAATGGTTACTAGCTTTATGGAGCATTTGACTGTCGGGAACTTTGATTACGCGATCGCGCTTGGTAGAAAAGCGTTTAGCTACTCTGTGGTTATCAAAAATCGGCAGAGTTTTCTGTTGATTTTCCAGACTAGGAATTTGACCTAAATCACCAAAATCCTTGAGTGGCCGAGTAATTAATTCCGCAGAGCGATCAATTACCAAATAGCAAGTTTTAGGTAAATGAGCAACTGACAATGGTAAAACTTGAACAGATGTTTCCCCATTTCTGCGTCTGGTGACTAGGGGTATTGGCTCTTCATAGTCTTCATCCTCAAAGTCCTCATCATCTCCATACAAATCATCATCTAAATCGTCATCATCTAAATCATCAGGTTCATCCAATAAGTCCTCATCCAAAATTTCCGCAAACAAACTCGGCTGTGAATTTCGAGTTTCTACCTCTAACTTTGGTTTAGGAATAATTGGCGTTTCCTGTGAGTTGTGTCTGACAATTTCTAACTCCTTCACAGCAGGAGGTTCTTTGACGACTGGAAGCTTGGGTTTTTCCACCGCTGAGGAGCGTGTTTTTACCCGTCTATTCGCTGGAATGGGTTGAGCGAAATCGCCATCACTATCACTATCATTTTGTGCTGCTATCTCCAGCTTTTCTGGTTCTGGGTTCAATAACTCCCCATAGCTGCTGGTACTAGTAGAAGTTGCTTCTTCAAATGGTGGTTGATTCAACAGTGGTAACTGCTCATAGCTTACCTGCGCTCTGCCTTCAGGGGTTCTGGCGGCGCGTTTTAAAGAGACGAGAAATTCATACTCTTCTTCTGGTAAGGTACTTTTGAGCAGTCGGCTAATTGTTGAGTTACTCACACCATAGCGTTCAGCCAAAGTCGAGGTTGTTTGAGCAGTTTCTCGATATAACTTGAGAATTTCTTGTTTGTCAGGATCTGTTAGTTTTCTCACGGTAGACACCAAATTTTGTTAAGTTCGTTTGCGTCCACGGTCTCGGCGTTTAAGACTCAATGATGCGTCGTATTCTAGAACAGCGCCCATACCGAATAACACTCCACTAAACACCCAGAATACTTCTAGTATGTCTCCACTTTGATAATTGTCGCCCTGAGCAAATTTAAACCACATATCTGCAATGTAGAGCGAAAATGCGGCTGCTGCAATCATGCGCCAAGATAGGGAAACTTTCCCTCCCCAAAAAGCTAGAAGCATCGTTGTGGCAATAATTAATAATGCCACATCGCTAACTATGTAAAACCAATTCAGAATAAAGGCGATCTGATCAGTGGATGTTTGCGGTTTTTGGGAAATCAACCAAGCCAGAAAACTTCCTAATCCTCCAACTGCTACGACAATTAGCCATTGCCATGCTTCTAGATTGATGCGTCGGGAGAATAAAGCTAAAGCCATACCTGTACCCAGGCATAGATAAGTTAGGACAAAAAACACATCAGCAATAGATACATCTGGTTCTTGACCTAAAATTATTTCTATATAGCCAAAAATTAGTCCACCTATAAAATAGGCAAACATTCCTAAGCCGATTGAGAGCCAAACTTTCCGACTACTAACCATTTGGGTACTCCGCCAGTTCCTCCAGCATAAGAGACTTGCACCCAAGTATGCTATAGCTTCAAAAATATTTGTGCCAATTACATACCAATCTGCGCGAACTTCTCCTTTCCCTTCTACAGGGATTTTGGCGCTAAACAACAAAAAGTATAACAATGCTAAAACAGCCCAACTAAGACACGCCAAAACGAGATTTTGAGTAGTTAGCAGGGATTTAGCGCGGGATGAATTGTCGTAAGATTTACTCATAGAGATTAACTAGGTAAATGCTCTGAAGGTAATATTTTTTGCACACTAAATGATATATCTCACAATTTTTGCATTCTTGTGACACATAATCGCCAATGAGCAGTTTTTTTTTTGCAAATCAATATCCACCCTAATGCCAAAGCTTATTAAGTGGAGATTTTTTTAACCAACTAATAAAGAGTTCTTGCTCTTCTTCTGGCATATCTTGTAATCGCTCATCTAGTTGATGAGCAAAGTTGGTGTCACCAAAATATGTTTTTCCTAAACGGTGCAGTTCTTCTAGAAGAATAATCACATGAGTTTCTTGCCAAGCTGGCATTGTACTCATCTGTGATAAATCCTCAGTGAGGAAAGATTTTACTACATCGGCAGAAGAGATATTGGGAAATTGTTTTTGCTGTAACGTCCCCGTTATATCTTTTGTAAATAGAGTGGCTTGACGACTTCCTAATAAATCTTCAATATCCAAATAAACAGCTTGTAACAGTGTAATAGCAGCTAATGTTAAAACATCAGTTTTAGTGTGACTACCAGTGTCACTACTGATTTGGTCTAACTTCACCTTTCCCCAGATACTATAGCGTTCTGGTTCTTCTAATAACACACAAGCTTTTCCTCGGTTATCGGTGAGCGATCGCCAAAAAGTCTTAGCCTCTTCCTCTTCACTGGCCTTAAAAACCGTAATCAATCGAAAAGTCTGCCCCTGATAATAGAGGATCGACACTTGTTGATCTTCTTTTTTCGGGTGCTGAATCGTCGAAATTTCAACATCCTGCCGTTTGAGAATAAACATAGCACTAGCAAATAACTCCTCGCAGGGGCTTTTTTGATAAAGAATATGTAATGGTCTGCTGTATCATTACAATAGAGTATAATTACTTAAGTAGCCAGGTAAGGAGTATTTAGCATTGACTAGATACTCGATTAGGATAGGATTCTAGGAAAGTATCCATATTCATAGGCAATTACTCCTTGACATCACAATATATCTGAATATTGTATCTATTTTGTTTTTAGTGTACCTCGACTCATCAATCACTGAAACTTTATTACTGAATTGACACTTCCCTGACTCAAGAGGAGGGGATTCTTAGTGATTAAGTTTTGGCGCGTGGTGTAAAAACTTCAGCTTAATCTCCAAGGTTTTCAGCCTTTTTTCTGATCAAAAATGAAATTTTTAATTTGCTATTGCCTATTGTCATAAAAAGGTAATATAATAGGGAAGGTTTATCTTGAAAAAATAAATCATAGTGATGGGTACGTAGCTCAGTTGGATAGAGCATCCGCCTTCTAAGCGGACGGTCACAGGTTCGAGTCCTGTCGTACCCGTTTTCAAAACTTACACATTGGATGTATGGTTTTTGGGCATTTTCATGGGATTTTTTGATGATTTTGGAGTGTATCTATATTTATCTAAGAAAACTCCACAAACAAGATGATCCAACTGCACCAAATCAAAACGAATTTTCCTCCTCCCACTCCCTGCCCCCTGCCCCCTTCCCGATAAGTTCTCAACTCAAATAGGATCGCTATAGCTACTAAAAACGCACAAAAGTTATAGTTATACAACAACATTAAATGATCGTCAGATTTTAGTAGCCACCTGAAGTGGGAAAATCAAATCATGCCAAAAGTAGAGTTAGAGAGGAAAAGCTGATAATATGCACCTGAGTGAAATCACCCATCCTAACCAGTTGCATGGTTTGTCAATTCGGCAATTGCAACAAATTGCCCATCAAATTCGAGAGAAGCACCTACAAACCGTAGCAGCCACTGGGGGGCATTTGGGTCCGGGTTTAGGAGTTGTAGAATTAACTCTAGGACTTTATCAAACCCTAGATTTAGATCGAGATAAGGTGACATGGGATGTAGGACATCAAGCCTATCCTCACAAATTAATTACCGGACGCTACAGTGACTTCCACACTCTCCGGCAAAAAGACGGCGTTGCAGGTTATCTCAAACGCTGCGAAAACAAGTTTGATCATTTTGGTGCAGGACACGCTTCTACAAGTATTTCTGCCGCATTGGGAATGGCTTTAGCCCGCGACTTAAAAGGAGAGAAATTTAAAACCGTTGCGGTGATTGGAGATGGTGCTTTAACTGGGGGTATGGCGTTAGAAGCTATTAACCATGCTGGACACCTACCCAAAACTAATCTTTTAGTGGTTCTCAATGACAACGAGATGTCCATTTCTCCCAATGTGGGAGCAATTCCTCGTTATCTCAATAAAATGCGCCTGAGTCCGCCGGTGCAGTTTCTCTCTGAAGGGATTGAGGAACAGCTAAAACATCTTCCTTTCCTTGGTGAATCTATTTCTCCAGAACTGGAACGGATTAAAGAAGGAATGAAGCGGTTAGCTGTTCCTAAAGTCGGTGCAGTTTTTGAAGAACTGGGCTTTACCTACATGGGTCCAGTTGATGGGCATAATTTAGAGGAATTGATTGCAACATTCCAACAAGCTCATCAAATTACTGGGCCTGTTTTGGTTCATGTTGTCACCACTAAGGGTAAAGGTTATGAACTAGCTGAAAAGGATCAAGTAGGCTACCATGCCCAAACCCCCTTTAACTTGACTACTGGTAAAGCGATTCCTTCTAGTAAACCTAAACCTCCTGCTTACGCTAAGGTCTTTTCTCACACCTTAGTAAAACTGGCTGAACAAAATCCCCAAATCGTCGGTATCACAGCCGCAATGGCTACTGGTACGGGTTTAGATAAACTCCAAGCGAAACTGCCTAATCAATACATTGATGTGGGTATTGCTGAACAACACGCTATCACTTTAGCAGCAGGTTTAGCTTGTGAAGGGATGCGTCCCGTCGCTGCTATCTATTCCACTTTCTTACAACGGGCTTACGACCAAATTATTCACGATGTTTGCATCCAAAACCTACCTGTATTTTTCTGTTTAGACAGAGCAGGAATTGTTGGTGCTGATGGTCCTACTCATCAGGGTATGTATGATATTGCTTATCTGCGTTGTATTCCGAATATGGTAGTCATGGCTCCCAAGGATGAAGCGGAATTACAACGGATGGTTGTGACTGGTATTAACCACACCGATAGTCCTATTTCTATGCGTTTCCCCCGTGGTAATGGTCACGGTGTCCCCTTAATGGAAGAAGGTTGGGAAGCTTTGGAAATCGGTAAGGGGGAAATTCTCCGCCAAGGTGATGATGTGTTAATCGTCGGTTACGGCACAATGGTTTATCCAGGAATGCAAGCGGCAGAAATTCTCAGCGAACATGGTATTGAAGCAACTGTGATTAATGCCCGTTTTGTCAAGCCTTTAGATACTGATTTGATTTTACCTTTGGCTAAACAAATTGGCCGGGTTGTCACTTTGGAGGAAGGTTGTTTAATGGGTGGCTTTGGTTCTGCGGTGACTGAAGCTTTAATGGATGCTAATATTTTAGTTCCTGTGAAGCGGATTGGTGTACCTGATATTTTGGTAGATCATGCCACACCTGATGAATCTTTTGCGGCTTTAGGGTTAAGCAGTCATCAAATTGCTGAAACTGTTTTGCAAGCTTTCTTTAAGAAAGAAGCTGCTGCTGTGGTTTAGTTAATTTTTTCGTTCCCATACCAAAAGTATGGGAATGGTAATTTTTTGTCAGAATTAGGATTTTCAGGATGTGAGCGATCGCCTGCTCTATCTACAATCCGGGCGATCGCCATTTTTCTACTTGACAAGCTGGAAATAATTTTGTACACTTATGTTATAAGTAGAAATCTGTGGGCGCATATATAGGGTTTTATATTTTCTGAGTTGATATTTTCGGAACGCGGATGAACGCAGATAGACGCAGATTTTTTGAATTGGGATTTACAGGATATCTTCTTTGCTTTGCGTGAGGAAATAGATAGATTTTATCTGAATCAGAATAACCAGGATTTTAGGATTTTCAGGATGGTTTTTGAAGATTGATCTAAAATTTCAGAAATTGTATTTTGTCTGAATCAGGATATCCAGGATTTTAGGATGTACAGGATGAAATTGCAAAATCTCTCTAAAACCTCTTACCTACCCTTCGGGAACACCTTCGGTGAACGTGGTTCATTCTTCCATGACTTGTGCGTAACCAACCATCATTAAATAACATCCTGTAAATCCTAAAATCCTGGATATCCTGATTCAGACAAAAAAATCCCCAACTTCTAACCAACCATCATTAAATAACATCCTGAAAATCCTCAAATCCTGGACATCCTGATTCAGACAATAAGACACCCCTGGATTTTTCTCAAGACTATCATAACATAACCCTGTCAGAACTCAAGACCCTTGGAATTACGTTGAGTCATTCGCAGCGATTCTCAATAATTTGAGGGTAAAAAAGGGTGTTTAAACTTTTTTGGGAAAATGGGGTTAAGAATTGTTAAGGTAGCTCACACAATTTTTGTCAGGATATTTTGCAGGGTAGACACAAAGAGTTAAAATCTGCTAAAAATGCGTGTAATATAGAATGCAAGATTAATCTGCTACCTACCAAACCCATGAGCCTGTGCATCAATCCTCACTGTCCAAATCCACATAACCCGGACAATGTTACCTTTTGTCAAACTTGTGGATCAGAAGTGTTACTACAAGCGCGTTATCGGGTCATATCTAAGTTAGGACAGGGTGGTTTTGGTGTCACTTTTGCAATTAATGAAGTAAGAACTAATAACCGTAAAGTTCTGAAAGTTTTAATTCAGAATGATCCAAAAGCTATACAACTATTTCAACAAGAAGCTGAGGTTTTAAGTCGGTTAAATCATCCTGGCATTCCTCAAGTAGAACTGGATGCTTATTTTGAATTTTATCCTCATAAGAGCCGAACCCCAATTTATTGTTTAGTCATGGAAAAAATTGAGGGAATGGATTTAGAGGAATATATCAAACAACGTGGTTCACGTCCCATTGATCAAACTTCCGCTATCCAATGGTTAAAAGATTTAGTCACTATTTTAGATCAGGTACATAGTGAAAACTTTTTCCATCGGGATATCAAACCTTCTAATATTATGTTGAGGGCTGAAAATGGACATTTGGTACTGATTGATTTTGGTACAGCGAGAAAATTAACACCGACGGTAGTTAATCAACAAGGTGGTGTAACGCGAATTTTATCAGCAGGTTATACACCTTCGGAACAAATGAATTTTAATGCTGTACCTCAATCTGATTTTTTTGCTTTGGGAAGAACTTTTGTTTATTTGTTGACGGGTAAGCAACCACTAGATCCGGCAATTTATGATGATTATAATGATCGGTTAAACTGGCGTATTCATGCACCACACATTTCATCTATGTTAGCAGATTTGTTAGATGATATGATGCAGCGTTTATATAAGGATCGTCCGCAAAATACCCAGGAAATTTTACGACGAATTGCTGCTATAGAAAAAGCTTTACAACCACCAAAACCTCTACCACCAAAACCTCTACCACCAAAACCTCAACCCCAAAAACTACAACCACCAAAACCTCAACCACAACCAGCTTCTCGTCGTGATTTTATCCGCACTGTTGGTTTATTTGTGGGTGGTGTCACTGTCACGGTTGTAGGACAAAATTTATTTTCTGGAAATAAAAATCAAACTTCTACAAATACACCTACAAATACACCAACTCCTAAAACTGGAAGTTCCTCCAATACTCCCACTCCTCAAAATACACCAGCACAAGGAAATATTACCAACCGACGCAACTCTTCAGCAAAATACTTTGAAGAAGATTTAGGAAATGGTGTCAAATTAGAAATGGTGGAAATACCAGGGGGAACATTCCTCATGGGTTCACCAGCAAGTGAAACAGAAAGAGACTCAGATGAAGGTCCCCAACGTCGGGTGACTGTTCCCAGTTTCTTTATGGCTAGATATCAATTGACACAAAAACAATATCAAGCTATTATTGGCAGTAACCCTGCTAGATTCAAAGGTGAAAACCGCCCTGTTGAACAAGTCAGTTGGGATGATGCAGTTACTTTCTGTCAACGGTTAAGCCAAAGAACAGGAAAAAACTACCGATTACCCAGCGAAGCACAATGGGAATATGCTTGTCGAGCCGGAACAACTACACCTTTTTATTTTGGTGAAAGTATTACCCCGGATCTGGTAAACTATGATGGTAATTACCCTTATGCTTCCGCTCCCAAAGGTATGTATCGTAAACAAACCATTAATGTAGGTTCTTTTCCCCCTAACGCCTTTGGTTTGTGTGATATGCACGGGAATGTTTGGGAATGGTGTTTGGATGCTTGGGTGGATAACTATAATAACGCGCCTACAGATGGTAGTGCTGCGACAAGCTCAACCAGCTTTAAGCTACTGCGTGGTGGTTCTTGGAGCAGCGGCGCTAGCCAATGCCGTTCTGCAGCTCGCCTCAGTAACTCGCGTGAAATTAGGTTCAGCACCCTGGGTTTCCGTGTGGTCGTATTTTCCAGGACTCAGTAGCTCTTTGCTCTTTTGCCATCTTACCCTTGGCACTTCTTACTCTTTTCCCTTTCCCCTCGCCGTTTGTCTGAATCAGGATAACCAGGATTTAAGGATTTACAGGATAGGTTATTCGTTTGGTGTTAGATATTTTTTTATACTTATTTTTCATATTCTATTAATTTCGCATAGTTTTGATATGGATGTCAATAGTTAGGTCTATTTGTCATAATTCAGAACGCAGATGAACGCGGATGAACGCAGATTATTTGTTCATGCAGAGAATAAGGTAGGGTAGGTTCAAGTTGCTGCATTTCCTCTGTCAACTTAAAGTTAACAGTCCAGAGGATATATCTACCACTAATCGTCTAGTTTTTAACCACTGACGACCTAGTAAAATTTCTGAAATTCCTTGACCAACATGAACGGGAATATCGCAATCTTGTCCGTCAATTCGCACTTTTCCTAAATAAATGTCAAATTCTGCATTTCCCTGAGCCGTGAGCATAGTTTGTTGTTCTAGATACATCCAATCTAATGCTTCTAAGTCCTGGTTGTTAATTGCCAACCACCAAGAAAAACCTGTATCAAAAAGAGCTTCCACTGGTAGTTCTAATCCGTCAGCAGCTATCAACTCTATCTCAAAGAATAATTCATCTTCATCACCAAATCTACCGGAAATCATATCCTCCCACACACCCCAGTTTCGTTAATGCGGAAAACGTGCAACTTGACATTTGGGTATTTTTTATGAGCTTGCTGTGCAGCCAAAAAAGCATCGTCATTCAGAAAATATTCACCACTGTTAGGTTCAACTGCTATGTACCAGTTATAGTGAGTATTGATTAATTCTGGTTGTACTTGGTCAAAAATAAGTTTACAGCGTTGGTATAACTTTTTCCGTTCAGCTTGCCATTGAGCTTTTTGTTCTTCGCTCCACTGAATTTCTGGGAATATTCTTCCCCTACGTAAGGTATGAGATTTAAGTTCACTCATGGTTAGTTATATTGATTTAGATAAGATCATCACTTAATCATCCTAATTCTCAACATTATAACCATATTGAAGTAGGAAATTGAAAAATCAAAAATTACAAATTCTTACTCTCTGAGACTCTACGTGAGGTAAAATTATACAAAATATTTTATCAATCCTCATACTGAAGTATTAGCTGGGTTTACTGTGGTTGAGGGTGAAGCAATAAAATATTTACCAGCGGTAATAGAGTCTCTGATGGGAGAACCTGCTTAATTCCCGAAGATATATCTAAAAATAGTTAACATCGGCATTTGTGTTTTCTGCAAGGACTAGATACTTTAGTGAAGTGCCAACGTACTAGCTAAACAAATATCTATGAACGTAAATGCGATCGCAATTTTGTTTCCTGCTATGGTATCTACGCCCATTAAAGAGCCAGTACCAGTATTTTTGACGATTCTGGGCATTATGCTGATTGCGCCCCTGCTGTTTGAGAAAATTCGGCTACCGGGGATTGTGGGATTAATCTTAGCGGGGGTGATTGTTGGACCTAACGGTTTGGGATTTTTGGCACGGGATAACACTATTGTCCTTTTAGGTACAGTTGGGTTGTTGTTCCTCATGTTTATGGCAGGTTTGGAAACCAGCCTCGATGACATGAAATATAATGCAGATAAGGCATTAATCTTTGGAGTAGCCACCTTTGCTGTCCCCATGGTACTAGGCACAGGGGCGATGTTAGCCATAGGTTACGGTTTTTTACCTGCAATTTTAGTTGCTTCCTGTTTCGCTTCCCATACTCTGCTGGCTTTACCTGTGGTAAGTAAGCTGGGAATTATGCGATCGCCCGTTTTGACGACTACTCTCGGTGGTACTCTGATCACTAATATCTTGGCATTGTTAGTATTAGCTATTGTCGTCAGGGCGCACCAAGGTAATTTAACTTTACAGTTTTGGTTATTTCTCATTCCTTCACTGATTATCTATACCTTCCTCACACTCTGGGGTGTTCCCCGTCTGGGAAAATGGTTTTTTAGAAAATTTGGACATGATGAAGGGGCAGAATTTACCTTCGTTCTCGCTACTCTGTTTGTAGTGTCTTATGGAGCAGAAGTAGTCAAAATTGAGCCGATTATTGGTGCTTTTTTAGCGGGAGTTGCGATTACCCAATTGATTCCCCAACTTAGCCCTTTGATGAATCGGATTCAATTTATTGGTAATACTCTGTTTGTACCATTTTTCCTGATTTCTGTGGGAATGTTGGTGAATCCTGGGATTTTGATTCAAGAACCGCGATCGCTCATTGTCTCCGGTGTGATGGTGACAGTGGCTATAGTTGCTAAATACATCCCGGCTTGGGGTGCGGGTAAGTTATTTGGATACAACTTTGACAATATTATGGTCTTGTTTGGGCTATCTGTAGCTCAAGCGGCTTCTACTTTGGCAGCAATTACCGTTG
>NZ_VILD01000001.1:163972-170683 GCF_009712085.1 Anabaena sp. UHCC 0253
TTGATCAATTAACAGTGAATGGGACGATCGCCATGATTTTAGTTACCTGCATTGCTTCCCCTTGGGTGACAGCAAAGTGGGGACAAAAACTGAAAACAGGAAATGTTGTTCCCCAAAAGCGCGAAGGTGGTAGTTTAGGCGATCGCGTTTTAGTTCCTGTTGCTAACCCAAATACTGAAGATAACTTGTTAAAGTTAGCAATCCTCTTAGCTAAATCAGCCGCTGGTACACTTCTACCTCTACATATCATCATCGAGGAAGGTGAACCAATTTCCCCAAATGCTAAGGTTAGACAAAATCAGTTACTTTCCACCGCAGAAATGATTGCTCATGCAGCAGTTACCAATGTTACACCCATTGGTAGAATTGATGGATCAATAGACAAAGGTATTGCCAGAGTAGCAGAAGAACAACAAGCAAGTGTGATAGTCTGCGGTTGGAAAGGTTACTCTACTTACCAAGAAAACTTATTTGGCGGCGTAATTGATAAAATTGTGCAACGCAGTTCTATGCCTGTTTTAGTAACTCGTTTTCCTTTACCTATTGAGCATACAGCCAGAGTGTTTCTCGCTTTCACTAGCCAACAAGCTAATGCTAGTTCTTTTCAAGAAAGTATCAAATTAGCCAAAAATCTCGCCGCAGAACTCAAAGCATCTTTGCAACTATTGGAAGTTGTTAGCACAAAAGGAGTAGATATTGATTATATTGATGCGGGACTAGCAGCGGATACACCTATTCAAAAAGTCCGGGGTAATTTTGTTAAAGAAGTGTCACGGTTACTGAATACAAATGATTTATTGTTGTTAAATGGTTCTGTAGCCCAGAAAACTCAGATATTTTCACTTCTTGGTCATGTCCCCGAAGCGATCGCTCGCAATCACCCGCAATTGGCAATGATCATTGCATATTTACCTCAATAAAAGGTGACTGACAGGATATAGCGATTTCCGGCGTTGCTGAATAAAAGTATGAATTTATCTCACGCAGAGACGCAGAGGCACAGAGAGTAAGAGATGGACGCGGATAAACGCAGATAAATTTGTACTTCAGTAGATGAGGAAATGCTATAGCCTGGAAACCTATAAAATTGTAGAAGCTGGTAGAATGCAAAAGGTGAATTTACAATAATTTAAAGCTGATAATATGCCGAAAATGCTCAAAATATCCAATGGTAGTGCGATCGCTCTTTTTTCTGTAAGTATCACCAGATTACAGAATATTATTTTTTCGGTATTCCTCACCCTCATAATTACTTTAATAGTTCCTGCATCTGCTTGGGCTTCTAGCTTGGGAGTTGAGTCTGGACATCTTTCTCCTTGTCCAGCTTCTCCAAACTGTGTTGTTAGCCAAAATGCTGATGCTCAACACGCTATTGAACCGATTACTTATCATGTAGACCGAGATCAAGCTAGAGAGATATTACTAAAGGTTCTGACTGTTGTTCCCCGCACAGAAGTGATAGAACAAACAGATAATTACATTCATGCTCTTTCTAAAAGCCGCATTTTCAAATTTGTTGATGATGTAGAATTTTATTTTCCCAGCGATGAGTCGGTAATTCATATTCGTTCATCATCTCGCGTGGGAGAGTCGGATCTTGGTGTAAATCGGACTCGTGTAGAACAAATTCGTTTAGCTTTACGAGATTTAAATATTTGATTTGACCTGGCATCTGAAACGAAACAGACTTTCAGTGCCTCAAATTAAATGGCTAATTTTATTTCACTCTAGGGAATTCTTGAATAGAGATTGCAGATAGTTGAGAATTGAAAAGGTAAAAATATGAGAATTACTACCAATTTAAAAGAACTCTATGAAACCGATGATAGTTTATGGTTAGAAGAAACTATTGAATTATTAAAACACAAACAGTTTAATCAACTTGATTTAGAAAACTTAATTGAGGAATTGACAAGTTTGGGTAAAAGAGATTTAGCTAAAGCCAAAAGTCTTTTAAGGCAAATTATTATTCATTTATTATTAATTCAATATTGGCAGGTAGAATATGAAAGAAACTATCGTCATTGGATTGGAGAAGTTAAAACTTTTAGATATGACTTAAATAATCATTTGACGACGAATTTAAGGAATAAGTTACAGGATGATTTAGAGAATATTTATCAAAGTGCGGTTGATTTTGTGAAAATTAAAACCGATTTAACTATTTTCCCAGAAAAGTGTCCTTGCACTTTGGGTCAGTTGTTAGATGATGATTATTTACTTTAGCTTAATTAGGCAGATTGAGAAGACTTTTCCAGTTCATTGAAAAATTCACTAATTTTAGTATTAACTTCATTAGCCTTATTTATCAATTCTAGACGTTGTTCTTCATTCAGTCCTTGCCAAAAAGATTGCCAAAGACTGTAAGCCATTTTAATTCCAGTAAAAGGAGCAATTATAGATAAAGGAATTAAAAGCCAACTCCCAAAAATCATGACAGCTATTCCAAAGATAGCTCCAACGGCAGCACCAGTCTTAGCCGCTTCCCATGCAATTTTAGCCACTCGATCAACTACTTCACTATTACTAATTTCTCCTCGCTGTCGCGCACCTTCTAGGGAAAGAAACTCTTTTAAAGCACGATAAATAGCATAAGACATTCCTGCGCCTATTGCTCCACCCGTCGCTGCCTTGACAGCATCCATTTCTCCAAGAGCCTCACTAGCTTCAGCTAATTCAGCTATATCGCCAATTTCTGCTGATTCAGAAAGTTCTGTCAATTCTGCTGTATCAAGATCAGAAAATTCGTTCCGGCTATTGGCATATTTACTTGCATCTATTTCATTATCTAGCAGAGCATAGTCATACTCTGTCTGAGTCATTACATCAGAACCTCTGGCTAGGTTGATATATGGATCTTCAAGAATAACGTTGTTCAAATCATTAGCCAAATTAGGATATTCAGATTTAGGCCAAATATGACTTATATGCTTAGAATGCATAAAGTCTTCTACTGCATCTTCACCAGCTAACTTAACACTATCAGGGATAAGTTTTTCGTAGGCTTCAGCAGGATCTAATCCATGCGCTCTAAATCGATCACCAATATAGTCACGAAGATCAGCAGGTAATGTCTGAAAAGATAAGGTATGCAGCATATAATATTTTTCCCGCATTTCACGGTAGTGTATTTATACTGATTATTCATTATTTTTTCAGAAAAGCAGTGATTTCAATCAATACTCACGCACTGATTAATCACTTTTAAGACAAAGCAGGTAAATGAACAGTATTGCAATTTTTTTGGGATAGGCTTTTGGGCTTATCCCTTTTTTTGTTGATGGAATATAAACTACTTGTTTTCTACCGCTATCTCAGTATTAATGTCTGAATCAGTTGATGAATCCTTAGTAGTTTTAATAGTCTTGCGGATTTTATCTAGCTGGTCGTTGGAAACCCAATCACTAACAGTGCCAATAAAATAAGGGTAGGCATATTGCCCACCCTCATTAATTTTAGATGCTCTATACAATTTATACCAAACCACCAGCAGCTTGAAAACGAGCGCGAGCGCGTTTAAATGCCTGTGTTGCTTGGATTTGTGCTTGACGATCGTCTGGTTTAACTTGATTCAGGCGGGTTTGTGCTTCGTTAAAAGCAGTACGAGCTTCTTCAAGTTTAATTTTGTCGCCACGTTCAGCACCGTTGACTAAAATTGTGACTTCATCTTCATCAACCTCAGCAAAACCGCCTAAAAGAGCGATCGCTTGCCAATCTTGATTTTTGTTCCCACGAACACGCATTACACCTATATCCAAGGCTGTCAACAGTGGTGCGTGTCCAGTTAAAATACCTAATTGACCAGTGGTGCTAGGTAAAACTACTTCTTCAGCTTCCGCATCCCAAACAGTTTTGTCTGGGGAAATTACACGAACAGTAAATGTCATTTGTCAGTTGTCCTTTGTCAGTTGCTTTTTGTCAGTTGCACGAAAACACTTTACGGGCGGGGAAACCCCACCCCTACTGACTAATGACTAACCTTTCATTTTTTCGGCTTTAGCGATCGCTTCGTTGATATCGCCTACCAAGTAGAAAGCTTGTTCAGGTAAAGCATCCAACTCACCAGAAAGAATTTGTTTAAATCCTTTAATGGTGTCTTCCAACTTCACATACTTACCAGGAGAACCGGTAAATACTTCAGCTACGAAGAAAGGCTGAGACAAGAACCGTTCAACTTTCCGCGCCCGGGCTACAACTAGACGGTCTTCTTCAGACAATTCATCTAAACCCAAAATCGCAATAATATCTTGGAGTTCTTTGTAACGTTGCAGAGTTGATTGTACAGCCCGTGCAGTGTTGTAGTGGTCTTCACCAACAATGTTGGGTTGTAGCATGGTAGAAGTAGAATCCAAAGGATCAACCGCTGGATAGATACCTTTAGAAGCCAAACCACGGGACAATACTGTTGTTCCGTCCAAGTGAGCAAAGGTGGTTGCAGGTGCAGGATCAGTTAAGTCATCCGCAGGTACATATACAGCTTGAATAGAAGTAATAGAACCTTCGGTGGTAGAAGTAATCCGTTCTTGTAAAGCACCTACGTCTGTACCCAAAGTAGGCTGATATCCTACCGCAGAAGGCATCCGACCCAAGAGCGCGGATACTTCAGAACCAGCTTGTACAAACCGGAAGATGTTATCAACAAATAGCAATACGTCTTGCTTGTTGACATCACGGAAATACTCAGCCATTGTCAAACCAGACAAACCAACCCGCATTCTTGCTCCGGGTGGCTCGTTCATTTGACCATAAACTAGAGCAATTTTGGATTCATTGAGATTATCTTTATTGATAACTCCAGATTCCATCATTTCGTTATAGAGGTCATTCCCTTCACGAGTGCGTTCACCCACACCCGCAAATACAGACACACCACCATGTTGGGTAGCGATGTTGTTGATCAATTCCATCATGATCACGGTTTTACCAACACCAGCACCACCGAACAGACCGATTTTTCCACCGCGTCTATAGGGAGTCAGCAAGTCAACAACTTTAATTCCTGTCTCAAACACAGAAGGACTGGTTTCCAATTCTGTGAATTTAGGAGCATCACGGTGAATAGGTAGAAATGCTTCAGCGTCTACGGGACCACGATTATCTACGGGTTCGCCCAAAACGTTAAAAATTCGTCCCAAGGTGGCTTTACCAACGGGTACGCTGATAGGAGCGCCAGTATCAATAACTTCTAAACCACGGACTAAACCATCTGTGGTACTCATAGCTACAGCCCGGACTTGGTTATCGCCCAGTAATTGCTGTACTTCAACGGTTAAGCTGAGATTTTGTCCAGCTTCGTTGGTGCCGGTGATGGTTAAAGCGTTGTAGATTTGGGGTAATTTACCGCCAGGGAATTTAACGTCTACAACTGGACCAATGATTTGGGTAATGTAACCAATGTTTGTTTTTTCTGCGGTGGTGACCATGCTGCGCCTAAATGATTGAAGCTATTTTTGAGAGTAGGTCGTCAAAGACCTAAGATCAAGCGATATCATCTCTTAGGTTAGCACCTAACGCCCCCACCTTTGCCTTAAATTCATTATTAAGACTAGATCACCAATTTGGTGAACATCTGGAACTGCAAAATAAATTACTTCCAGAAAAAAGCACAAAAAGAGAATATGTGGGTTGACAACAGATTTTAGATTTGTTATAATGAAATTGATAAGGAAGAACTATCTTAAAATAAATATAAATAACATGATAAGGGTTTAGCATTGCTAAACCCTTATATTAGTTTGAACCAAAGATATCAAAATCAGGATATCCACCAATTATAAGGATGAACAGGATGCAAACAGGAATGACAATCGGATGACACGCTTTATACACGATCAATTCGCCAAACAATATCTAACGGAACTATTAACACCCTATGGAGAAGTAGAAACCAGCAAAGATATTACCGCCGAAGTCAGACAAATTGATGTATTATTTATTCCTTCACCCCAGCCTACACAAAGCCTAGAAACACTAGGATTACTAGGGAAAATGGCCACAAGTTATGCCGTATTTGAACCATTCCGTAACCCTGTCAGCAAGAGTGAAATTCGCAGTTGTATAGGTAAACTGTTTGACATTCACGCAGACCTAGAACGGCAATCCAAACGCAATGATACGCGAATAGATGAAGCTGAATTACCCCAGCTATGGATTTTTACGCCTACAGCATCAGTAGAAATCTTAGAGAATTTTAATGGTACTCTGGATGAAACAAACTGGGGAAAGGGCATCTATTTTTTATCAAAAGGATTAAAAACCGTCATAAAACCTCGCGGTAAGTGGGAAACTCAGTGGCTTTAGCCCTGAGAGGGAAGCGACACGAGCGGTTTTAACCGCTGTAGTATTTCTAATCTAGTTTATATTCTCTAATTAGTCTCTGTGTAGCCGATGACTGAGATACCCCCCAGTTTACGGCAATCTTCTCTAGCTTTGCTTTGTCTTCTTCGGACAAATAAATAATAGTACCTTTTTTTCTAGACATGATGACAATCTAATATTGATATGATATGATTATATTATCACAGCATTGCAGTTCAAACAATGTCTAAAGTTAAAAAGTCAATGGGAGTACAACAAGTTTTGTTGTCCCCCGATGATGAAACAAAGGCAGTATTAGAATATCTCTGCCAGCAGTCGGGAAAGCTCTATAACAGTGGTGTTTATTTTGCTAGACAAACATTTTTTAAAACTGGAAAGTTGTTGACAGGTAAA
>NZ_VILD01000001.1:172220-173568 GCF_009712085.1 Anabaena sp. UHCC 0253
TATTGCAATTCATCAACTACCCAGTACACCCGAAACACTGTTTTTGCGGGTTTTAGGAAAAGGAAAAGTACAAAGACAAGCGGTAGAAGAATTAGAAGCACTAGCAAATGATAGTCCCTTTCTTGCGGATATTATACAATTAGTAAATAACCTAATTGCTGTGTTATCGGCTCGTCAGCGTCAAGAACAAGATATTGATAAAGATGATCAGGAGTTAATTATGAAATTATCGGAAATGTATCAACAACAATTAGAAGAACTTAAAAAACAAGGACTTCAAGAAGGGATACAACAAGGAATACAACAAGGGATACAACAAGGAGAAAAACTAGGACTTGATAGGGGTATAGAAAGAGAACGACGGGCTATGATTGAAAGTATTTTACAAGTGCGTTTTGGTGCAGTTGATTCACAGTTAGCAGCAATTATCAATCCTCTTATTGCTATGAGCAGAGAAGAATTTACTCCTTTGCTTTTACAATTATCTCGTGAGGAATTATTGGCTAGATTTGCGTGAATTTTGCAAAATAAGAATGAATAATAGACATTTCCAGAAAAGAATGTAGAGCCGAGAATCCCTACATAAGGAACGTCTCTACAAGGGTTCTAGGAAACGCATATTTAATTCTCGGAGATGTCTAATGAAGATTCAAAAGTGTTGGACAATACAAAACATTTACTTTTCCTCAATTCAAGTAGGGGCAAACCCCCTGTGGTTGCCCCAAATACCGGGGTAGGCACTTTTCCTCAATTCAAGTAGGGGCAAACCCCCTGTGGTTGCCCCAAATACCGGGGTAGGCACTTTTCCTCAATTCAAGTAGGGGCAAACCCCCTGTGGTTGCCCCAAATACCGGGGTAGGCACGGGGGCGCTACCCCTACATTAAATCCAAATCTTTTATATAATTAATTTTGCCTGCCTACTTAACAAGTTTTCCCTGAGTGTTTTCCCTGAGTGTGTTCCCTGAGCGAAGTCGAAGGGAACAACTAACAGGATATTTAGTATCAAAAACAAAAATGCCATGTCTAGAGTTGACACGGCTGGGATTGAATTATATTTAGGGCTTGCTGATTAAAGCTGAAACCCTTATATAAATAGTGATTGAAGTCTATAAATGGGAAAAAAGTGCAAGGCAATCGGGTAAAATGGGTAAAAATCCTCACAAAAACATAGAAAATGTATCGAAAAATTGAAACTCTACCTACCCCCATAGAAAAGTTTAAACTGCCATTTGAGGGACAGTTGGCAGAAGATAATAGATGGGTAATAATGGCGAATTTAATTCCGTGGTCAGAATTTGAAGATCAATATGCGAAACAATTCACGATAGAAATAGGCGCACCAGCAAA
>NZ_VILD01000001.1:174049-191995 GCF_009712085.1 Anabaena sp. UHCC 0253
CACTTACAAGCATTGTTAATTGATTCTTGGTCTGGCTTCAATACGACTTTTTCAGCAAGCCCTATTTAGTTGTTAATTAATTTAGGCTTCAACTGCGGATACTTGTTTGCGTTTGCGAAGTGAGGTAACGCCGAAAGCACCTAAGCCTAAGATACCGATGAGAGAAGCGGGTTCGGGAACAGAGGTGGTGTCTGCACTCTCAAAAAAGGTCATCGAGAAAGGATTGCCACTTGTCCGACTAAATGTAAAGGAGCCTGTCGGAGAGGTGGGGAAATTACCACCATTGAAAGATGTCCGGTAGGAATAATCTGTAGCGGTAGCAGCGAAAGGAACTCGTAAACCCGTGGATGTGCTACCTGGAGCCGGAGTAACATCTACCGGGGTCAGAAGTAATGCAGCCCTGATAGCTTCAATAGCATCATAAGCTTGTTGAGCAGTTGTAAATGTAAAGGTTGGGATATCAGTACCATAAAAGGCGTTAAAACTGTTGTTGAATGGTCCTCCATCATATTGACGGAAAATTACGTTATAGTTAGTTCCTTCTATATTGACATTAGAGAGAGTGGACTCGAATAATGTTGCCGCACTGGCAGCAGACGAAAATGTTCCCAATACAGCAGATACTCCTACTGTAGCCATTGATAACTTTTTCAATACATTTACGGTAGTCATAATCTTATTTCCCTGAAAAACGAGTTTTTTTCTTGCCTTCGATGCCACTGATACTAATACGGCTTTCTCATGCCTGTAAAGCCTTTTTTAGCAACTTCACAGAAAATTTACTGAGAGAAAAAACTACTATTTTCCGGGGGGGGGGTAGCGTTAAACACTTGTAGTGTAAGGCTTTTAAACATATTAAGTAGTAAATTTAATTGCTACCCATATATAAAGTTTTTGTGAGGCTGGTAAAAATACTATTTTTTATGCAGTGGAGTATCAGTAACCCCTGTAGAGACGTTCCATGGAACGTCTCTACAAGACAAGAAAATCTGGAAATGCCATTTGTTGATGTCTATTGGATTAGTCAAAGCCCCATAGGTTAAAACAACATTATCACTGAAAATTTAGGGTGGTAAAGACAAAAATCTCAAAATCTATAATCTAACCTCAACCACAAAATGTTAAATCTAATAACGTTGAATTATAAGAAACCAACGTGAAAGCACAAGTATTTAGAGGCGTAAATCAATTATCCTACGAGGAAATACCAGTTCCCAGTCTAGAAGCAGATGAAGTGCTGGTACAGGTGCGGGTTGTGGGTTTGTGTCAGTCAGATATTAAAAAGATTCGATATCCTTTATATGAACCGCCACGTATATTTGGACATGAAACCGCTGGAACTATTGCGGCTGTCGGTTCACAGGTGCAAGGGTGGCAAATAGGACAACGGGTAGCAGTGATGCACCATATTCCATGTATGCGTTGCGCCTATTGCTTGAATGATAATTTTTCCATGTGTGATGTTTATAAAAATATCTCCACTACCGCAGGTTTTAACGCCAGTGGAGGCGGTTTTGCTGAATATGTGAAAGTTCCAGGACACATTGTCGAAAATGGTGGCTTAATTCCCATTCCTGATGATATTAGTTTTGAAGAGGCCAGTTTTGTTGAACCAACTAATTGCTGTTTAAAAGCAGTAAAAAAAGCTCAAATTGCTCCCGGACAAACTGTGTTAGTAACTGGTGCGGGTCCAATTGGGTTAATGTTTATGATGTTAGTGAAGTCTTTTGGTGCGATCGCGATCGCTACTGACCTTTTACCATCTAGAATCGAAAAGGCTTTAAGTGTAGGTGCAGAAGCAGCTTTTGATGCGAGAGATCCTGATCTACCAGCCAAAATTCAAGCTTTAACTGGGGGAATGGGTGTAGATGTGACTTTGTTAGCTGTACCCAGTGATAAAGCATTTTTCCAAGCTTTAGACTGTACACGCAAAGGGGGAAAAATCCTTTTCTTCGCGGAGTTCCCTGACGAGTTAACAATCCCCATTAACCCGAATATTCTCTACCGTCGGGAAATAGATTTAATGGGCAGTTATAGCTCATCCTACCGCCTGCAAAGTCTCTCTGCGGACATAGTTTTTAATCGCCGCATTGATGTGAAAGCCTTAATTAGCGATCGCTATCCTTTACAAGATTTATCACAAGCTGTAGACCAAGCGATCGCCCCCACACCGGAAACTTATAAGATTTTAATCTATCCATAGGGGGAGCAGGGGGAGCAGGGGAGAGGGGGGAGCAGGGGAGCAGGGGGAGAGGGGGGAGCAGGGGGAGAGGGGGGAGCAGGGGAGCAGGGGAGCAGAGGAGCAGGAAAAACTTCTTAACAACTGACAAAGGACAACTGACAAAGGACAACTGACAAAGGACAACTGACAAAGGACAACTGACAAAGGACAACTGACAAAGGACAACTGACAAAGGACAACTGACCAATTTTGTGAAGTTTTATATCAAATTTTCATTTTGTAGTTTACGCTACAGAATTTTCTGTTAGTCTATATATGAAAGGATAAATCAATTATCTATCAGTAAATTAATAAACACAAAAGAGGGTGGTGTTATGTCTATTCAAGAAAAATCTCGTCAATTAATGGTACGTCAACATCAACAAGTTAAGAATCGTCAGCAATCCATGTTGATGCGGACTGCACAAGAACTTGGACTCCATGAAGAACTATCTCACTACTGGAATCCCATTCAAGGCAAAATAGATTCTACGACTCAAGCACTTTATGGACGTAGCCAAGCGGCTATGAGTTGAATCATAAAAAAAGCCACCTTCTTTAGGTGGCTTAAAAATTACTACTTTTACTACTTATTGCAATTAGCAATCGTAATATAGGAAGAATTCATAAGGATGTGGACGCAACTGCATTTGCTTAACTTCGTTAGCAACCTTGTAGTCAATCCAGTTTTGGATAAAGTCTTCAGAGAATACACCACTTTCAGTTAAGAAAGCGTGATCATTGTCTAGTGCTTCCAAAGCCAATTCTAAAGAACCAGGAGTAGAAGGAATCTTAGCTAATTCATCTGGAGAAAGTTCATAGATATTTTTATCTAAGGGTTCACCAGGATGAATTTTGTTTTTGATACCATCAATACCAGCGCAAAGCATCGCCGCAAAGGCTAAGTAAGGGTTAGAAGTAGCATCAGGACAACGGAATTCTAAACGCTTGGCTTTGGGGTTGTCTCCAGAAAGAGGAATCCGCACAGAAGCAGAACGATTACCTTGGGAATAAGCCAAGTTTACAGGTGCTTCATAACCAGGTACTAGACGCTTGTAAGAATTTGTGGTGGGGTTGGTAATTGCCAACAATGCAGGAGCGTGTTTGAGAATACCACCAATGTAGTAAAGCCCCATTTCGCTCATACCAGCATATTTATCACCAGCAAACAGAGGCTGACCACCTTTCCAGATAGATTGGTGACAGTGCATACCAGAACCGTTATCGCCAAAAATTGGTTTTGGCATGAAGGTGACGGTTTTGCCGTATTTTCTAGCAACGTTCTTGATTACATATTTGTAAGTCATCAGCCAATCAGCAGCTTCAATTAACTTACCAAAACGGAAACCAAGTTCGCACTGACCACCTGTCGCAACTTCATGGTGTTGCTTTTCAATAGGTACGCCACAGTCTTTCATTGTTAGCAACATTTCTGTCCGCATATCTTGAAAGCTGTCAGTTGGTGGAACTGGGAAGTAACCTTCTTTGAAGCGGGTTTTGTAGCCCAGGTTAGGACCTTCTTCTCTACCAGTATTCCAACGACCTTCTACGGAGTCTACATAGTAGTAACCGGAGTTGGCGGTTTGGTCATAACGAACATCATCAAAGATGAAGAATTCAGCTTCAGGACCAAAGAAAGCAGTGTCACCAAGTCCGGTGGAAGTTAGATAGTCAATTGCTTTTTGGGCAATAACGCGGGGGCAACGGTTATACCATTCGCCTGTGCGGGGTTCTTTAATACTACAAATGATACTTAGAGTTGGCTCTTTCATGAATGGGTCAATCCAAGCGGTGTTGGGATCGAGTACCATTGTCATGTCAGATTCTTCGATACCTTTCCAACCCCGAATACTAGAACCGTCGAAAGGTACACCATCAGAGAATGAACTTTCATCAATTTGATCCTGGTACATGGTCAAATGCTGCCAAGTTCCAGGTGTATCAATGAATTTCAGATCAATCATCTGAATGTTTTTGTCTTGAATCATCTTCAAGATTTCTTTTGGGGTTGTCATTTTTACTTTACTCCTGATGTAGCCGATTACCTAATATAAAGCCAGAGTCTGTCCAAGCATCCTCACCCTGTTACGCTAATCCAAGTTGTCACACACCACCTGGAATATCGTAAATAGTTAACTTGACATGATTTTGTAGTGTTTGTTACAGATGATCTGGATTACAGGTTATGTTAACCTTTCTTTCGTAATCTGTACAAAACTAGAAAGTTCATCATCATGGGTCAACTTTGGCATAAAATCCTTAGATAGCAGATGGATAGTTTTTGTGCCGAATCTATTTTATGTGAATTGGCACGGAATTTTATTGGTGCTTGATTGCAGCCAAATTAATATCAAACCATAGATAGCTAATAATTGGGAGAAAAAAGAATGCGTGATGCCGTTACAACTTTAATTAAGAATTATGACTTAACCGGGCGTTATTTTGACCGGAATGCCATTGATAGCCTCAAGTCCTACTTTGATAGTGGAACAGCTAGAGTCCAAGCCGCAGCAGCGATTAATTCCAATGCAGCCGCAATTGTGAAACAAGCTGGTGCAAAGTTATTTGAAGAATTACCAGAATTGATTCGTCCTGGTGGTAATGCTTATACAACTCGTCGCTTTGCCGCTTGTTTACGGGATATGGACTATTACCTCCGTTACGCTACCTATGCCCTAGTAGCTGGTAATATGAATGTACTTGATGAGCGGGTATTACAAGGGTTACGGGAAACTTACAATTCTTTGGGTGTACCCATTGGTTCAACTGTTCAGGGTATCCAAATTATGAAGGGTCTTGTCAAGGAGCAAGTAGCAGCCGCTGGGATTGCTGATACTGCTTTTGTGGATGAGCCTTTTGACTATATCACTCGTGAATTGAGTGAGATTGATATTTAAAAGCTAAATTTTGGCGATTAGAAAGATGCCTCCGGCACGCTAACGCGTAGCTTGCTTCCCGAAGGGTACGCGGCTACACAATCAAAGTCCGCCTTCGCGGACTCAATAGCGATTCCTACAGTTACCTTGGCGATCGCACTTTGGCTTTTTTGGCAAGGTGCGTTTATTTTTAATTGCCCCCTTCCTTCTTCTTCTTCTTCTTCTTCTTCTTCTTCTTTCTTATCTGTCACCTGTCACCTGTCACCTGTCACCTGTCACCTGTCACCTTCTCCCAGCCCTCATTCGGAAATTCCACAAAACCTTATGTATTTATAACAGGGAACAGGATTGACAGTCTCTATGTCAACTTCTACAAAAATGATTTGTTTAAAATTAACCTCTACACAAAAAATCACAATTATATTCCATGAAAGCAGACATGATTGAATTAATGACAACAGTTTTTCAGGTGTTACAAATTAATATGCGGTGGATGACTTGGAATTTATTTCTAGCTTTTATCCCTTTAGCTTTGAGTGTTTGGCTATTTCGTAGTAAACGCGGAGGTTCTTGGGTTTGGTGGCTAGGATTTCTGAGTTTCTATGCTTTTTTACCCAATGCACCTTATTTATTAACTGATGTTATTCACTTGATAGATGATATTCGCCGAGTTCAGTCAGTCTGGGTAATTACATTAGTATTAATTCCTATTTATCTTGTAGTCATTTTTGGCGGATTTGAAGCTTATGTTATATCACTGATAAATTTGGGTTACTACTTACACCGCATTGGCAAAAGTAAATGGATTTTTGCTGTTGAATTAATAACTCATGCGCTTTGTGCGATCGGTATTTACTGGGGAAGATTTTTGCGATTTAATAGTTGGGATTTTATTACTCAACCAGATGCCATATTAACTAAAGGTGTGGAGGAAATTCTTGGTAAACAACCCTTGATAATTATTACGCTCACTTTTATAATTCTTTGGGGTTTGCATTGGTTTATGAAACGAGTTACTTTGAGTTTTGTTAATCAGGGTGTTAATTCACAATTCAATGATCACCATATTCACAATATTGGCTAATTGCATCATATTTAAGAGGTTTAGTAGAGACGTTCCATGGAACGTCTCTATTTTTTTGGAGATGTATTTTCTGATTTCTTCTTTCGGAATTTTTACCATTGCTGAGATTGAGAAAGAAAATTCTCAACTAATTTAGCTTCTAAAGGTTTAGCAAAAAAATAACCCTGTCCAAAACCGCAGTCTAGATTTCTTAAAAATTGTAGTTGATAGGAAGTTTCTACACCTTCGGCTACTACCTCTATTTTCAATTGATCTGCTAGGGTAAGAATTGCTTGGACTAATTCTATTTTATCTCCATTTTCTTGCATTTGACTGATAAAAGAACGATCAATTTTTAAAACATCCACAGGAAACCGATATAAATAACTTAAAGAAGAATATCCTGTACCAAAATCATCAATACATACTTTAATTTTTCGGTGCTTTAATTCTTTAAAAATAGTCTGAGCAGAAAGATCATGTTCAATAATCACATTTTCTGTAATTTCTATTTTGAGACAATTACTTTCTAATTTAGTATTTTGTAAAATTTTATCAATTTTTTTGATCAAATGAGGTTGAGAAAAATGTACAGGAGATAAATTAATATTGAGAGTAAAAGGATAATTAAATTTCCGTTGCCAATCAAGAATTTGTTGACAAGCTTTTTTAAATACCCATAAATCAATTTGTAAAATTAATCCTGTTTCTTCGGCAATGGGAATAAATTCATCTGGTAAAACTAAGCCGCGTTGGGGATGTTGCCATCTAATTAATGATTCAAACCCTGATATTTTGCCTGTTTCTAAGTTAATTATGGGTTGATAATAAATAATAAATTCTTCTTTTTCAATAGCTCGTCTTAAATCATTTTCTAATGTTAACCTTGTGCAAGCTTGAGCATACATTTGTTCATTAAAAATCCGGTAATTACCCCTACCATGAGCTTTAGATTCATATAAAGCTATGTCTGCATCTCGTAATAAATGGGAGGGATAATGATAATTACTATTACCAATCACAATTCCTATACTCACATTAGTAAAAACCTCATGTTCATCGAGATGAAAAGGAGGAATCAGATCCTGATGAATAGTTTTAGCGACAGAAATAGCATCTTCAGGAGAACTAATATTTTCTAAAAGAATCACAAATTCATCTCCCCCAAAGCGAGATACTGTGTTACCAGGTTTTAAACAAGATTCTAAGCGACGGGAGATGGAAATTAGTAATTGATCACCAACTAAATGGCCTAATGAATCATTAATAACTTTAAAGCGATCGCAATCTAAAAATAAGACAGCAAACAGATAAGATGGATATTGTTGAGCCGCATTGACAATTTGTTCTAATCGCTTCATCAACCAAGTCCGATTAGGTAATTCTGTCAAAGGATCATGTAAAGCCATTTGCATCAATTTTTCTTGCACTTTTTGGCGTTCAGAAATTTCCTTTTCTAATTGGGTTGTGCGTTGAATAACTCGCAATTCTAATTCTTCATTGAGTTTTTTAATTTCCGCTTTTGCTAATTGAATTTGTAATTGATTATCAATTCTGGCTAAAACCTCCTCAAATTGAAAGGGTTTAGTAATATAATCAACTCCTCCCACTGCAAAGGCTTTAACTTTATCCAAAGCTTCATCTAAAGCACTCAGAAAAATTACAGGAATATCACTTGTTTGGGAATCAGATTTAAGTTTTTCACACACTTCATAACCATCCATATCTGGCATTTTAATATCTAATAAAATCAGATCAGGATGAGCCGAATGTGCAACTCTTAAAGCCATTGCACCATTAGTTACGCTACGAACTTTATAGCCTTGGTTGTTTAATGTACTAGATAATACCCGCAAATTATCGGGAATATCATCTACAATTAGAATATTAGCTTTATAATTTTCTGGTAAAGAAGAAGTCATAGTTACTCAATTTGGGTTAATTCAATTATCTTGTCATAGCGGAAATTTTTGATAAGATCAGTAAGAGCCTTAACTAAAGGTTGTTGTGCATCAGAAATCTCCTCCAACAAATTCATGATCCAGTCCTCATCAGCTTCATTTGCAGCCATATAAAGCTGTTCAATCCATTCTTTAGGCATAATATTTAGGGTATCAGGAGTAAGAGTAATTAACAAGTCAGACTGTGAAGATTGTTCTGATATTTCTGACTCATAAATAAACTCTAAACCTAAATGCTGTTGCATCTTTGCCCAAAGAATTTCTTCGCGGAAGGGTTTTTTCACAAAATCATCACAGCCAGAAGATAAAATAACTGCTTTTTCATTATCAAAAGCACTAGCAGTTAAAGCAATAATTACAGTAGCTTGTCCTTGCAAATGGGATTTAATATATTGGGTGGCTTCATAACCATCCATAACAGGCATTCTCATATCCATCCAAATTAAATGGGGTTGCCAATCCTGCCAAATTTCAATAGCTATCTTGCCATTTTCTGCCGATTTCACAGCAAATCCTAAAGTGTCTAATAATTTAACTAAAAGTTGACGACTTTCTGCTCGATCTTCAACTACTAAAATTCTATAAGTTGGTTGATTAGGTGCTAATCCAATTACTTTTTTGACTTGGTTATTAACTGGTATTTCTTGAGATTCTGCCAAATTAATCGGAATATGAAATTTAACAATTGTCCCTTTACCAAGTTGACTTTTAATATTAATTTTTCCATTCATTAATTCAATAAATCGCTGACAAATTGCTAAACCTAAACCTGTTCCTTCATGGGATTTGTGTCCAGATTTCGTTTGTACAAATGGCTCAAATGCGCTCTCAATTTCATCTTCAGCAATACCACAACCTGTATCTTCTATTTCAAAATGCAACGGGAAGGAGAATGAAGAAGCATCATATTCATTGATTATTACTCTTAACGTTACTTTTCCTTGTTCAGTAAATTTAATAGCATTAGATAATAAATTAATCAAAATTTGTCTAAGTTTCTTTTCATCAGTTTGAATATAACGAGGTAAATTCGCATTTACTTCTAATTTCAGTTCTAATCTTTTTGATTGTGCTTTTAATTTAAACATTTCCTCCAATGTATTCAAAAGTAGCAGAATATCAAAATCTGTTGGATATAGTGCTATTCTACCAGCATCTATTTTAGCCATATCTAAAATATCATTAATTAAAGCTAATAAATGCTCTCCACTGCGATTAATAATCCCTAAATTTTCTTGTTGCTCATGGTTTAATTCTTTATCTCGACTCATAATTTGAGAAAATCCTAAAATTGCATTTAGCGGAGTTCTTAATTCATGACTCATATTAGAAAGAAACTCACTTTTAGAATAATTAGCTGCATCTGCTAATTCTTTAGCTTGTTGTAAAGCTTGAGTTCTTTCTTCTACTTTTAATTCTAGGGTTTGGGAATAATCATGCAATTGTTTATATAGTTGGGCATTTTCTAAAGAAATAGCTGCTTGGGAAGTAATCATTTGTAAAACTTCAAAACGATCTGTAGTAAAGACTCCAGTTGTTAAATTATTTTCTAAATAAAGAATTCCTCTTAATTTTCCCTGATAGAGAATAGGAATACACAAAACAGATTTAGGTTTATAAATACGAATATAATCATCTGTATTAAAATTTTCATCTTGACTAGCATCTTCTAATAAAAGAGGCTGTTGATTCCGCACCACATAATTAATAATAGACTTTGGTAAAACAACACAAAGAGGATGTTTATTTTGATCAGTATCCTGAGCATAATAAGTCAAGATTGGTTGTTGAACAGTAACTTGTGTAATATCTGTTGTTCCTAAGGCTTGAATCATCCAATTTTCATTCTGTTCAGAAGAAGGTGGAAGAATTAAATAACCCACTTCTGCACCTGCATTTTCAATCATAATTTTCATTAAATTACTTAACAAACTCTCTAGTTGAATTTCACTAGATAAAGCTTGAGAAGTTTTAATCACACTGGTTAAATCTAATATTTTTGTATCTGTAACTGTTTTCGGGGTTGTAGTTAATTTCTGTGGTGTAATTTCCACAGTTTCTGATTCCCAATATTCCCGATATTTTTGCTGTAAATGCTGACATTTTCGAGTTGCACCCCAACGCTGATAAAAATAATAGGATTCCCGGAAATAAAGCCGAGCAAACTGGGGTTTTCCTCTGTTTAACCAAAATTGACTTGCTAATTCATTTCCTAATGCTGAAAGCTGAAGTAATTGCAACTTTTCTGCTAATGCAATTGCAGAATCATATAAATCCATTGCTATTAAATCCTGCTGAAAAACTCGATTTTTCTCAGCTAATAATAATTCATATTGTACCTGAAAATTATCTGGGCAATTTTTTGACCATGTGTGCAGTTTTTCTAGACTTATTTCAATGATAGGTAAATATTTTTGTTGCTGCTCTGGTGAACTTTTATCATACAGTGCTAATAAATTTAAAGGACAATAAAAGTAATATTGAGAAATGGGAAACATAATAATTCCCGCTGATAATTCTTGAGCATAAGTCGCAAAAATTTCTTGAGCAAGTTGATAATTACCATGTAAATAAAGCACTTGTCCAACTAAAATTGCATACCAGGTTGAACCATTAATGAAATTATTTTGATTCCAAAACTCAATAAATTCTTGAGCATTTATTTCTTGATAACTAAAACTGAGAGCATTATCTGTTTTCCCTTGTAAATTAAGAATAACTACCTGCAATAATTCCAAGACTTTTAACATTTTTTGGTCATTGGTTTGTTGAATAAATCCTAAATACTTTTCGGAATTTTGCCAAACTTCTGACAAGGGATTACCACAGATAAATTGTGACCAAATTAAGAAAACTGTCGCCCATACTCCAAATACAATGTCTCCATTTTCCTGACACTTTTGAATATTTTCCTCATATAAAAGGACATTATTCCGAAAAGATTGACAATGATAATTTATATAATTACAAAATAAATTTCGCACTTTTGGAAGCAGCAAAATATCCTCAAGCTTATCTATTAAGTTTAATGCTAAACAACCAAATTGATACGCTATTTGATACTCTTCCTGTTCTGCTAGATACATTCCATATAGGACATAACCAAAACTAGATTCATTACTGTTACCATATTCCAAAGATAGATTGACTAAATTTAACGCACATAATAACATTAAAGGAGAATTACCATTATAAAAAGCCACTTCCCAAAACTCCATACATACCTGCATTTTTAAATGAGGAATTTCTGCTTTAATAATTGGTAAATCAATCAAATCAGCAATATGGCGATTATTTAATTTCCGATTAATTTCTTCTAATTGTTGCTTAATAAAATAGTTTTGCTTTTCTATATCTTCAGGAAAATTTAGATTTAGTTGCTTTAATAATTTTAAACCTACTTGTAACCCTTTACTATAGTCTATTCCTTGGGTAGCTTGTAAATTTTTTAAAAGTGTGAATCCTTGGAGTTTGTGGGTTAATATTTCGGCTTTATTTACCAGTAAATCAATTAATAGTTCTGATTTTTCATGATTACCATTTAAATAATTAACTTCCGCTAATTCCCGGTGATACTCAAATCCTAAATCATAATTATTAAGCCAAATATCTTCTGGAATTAAACCAATTCCTACAGTTAAATAAGATAAAGCGGAAGAATAAGCGTGAGATGTTTTTGCTTTCTTACCTGCTTGTAAATTCAATTGAGCTAATCTAAATTTTTCTAAATCGGATTGCAGATAATTAATTCCTTGATTCAAATGACTAACTGTATCAAATAATCTATCTTCTAATTTTTCTGGAGGAAGATTTTCTAGTAATAAACGCCCAATTTTTAAATGTTGCTTTTGCCGTTTTTCGGCTTTTATTAATGAATAAACTGCTTGCTGAACTCGATCATGTTGAAATTTAAATAAGATGTTTTCAGCATTGACATCAGGATTAGTTGAGACTAACTTATATTTATTACTTAAAGGAATAAGTAACCCTTCTCGAATAGCTAAAATTAATTCATTTAAGACATTTTTAGGAGAATTTTCCGTAATCATTGACAGGGTTTGTAAATCAAAAGAGTTACCCAGACAAGAAGCCAATTGTAAAATATTTTGATTGGATTGATTTAAGTTCTGAATTTTCAGAATCATTAAATCAATCACATTATCAGTCATATTTTTCTGTTGAATTTGTTGAATATTCCACCACCATTTTCTCTGTTTATAATCAAATTTTAATAAATGTTCTGTACAAAGAGATTTGATAAACTCAATTGTAAAAAATGGATTACCTTGTGTTTTTTCATAAATAAGATTACTTAAATCCTGAATAGCTTCACCAGAAGTAGATAAGATATCAGCAGTTAAAGATTTTAAAGCATCAATAGATAAATTCTCTAAAGTAATTTCTGTTACCTTATCTGCAATATTTTCTAAATTACTTAATGTAATTGTTAAAGGATGTTTTTCATCAACTTCATTATGTCTATAAGCTCCAATTAATAATAAATTATGAATTGTTTGCGACTCAATTAGTTTTTTAATGAGTCGAAAAGAAGCTAAATCTGCCCATTGTAAATCATCTAGAAATAATACTAAAATTTTCCCTGATGTGACAATAGCTTTCACAAAATTTTCAAATACTAAATGAAAACGATGACTTGATTCATTTGCTCCCATACTAATAAGAGGAGGTTGTTTACCAATGATTAATTCTAAATTGGGAATCAAATCAATTAAAATTTGTCCATTATTTCCGACTGCATTTAAAATTCTTTCTTGCCATTTTTCTAAAACTTCACTTTTTTCTATCAATAAATAGTCACAAAGTTGATTAAAGGCTTGAGTTAAAGCAGAATAAGGAATATTTTGTTGATATTGATCATATTTACCAGAAATAAATAATCCATCTTGAGCAAGAGTCGGTTGATATATTTCCCGTACCAATGTTGATTTACCAACACCCGAATACCCTTTAATTAAAATTAATTTACTATTGGCTTGAGCTTGACTAACTTGCTGCAAACATGATAATAATTTTTCTTGGTGAATTTGACAACTATATAATTTTTTGGAAATTCTTAATCGAGCCGAAATATCTTGTTTTCCTAAAGAAAAAGGTATAATATTTTGATGATTCTGTAATTGATGAAGACATTCTAATAAATCAATCTTTAACCCATAAGCTGATTGATAACGATCTTCTACATTTTTCGCCATCAATTTGAGGATAATCTCTGATATAATAATGGGAATATGAGAACAAAGCAAATGAGGAGCAATAGCTTGTTTAGCTAAATGACAATGAATTAATGCTAAAGTATCATCATTAGCAAAGGGAAGTTGTCCAGTGAGTAATTCATAAAAGGTAATTCCCAAAGAATAAAAATCACTACGATAATCAAGTGGACAATTCATTCTTCCTGTTTGTTCAGGAGAAATATAAGGAATAGTTCCTTCAATTAGATTCAGATTAGATGGATTAAAATATTGATTGTCTTGTTGAACAAAGTCACCAGAAATCCCAAAGTCAATTAATTTAACTTCTTGGGTTTGGGGATTATAAATAATATTACTGGGATTAATATCTTTATGAATTATATTGACTTTATGAATTTCTTCTATAGCAGAAGCTATTTTAATAGCTAATAGTAGAAAATCAATGATGTTCAAGTTACCCGCAAGTTTTAACTGACTTAAAGAATCTCCTCCACAGTCTTCTAAAACCATGACTAAACAATGAGGATGATTTTCTAAGCCGTAAGTTTTGATAACACCTGATAAATGCAGTTTATGAATGACTTCATATTCTCTTTTAAACCATGCTAATCTTTCAGCAGAAGCATGAATATCCTGAAGAAGTTTGAGAATAACAGGTTTTTGGTCAAGGTGACGATAAGCTCGATAAACTAAAGAGTTATGGCTTTCATAAATTTTATTAATGATTGTATAACCTGTCAAATTTAACATTGTTTTACTATCGTTGGTTTAAAATGATATTTTTTATTACTAATTATAATATAATAGTCCAAGTCACTAAATGCCAGTAAATAGTTAAGATTAGAATGAACTTTTTAGAATTCAGGATTTAGAATCGGAATGTAAGCATAAATAGCTATAAAAGGTAAAATATGGTTAAACAACGATTGGATACATTATTAGTAGATTTGGGATTATGTCCCTCTCGTCAGCAAGCACAAAGG
This sequence comes from Anabaena sp. UHCC 0253, assembly GCF_009712085.1. Lineage (NCBI taxonomy): Bacteria > Bacillati > Cyanobacteriota > Cyanophyceae > Nostocales > Nostocaceae > Anabaena > Anabaena sp. UHCC 0253. The sequence continues at coordinate 188,367 of NZ_VILD01000001.1, forward strand.
CTAATTCAAGCTGGGGAAGTGACTGTTAATCAAAATAAGATTGATAAAGTCGGAACTGAAGTGGATATTACCGCTAATATTCAAGTTAAAGAACGTCCTCCTTTTGTTTCTCGTGGTGGTGAAAAACTCGCTAAAGCTTTAGAATTCTTTGCGATTTCTGTAGCTGAAAGAATTTGTTTAGACGGGGGAATTTCTACAGGTGGCTTTACAGATTGTTTATTACAAGCCGGCGCAAAACAAGTTTATGGTGTTGATGTTGGTTATGGACAAGTTGACTGGAAAATTAGAAATGATGAACGAGTAATTTTAAAAGAACGCACGAATTTACGTCAATTACAACCAGAGGAATTATATGCTGAAAATGCTATATTTGCTGATTTGGTAGTTGTGGATGTGTCGTTTATTTCTTTAACTAAAATATTGCCGGCGGTATGGCGACTAACACAAGCTCCCAGAGAGGCTATATTGCTAGTAAAACCACAATTTGAGGTTGGCAAGTCTCGCGTCGGAAAAAAAGGGGTTGTCCGCGATCCTCTTGACCAAGCTGATGCAATTTATCAGGTTATGCAAGGGGCATTAGAGTTAGGATGGAAATATCAAGGTTTAACTTGGTCACCGATAACTGGACCGGCGGGAAATATTGAATATCTTTTATGGTTAGGAATGGAAAATCAAATGCAACCACCAACGTTAGCAGCAATTCAAGAAATTACTAAACAAGTAATTCAGGAGTTTCAAAAAAAATAATGATTAATCAAGGGTTAAAGTGATTTTTTAGAAACTTGACAGTTAAGTATATTTAATGGTATAAAAAATAAAACCCTTTATACCAAGTTTTGTTTATGCTTGATAAAATTATTGACGCATTAATTGGGGAAGCAGTAGGTGAAGGATTAAAAAAATTTCAATCCAGTGAAATACGATTACAACTGTTAAATAAATTTGGTTTAAAGCCAGATACACCACCTAATGATTTTGATGGCGTTTATATTTATACTTTGATTGAGTATGGTGTCGGGAAACAAAAATTTATTTTAGATTTATTTAAAGAAAAAGAAATTAAAGAAGAGTTTCAGAAAGCATTTAATCAAAATAAAAGTTTTAATATTCAAACATTAGATAATTACATTCAAAGTTCTGATATTGGCGATAAAATTAAAGAGCAAAATATTGATTATCGTCGAGAATTTACTGAATTTGCTAGGTTATTTATTGAAATTGCTAAACGAGCCAGAACAGCAACAGAAATTTTACAAGAACATAAATTAGATAGTTTACACAATAGTTTAAATCAAGTTAGGGAACAAATCAACCAACTTAGTTTACCAGAAATTCAAAAACAAATTGCCCAATTAGCACAAAGTCAACAGCAATTATTACCACCTGCGGAAATTGCCAGAGAAACAGAATTAGCTAAACAATTAAAATTATGGTTTCAAACATTGGGTTATGACTTTGAACAATACGAAATATTAGAAAAAGATTATTTTGAATGGATTATTAATATTCCCAAACGGCGAGGATATGACCGGATTTTGATTCACGGAGTCGAAGCAGAAGCGGGAATTAATGATATTAATGCAGTAAAAGAAGCTGTAGAAACTCAAAAAGTTGATGAAGGTTGGATTGTTGCACCGCGTCGAGTTAGTAAATTGGCCAGAACCGAAGTTGAAAAAGCTGAAAATAGCCATATTTTTTGTTATTCATTTGATGAATTAATTGAAGCTGATGCTGATTTTAGTGGTTATTTTGATTGGTTAGAAACAGAAGTTAAAAGCAGAGGAATTGATCAATATTATGTTCCCTTAGCTTGTACCAAAGAAGAAATTAATCCCCAAACTAAACAGCGGATTGGCGTTAGTCATTATGGTGAAGAAGATGGTTGGATTGAGCGTTATATTAATCAATGGTTGGCTGACCCAGTAAAAGAACATTTATCTGTTTTAGGGGAATTTGGTACAGGTAAAACTTGGTTTGCTTTCCATTATGCTTGGTTGGCTTTACAAAAATATCGTCAAGCTAAAAAAGAAGGTTTACCGATTCCGAGGATTCCTTTAGTGATTCCTTTAAGAGATTATGCCAAAGCGGTGAGTATTGAATCTCTATTTTCTGAGTTCTTTTTTCGTAAACATAACATTGGTTTATCGGGATATTCTGCCTTTGAACAACTTAACCGCATGGGGAAATTATTATTAATTTTTGATGGTTTTGACGAAATGGCCGCACGGGTAGACCGTCAAGCGATGATTAATAATTTCTGGGAGTTAGCAAGAGTAGTGGGGACAGCAGGAACAAAGGCAATTTTAACTTGTCGGACTGAACATTTTCCAGAAGCATTAGAAGGACGTACACTTTTAAATGCCGAATTACAAGCTTCTACTAAAAATTTAACTGGAGAAACGCCCCAATTTGAAGTTTTAGAATTAGAAAAACTTAATGATCAACAAATTCAACAGGTACTTGAGTTTAAGGCTAAACCAGAAACCGTTGCTAGTGTAATTAACAATGAACAATTATTAGACTTGGCACGTCGTCCGGTGATGATTGATTTAATTATGGAAGCATTACCGGATATTGAAGCTGGTAAACCTGTGGATATTTCCCGTGTTTATCTCTATGCAGTGCGCCAAAAAATGGAACGGGATATTAAATCGGCACGCACTTTTACCTCAATAGCAGATAAATTATATTTCCTCTGTGAACTCTCCTGGGAAATGCTGTCAACTGACAGGATGACTTTAAATTATAAAGAATTTCCAGATTTGATTCGTAGTTATTTTGGTAAAACAGTACAGGAACAAAAAGATTTAGACCATTGGCATCATGACATGATGGGGCAAACCATGTTAATTAGAAATGCTGATGGTGATTATTATCCTGCCCATCGGTCATTATTGGAATTTTTTGTTTCTTATAAATTGGGACGAGAATTAGGGATTTTAGCCCCAGATTTTCAGGAATTTGTGGAGGTTCTTCCCTACGACCAAGGAATAATAGATTTAAGTCAAACTTTTGGGAAAACTCTATTAGCTAAAGCCGTATTAGATTTGATGTTTCCCATGTTGTCAACAACAGCAAATCAACGGTTATTAGCAGAGGTCAAAGCCACCAAAGGTAAAAACGAAGTAGAAGCAGGTTACTGTGGTAGTAATGCGGTGCAGTTGCGACTCAAAGGTAGTCGCTTGGCTTTGGAAAAACAGGATTTGAGTGAGACAGTTATACCTGGTGTGAATTTTGGTTTGGCTAGTTTGTATAATGTCGATCTGACGGGAGCAAATTTAACAGATGCTTTTTTTGCTAAGGCATTAGGATCAGTTTATTCTCTTGCTTTTAGTCCAGATGGAAAATACCTGGTTACAGGAGATAGTGACGGTAGAGTCCAAATTTGGAATGCTATAACAGGACGGGAAATATTAACACTTTTAGGTCATAGCAGTGGGGTTTACTCAGTAGCCTGGAGTGGAGATGGTCTGACCTTGGCTAGTGGTAGCGTGATAATACGGTGAAACTGTGGGATGTGCAGACTGGGAACTGTGTGCGATCACTAGAGGTCCATAGCAGTGCGGTTTGGTCAGTAGCCTGGAGTGGAGATGGTCTGACCTTGGCTAGTGGTAGTTATGATAATACGG
>NZ_VILD01000001.1:193143-202355 GCF_009712085.1 Anabaena sp. UHCC 0253
CGGGTTTGTCAGTAGCCTGGAGTGGAGATGGTCTGACTTTGGCTACTGGTGGTTATGATGAAAAGGTGAAACTGTGGGATGTGCAGACTGGGAACTGTGTGAGATCGCTAGAGGGTCATTGCAGTGGGGTTAGATCAATAACCTGGAGTGGAGATGGTCTGACCTTGGCTAGTGGTAGTGATGATAATACGGTGAAACTGTGGGATGTGCAGACTGGTGACTGTGTGCGGACTTTACAAAGTCATAGCAGTGCGGTTTTGTCAGTAGCCTGGAGTCCAGATGGTCAGATATTGGCTAGTGGTAGTGGTGATGAAACGGTGAAACTGTGGGATGTCCAGTCTGGTAACTGTATCGCCACCTTTAGCCATCAGTTATATGCAGGGTTGAAGATTCAGGGGGTGAAGGGGTTAAGCCGGGCGGAAATATTAAGTTTAAAGGCGTTGGGGGCTGTGGAGTAGGGGTTTGTATAAATGCACTTGAATCTCTTACTTTTACTCTTGATTTAGTGACTGCTGCTATAGAATTTTTGATTATAAATTGGCTAGAGGTTTAGCAATGCTAAACCCTGATCTAAATTAAAGATCGTAAATCAAACACTCCAAAGCATCTGGATACATTTCGCAGTAGGTTTCTAGGGCTGTTTTACGGTGTTTTGCTTGTTTTTGATGGGCTTTTTCTGCTTGCAATTCTTCGACAATATCCCAAGCTACTGCACAATTAGCGGAATTATTACCATTTTCTTCGCAAGTTGCACGGGCTTCTGTAATGGCTTCAAGAATTGCTTCTTCAATGGGTTTTTTACCATTTATAACTTCGTTTAGGGATGTCATGATAATGTTACCTTTGTTGAGGGAGATCAAGGTTAATTAGGAACTTTAAGGGGTGCTAATGAATAATTTTTATTCACGGGGAATGAAGATAATTATTCATGGTTGATTAACTCTTTTTAAGAGTAACAATTCAAATAATTATTTTTAGTTAATTTATATACTTTTTTATTCTCTGGTGATATAATCATGACGTGATACGTCAGAAGTTAGGAATTGTAAAGTAATAAATAATCCAAATATTTTAGTTATAATTTGAATAGAGTATCTGTAACTTATGATTATGGGTGAATTAGCAATTCAAGATCAATATTTACGCGAAGCCTGGGAACAAGGTTTACAACAGGGTTTAACTCAAGTTGCACTCAATATGCTGCGGGAAGGTATTGATTTATCTCTAGTAGCCAAATTAACTAATCTACCACTTGAAAGGATTCAAAATCTACAAGTTAGTGATGTCGATGATTCTCAAACATTGGTAAAAGATTTTTTGCAGTTGAGTGAATCATCATTAAATAAAATTTGGCTTGAAGCAGAGGAAGATGAAGCTTGGAAGGATTTATAGAAAATCTGGTGAAAGGTGTGTTATCTCTGTGCCTTTTCCCTTTTCCGACGCATCTGCTACTAAGAGAAGACCTGCTTTAATTATAGCAGAATCGGATAGTAATAATATTATCGTCTGTCCTATTACGAGTAAACCAGGTAGAGATCATGAAATTAAGTTAGAAGACCAAGATTTTAGGGTTGGTAAACTAAATTTAAGTCCTTGTTATATTCGTCCTAATATTATTACCACCATAGACAAAAGTAATGTTATTCGGAATATCGGAAAATTGAAGGATGAAAAAATAAATCAAGTTATTGCTACAATTGTCGAAATCTTACAAAAACCTTCTGAACCTCCATCTCCAGCATCAAAAGCATGGGAAAGAGGCAAAAATCCAAAGCTATAAAGTTTGTGATGACTACTTAGATTCAATTTCTCAAAATTCACCAAAATTACCGCCTAATTCTTGCTGTAGGCGATACAAAATAGTATTTTTATCTACTTGTGATAAAATTTCCTGAATGACGGTATTAGCGCCTAGTTGTCCCCAAGTACAGCCTTTTTCTAAATATAACTGTGCGGCTTTACCGACTGTATAAGCACCATAACCGGCAATTCCACCTTGAGCGATCGCACTACCCACAAAAGTAGTAATATTGAGAGGATTATCACCACTAGCGATCGCTGCGGTACTTTTACCTAAACCTAATATAAAACTACTACCAATTTCACTTAATAATAAACCACCGGAACTGAATAAAATTGTTTTTAATAATTTACTAGCCTCATAGCTAGTCATGGGTAAACCATACAGTTTAGCTAAAGCCCGAATTAAGGCTAAATCGGTAATTAAACCTCCAACCATATCGAAAAAAGCAATGGGATTTAAACCGATAGCTAGGGCTTTATATTTGCTAAATTGCCAAATAATATCTTCTGCTTCTTTTTCGCGGATATCAACGGTTTTTGCGGCTATATTTTCTTCAGATTCTCTAGCTTGAAGGAGTGCATTTAAAGCTAAAAGCGATCGCCCTTCTCTATTTAAAATATTCAATATTGTTTGCTTTAATTCCTCTACCTGGGGTGGTGGTGTTTCCCATTCATAATTAATCGTTCCATCTGGATATTCTACCCTCACTTCCATTGGTGCAGGTTCAGCGGATATCATGACAATTTCATCCGGTAATAAGGGCTTATTTTGTAAATTTCCTGCGCCTAATTGTTGGAGATTTTTGTAAATTGCATTTCTATCTGTATCTGGGTATAAATCAATTTTATTAAATACTAAAATTAAGGGTTTTTGGGCTTGACGTAATTCCAATAATCCTTGATATTCAGTTCTGGTAATATCGCCAGAAACAACAAATAAGATTAAATCAGCTTGACGTGCTACATCTCGCGCCATTTGCGCCCGTGAATCTCCTTCAATTTCATCTAAACCAGGAGTATCAATTAATTCAACTAATACCTTATCTCCTGGTTTCCACCGCACAGAACGAGGCCATTGAGTGACACCATTTAAAGGTCCTGTTTGCAGAATTTTTTCCCCTAATAGAGAATTTAATACTGCTGATTTTCCCCGACTTACTAAACCAAAAGCGGCAATTCTTACTACATTTGCATCTAATTTACTGAGTGTGGCATTTAAAGCTTCTATTTCTGGTTTTAGCAATCCTGCTAATTCTGGATTTGCGGCTAGTTGTCCCGATTTACGGAGATATCCATACCAAGATAATGCTTGTCTGAGACTAGCACGGGCGCGGTTTAAATGTGTTTCTTGCAGGTTACGGTTACTCACAGGGAATAGGGAATAGGGAATAGGGAACAGGGGACAGGGGACAGGTGACAGGGAACAAGTTACAGGGAATAGGGGACAGGGGACAGATAAGGAATACAGAGATTAAAAATGTTGAATTAATTTTGCTCAGGTACTTACATATTTCTCGTAGTTCACGATCAAAAATCACTCTTTCCTAATTATTACAATTAAGCTGCTGTTAATGACTTACCTAAAATTTGAGGTTCGGGTAAAGGTTGTCCATCTTCTAAATAAGATGAAATCAGCATTTCTAAAACTTCCTGAGCATTTTTTAAAGCCTCTTCATAAGTGTCTCCATGAGTATGACAAAATTCTCCCCATTCAGGAAGACTTACCACAAAGCAGTTATCTTCTTCTGACCATTGAATAATGATTGTGTAATGATTATTCATTTTCTACTTCCTCTTGAGCTTTTTTAATTTCTTCTATTCTTTTGATGGCGTTATTAACGTCTTTTTCCTGGTATTCTTTCGCATCTTTTCCGTCTTTACCTGATATAGTAACTCTCCCAGATAACAAAGGATGATACCAGTTAGTGTGACTACCTTTTCCAGTACGACAAGTAAAACCTGATTGCAGTAATAAATTTTTCAGTTCTCTAATTTTCTTGGGCATATCTCATATAATATCATTGTCCCAAATATGCTTCTAAAACTTTGGTATTATTTTGGATTTCTGTAGGTGTACCAACAGCTAAGTTTTTGCCTTCAGCTAATACCCAAACTCTATCACATAAAGACATAACTACATCCATGTTATGTTCAATAATCAAAAATGTCATGCCGTCATTACGATTCCAAGATAAAATGCGATCGCTGATGTCATCAATTAACCGAGGATTGACACCAGCGGCTGGTTCATCTAACAATATTAACTTAGGATTAGTCATTAATGCTCGGCCGATTTCTAAAAGTTTCCGTTGTCCCCCTGATAAACCACCGGCATAATCAGCGGCTTTTTTTTCTAAGCCTACAGACTCTAACAAAAACATTGCTCGTTCTTTTAATTGCTTTTCTTCTTTAGCGACAATGTGAGGTTGAAATTGAACTTGCCAAAAGTTTTCACCAGTTTGTTTTTGCGCCCCCAAAAGCATATTTTCTAATACTGATAATTTCGATAAAGCCCGCGCTACTTGAAAGGTTCTGACTAATCCTTGTTGAGCGATTTTGTATGATGGCAATTGATGAATAGGTTCACCATCAAAAATGACTCTGCCTTTATCGGGATGGATGAAATTAGAGAGTAAATTAAATAAAGTAGTTTTACCAGCACCATTGGGACCAATTAACCCAGTAATACTACCTTTGGTAACTTCAATATTAGCTTCCTCAACTGCTTTAATCCCACCAAAACTTTTACAAAGTCCACTTGCAGCAAGAAGAGGAAGTGGAGATAATTCGTTATTTACCAAGAGTCAGTTCCTCCTTTTTCCCTAAAATACCTTGAGGCCGCCAAATCATTAGCACCATCAAAATTAAACCAATAAACATGACCCGAAAAGCCCCAATCCGTTCAACATCTAGGGGAACAATTTTCGGTAAAAATTCCCTAGTTAGTCCATCGTAAGCGAAGTATATTACTGCACCTAAGATACTTCCCAGATTATTACCAGAGCCGCCTAAAATCACCATAATCCAGGCATCAAAGGTGAGTTGGGGTTGGAAATTATCGGGATAAATTGCGCCTAGTTGCCAAGCAAAGAACGCCCCAGCTATCCCAGCGATCGCCCCGCCTAACATTAATGATTGTAGCTTATAGGAAAAGACATTTTTACCTAATGCTTTGGGAACTTCTTCATCTTCACGGATTGATTTTAGCACTCTTCCCCAAGGCGATCGCACTAAAATTTCTAACCGCCAAAATACAAAAGCCAAAAATAACAACGCTAAGAGCATTAAACCGGCTTTGGGATTATAATTATACAGTCCGATGACACCAGAAATATAAATTGCCCCAGCCAATAACCCTAAAGTAATTCCTACTATCAACCGGGAAGTAAATTCTTGTTGAAGACTGCCATTTTTAGCCATATTTCTACGGGCAGAAATTTGAGCAGTTCGCACCCAACGCCATAGAGAAAATAATGTTATCCCTGTCAATAAAGTGAGGACAGCAATCATTAACAATCGGAAAAATAAATTCGGAGTTGTTGATAAAGGGACAACATAACTTTGCACACCAAAAGACCCAGATATCCAAGTATTACCGACAGGTAACTCCTGATTATTCACCATCAACCGAATTAATTCACCTGTACCAATTGTGACAATTGACAGATAATCTTCCCGTAAGCGCAGAGTTGCAAAACCAATGATCAAACCCAACAAAGCGGCGACAAATGCTCCAATTACTGCTGACAATAGCAATGGCACACCTTGGAAACTCAATAAAACCGTTGTATATGCACCCAAGGTCATAAAAGCAATATGACCAAAGTTAATTAAACCTGTAAACCCCCATTGTAAATTGAGTCCTAATGCAAACAGCGCAAACGTCGCGGTAGAAATAGCCAGAAAAATTAAATATTCAATCATAATTTAGTGGGTAATTATTTATTAGCTGCGCCTTGGTGGAATAAATTGTAGTGTAACTTGAGGATAATTGAGGAATACTGTTTTAATGTATAAAGTTAATTGGTTATAGCTATATGAATTTACTGCGGATTAGGATGCACCACATGATCGAACAATTAGCAGATGAGGAGTTGTATACAGTCTGGACTGTTGTTCAAGCGTTGCATTATGATTTTTATATGCTTAGTGCCATAGAAGAGGTAAAAGAACTTCAGCAACCGTGGGATATGCTTACTATAGAAGAGGCTACCAAACAATTAATGTTTTTATGACTATTTTCTCAACCCTTTAAATCTAGGTAATGGTTAGTGAATCTGGAAGTGCGTTACGCTAAATCTTTTTTAATAGACCTCAAAAGTTTAGAACCGGCTGCCTATGAGCGGGTGTATAATTTTGTTTTTGTGACCTTAGCGGAAAAATTACAACCCCATCATCTCCCAGAACTGCGACAGCTTGATGAGGAGGGGATTTTCTTTCGCTTTAGTTTAGATAATTACCTGATAGGTATAGAAATTAGGGGAGAAATTGTGAAATTCCTCCGTGTCGTTCCCATGCCCGATGTGTAATGCAATATAAGCAGAGGAAGGGAAATTCCACAAACTAGTTAAAAACTGTATAAGACAAAGCAGGGATCAGCAAAACCATACATTAAACTTGTGTTTGACCAACACTTTATTTGAGATTTCCCTATGGATGCTAGGGTACTTTGGCAACGATACCAGGACTGGTTATATTTCCATCCAGGATTAGGACTATATCTAGATGTGAGTCGGATGCGGTTTGATGATGCGTTTGTGGCATCGTTGCAGCCTAAGTTCGACAAAGCGTTTACGGATATGGCAGAATTAGAAAAAGGTGCGATCGCCAATCCCGACGAAAACCGCATGGTAGGACATTACTGGTTGCGGAATCCAGATTTAGCCCCCACACCTGAACTAACTCAAGAAATAGTTCAAACTTTAGAACAAATCGAAGCTTTTGCTGACCAGGTACACACTGGTGCAATTCATCCCCCCAAGGAAAGCCGCTTTACAGATATCATTTCCATCGGTATTGGTGGTTCAGCTTTGGGACCTCAGTTTGTTGCTGAAGCCCTTTCCCCAGACTCTCCCCCCCTACAAATTCACTTTATAGACAATTCCGATCCCGCAGGAATTGATCGGGTTCTCTCTCAATTAGGAAATAAACTAGCCAGCACTTTAGTATTGGTAATTTCCAAATCTGGGGGAACTCCCGAACCTCGCAACGGCATGATAGAGGTAAAAAAAGCCTACAATGCCCAAAATTTAGATTTTTCTAAATATGCGATCGCTGTTACCGGCGTAGATAGCAACCTGGATAAAGTCGCAAAATCAGAAAATTGGTTAGCCCGGTTTACCATGTATGACTGGGTGGGTGGACGTACCTCGGAAATGTCCGCTGTAGGGCTAGTTCCTGCGGCATTACAGGGCATTGATGTTCGTGCCATGCTAGATGGTGCAAAAGAGATGGATGATGCCACTCGCATCGCCGATTTCAAAAATAACCCAGCCGCTTTATTAGCCCTTGCTTGGTATTTCTCTGGAAATGGCAAAGGTGAAAAAGATATGGTGGTTCTCCCTTACAAAGACAGTTTGTTGCTATTTAGCCGCTATTTGCAACAATTGGTCATGGAATCTTTGGGTAAGGAAAAAGATTTAGACGGGAAAACTGTATTTCAAGGAATTGCAGTTTATGGTAACAAAGGTTCTACCGACCAACACGCCTATGTGCAGCAGTTGCGGGAAGGTGTACCTAATTTCTTTGCAACCTTGATTGAAGTTTTGGAAGATCGTCAAGGAAAATCCACAGAAGTTGATCCTGGTGTGACTTCTGGAGATTATCTCTCTGGTTTCTTGCTAGGAACTCGTCAAGCACTGTATGAAAATAACCGTGATTCGATTACAGTCAGCATTCCTCAAGTTAATGCTCGTACTGTCGGCGCGTTAATTGCATTGTATGAACGGGCTGTGGGTTTATATGCCAGTTTAGTAAATGTCAATGCTTATCACCAACCAGGTGTAGAAGCTGGTAAAAAAGCCGCTGCTGTGATTCTCGATTTACAAAAACGAGTTTTGGAAGTTTTGGCAAAAGAGAAGAAACCACTTTCTATTGCTGAAGTTGCAAATATTGCCGGCGTTGCTGATGAAGTTGAAGCAATTTACAAAATTCTCCGTCATTTACACGCTAATAATCGCGGTGTGGTGTTAACTGGTGATTTAGCTAAACCTGGTAGTTTAACTGTTTCTCTAGGTTAAATACAATTGACAGGTGACAGGTGACAGGTGACAGGTGACAGGTGACAGGTGACAGGTGACAGGTGACAGGTGACAGGTGACAGGTGACAGGGAAGAATGTTTTTCATTCTTCATTAAGGGCGAAGCATTCGGGCGACAAATTATCCATTTTTGTTCAAGGTTATTTTCCGAATGCTTCGCCCCTACGACTTCTAACTGGGCGCAGTCCCTGCGCCCCTACCTCGCTAATTAGGGTTTGCTGTTTCTGTCGGTGTCGGTGTGGGTTCTGGTGTTTCTGTAAGTGTGGGTTCTGGTGGTTCTGTTGGTGTTTCTGTGGGTATGGGATCTAGTTCTGGGGGATTTTCTGCGGTGACAGTGAGTCTATAATCTGCTGGTTCTGCTGAGGATGTAGACACAACCACAAATTCATAAAATCCGGTTTCTGGTAATGCTTTTGATAAATTCCGCTGTGGAGAATCTTCTAGAAATACGATTTTCCCAGAAGGAGAATAAATGGATAGTAAAAGTTTTGAACTTCCTTCTAGCTTAACTTCCATATTTTGATCTGTAGCTAGTCCAGCGATAAAAACTTTACCTCTTCCTGGTTGGAGTATACCCCGCACTGTTGTACCAGTAGCACCTTGAGGAAAAACTATTTTTTCAAATGTGCGTTTAGAAAGAAGGGCGTTAAGTTGATCATTAACAAATGCGTACCAAACTTGTCCAATAGGTTGATTGATAAAATCTTTACTTTTTTGTTCAGGGAATACACTGAAGAAAGCAGCATCACCTAAATCAAATAAAGAACGACTACCAACATTGATTTTATTAACTTCGACTTTCCAGCGATCGCGTTCCGATGAAGTGTAAGTTCCTAGTTGCCGACGGGAAGCAAAACTGATTACTGATAGCTTTTCTAGGACTTGGGCGGCGGTTTTATCCCATTCTGCCCGTAAACTTTCATCTTCTGGATTATTACTCAAGGTACGCCCTTTTAGGCTAGGGTTTGTATCCCAAAATATTTGATTTATTAAATTTACATAAAAGTTAGAATTTATACTTAATTGTTCACGGCGATCGCCCAATTTTTGTTTACGTTGTGTTTCTGCTGGTGAAAAACTAACTTCGGGTTCGGCTGTTTCCGTAGGATTGGGATTAGATGTAATAGTTGGGGTTACTCCCCCTGGATAT
>NZ_VILD01000001.1:202394-217840 GCF_009712085.1 Anabaena sp. UHCC 0253
CTGGGGTTTTGGGAGGAGAAAAAGCGACAGTTGCGGAGTGGTGGGGGTGGAGTGGGAATGGAGGACAGGGGGTTTGAGTTTTGCGGATAGCTTACAGGTTGGGGATTTAGGGCTTGGAGAAGTTGCCGGGCTGTTTGATAGCGATCGCCCGCAAGTGGTGATAACATTTTATCTATAATTTGTCCTAATGCTGGACTTAGTGTAACTTCCCGTCGCCATTGCCAACTCAGATTATAAGTATCAATTAATTCCTGGGGTTGTTTACCTGTCAGTAAAACTAACATAGTGACAGCTAAAGCATATAAGTCGCTGTGGGTAGACACCACACCAGTTTGCATTTGTTCTGGAGGTGCAAATCCTATTTTCCCTAACAAAGTTCCACTGGGAGGAGATGTGATTGCTCCTGTTTGATAATATTGAGAAGCGACAGTTGCGGCTACTTGTTTAACACCACCAAAATCAATTAAAACAGGTGATTGATCCTCACTGCGAAGCATTAAATTATCAGGAGAAATATCACGATGAATCACACCAACGGAGTGAATATATTCTAAAACTGGTAAAATTTGCTGTAATAGCTGACGCACTTCTGTTTCTGTAAATTTTAATCCCTGTTGTTGACGAATATTTAATAAAGAATTATAAGTTTCTCCATCTACATGATCTTGAACTAGAAACAGACTTTCTTTTCCTTGTAAATTTAGGCGTAATAGTTCCCGAAATCGCGGAATTTGAGGATGTTGTAATTTATAAAGAACGCTTGCTTCTCTTTGAAAAAGTTCTTCTGCTTTTTGAACAACGTAGGGAGTTTGAACTTGGGGAGAAAATTCTTTGAGAACACAAGCTTCTCGAAAACGGTTAATATCTTCAGCTAAATAAGTTCGTCCAAATCCACCTTGGCCAATTTGACGAATAATAACATAGCGATCGCCTAAAGTTTGTCCCGGTTGAATCCCCGAAATTACAGGATTCTCAACAATCTTTTCCCCACACTGAAGACAGAATTTACTATTATGCGGATTTTGATGCCCTTGAGAACAATAAAGATTAGTCATTAGTCATTAATCAGTTGTTAGTTATCAATTGTCAATTATCAATTGTCAATTATTTATTCCCTACTTTATCAGATGCGATTTACTATTAGGCGGATTTTGATGCCCTTGAGAACAATAAAGATTAGTCATTGATTCAATTATCAATTGTCAATTATCAATTGTCAATTATTTATTCCCTACTTTATCAGATGCGATCGCATACCAAATTTGGAGAAAAGTTTGTTGATTTAGTTTCCCACGTTCTTGACCAGGAAACAACGGTTCAAATTTCCGATATGTGTCTGTACGTAAATCCTGAAAAGATTCATATTTACCCAATCTTCCAGCTTTAGCAAGTTGATCCCACCGTCGGGAATCTTGTTGACTATAACTACCTATTTTCCTTCTAGCCGTTTCACTTAAATTAGCCTTTTCTATATTATTTAATAACTGATCTGCTGTATTATGCCATTGTTCCCGTAAAGCCGCATCTTCCGCTTTTTCAGTTAATTTCCGTCTATTTAACTCTGGTTGTTCAGCATAGAAAATTTCATTAACTGTATTAGTAAAAACTAGCGTAGAAATTTCTAGCTGTTGTACACGACTAAAAACTTGTTGAATACTACGTTTACCATTATTCCCACCCAGAGGATTATTCAGAGAAGGAATTTTCGGAATTTCGCCAATAGGTAAATTAATTCCTTTTATACCAGCTACCGCGAAATTTCCCAAGGCCAATACACCCGCAACCGTTAAAGCCACCCCCGTAGTCATAATAAAGCTCACAGCCAAAGGCCGCAACCATATCGGCATAGGAATCTGTTGCACAAATAATGTAGTCTTATTGTGGACACCACCACCAAGGTTGCGGGCGTGTTTTATCCCTGGCGCTACTACTTGCGTTTTCAACTTAGTAATATAAGGATGAGGGCTATGATTAGGACTTTGCATAGTCTGTGGTATTGACGAAGTAGATGGTGAAGGTAAATCTTTAATAACTTGTTCGGCTTTTTGATAGCGATCGCTCGGTCTATATGCCAACATCTTTTTTAAGACAGTCTCTAATTTCGGACTAACTTTAATTTCCTTACCCCAAAACCAAACGCCGTTATAGCTATCATAAAGCAAATGTGGTTCTTTCCCTGTAATCAAGACTAAAGCTGTTACTGCCAAAGAGTATAAATCACTACTTTTATATACTTGCCCCTGAATTAACTGTTCCTCTGGTGCATATCCCTTTTTACCTAATAAAGTCCCATTTACAGCCAATTGCGTCCGCCAAAAACCCTGAGAAGCAGGTAATTGTTTTACACCACCAAAATCAATCAATACGGGTAAATTATCACTTTGGCGTAAAATCAAATTATCCGGCGAAATATCGCGGTGAACTATATCTAGAGAATGAATATAAGTCAAAACTGGGAGAATATTGTGCAGTAAATTAATTACCTCTTCTTCACTAAAAGACTTTCCCTGACTCTGACGCTGTTCAAATAATTGGTAATAATTATCACCTTCAATATAATCTTGCACCAAAAAGAAAAAATCTTTAGTGCCTATTTTGGCTTGAAAAGAAGAGTGAAAATGCGGAATTTGGGAATGTTGGATTTTTTTGAGGACACTTGCTTCTCGTTCAAACAATTCCTTAGCTTTTTGTAAATCCTGCGGTTTGACAACTTGGGGCGCAAATTCCTTTAAAACACAGGTTTTCCGAGATTGTTGCCTATCAATCGCTAAATAACTCCGTCCAAAACCACCTTGCCCAAGTATCCGCGCAATTTCATAACGATTATCAATAACTTGCCCCAAAGTCAAAGGTAGTGCTTCACCGCAATGAGTACAAAAACGATGACTACCATTATTTATATGTTGTTGACTGCAATATACTTGCATGATGCTGGGAGATAAAATAGGGCTAATCAAGTTATACAATAACAGCAAAACTATTTACGCAAATTTTTATCAACTGATATACAAACTTTACTTAACCCAACTTAAAACCTGTTTTAAAGATTCTAAATTTAACGGTTTAGTTAAATAATCATCCATTCCTGCATCTAAACAAATTTGCTTATCACCCTCCATTTCATTTGCAGTCATAGCAATAATTCGGGGTTTTTGCTGATTAGAAAAATGTTGACAAATCCAACGAGTAGCTTCTAAACCATCCATTTCCGGCATTTGCACATCCATCAGAATTACATCATAACTTTGACTTTGTACTGCGGCAATTACCTCTAAACCATTAGTAGCAACCTCAGCTTTATAGCCTAGTTTTTTCAAATTCATTAAAGCAACTTTTTGGTTAATGATATTATCTTCAGCTAAAAGGATAGTTAGAAGACGATTCTCTGGCACAGAAGAAGATTCAAAATCCATATTATTAAGTGGGTATTCTGCTAAAAATAGGAATTACCGATTACACAAATTGAAGATATAATAATTAATGTCAAAAGCTGCACTTGTCACATATTTTTATCTTAACTCATTTTGTCGTCATATATAATATCATGAAACCGCAATCACAAACTCAAAAGCAATTCAAGAACTCATAGAGTTTGTATCCATACCTCTAGAACAGCAACTTCAACAGTATCCCGATGATCAAATAGCATTAACAATTCTTAATCTATTTCAGAATGTAGCCACTAATGTACCCGCATATAAAAAATTTCTAGCAGCAGCAGGAATTCAACCTGATACTATTCAAACTTTAGAGGATTTCCAGAACTTACCAAAAATTAATAAAGAAAATTATATATCTCGTTATTTTCTACATGAATTGTGTTATTATGGAAAAATAGGAGGCTGTGATATGATCGCAGCTTCCTCTGGCTCAACAGGTAAACCCACATTTTGGCCACGTTTTTTCACCGACGAACTACAAATAGCCACCCGGTTTGAGCAAATTTTTCATGATAGTTTTCATGCAGATAATAAAACAACCTTAGCAGTAGTTTGTTTTAGTTTGGGAACTTGGGTAGGAGGAATTTTCACTACTAATTGTTGTCGTCATTTAGCCGTTAAAGGTTATCCGATTACCGTCATTACACCAGGCAACAATAAAGCCGAAATTTTGCGAATTGTGCAAGAATTAGGCAGTAATTTTGAGCAAGTTGTTTTATTAGGATATCCACCATTTCTCAAAGATGTCATTGATACAGGTATTGCCAATGGTATGCAGTGGGGACAATATCAAATTAAGTTAGTTATGGCAGGAGAAGTATTTAGTGAAGAATGGCGAAATTTAGTAGCCCAAAGAATAGGTTCTCAAAATCCCTGTCATGATTTTGCTTCTATGTATGGAACAGCAGACGCGGGAGTTTTAGGAAATGAAACACCTTTAAGTATTTGTATTCGTCGGTTTTTAGCCGCAACACCTGAAGCAGCTAAAGCATTATTTGGAGAGTCGCGTTTACCTACTTTAGTCCAATATGATCCTTGCAGTCGTTTCTTTGAAGTTGAAGAGGGAAATTTACTATTTTCAGGAAATAATGGTATTCCTTTAATTAGATATAATATTTTGGATAATGGTGGATTAATTACTTACGAAGAAATGCTAAAATTTTTAGCAAATTGGGATTTTGATCCCCTAAAAGAATTAGGAAATTATCGCGGAATTCATCAATTACCTTTTGTCTATGTTTTTGGACGTTCTAACTTTACAGTTTCCTATTTTGGCGCAAATATTTATCCAGAAAATGTGACGGTAGGATTAGAACAACCTATTATTAGAGAATGGGTAACGGGTAAATTTGTTTTACAGGTAAAAGAGGATATAGACAAAAACCGTTTTTTATCTGTGGTAGTAGAGTTAGCCCCAGGAATAGAAGTGCAAGAAGAGAAAAGATTATCTATCACTGCTGCTATTCTTACTCAATTGTTGCGTCTGAATAGTGAATTTGCTAATTATGTTCCACCACAATATCAAACCCCTCTAGTAGAATTAAAATCTACTGGTGATGTTGAATATTTTCCTGTGGGTGTGAAACACAGATATACCATTAAATAAGTCAGTTGTCAGGAGGTAGGGGCGCAGGGCCTGCGCCCATTCAGGAATAGGGAGAAAGGAGAAAGAAGCAGAAGAAGAGAAGTTTCTGGCGATTATAAATCACTACTACATAAACAAGGTGATAAAATTCCATTTTTCATCCTGTACATCCTTCAATCCTGAACATTATCTCGACTATGGCTACGCCACGCAGGCGATCGCTCGATAACCACCCGTTAAGGAAAATTTCTCTAACTACCAACTTACGTTAATTTTTCTTCCTTCTTCCTTCTTCTGACTCGTGACTCGTGACTCGTGACTCGTGACTCGTGACTGGGCGCAGGCCCTGCGCCCCTACTTCTAGCCCTATTTACAAAACTTGCCAACCACTACCTTCATAACCATAGTCGAAGATATCTGGATGTAGGATTTCTGCTAAGATTTCCACAGAATCAACTAATCGCGGTCCAGGACGGTTAAAATAGGCACTACCATTGGTAATAAAGACTCTGCCGGTTTGGACAGCATGAAGTTTTTCCCATTGTGGATGTTGAGTTAATAATTTAGCTTCTTGCTGAGTTCTTTGCAAATCGAAACCACAGGGCATAAAAATAATCACATCAGGATTATTTGCTACTAGTGATTCCCATTGTATATAAGAAGGCGGCCTATCTACAAGACTAAATAATATTTGTCCTCCGGCTAAATTAATTAATTCGGGAATCCAGTTAGCGGCTGTCATTAAAGGTTCAGTCCATCCAATACAAAGGACTTTGGGTGTTTCTGCTACGGATAGTCCTTGAACTTTGCTTTGACAAATTTTGACACGGGCTTCTAAATTATCCAGCACTTTGAGTGAGTCTACATTAAAGGTGTGACTGACTCGTTCAATATCAGCCCAAACGTCTTCTAGTGTGTTCGGTTGTAAGGAAATAATCCGGGGTGAAGAGTTAATGAGTTTGCTAACAGCCTGTTCCACTTCAGGTAAACTAACTGCACAAATATCACATTGGTCTTGGGTGATTATATGTGTAGGCTGTAATTTCTCTAAAACATCAACTTTGATTTCATAGACACTCAAGGCTGATTGTAAGAGGTCATTAATTTGATCATGAATACCGCTACTGGAAGCGTAGGCATTAAAGCGAGGTTTTGTGCAAACAGGACGGTCTTGTATTTCTGGAGGATAGTCACATTCGTGCGATCGCCCGACAATAGCATCAGCTAAACCTAGACTAGCAACTATTTCCGTCGCACTAGGAACTAAAGAGACAATTTTTATATTGTTATTCATGATAGTTTCACCCCCTAATTCCGGATAGGAGTTGAGAATTTAAGAATTCAGAATTGAAAATATTTTTAAGTTTTGTTAACATACATTCTTATTCTTATTCCTATTCTTATTCTTACATAATTTATCAAGAAGAATCTCTTTCTCTAGCTGTATATTCTCTATAGTCATCTGATTTAATTCGTGTATCCCTGAATGCAAGCGTAGCCAGCATCACTAGTAGAGAGAGGGAAGGAGAAACACCAAGAAATCGCTTGATTTTATCAAAATTCCCAACAATGCAAATTCATATTGCTACTTGCAACTACAACCGCTGCGGCAAAATGATCGGCTGGTGTTAATTCTCTTAAACTCCAATTTCCTGATACAAGTAATTGACTTGGTTGATTAGCTGTCAAAGATATTTCAATGTCTTCCAACTGTACTATTCCATCTCCTGTAGCTTTTAAATATGCTTCTTTGCAAGTCCAATAACGGAAAAATGTTTGTTGTTTTTCCTCTGGAGAAATTAGTCGCAGATGTTCATATTCTCTAGGTGAAAAGAACCTTTTAGCGAGACTTTCTAAATCAGACATAGTGCGAAAATATTCTAAATCTACACCAATTTGATGTTGATAACTTACTCCACACAAAGCTAAATCTTGAGAGTGAGATAAATTAAATAATAATCCTTGATCAGCAAATTTAGCCGCTAATATAGGTTTACCACGGGGCTGATATTCAAATTCTACTTGTTTGGGTTCAATTCCTAAATACTGCCCTAAGATGGCGCGGAGAGTGCCACGTCCAGCAATAAATCTCTGACTATGTTCAGGAAAATAAAACCTTTCGGCACGAGCAATTTCATCACTGGATAAGGTTTCCCGCAAAGATTCTAATTGTGATTCTGATTGATGGAGATTAATCCGCCAGATATGCACATCATCTAATGACAAATTTAAGTTTTTGGGTGCAGGTAGCCAGTTATAATCAAACACGATCCCATTGCTTTTAATTAAAATCTATAATAACTCAAGTTGTTAGTTATTTATGTTCAGAGATTTTGTAGTCTGCAAGGTGTGTCAGACACGATAATTTTGGCTCTTCAGCACTTGTTATGCCAAATATAAATTTATTTACCCCAAAATCCTTATAAATAAAGGACTTTATGGTTTTTGATGCTAAACTTATGTTAAATCAACCGATGGATCAACCTACAGTCCTTATATGGTAAAGATTTTACAATTCGATGGGCTAATTTAGCATAGTAAGTCCCGAAGAGCCATAAGTCTACTGTTAATGGCTCTATTACAGTCCGCAATTCATCAATTGCATCGATTGCATTCATAGCCAAGTGAATATCGTTTCGATGTTCTTTCTGAGGTAAAAATCTCAGTGATATCTCATATCCTGGAAAATCATTCATAAAAGCGTCACTCATAGCTACCTCATCCGTTGTGCTGTCCAATTTCCATTGTGCATTAATATCTTCAATTTCTCCCAAACCCTCAATTCGATGTGTGAGATTTAAAGTATTTGCAGCCAATTGTTCTATTCGGTCTTTAATGATCCTTTCTAGCTTTTCAATCTCAAATTTGGCTTCCCATGCCTTTGTCCCAACTTGCGGTTCTCCAAGCCCTGCTATCAATTAAGACAACTGTCATTTATGTTTATATCTGAAAAACGCTTGGAACATGAGTTAAGTCCCATCCCTGATTAGCGATTCTTGATAATGCCTGCCTTAAAGCTGTATTTTCAGCAGTACCTGGGGTTGACCATAGTGACCAGTGAATATACATATTTATTTTTAAAGTTCCTTCTTCACTAATTACCTTTAAGTGAAATGAGGGTTCCGTCTTGAATTCATCTATAGGACTATAAACCCAGAGTCCTTCATTTCGCCGTTTTAAGGGAAATATAAACTCTCCTCGGTTGGTATCCAGCATGAATGATTGACGACTTCTAAAATTGTTTTCATCAAAAATTTTCGCTCGTACTGCCCATATTTCAATTAGATACCACCCTGGTTCATGAGTTGCCGAACAAGAAGAACATTCTTGTTGTAAAGCTTTCTCTATCCAAACCATCAAGCTATCTCTAGAAAGTTCTGGAACTTGAGATATTTGGGGATCTATAAAACCTGGTCTTACTACCACGGTTTTTGGTAGAGAAGACGTATGGATAAACCAATGTGGAAATTGAGGTCTAACATCTGTATTTCGCCATTGTAGGCTTATGTCACGACATCCAATCACTAAGTCTGCTGATAGCGGCTGGATCACAGTCCGTAATTCATCAAGTGCATCCATTGCATCCGCAGCCCATTGCAGGTCTCTGTTATGTTCTTTCGGAGGTAAGAATTTTAGCGATATCTCACTTCCTGGAAATTCATGCATAAAAGCGTCGCTCATGACTACCTCGTACGTTTTACTGTCCAAGTCCCATTTATTTTTTCTACTATTGCTATTACTGTTCCATCTTTTTTATCAAGAATATTTATGCGGTCAATATCTTTAGAATAAGGCCTTGTAGGTATATATTTTACTAAATCTTTGAACAAATCTCCTTCGGATTCAAATGCTCCCTTTACTATTCGTGCGCTACCAACTGCCTCGGTTATGGTATATCTTCCATTCAAGGCAAAGTGTTTTTCTCTACCGTTACTTTGAGTAGCAATATATCCAGGTTTGGGCAGTTCAACTCCAATAGTGGCTTCTAAAGTTCCTTGCTTTTTGACAGAAATTTTATCTACTGCATGTGTGATTCCATCTGTAAAATCATCTATATTTTCAACAGTATTTTTAACAGTTGTGACATCAATGTTGCGGATAACTTCACCTGTTTTCTTTTCTACAGTTATATCAAAAGATGGTGGTGTTTTCCCATATTTATCTGGTACCGCTCGCGCATCTCCACCAATATTTATTACGTCTTGCTTTACCTCTGAAGCTAGTCTTTTTGCTTCTTTTAGCTCACCTAGTACATTTAATAAGTCATCACCTTTTTTCTTTTTTTCAATGATAAATTTTACCCAATCATCAAAATTAATCACCTTGCCATTTTTTTCAAGTGTAATAATATCCTGAACCAGGTTTAAGGCATCCTTACCGCCAACTTCAACAATTTTCTGAAAACCCCAACCTTTGAGGCGTTTGATTAGTTGATAAATTGTCTGTGTACCAAACTCTGTTGTCAAATCTCTCAGGACATTTGCATCTAGATTTCGGATTAATTTGAGTTCATCTTGAGAGATTTCAATTGCATCTCCAACCTGCTTGCTCGTTGTTGTCATTCCACCTGTTTCATTAATACGAATCCAACGGCCTTCCTTCTGAGCAGCGACATAGCCGACACCAGGAGTTTCATCCATTGTTTCCAGAGTCCGCTCGAACTTCCTCAACTGTGCATTAATATCTTCAATTTCTCCCAAACCCTCAATTCGATGTGTGAGATTTAAAGTATTTGCAGCCAGTTGTTCTATTCGGTCTTTAATGATCCTTTCTAGCTTTTCAATCTCAAATTTGGCTTCCCATGCCATTGTCCCAACTTGCGGTTCTCCAAGCCCTGCTATCAACCGAGTTAGACGTTCCCGTAGTGTTCGCATCTTTCCACTGGAACCAACATAGCGCTGCATCAGTCTGACCGTTGGTACATGTTGGCGGATCTGGTTCTCTACAACCTTTGGGCCGACTTGGATATAAAACTCGCTGACTAATCCATCAGTTTTGATGTAATGCACTTTCACCGTGTTAGCAGCTAGACTGGCATCTATTTGAATGGGAACGGTATCTTTTAAATCGCTGGGCAATAGGTCTTTAAATCCACTTAATTCACTAACTCTTGCTGGTGGTAGTTCTACTCGCTCAAATAGTGAATAAGCTTGTGTAAAGACTGTTTCTCCCTCTTCGTCACCCAAGCGCTGTTTTAATTTCAGCTTCAATTGCTCTAGTTCTTGAGGAAGTTGTGTTTTCTTGATTTTCCCTGTCCGCACCGACTGTATGGCTTGCTTAAACTCGGCGATTTCGTTGGGATTGAGTCCACTCAGCACCTTGGCATCATGCATTTTTACTATGCGTCTGGCTTTGCTGGTGGTTTCGAGGAGTGTTGTTCCGCCTTTGACTGCTAATCCTAAATCTAAACCTGCCAGAATGACATTTGCCCAACCCATGATGTAGTTGAAACGGGCTGCTTCTGGGTCATCAACTAAGGGTTTACCGCCTAATTCACCTGCTTGTGCAGCACCATATAAATCATCGGCTCGTTCCAATTCATAACCAGCAGTTCCCAAGCCAACACCAGTACCTAAAAGTCCTAAAATTGTGGAGCTTGTCCCTTGAGTAAAAAACGCCGCAATTCCCAGTCCTAAAGTTGCGAGAAATCCTCCAAGATTAACCCAACCTTCTTTTGTTTCCTCATTTTTTAATAATGTTAGTACAGCCTTGCTCTTGGGGTCTTGGGCATCTTTGCTGATACCCATCTGTTGTAGGGTTTCTGCAACTATAGGTTCGAGTTTGTCGAAAGGTATATCATCTTCATGTACTCCTGTATATACCTTGTCCAGTGCTAACAATACTTCATCAACTTTCTTGCTAATTTTCGCTACCAGAACAGCATCAGAAGTAGCGTCTGAACTTTTATCTACATCTGGAGCAGCTAAAGCTGGATAAATAGTCCGCAGAGTGGCACGGACTTGTGTTATCTCCTTGATTTTTTGATCTAAAGACTTTATGTTCTCTTGTAGCAGTCTCATTATCCTACTGCTATCAGGTGGTTCGGCTTGATCTGGCTTAGGTTTTAAATTTTCAATCTGGTTGTAATTGTCATTTCTTTGATTTTGAGACTTTATTTGAAAATCGGCCAATTGTTGGTCTTTTTTAATGACCTCACGTAGATATTTTAAATTCTGGGGTGATTTACTATTATCGGCACTATATTGAGCTTTGGCTTCAATTAGGCGCTGACGATTTTCATCTAAAATTTTCAGTGCTTTGGCTTTGAGTAATCCCTTGAAGAGGGCAACATAACCCTGTTCATTAATTTCAACATTTCTGCCTTCTGCTAAATCTTGAAGAATTGGGAAGCCTCTTCTACTTGCTCTGGGGCTACATTTTCTGGCTTTGGTTTTTTTGAGGGATCGCTCTCAAATAGTCGCGTCTGGAAGGGATTGGGGACTGGTGCAGAGGTGTGATTTTGGCTAGTTTTTGAGGAGTTAGATGTTTCACGACTCTGCATTTTTACACCTAGAATTCAATGAGTATATAGTGTTTTTATTTTGGCATTTTTAGGACATTTGCTACAGAAACTTGGGCAATTTTTTGGTTACGTCTTGCTTCTATCCACTCTAAAACGCGATTCCAAGCCCACCATTGATCAGGATCTTGATATTGATTTTGACATTTTTTGCTACTCACGTAACCAACATGGCCACCGTAGCGTGTGAGTAATAAATCTATGACAGGATTTTTGTGAGCAGCAGTTTCTAAATCAGGAATAATAGCTGGATCAAACAATGGATCATCAGCAGCGTATAAAATTAAGGTTGGTTTAGATAGCTTCGGTAACAATTCTAAACCACTGCTGGCTTGATAATAATCGGCGACGGTGGCGAAACCCAAGCGTTCAATAACGAGTTCTTCGTCAAATCCCCAAATGCTATTAGCCCTGGCAATCGCTTCGGGATTAAGGGATTCAGGATAAGCAGCATGAATTTTCCAGGCGAGTTTTTTTAATTCCTTCGCAATGCGAGATTCGATATATTTGCCGAAAGGATGTGTTACTAAATAGGTGAGCGATCGCAGTGAATCCAAACTCGGACAAATCACCGCCCCACCAGCAATATCAATATCTTTGGGTGCTAAATCTGCTGCGGCTTTCACTCCCCAAAGTGCCAATTGTCCCCCTAAAGAATAACCTGTAAACCAAAATTGTGGCGGACAACCCATTTTGGCGGCTGCTGCGGCTATTTTGACAAAATCTTCCCCTTCATATAAACCGTCGGAAGTTAATGTTGGTGATAATTCTGCGGTTTTACCATGGGACCGCCAATCAAATAACACCACTGCATAGCCTTGGGCGTAAGCTTTACATCCTAAAATTCGCAAAAACCATTGCTGATCTAATTCTCCGGTAATGCCATAAGTGCCAACAATGGTGCTATGAGCATTTGCAGGGATAGCGACCTTCCCAAAAATTGGCACACCTTGACCACCTGTGAAGATGACTTCGTGATATTTTGGTTCTAGGTGAGTAATTTTGCTCTCCCAACCACGATTAGCCCATAAGGCTGTATAAGCCGTCATGGTCACGCCATTTTGCAAGAAATAGGGCGGTAAATACTCGTATTTATACATAATTATAGTATAACGAACTTCACAATCATTTAATTTTAATATTTATATTAGATTTAAAATATTTTTTATAATTGAGGTGGTAATCTTTGTATATATCAAAGGTTCTATTTATCCCTAAATAAAGTAGTCATAATTTTTTAAGAATGCCGAGGATTCTTGTCATAGACGACGACCCAGCGATTTCAGAACTTGTTGCCGTCAACTTGGAAATGGCGGGCTATGATGTTAGTCAAGCCGAAGACGGCATCAAAGGTCAGGCACTGGCTCTCCAGCTACAACCCGACTTAATCATGCTCGATCTTATGTTACCTAGAGTAGATGGGTTTACAGTTTGCCAACGCCTTCGTCGGGATGAACGCACTGCCGAGATTCCCGTGTTGATGTTGACTGCTTTAAGCCAAACTCAGGATAAGGTAGAAGGGTTTAATGCTGGTGCAGATGACTACCTTACCAAACCATTTGAGGTAGAAGAATTGTTGGCACGAGTGCGGGCTTTGCTGCGACGCACTGACCGGATACCCCAAGCTGCAAAACATAGTGAAATTCTCAACTATGGACCGCTTACCCTCGTTCCCGAAAGGTTTGAGGCGATATGGTTCAAAGCAACGGTGAAACTGACTCATTTGGAATTTGAGTTACTGCACTGTCTACTACAACGTCATGGACAAACTGTTTCCCCTAGCGAAATCCTCAGAGAAGTTTGGGGTTATGATCCAGATGATGATATTGAGACTATTCGGGTACATATTCGCCACTTGAGGACTAAACTCGAACCCGATCCTCGTCATCCACGCTACATTAAAACTGTTTATGGTGCGGGATATTGTCTAGAGTTACCTAGTGTACCTCCTGGTATTGAGGGAAGTATCGCTACAGTAGTTGAGTAAACTAACGCTACATAGTTTTTTGATCTAATAAATTGGCACTCTATTCTGAAGTAATTCAGAGAGTGCCAATTTATGTTTTTTACAGAGGAATATCAGTACAAGATTGCTGCCAAGTTAGCTTTTTTTCAACAGTTTGTTTTTCACCAGGAGGAACAGTACGCTCATCCATAAAATAAATATCCAGATTCTCTAATTTTTCATTACCTTGATGTTGACTATTCCAAGCGTAACAGAGATATTTTCCATAGAAAGGATAAAGCTTTTTACCGATCGCTCGATTAAGATTAATAAAGTAAGTACGCCATTGCATATTACGATAAATAGAACTTCTGACACCCAGACTAGGTTTATCCCAATTCACAGGATTTCCACTGCGGAAAATATCTACCTCAGTTCCATCTTGAAGCCGGCCTGGGATAATATGCCACCCATCATCTTGAGGTGGTCCAGGTGCAAAAATACTCCATGATTGATCAAGTCTTGTGACTCGGCCAAGAACTTCAGTGTTTTTCCAGATTTTGCGTTTGAATAAATCAGGAGCGTAACTTTGAATATTCCAAATAAAAGCGTAAATTAACAACATCACAGCCAGAATATTCAAAAAGCGAGAATTACGAACTTCTAGAGGACGAAATTTCAAAGGTTTGGTGAAATTACCAGCTAATTTACGATTAATGGCGATCGCTTCATAAAACCTTGTTCCCCCTGCCATTACTGGTTTCCAATTTAGCAAAGGTACTAAAAATCTAAATATCGGCGACAAACTCACCACATAAACAATACCTTTAAACTTAAAATATCGGTTTCGTTGATAATCTTCAATTACCCAAGAATTATGAGTTTGCATATCAGCATAAATATCAGGGTATTCTTGCGCCATTAATAAAGGTGTTCCCGGCAAAATTAACAGCGTTCGTAATATATGCACTACCTTTTTGCAGAAACCACAATCAGCATCAAAGTAAATTGTTAATCCTTGACGGGCTGGAGTTTGTAGGCGTTTTTCCAAACCATTCCAAAACTCACTAGGGAGAAAAGCCAACCAACTAAAAGAACTCAAAAATGGGAAAATCCCGATATTTAAAGTTAATCCAAATCCTACATGAAGTCCGATAAAAGTCAGAACTGCACCCAAGCGAAATAAACTATTCCGAACAGGAACGAATATTGCTAATGGACCTATCCATTCCAGCACCAAAGTAATTTTAGTGAAGATGTTTAAAACTGGCTGAAAATTTAGGAGAAAATAACCAAAATAAGTTACATATTGGTCATAACTCAGAGCATAATAAACCGCAGTTCCATCAGTCCAAGTCGGGCTTTTTGTTTTGATAGCGGCTGAGAATATATAAATAAAACACTGCTGACACATCAACGCCAAAGTAGCACCGGAAAACACTTTTTCTGGTAACTGACGTTGGGAAGTATTCAAAGCCCTATCAAGTGAATAACAAGCGCCCCAAGGTAGAAACATTGCCCAAAATATGAGAGCGCGTAAAACATCATCTGCGGCAAAAATCAAAGCTGGATTGCGATTGTGCATGGATATTAATAATATCCAAGATGCAATAGTAGCAATTCTAGTCCGATAACCTACTAACATCAAAACCGCAAAAAAAGCGGCAATGATAAATAATAAAATCTGAAAAATCGGTTCACCGCTGATAGTATGTAAAGACCAATGTCCCGTTTTAGTGATTTCTTGGAGTAAGGTACGGGGAAGTACACCGATATCTGTATAGTGAGGGGTGAGATCACTAAACCGAGTCAATAAGTCTGTGAGAATGATTAAGGAAATACCGATGCGAAAGGCTGCAAGCGATCGCAAATCTAGTCCTAAAACTGTTTCTAATTTTTTTTCCAGGATGTTTTTTGTTGAGTAATCATAATTTTTTATTTAATGAACCACGAAGG
>NZ_VILD01000001.1:217865-221945 GCF_009712085.1 Anabaena sp. UHCC 0253
AAGAGGAAAGAATATCAATAAATTTTGGATTTATAAAATGTTGGAGGACTAAATTTCAAAAGTTAAGCGGTTTTTACTTCTGATTCCTATTTTCTCATTCTTCCAAATATCCATCTTTTAGCTACTTGAAGTTTGTGTTTCAGGGTTGGTAAACGTTGAATATACACTCCTCTGCGAATAATGCGGGCTAGATTACCATCTAGGGTGATACCAAAGCTATAAATTACAGCATTCTTAATACCTAATGTTAGCATTTCTCCCAAATATAAATAGCTAAATGACTTTAATTTCTGTCCTGTAATTTTTGCCCAGATATTACGAGCCGTACAGGGAGCTTGTTGAAATGCTGCTTGGGCTGTAGTTGGAGATTCGTTACCTTTAATGTCTCGAATTTCTGCTAAATCTCCTAATACAAAAACATGGGGATATCCAGCTAATTGCAAAGTTGGAGTAGCAATTAATTGTCCTTGTTGATTATGTTGACATTTTAGCTCTTTTATCCATTGAATTGATTTATTTCCACCTGTCCACAAAACTAAATCTGTCTGGAAATTCTGAGTTTTTCCTTCGTGATTGAGAATAATTTGATCAGATTTGATAGCTTCAATATTAGTATGTAAATTTATCTGCACACCCAGTTTTAGCAAAGCCTTGTATGATGCAGTTCGACAACCTGGAGGGAAAGTTTTCAGAATTTCATCACTGCGATCAATTAGACGAATTTCCCCGCGTTTTTTCAGTTTATCTGCCAATTTACAAGCTATTTCCACACCATTAGGACCAGCTCCGGCGATCGCTATTCTAATCACAGGAATATCAGATGCTTCTAAAACCCGCAACTTTTCCTTTAAATATTCAGCATCTTCTAAACTCCGAAAAGTTTGGGCATATTCTGCTGCTCCTGGGACTATATCTAATCTTGTTTCTTTACCAACAGCCAACACTAAATAATCGTAATTTATTATGTCACCATTTTGTAATTTTACGCTATTGTTTTCTAAATCAACACCTTGAATTTCAGATTGACAAAATTTAACTTCACTATCAGCTAACAACTTTTTATAAGTAGGTGCAATTTCCCCATTACGTAATTCTCCAGTCACCACCTCATAGAGCAAAGGAGTAAATAAGAAATGATCCCTTTTTTCTACCAGTGTAATTTCATAATCAGGTTGACGAAGTTGATTAATTTTGCTCAATTCCAAAGCCGTATATAACCCACCAAAACCACCACCCAAAATACAAATCCGCACCGGAAAATCAGTAATTGTATTTTTTCTCAGTTTCCCTTGTCTAAAAAACTTATCCTTGATCTCATACATAATTTATAATTAATATTTTACTCCCTTCCTCCTTTCTTCCTTTGCGACTTTGCTCCTTTGCGACTTGGCGCGAAATAAAAATCAGCTATTATTTGATATTTGCAGCTTTAAACTGCTCAATAAGTTCACTTGTGCGAGTACGACGGCCATCAGGATTAAGATGATAATGAGTATCAGCAAATAAACTAGAATCAGTCTTCACATTTAAGGTTTCTTTGTCATAAAGTACCGGGGCAATTTTGCCTAATTCTGTTGCTGTTTTACGGATATTATCAAGAGTTTTATCATCTGTGCTACCATAAATCCAAGAAAGCCCTAATATCAAAGTTGCTTCTTTGGCTTCAACTTCTTGTTTAAATTGCTGAATTCGCCGCAGAGAGTGGGGAGAAACGCTCTCTTTAATTGTCAATGACCACCATTCGCTGTTAGTGCGTTTTTTCATGACTGTCGGATCGCCATTAGCTGTGATGGGGTCAGAATAATAACCTGTTAAACGGCCTTTTTCCACCACATCTAAGGATGATTTAGTTGCAGCTTTTAGGGTGGGTATACCTAATAACATTAAGTCTTGAGCGAATTGTTTGGGGGGTATATTTCCTAAACCTGGTTTACCAATAGCCGCACCAAATTGACCAGAGCGATCGCCAAAACCATCTTTATCTAGTAACAATAAATATTCGGGAATAAGTAAGACAATATCGCCTTTTTTAATGACATCAGCAACACTAGGCAAAATCACATCTAAACCAATTGGTCCATCTGTAGCTATGTTGATGGTAGGGATGCCTAATGTCTCTTGCATCAATTTCGCATCAACGGTGTAATGAGCGCCTGAACCACCGACAATGAGAATCCGTTGGGGTGCTTGGACTTCTTTAGCTACGGCCATTTTCTGTTCATACATCATCCGCAACCAACTAAGTTCACCACCATAACGAGCATTGTAGAAGTAACCAACACTCCAAGTTAAACCAGCGATCGCAAACCAACTAGAAAGTCTGAAAAATTTGTTCATAATTAGGTGACAGATAAGAGTCGGGGGCAGGGTGCAGGGATAAGATATTTCCCACTGACAAAGGACAACTGACTAATGACTAATAACTCTAAAATTCAAAGTAAATAAATGGAGAGGGAGTATTAGCAGCAAACAAAATAGTTAGCACTAACAAAATCCGTGACATCCAAGGAGAAATCAATAAATCATATTCAGTTTCTCCTTGTTGCCAAACTCCAATTTGTTCCATAAATAATAGTCCTATTGCTAATACCAAAGTTAATGCCAAAGCTGCTGATTCACTGCCCTTGAAGAAAGTCAAAGCTTCACCCAAATTAGATAGAGAATAATTCCAAGGAATGATCAGAACTTTCAGCTTTTCTAGCAAACGTCCTGTATTTGTTTCCATAAAAAACAGACATCCCAAAATTATCGAGCCAAAAGTCAAAGCCCAGGAAATAAACTGCGGCATCAGCAACTTTTGCTGTCCCAAAAATTTATAAAAAGGTCGTCCAGCATAGCGCAATACAAGGAGTAGTAACCCGTGATAAGCTCCCCAAAGAATGAAATTCCAGGCTGCTCCGTGCCAAAAACCAGATAGGGTAAATGTAATAAAAAGATAAAATGGGGCTAATTTCATGTTTTTACCCATGAGAGGCAGAAAAACATAGTCCCGAAACCAAGTGCTGAGGGTGACGTGCCACCTCCGCCAAAACTCGTTAATACTTTGGGATGTATAGGGAGCAAGAAAGTTAAGACTTAAGTTAATACCTAAAAATTTTGCTAACCCTAAAGCAATAAAACTATATCCACCAAAATCAAAATAAATTTGTAATGTAAACAGAAAAGCAAAAAACCAAACTAACCAAGGATTATCAACTTGATCTACTTTAATGTAGGGAGAAATATTATCTGCGAGGACAAATTTCATAAATAGTCCTAGAGATAACCAGCGAAAACCAGATTCAAAGTTATCATAAGTCAACTTAAATCTAAATTTTTCAATCTGCGGAAACAAGTCTGCTCTCCGTTCAATTGGTCCTGCTACTACTTGGGGGAAAAAAGCTACAAAGTTGGCATAATCTAAAGCTGCAATTGGTTGTTTTTTGGGGCTTTTGTAGGAGTCAACCACAAAGGCTACCATTTGGAAGGTATAAAATGACAATCCTGGTGGAATTGAACCCATACCAGGAATAGACTTTGATTGCCAATTTTCTGCCAATCCTGGGATGATTAAACCTAAAACATCTTCAACAAAGAAGTTGAGATATTTGAAATAGGCCAGAATAGCGATATCAATTACTACGACAACTGTAGCGATCGCCTTAGCTTGCCATTTTTCCTGTCTTAACATCAACCACACCATCATGTAGTTGAAGATAATTTCGCAAATAAAGATGACAAAACTAGACTTGGAAGCGTTCAGAAACAAGAACAATGACATTGATACCAAGCCAACTGTATCGAAAATATCTCTCCACAGGTTTAAGGACTTGGCAACATAGCGGACTGTAAAATAAGGGATGCAAAATAGGAGTAGCACCCACCAAAACGAAAACTCCGAAAAATTCAATTCACCACTCCTCTAATCTGTGAAATGATGGCAAAACTATTGGTAATGGGTAATAGATAATTGGGAAGAATCTATTACCCAATCCCCAACATTAACTACCACTAATTTTATTCCAAAGACCGCCCCAGCCTTTACCTTGGTTAGCTGCTGCTTCTTTAGGTTTGCTAGTAGCGGCTACTGGTTCAGCGACA
>NZ_VILD01000001.1:221970-266242 GCF_009712085.1 Anabaena sp. UHCC 0253
CCCAGCCTTTACCTTGGTTAGCTGCTGCTTCTTTAGGTTTGCTAGTAGCGGCTACTGGTTCAGCGACAGTAGTTTCTGAAGGTAATACACTCAGTTCATTAACTAAGTATTGAGCAGCCTTTTCAATAGTTGGATAGTCCCAAAGTAATGTGGAAGGAAGTTCTGCCTCTAACCAATCTTCCATATCACCAA
The DNA here is from genome assembly GCF_009712085.1 of Anabaena sp. UHCC 0253. Taxonomy (NCBI): domain Bacteria; kingdom Bacillati; phylum Cyanobacteriota; class Cyanophyceae; order Nostocales; family Nostocaceae; genus Anabaena; species Anabaena sp. UHCC 0253. The sequence goes on from NZ_VILD01000001.1 coordinate 222,163, forward strand.
CGATTGTGACTGAATCAATGGAGTCTAAACCATAGCGGGTTAAAGGTTCAGTGACTTTGATTGTTTGAGCTTTGATTCCCAGTTGTGTAGCAATCTGGTTAACCAACCACCCTTGGATAGTATCAACAGCATTCATAGCATTAGGATTGGAGTTGGAGTTTTGGACTTGCATCATTAGTAGTTTCCTGTTGTGTAGATTTTGCTAGTTGGAAAGGAACTATGGAAAACATCTTGTCTTGGTTGTACAAGCGGATTAACTCTTGGGTAACGGCCCGATCATCAATCCGTCCAGGCAATGCTTTAGCGGGGCGAAATGTCAGCATTAGCTTCCGCAAACTAAGTGCTAACCACTCTCCATTAGCAAAGAAGTCTCCCAGATGATTGCGGTTATGAAGCCACGTATGCAGACAAGCTGCCGCTACGTGCATGACACAGTATTGTTTCGCTAGATCAAATACTTCTGGCGATTGCTCATGACCAAACTGGAAGGTAGAAGCTGTAATCTGCTCATCAAAACTGTTTAGCTCCTCCCGTACTATCTCACTTAGGGTGATGATTTGGTACAAAATATCTGGGTCGAGGTGAGAGTCTGCTTTTAGGTTTTGCAGCGATGTCAATGCCAGTTCTAGCCCTTGCAAAACATCATCTCCACCCCGATTGACCAATTCCAGCTTTTTGCCGTCGAAGGGGGGTAAAGTTTGTGTGAGGTCAAAAGTTGTGGCTAGACGTGCTTCCAAAGGTTCTAGACTTTTACCAGCGTTTCTAATGCGAGATTTGGTTAACTGCCGTAGTTGCAGTAATAGCGCATGAAGATTAACAACGCTGCTGCCATCAAACATACTGATGATGGAGTTATCCCGCAGCACTTTCTGGAAAATGCCCCAGTCGTGTGCATCCCGCATATAAAAGCGTGAACCTAGAACAACGGATACATTGTTGACTACTGTTTCCAGAGTGGTGGTGACAAAATATTTCACCACTGCTGACCAAACGCTTATTTGCTCTGGCATGGTGTTAAATCCACGAGCGACCCCAATTGTGGCACAGTCACAAATAAGGATATCCAGAAACCCATCGGTGAGAGTGCGTTGAGGTTGGGGCATATCGAAGACTGTTTTGCCATATAGTTTACGTTCTATGGCAAATTTGAGGGTAGTACGCAGGGCTGTATCTGCTGCTCCTTGGGAAAAGGCGGCACATAAGGCTCTGGTAATTTGGAAGCCTTTGAGGGCTAGTTCTAGTCCCAGTCCTTCTGTTCCTAAGCGCATGAATTCCGGGATAAAGCAGTTCTCGAAGCAAATGCCACTCATATCCGAACCACGCACCCCGTGAGTCAGGATTTTAGGGAGGTTGCTAAAGTGATCTGGGTCAATTTTGCTCTTTTCTACCATGAATAGGGAAAGGCTTCTAGCCCCTCCTGCTTCGTCGGTTCTGGCTAGTACGAAAGCAACTCCTGAGATGGTGGCGCGGTTAATTGGCCATTTCTCTCCGTTGAGGATGTAGCCTCCGGGAACTTTTCTGGCTTGCATATCACCAGCGAGTAAGTCACTACCATGTGCTTTTTCTGAATAGGCTAGGCACATAGCCCCGTTAGCATCTTTCATGAAGCTGGATAGGGTTTGCTTTTGTTCGTCTGTTCCTGCCATCCATACTAAGTATGACCAAAACATAGTAGTGAAGGCGATCGCTGCGGTTTGATCTCGCCGTGAAAGTACCCGCACAAAGGAGATAAACTCGTCAAAGCTGGTAAATTCACCACCGCATTCTGTGGGGATGTAGTAGTGTTGGAGTTTCCAGTTGTATAGCCAGTTAATGATTTCGTGAGGAAATTCTTCCTTTTCATCCAGGTCTATTACCTGTTTGAAGGACATGATATTGTCTGGATTGCCAGGGTCGCCTAATTCCCGTTCTAGTGCTTCGGCGACCCAAAATTGTTTGAGTGGCTGCATGGTCTTCTCCTTAGTGGGTAACTTGCACTTGATCCAGCAAGGAATCAACTTCCTCTGATAACTTTTGGTAACTGGCGCAAAATTTAGGGTTTTCGCTCCAATCGGCTAAAACTCCCAATTCACCAGCAAGGAAGCTGGCTTTACAAGCTCGGCGCTGAATCTTGCCACTGGATGTTTTGAGGACGTTACCTGGCTTGACTAAGACGATCGCATAGGCTTGGAGTTCATGAATTTCGGCGATCGCTTGCCGAATTCTGTTAATTACCTCATCGGCTACAAACTCTTCCGGATTGCGTTTGACTTCCTGGACGATCACTAGTCGCTCCACTGCATCCACCACGATGGAAAAGGCTGCACCATAGTCAGGGCGTAAACAAGGATGTATTTCCTGCACTGTCCATTCTAGGTCTTGAGGATAGTGATTAGTGCCTCTAATAATGATCAAATCTTTGATCCGGCCAGTAATGAACAACTCACCATCCTTGATGAAACCTAAGTCTCCTGTTCGTAGGAATGGACCCTCGTTGGTATTGGCTATACGAGCGCGGAAGGTACTTTCACTTTCTTCTGGACGATTCCAGTAACCATCAGCCACACTGGGGTCAGCTACCCAAATCTCACCCACTTCATCAGGAAGACAACGACTTAAGGTGTCAGGATTAACGATCGCTACTTTGGTGTCACACACCAGTTGACCACATCCCGGAATAGCCCTGACACCATCACCCCAAGCGGTGGCTTCAACAATTTTGTTTTTCTCAATTTCCGATGTTTTGACTAAACAGAGTACCGGTGGTTCTTCTTTCGGACTAGTTGACACCAGTAACGTATTTTCGGCCAATCCATAAGCCGGCGCGAAGGTTTCCCAGCGGAATCCACAAGTTACAAATTTCTCAAAGAATTCCTCTAACACTCTGGGATTAATGGGTTCTGCGGCGTTACCTGCTGCTACCCAACTGCTGAGATCCAGACTTTGCATTTGCAATTCGGTAATACGTCCGACACACTGCTCATAAGCAAAGTTAGGTGCTTGACTATGGGTTCCGCGATAGCGAGAGATAGCCTGAAGCCAGCGTACTGGCTGTTTAATAAAGGCTAGGGGGGACATGACGTAACAAGGATGACCGTTGTAGAGTGGTACAGTCAATCCTTCTACTAGTCCATAATCATGGAAGTAAGGCATCCAAGTGATGGAAACACTCTGCTCATCATAACCACAGGCTTTTTGTAAGTAGTGACAATGGTGCATGATGTTGTGGTGGCTGATCATCACCCCTTTCGGTGTGGAAGTCGAACCCGATGTATATTGTAAATACGCGAGTGTATCTGGTGTAATTTGCGGATCTTGCCACTGATCTGCTAGTTCCAAGTCAATATCTTCAGTAGTGATCCACTTTATCTGTTGGAACTCTGGAAAATCTAATTCCGCTTCTTGCAGAATTGTTAAAAAACGTTGAGTTGTCAAAGCAAAGGCAGCATTTGCATCTTTCACAATTGCTCTTAGCCTTGGTAATGCCCGTTTTAACCTGCCAGCATCAGGTGGTGGTACTGGTATGGCGATCGCTCCACCATAAAGACTACCCAAAAAAGCGGCGATCACATCCAATCCTTGCGGGTAAAGCAATAATGTCCGCTGTCCTTTGGCGTTATGTTTCTGTAACACAGCACCTATGGCACGGGCTTGGCGGTCAAGTTCTTGATATGTTAGACTTGCTCCTGCTTTTTTCCCATCCACGAGAAACATATAAGCAAGCTTTTCCATGTCCTGGGTAGCTCGCCAGCGTAGTAGTTCGACTAAGGTGGAGATGTTTGTCATTGGCAAAGTTTGGGTAGCGAGGTCTTGAGTCATTTGGCTACTTCCGAAAGACTAGGGGAATCTAAAAATTCCTGAAACTATACATATTTCGTCTGTACGGAGTAATACTGTATAGCTATCTGCTTTATAAAACTTTCTCTATACTAATCTTACTTAATCATGACATAGATAGCGGTTGACTGAATTAATTTATCGGTATTTTCACTAAAAAAATAAATTTAATTCCTACTAGCCATTCCTGGGCTAGGGTATTTACTGTGCGTAAGTCCTATTTGACAAGCATTTCTCTTGGTTATCAGGGTATTTATGTATGACCGAAAAATAAATTTTCGATGAAGTTTATTTTGTAAGGGAAAAATTTTTACGTTTTTGTGATATAATTTTTAGCTTTATCAGTGCTGAAGGTAAATCTCGAAGCGGCAAAAAATTGTAGAGACGTTCGTCCAGAACGTCTCTTTGTTACATTGAATTAGGGTGCTAGAGCGTTACCACGAATTAAGCTACCAATGGTTTTGGCAGTAATTTTGAGTTGGGTAAAGGGGTTAGCTGGAACTACAGTTTTATACAGGTAACTATCAAAAGTTAATTTCTGTACATCCATGTCATCACACATTTCTACAAATGCTTCACGGGTAGCATCGGAACGATAGAAGACATTTTGAAGAATATCTAATACCTTGTAGGTGAGTCCGTATTTCTTATCCCAACGCTTCAGGTAAACTTTTAGATCGGCTTCAGTAGGAATACGCGCTCCATTGTTAGAAGTTTCCACAATGGTTTCTGCACACATCCGTCCGGACTTCGCAGCAAAGTAAATACCTTCACCAGAGGACTTAGTAACATAACCAGCAGCATCTCCGACCAAGGCGATACGTCCGACAACGCGACGAGGACGGGGATGTTCAGGAATGGGGTGGGCTTCTACTTTGATAATTTCACCACCGGCTAGTTTTTCAGAAGCACGGTTGCGAATGCCTGCTTGTAATTGTTTAATACTGGCTTTATTAATGTGCATTGTGCCAGTACCTACTGCTACGTGATCGTATTTGGGGAATACCCAAGCGTAGAAGTCGGTAGAAACGTCATCACCAACGTACATTTCGGCCAAGTCGTTGTAATAGTCCATTTTGTCTTGGGGAAGACGAATGCGTTCTTGGAAAGCGATCGCATAATTGTAATCCCCAGCATCCATATCCTTAGCAATCCGGGAATTTGCCCCATCTGCACCAACAATCAAATCTACCTTGAGGGTTTTAGTAACTCCCTGCACCCCTTCTCCGCTATGGTCAACATAATGGATTGTGTAGGGGTCGGTATTGCTGGAGGGAATATCAACTTTATGAACAGTGGCGTTAATTAAATTTGCACCTAATTTTGCCGCCCGGTCTCTCAAGAAACCATCCAGAACTTCTCGGCGGCACATTCCTATATATTCATCTTCATTTATTAAATTGATATCAACCTCACGATTTGAGGGAGAAATCATTTTCATCTTCCGTACACGACGGTCAATAATTTCTGGAGGTAAGTCAAATTCATTCACCATACATAGGGGAATAGCACCCCCACAAGGTTTGGCGTTGTCTAACTTCCGCTCAAACAAATACGTTTCAATCCCAGCTTTAGCTAGTGTTTCAGCAGCGCATGAACCCGCTGGGCCAGAACCAACAACAGCAACCCGTAGTGTCAAAGGTTTTCTCCCAATTATCAATATTTTCCCAAAGCATCCTATCACGGACTTTTAGCTGAAATCCCTCTTTAGCTTCAGGTTTTGATAGAAATGCAATATTCCTTAACATTTTGACATAAAAACTACATATTTTGGGTTTTATGAGTAAAGATTAATCAATGATAACTAGAAGAATAAGTAATTATTAAATATGCAAACTTCTGAATTTGATAGTTTTGCTCGAAAGATAAGTATTAAAGCAATTACAGGATATCAAAGATACATTTCTCCCCACAAAGGCTTTAGGTGCGCCCATCGTGTGTTACATGGTGGAGAATCCTGTTCCCAATATGTGAAGCGGGTAATAGCTGATGATGGGTTAAAAGCGGCTTTTGTCAAGTCCCAAGCAAGATTTCAAGCTTGCAAACAGGCAAATCAAATTTGGCGATCGCAAATTGAAAACCCAGAATTACCTGAAGAAAATGAAGAAACAGAAAATATTAAAAAAGCACCAATAAAAACTCCTCAAAACTTCTCATTTTTCAACAATAATAGTATTTACTGTCTTGATTGTGCCGATTTGAGTTGTGATTGTGGTGAATTATTAGATATAGCTTCTGATTTTTCTATTGCCGATTGTAACGCTCCTGATTGTAGTTCTTTAGATTGTGGTGCTGCTGATTGTAGTTTGCTAGATTGTGGAGGATGTAGTTGGTAAGTAATCCAAATTACAAACAGGAAATTATCTGGAAAAGAATTACACAATTTAACTTAAAAATCCAGTAGATTTTTCTCTAGCTTCCTGACTTTCCAATTACTTATCTTCCTGCATATTTCTGACAATTTTTGTAACTATTTTTCTGGGTATAAATCTAATACATTTAGACATTAGTTTATTAATAAAACCAGGAATAACAATAGTCTTCTTTCGCATCAAAGCATCATAACCAATCTGTGCTACAGTTTCCGCATCCATCATCTTTTTATCTTTAAGCAGCTTAGAATATGCCATTCCTGTTCTTTCATGAAATGCAGATGTAGTTGAACCTGGACAAAGAACAGTTACAGTCACACCTGTACCTTCCAATTCATTAGCGATCGCTTCTGAAAAAGATAACACATAAGCCTTAGTTGCAAAATAAACCGCCATTAAAGGACCAGGTTGAAAAGCAGCAGTAGAGGAAACATTTAATATTTTTCCATCACCTTCTTTAACCATTTCTCTCAAAAATAACTTAGTTAAATGAGTCAGGCAAACTAAATTGACTTGTAGCATTTCTAGCTCATTATTTAAATCGGTTTCATGAAACAATCCATGATTGCCAAAACCTGCATTATTAACTAAAATATCAACCTTAACTCCAGCTTGCTGTAACTCCGTAAAAATTTCTTGAGGAGATGTAGGTATAGATAAATCTTTGATAATATTGATAACAGAAATACCGAACTCTTTTTGAAAATCAGCAGCTATATCTAAGAGCTTAATTCCGTCCCTATCTACTAAAACAAGATTATAATTTTCAGCAGCGAAAATCCGAGCTAATTGATAACCTATCCCACTAGCTGAACCCGTAATTAGTGCAGTCCCTTGACATTTTATGTTCATTTTAGAAAAAGTGAGTTAACAGGAATCGGCACGGAAATACCGTGCCAAAACCATTAGACAAGACTTAAAAAACCAGTTTGCACTAAATAAGATGTGTAAGTCATCAACAATTGAGAATCAATAGGAGGACAAACAATTGAACTGCCTTTGAGTGCTTCTAGGGTTTCTTCACAACTAATAATTGGTCTTCTTGCTTGCAAATACAAATCAGGAATAGTGATTTGTTCATCAGACCAACGTTCTAGCAAAAATGGACGCAGAGTATATAAAGGATTATCTTGAGAAGTGACATTATTAATTAACTCTGCTTGCCATTCCTCATAAGGAATCATCTTCAGTGAAAATCCGAAAGAACTCACCCAATCAACTAAAGATTTTAAAGAAGCAGGTTGAGGATGTTGTAAGTGAAAAGCTTTACCTACAGATTTTTCTTGTAGAGAAAGATAAACAACAGATTTGCTGACGTAATCAACAGGAGACATATCTAGCATATAATCTACATCAGGGAAAGATCCCATTTGTAGACAACCCTTAATCATTAAATTGATAAAATCGTGGGTATTACAAATTCCTGTGGTGCTATCTCCAGAAATTAAAGGAGGCCGATAAATACTGATAGGTAAACCTCTACTACCAGCAATTTTTACTAACTTTTCCGATACCCATTTAGTTTGAGAGTAACCGAGAAAAATTCCTTGCCAATCATTAAAATCATCTTGTTCTTTAACTAACTGACCAGCATAGGCAGTTGACTCAAAAACAGCAACGCTAGAAACATAATGAACTGGCTTAACTTTAGTTTGACAAGCTAAACGCAAAACCTCTTGTGTCCCTAAAACATTGGCTGTTTTTAAAGCTGAGTAAGGATACACATAGTTCAGTAAAGCAGCACTATGATAAATAGTATCAATATTAGCCGCTAAATTTTGGAATTGTCCTGAATTAATACCCAAAAAAGGCTGTGCTAAATCACCAACAATGGGAATAAGGCGATCGCTATATTTTTCGTCCCAAAGTGCATATTGTTGCAAATTCTTTTCTAATTTGCTCTTACCTTCTACCACATCAGCAGCACGCACTAAACAATAAATATTTGCCTGAGTTGCTGCTAGTAATTCCTTGATAATAAAAGCACCTAAATAACCTGTCCCCCCAGTTAAAAATATATTTTTGGGGTCAGTTACAAAAGCAGTAGAACCACCAATAGGTTGAATAGTGGGGTCAAGAACAGCTTCAGCAGCTAAATCGAGAAAAGGAGGAGCAATATTAACACTAGAACCTGTGTTGATATGAGCATCTTTAACTTGACCATCTTCAGTGAATTCGTCTGCTAACCGCTGAGAAAGTGCAGAAATACTGGGATAATGCCATAGCAGAATCGGAGATGGTTTAAATCCTAGTAACTGCTCTAATTTACTGATGATAATCATGGCTTGGGCAGAATCCAAACCATAATTTTCTAAATTTTCATCAACATCAATTTCTGATGGTAAAACATCAATAACTTCTGCCAAGTTAGATACTAAAAAAGCTTTAATATCTTCAGCAGTATAAGACTGTTTTAAATTCATTTTTACATCTCCAATGCAGAAGGAACTGGGTGATATTGACCGTAATTAGTAGGCATTTGCAAACCCTGAATTTTTAAACTTTGAATGCGGTATAAAAACACCGTACCATTCATAATTTGATCGGCGATATCCACTACATGACGATGATGCGGTTCAGCTAAATAAGAACCACGCACCCAGTCATTGAAGCCACCCATAGCAGGACCACACCAAATTTGATAATCAACTTCCCGACCTTTTTCACCAGTGCTAGACCAGCGAGAAGATAATCCTAAATACCATCGGAAAATTAAAGCCATTTTTAGTTTTGGATTATTAACAGCTTTCCCTAATTTCTCCGGATTTTTCTGGGATAAATAAGTGGCTGTTCCTTCCCAAACTTCGGCAATACTTTTGCGGAAAATTTGTCTTTCTAATTTTTCTTTTTCCGCTACTGGAATGTCTTCAATAGAGTCGTAAGTGCGGTATAATTCATACAATTTTTGCGCTCGCATAGGGAACATTGTCCCCCGTTTGAGAACCTGTAATTTGACTCCCATTTCAAACATATCCGCAGCAGGAGCCATAATCATATCCGCCATTTCTGCTTGCGCTAACAATTTTTTAGTATGTTCACAAGCACCAGATTCAACACAAGATTGATTAATTGAACCAGTAACTATATAAGCAGCACCCATCATAAAACCAGCTAAAGCTGATTCTGGAGTGCCAATTCCTCCAGCTACTCCTATTCTAATCGGAATAGAATAATTATATTGTGCTTGAATTTCATCTCTGAGCGCAATAATTGAAGGTAATAAACATACTAAAGGACGATTATCTGTATGTCCACCAGAATCAGCTTCAACGGTGATATCATCAGCCATAGGAACTTTACTAGCCAAATTAGCTTGTAATTCCGTAATTAATCCTTGCTGAATTAATTCTTTGAGAATTCTAGCGGGTGCTGGTTGCAAAAATTTAGTTGCAACTTCCCGACGAGAAATTTTGGCAATGACCTTATTTTTGATTTCAATTTGGTTAGCTGAATTTAAACTTAAACCAGCAACACGATAATAAACAATGTTAGGTGTTAAGTCTAAAAATGCAGATGCTTCAACCGTTCTGACTCCATATTTGAGGTATAAATCTACAGCACGGCGTTCAATGGCTGGTTCATTGGGACTGTGAATTAAATTGAAAGCATAGGGACTATTAGGTAAAGCTTGTTGAATGGTATTAATGGCAGTTTCTAAACGGTCTGGAAGTAAACCACCAGCACCAAAAGAACTGAGAATTTTCTCTTTTCCTAGTGCAATTACCATTTCTTCGGAAGCAATACCACCAGCCATTGCCCCTGTCATATAGGCATATTTCACACCATGAGTAGTGAGAAAATTAAAGTCCCCAAGTTGTTGTAAGTGAATAGGTGGAACTGATATCAAAAGTTCAGCTTGTGCTGATGAACTATGAACAGTAGGTGTTAAGTAACCATCATTAGTTACACCAATTTTTCCACCGACTCTAATAATATGGCAAGGTTGATCTAATGTTAGTAATTTATCTTTGATGGTACTTTTATCAAAACTAACACAATCTAATGAACCTTTCCAAACTTGGTTTTGATGATTAATTAATGTACAAAAACCAAGTTCATTATCATGTTTATTTAGTACCGTCTCGATAGTTGTCAAGGTAGTTATTCCTCAAATTATAAGCAAAGGATGTGAAATGAAGAATTTACCTCACACAGAGATATAGAAAAAGAGGGTTGATATTTCTACGTCTCTGTGTGACTTTTAATTATTTTTCTTCGTTTAGTAAGTTTTGAGCGCAAGCTAATTGCAATTGCATAATTTCGCTCATTTGTTGACTAAATTCCTGTCTAGCTTCTAAAAAACTTGAGTGTGCTTTAGTTAATTTGGCATTATTGACACTCAATTTTTGATACTGAGGAATTTTTAAATCATTCATGCTAATTATTTCACCAGATTCTTGATTTATACTAGTGCTGTTCTCTGCTATAACCGATTGATTATAGGTGAGGGGTAGAATTGGCTCAGAAGTCCCAGTTGACTCAGAAGATTTTAGTTTTTCTGGAAGTTTCAAACCGTTCTCCATGATAGTTTTCATGGGATTTTTTTCTAGTTGGGGCTGAGAAAAAATTTCACTAGGTGCTATTTTGTCTGCTGTCTGTAGAGAATTGATAATTCTATACTCTTGATAGTTAGGGATAGTTTGCTGCTTATTATTAGTGAAAAGCTGCCGATTTTCTGCACTCAAAATTGCAGAAGTCATAGAATTACCACCTAAAGTAACTTTCCTCAGTGCAGCTTGTTTGCGTTGTGTATTTTCTGAGGATAAGTTATACAAAGGAGCTAGATTTAAATTTACCTGATGACTCAAGAGTTTTGCTAATGCTTTAATTAGGGAACTATGATCATCTGTACCGCGTCGGTTTAGGGATACAGTTAGATGTTCTTGATTACCAAGATTTTTATCTATCCAGCGAGAACAAATACCACCAGCACCAGCTTCGATAAATATTTTTGCTCCGTCAGCGTAGACACGATTAAGTAAGCGGGGAAAGTCGAGTTGTTGACATAAACCTTTGGCAATATTGTGAGCAATTACTTGACTATCAAGTGCAATTGATTGATATTCCGCCGCCGAGTAAAATTTAATGCCGGGGATGTTTTGTGCTGGTAAAGTGTATAATTTTTCCAATTCTTGAGACTCTGATTGCATTGCTGGACAATGAATCACATGATCAAAAGGAGCAGGAAAAGCATTGCAACCAAGGGTTTTAATTACTCGCTCACAAGCTGCTGGCTCACCAGCAATTAATACTTCTTCTGGTGTATTAATCTGGGTTAAGTAGACATGATTTTCAGCTTTTAAGCATTCTCTTACCTGGGCTGGACTAGCCATGAGAACGTAGTTACTCCACAAATTATTTTCTGGAGTTGTAGAAGTTTTTGGTAGTCCCCAATACTCACGGACAGCATTTTTTTGACCAGATAACCTATCTCCAAATAAAGCTGATGAATTAAAGGTGTGACTGACTTCATAAAAATTGCTCCATACTCCTTGAGCAACCATCATGCTAGTTTCACCTAAGCTATATCCAAAGATATATTTAGGTTTAATTTGAAAATCATCGGTGATAATTGTCGAGATTAATCTTGTGAAAAGCACTTCTGCTTCAAACATTGCCAGAGAATCAGACAATAATTTCTTTTCTAGAGTTTCTAATTGTCGAGTTGACAATTTACTCAAACTTCTAGGAAATACCAATTTTTCAACATCCGCAGCCCGTTCGTCAAGACTTTTGATAATGACATCATCTAAGACTTTAGGAAATAGTCGAAAAAGACTCCGACCAATACCCAGATAAGTATTAACAGCAGCGGGATAAATATAGGCGATTTCTCCATCTTTACCCAGCGGTTTAGGTGTGAAATAACTACCTATAGGAGTTTGCCAATCTTTACCATTTGTAAAGGCATTAGTTACACCTTTTTTGGCTGAATTAATTTCTTTGAGTAATTCTTTTTGGTTGCGGCCAATGAGAGAGAGTGTATATTTGGTCTGAGAATTTTGCTGAAATTTCACAAAGGTTTGACTAGCAATATCCTTGAGAGAATCAGTATTTTCAACAGTTTGTTGCAAATTATCCAATGCTGCTAATAAGCTAGATTGATCATCTGCTGCAATGGGTACTAAATGCAAAGGTCTTGATTCTAAATATTTGCTAATGCGTTCTGGTTGTTGGGTTTCTTCTGATAAGATCACATGGGCAAAAGACCCGTCACAACCAATACTATTAATCGCGGAAATTCGAGATTTGGCCTCTTTTTGCAAAAACCAAGGTCTAGACTCAGTAGCGACGTAGAAGGGACTACCTTCCCATACTTGCGGTGTTTTGACACCAGACCAATTGGGAGTTCCGGGAATATATCTGTGGTAAATACTCAGTGCAGTTTTAATTAAACTGGCAATTCCTGAAGCCACAAAGGCATGACCAATATTAGCTTTGACGCTGCCTATAGCACAGTGTAAACCGTCTCCAACTGGGGGATAAGCTTGGAGGATACCGTTAATTTCGGCTTCGTCTTCTGTGGGAATACCACTAGCGCAGACTTCTAAATAGTTGACTTTTGTGGGTTCAATACCTGCTTGTTGAAAAGCCTGTTGACATACTTGGGTAATGGTATCGCTATCTACAGCCATAGAAGGAGCTTGACCGATGCTAATACCATCAATTACTGCATAGATACGCTGGTTATTTGCTAACGCTATATCATGACGTTTGAGGACAACTGCACCTGCTCCTTCTCCCACATTCCAACCATTGGCATTTTCATCAAAACTTAAGGTATTAATGCCTGTATTAATTTTTCCAAATTGACTTCGCAGTAATACATTTTCTACACCTCCTGCTAAGTCAACAGCACCAACAACTACAGCATCTACTTCATTGGTAGATAGTAGCATTTGCGCTAATTCTAAAGCTTTAAAAGCGGCAGTTTCGACGGCACTAATAGTAAAAGATGGTCCAGAGAAATTCCAGATAGAAGAAATCCGGCTGGCCATAATGTTGCCAACATAACTGAGATATTCACTAAGTTCAACTTGATGATGAATACTATCTTGGACAACGCTTTCTAATTGGGTGATTTTTGCTGGTAATAAAGCAATTTCAGCCCCATTCAAACCATCTCTGATTTGCCAAGATGAATTCCATCTTTGTTGTAGCTGGTGTACAGATAATTCAGTTTCTGCCGCGATAATCACAGCTACATTGCTATTCGGTGAAATGTTGGCATCTTTGAGGGCGCGGTCAGCAACTTTTAATAATAAGAGTTGTTGAGGATTGATTTTTTCAACTTCGTTGGGGGGAATTTTGTAGGCTAAAGTATCAACATCAAAATTATGAATATAAGCTCCTTGTGGTGCTTTTCCCGCTTCTAAACCATACTCTCGCAGTAAAGTTTCCTGTTCATTAATGCCATGCCATCTTGATTCAGGTAGGGGGATAAAATGCTGTTTTCCGTCATAAATGCTGCTCTCGAAAGCATCTAATTCTTCACATCCACCAAAAAAGGCATCCATGCCCACAATTGCCATCTTTGCGGTCAAATTTTGCTTAATATTCATTTGCTTACTTCCCCTGTTCTAAAATGATGTGAGAGTTTGTTCCACCAAAACCAAATGCACTTAAAGCTACTTTTTTAGTTTCTTGATTCGGCCATTTAGTAGGAGTTCTGACAATGTTTTGAGGAGAGACAACATTATTTTCAGAACCGATTGGTTGAGTCACATTTAAAGTAGGAGGAATAACGCCATGAGACATACTTAAAATTGTCTTGGTTATTCCCACCATGCCCGCAGCAACGAGTAAATGACCAACATTTGCTTTAGTTGAACCTACTAAAGGAGTGGCTTGATATGGACTAAAAAAGCTTTCAATGGAGTTGCATTCAGTGGTATCTCCCAATAGAGTGCCGGTAGCATGACACTCTAAATAATCAATTGTTTTGGGGTTTAGTTCAGCTTCAGAATAAGCTCTTTGATATGCGAGAGTTTGACCTTGAGGATTAGGACTAAGAAGATGCTTGCCTTTGCCATCATTAGATAGACCATTACCACAGATTGTTGCGAGAATTTTGTCTCCATCTCTAACAGCATCACTGTATCTTTTGAGCATTACCATTCCTATGCCTTCGGAGGTAATTAACCCGCGTGATGATTGATCAAGAGGGCGACTAATACCATTATCTGGATATCCTTGAATACCAGAAAATAACATTCTCACAAATAACGGATCTGAGCAACTAATAGCACCAGCTAACATCAAATCAGCTTTACCTGATTGCAGATAATGGGATGCTAATTTAATGGCGTAAAAAGATGAGGAACAAGCAGCATCTATACAAAAATGAGTTGCAGAAAGGGAGAATGCACGGGAAACTATGGCAGCGGGTAAACCGGAAACCATCGCATTGTATGGAGATACTTTCTGGGAGGTTAATGAACCACCTAAATGAAAGTCTTTTTCCTGCAAAAGTTCACCAATGGCAGGCTCAATATTTTGCTGATAAATAGGAGCAAATAATTGATTGGAAGCTTTTGTGGGAAATCCCAGTGTTCCTAAAATTACTCCACATTTTGCAAGTGCAGTTTTATTTCCCCAATAACCACTTTGAAGAATGGCTTGTTTCGCAGCATATAATGACCATTTAAAGGTATTATCTAAGCTTTGAACAAATGCCGGAGGTAAGTTATACTCATTGGCATCAAACTTAAAGTTACGGATGAATCCACCTTTGAGAAAGTAGAATTTTTCCGGTTTACCTTTGTTAGCATCGTAGAATATAGCGGGATCTATTCCCAAATCCGCTACGGTTATAGATGATGTTGAATCTTTTTCTTCGGTGAGATTCTGCCAAAATTCTTCAGGATTATTAGCATCGGGAAATAGGCAAGATAACCCGATGATAGCTATTTTTTCCACTTTTGAAATCCTCATTGGGGGATGAGGGAAAGAGATATAATTTGCTCTGTTCCCTATGTTATTTAGGATTTACGCGATTCCCCAATGTTTACGGATTTATGGATGCAGGAAGATAATTAAGAGAAATTAACCACGAAGGAGCGAAGGACACGAAGGAAGAAGGAAGAAGGAAGAAAGAAAGAAAGAAAATTGTAGGTTTTTACTTTTTATTTAACATTTTCATTGGCCAAATTACGGCTTTTGCTCCTAAGATACGTGAGTAGATTTTTCCTTCACGATTGTGAATGATGAAGTTGACGTTTGCACCAGTATCTGTTTTGGAGTTGATTTCACAGGAAACATAAAATGGGACGTTGAATGGAACTGCTAAAAATTGTTCTGAGTATGTTAATTGTCCTGGTAAACAAACTTCTTGATGGAAGTGATTTAACCATAACCAAAGTGTTTGGGTACTCAAATCAATTATATAAGGATTGTGCCATTTTACGGGAAATTGTCCTTGTTGTTGGGCGGTGATTTCTTGCCAACAACATTCGGCTGTCAGTTTTTCTGGGCTAATATTTAAAACTCTGGTTATTTCTTGGAAAGCTGGTCCGTGAAATAAGGATAAATCGCCATTTTGATAAAAATCTTTACCTGTTTTGGTGACGATATGATCTTCTCTGAGATCCATTGCTTCATAAATGGGTGCTTCTGGCATATTTTTTACCAGTTTAATCAGAGAACTAAAATGATAATGGGTTCTACCTTCGGGCGTTTTGCTCAAGATTTTGGTTTGAAATTCTACAAAATCACCATCGTTTTTGGTAATTTCTTGGATTTCTAAAATATGTTCATTAGCCAAAGTTGAGTTAAAGGTAATTCCTTTCAAAACTTTGAATTCTTTACAACTTAAATATCTATAACCTGGATAGATTTCTTCACAACCATTTACCATCCAAGATTTAGCACAGGTAGCTGGTAATACGGGTGAACCTGCAATTGTATGATCATGCAAAAAGGGATTTTCTGCTAATGTCATGCGGCGGCGAATCCGATAGCTACGCAGTTCTGTACCTATAGGAGGGGGTGATAGTTTCATGGGGCTACCAATCACTACTTGTGAATGATTTTGATAGGCTGGATGAAGTTCATTAACTAACATTTGTGTGCCAACTTCGACGGGAATAATATCAATTCCTCTTTCGGCAAATGCTTTTTTTAATTGTGGTGTCACCATGCCACTATCCCAACCTCCCCAATTAATTGCCACTACATGACAATGGGGGTGATGTTGTTTGATTAAGTGGGCTGATTTGGTGAGAATTTCATTAGCGATCGCATAATCACTTTGACCAATATTTCCATAAAACCCAGTCACTGAGGAAAACAATACTAAATGTTGCAATTGCTGGGGATTTACACAACTTAAAATATTTTCTAAACCCTGAACTTTTGCTGTGTAAACTTTTTCAAAATCTTCGGATGTTTTCTTTTCAATTAACTTATCTGCTAAGTTACCAGCACCATGAATAATCCCGGTAATTTGACCAAGTTTTTGAGAAATTTCCTGGAGTTTTGCTTTCAATTTCACAGGATCAGTAACATCAACACTGATATATTCTGCTGTTCCTCCGGCGGCTTCAATAGCGGCTAATGTCTTCTGAATTTCTCTACTAGAATTAATTTGATTAAATATCTTTTGTACCATCATGGGTGTTGGTTTCTCTCCTTGAGAAATCAATTTTTCCATGATGCGTTTTTTCAAGGCTGAATCTTCTAAACAATCACGAGTATATTCTGGTTCTGGAGTAATTTCAGAACGACCTAAAAGAATAAATTTACAAGGTTGATGTTGAGCTAATTTAATAGTGCATTGAGCAGTGATTCCCTTGCCGCCACCACTGACTACAAAAACAGATGATGGACTAACTTGAACTGTTGCAGTCATAAAACCTCACCTAAAAATTGACAATTGATAATTGACAATTGACAATTAATAATTGCCAATTATCACTATATAAATTACTCAGCTTTAGCAACCAGTGTTACTCGTCCTTGATCACCATAACCAACTTCACCAATATATCTATTAGAATCGTGCAATTCAGCCAGAATATATTGTGCGGATTGATGAGGATCTAATGTGGGATTGAGGTCAATTGCTCGGAAAAATACCTGTGGCCATTCCCAGCGTAAACTCTTTGTTAAACCAAATAAACCAGCAGCGATCGCACTAAAGTTTTGCTTACCTTCTAACCCAAATGCACCATCAAGATGTGCGACTGTACAAAAGCTGGTTCTTCCTGCTAAAGATGCGGCATTATTCAAAGTTGTTTTCAGATGTTTAGCCATTAAAAACACTTGTTTAATGATCGCCTTTTCTGCTTCTGGATAGGAAATATCTCCAGGTTTTTCAGAAGTAAATTGAGGATGTAGGTGAATGAATGCCCCAATCGGTCCATGTTGAGTAATGATACTTTGCAATAATAATTGCAGATGTTGTTCACTCATGTTTGCCAAGGTAATGCGGGTAACACCTACTGGTAATGGCAATTTTTCGGGAACTAATGATTGGGGAAAACTCAAAACTACAACTTTCCAACCTTGTTCAATCAGCGTGTGGGCTAGTTTGGTGGTAGTTAAAGAACCATCATCAGTAATTAAACCAATGTGTCCTTCTGGTAGTTGTGCTTCCCAGAAATCCGGTCTGGGTAAGGTTTTTAGCTTAACTGGACGACGGGGAAAATTGGAGTCTACTATTGGTGGTGGGGTTAAATCAACCAGTTCTGGGAGGGGAGTAAGAGGGCGCAGGCCCTGCGCCCCTACGGTGGTTGTTACCGAGTCAACATCAAAGTACGGCGTTTTTTTTTTCACCTCCCACCAGTGTTTGGAGGTAGTTAACGATTTGTCCAATTGTGCGGAGGTCGCCTAATTCTTCTATATTTGGTTTGGGTAAGTCGGGATATGCTTCCTGCATTCCTCCCAGTATTTCTACCCGTTTGATGGAATCTATGCCTAAGTCGGCTTCCATGTCCATGTCCAGTTCCAGCATTTCGACTGGATAACCTGTTTTTTCACTGGTGATGTTTAACAGGGTTTGGGCTAAATCAGCATATTCGTTACTGGGGACTGCTTCTGTAACCGGTTCTGGTATTACTTCCTCTGTAACCTTTACACTGTCACCTGTAACCTGTAACCTGTCACCTTCTACACTGTCACCTGTCACCTGTAACCTGTCACCTTCTAAACTGTCACCTGTCACCTGCTTTTGCAGATATTCGACAACTTGACCAATGGTGCGTTTTTCTGCCAGTTCTTCGAGGTTGGGTTTGGGTAAGTTAGGGTATAACTCTTGCAATCCTCCTAGAATTTCGACTCGTTTGATGGAATCAATGCCTAAGTCGGCTTCCATATCCATATCGAGTTCTAGCATTTCGATAGGATAACCAGTTTTTTCGCTGGTGATGCTTAATAGGTTGTTAGCTAAGTCATCCAGATTAACGCTGTTGCTTACGGGTGCGGGTTCTGGTGTGAATGCAACTAGGGGCTGAGGAGTGGGAACTGCTACTGGTGCAGTAATTACAGGTTCTGCAACTTTAACTACAGTGGAAACAGGTGCTTCTAGGAATTGAACGGTTGGCTCAATTACTGGTAATGGCTGGGGGGCGATAATGTTAACTGTAGGAGCTACTGGTGCTTCTTCAGGAGCAGTTACAGGGATAGAAGTTGTTGCTGCTTGGGTATCAGAGATCAGTTGAGAATATTCTTGTTGGATGAGTTGGAAAAAGTTTTTGCTATATTCCACCTGTTCCCGCAGATATTGTTCATGAATGCGAAGAGTATCACCTTGTTGGGAATGAAACTGCATCATGCTCCGCTCTAATGTTTCCATTACTATTTGCTTAATTTGAGCAGCATCAGCGGAAGATTTAGCATTAGCAAATAAGGCGTTTTGCTGTTGCATCAGTTGGAAGAAGGTTTTTGCATATTCCATCTGATGGTTGAGATATGTGCCGTGAATTTGTAAATTCTCGCTTTGGTTTTGCTGGAACTGGTTGAGGAGTTGTTCTAAGCTGGTGAGAATTTGTTGGCAATCTACAAGTTTATCTGGTGTTTGCATCTTCCCTCCGGGTTGCTGCCCTAAAAATTCTGGGGCTTGTTTTGTAATGGTTGCAGGAGTCATCTGGGGCTGTAATGGGGTGGTTTTTTTATGTCCGTGGCCGTTACCGTTACCGTTATGTCCGTTAGTTGTGGGAATTTTGGCAATTACAGAATTCTCAATTTCTGGAATCTTGGGTGCGGGCAGTTCTGAGATGGTGGGACTCGTGCCTGTTATGGCTACTTGATGTCCGTTCTGCAAGCTTTGAGTAAAGGCGTTTTTAGTTTTTTCAGAAATGTAGTTGATGCCGGTTAATTTGACGCTGAGGGTCTTTTTGGTGGCAATGGGTGGTAATACGGGCTGGAGTTGGTAGGGGTCAAGGTTGCTAAGATTCATGCCGATGACACGCAACTGAACTACGGCTTCTCTGAGTGAGCGATCGCTATTTTTCTGTGTACTGGGATTCAGAGATACGGTAAGATGGGGGCGATCGCCTAAGATATCTTTGACTAAGTTACTCAACACCCGTTTGGGTCCAAATTCTACAAAGCAGTAACCACCAGCGGCATAGATGTTTTCAATTTCTTGCTTAAACAGCACGGAACTAGCTAAATGGCTTTCTAAGTTCTTTTGAATCGCTGCTGTATCTTGGGGATAATGTTTGCCGGTGACGTTGCTGAAAACGGGAATTTGGGGATTTTGGAAAGTTACAGATTTGGTAGCGATCGCAAAGGATTTCTGAGCAAATGCTATTAATGGTGTATGGAACGCCGCAGACACGGGTAATAAAACCGCACCATATCCTAGTTGTTGAAAGCGATCGCGGATTTTGTGAATTTCTGCTGTCGGACCTGCTAAAACGATCTGTGTAGGAGAATTAAAGTTAGCAATACTTACTTTCGGAAATTGCTTCAGCACTGGCTCAATTTTGCTGATATCTTCCTTCACCGCTAACATTGTTCCAGCATCATGATCTGGATCTTTTGGTGCAGCCATGGCTTGTCCTCTAGCTTTCACTAGGAACAAATAATCATCTTCACTCAATACTCCAGCCGCCCACAACGCCGTTAATTCACCAAAACTATGTCCCGCAGTAAAATCTGCTTTAAACCCAGCTTGCTGCAAAATAGAATACAACCCTGCACTAAATACTCCAATTCCTGGTTGTGCATATTCGGTTCTTTGCAAAGCAGCAATTTGGGCTTTTTTCTCAGCTTCATCAAAACTGGAATGAGGGAAAACAATTTCAGAAACTGGTTGCAAATTATCTTGCTTGAACAACTTGTCCATTTTCCCATACAGCGATCGTAACATGGGGAAATTCATCACCGCTTCTCTGCCCATTTCCAGGTATTGAGAACCTTGTCCAGAGAATAAAGCCACAACTTTTCCACCTAAATCTATCCCGCAAGAACGGTAATAAATCCCTTGAGGATGTTCCCAAGCTGTGACGGAAGGCTTATTTTTTAGTAAATCAATACTAACTTGCAGCAACTTACAAGCTTCTTGTAAACTTTCCGCTACAAACCCAATTCTAGCCGCAGTTTTCGGAATAGCTAAAGATTGACACTCTAACAGTAATTGAGAATAGTATCTTTCCCCATCGTTAGCTTGCAAATTATGAAAAGTTGCTTCTAACTTACTAATTAATTCAGCGTGAGTAGCACCAAATAATAACAATTCACCCGCAGCACCATGTAACCGATAAGAACTTTGTTGTTCTGGTTCGTATTCTTCTAAAACAACGTGGTAATTTGTGCCACCAAAACCAAAAGCACTTACACCCGCACGTCTAGGAGTTTCACCTTCTGCCTTTATCCAAGGTCTGGTTTGTGTGTTGAGATAAAAGGATGAATTTTCAATATCTAATTTGGGATTTGGTTCGTTAATATTGATGGTTGCTGGTAATATTTTGTGATGCAATGCCAGGGCAGTTTTAATTAAACTAGCTGTACCTGCTGCGGCTTTTGTATGTCCAATTTGAGATTTTACACTACCCAAAGCAATATGTTGTTTTTGGGTATCATATTGACCAAAGAAATCCCTTAAAGAACTAAATTCTATCGGATCTCCTGCCATTGTTCCTGTACCATGTGCTTCCATTAAACCCACAGTTGCAGGAGAAAATCCAGCATCATCATAAGCCCTTGCTAAAGCTTTAACTTGTCCTTCTTTTCTGGGTGCATAAATACTCTTGTAACGCCCATCGCTAGAAGTACCAATTCCCTTAATTACTGCATAGATTTTATCCCCATCTTTTTGGGCATCTTCTAAGCGTTTCAGGAGAATCATGCCAATGCCTTCACCTAACATCATTCCATCAGATTTAGCATCAAATGGTTTCACGTTCTCGCTGGGAGTAACCGCTGGAGTTTTACTGAAGGAAATATAAGCCATGATGGTGTTGTCGGTATCAACTCCACCAGTTAGCATCATATCACTACGATGTTCAACTAATTCACTAATGGCCATTTTTAATGCCCCGAATGAACTAGCACAAGCTGCGTCAACTACACAGTTTGTTCCCCCAAAATTGAAGCGGTTAGCAATTCTGCCAGCAACCACATTTGCTAACATCCCAGGGAAGGCATTTTCATCCCATTTCACATAAGCAGATTTGATTTTATCAACGATTTTTTTGGTGTCTTCGTCAGATAAACCACTACTTTTCAGAACTTTTTCCCAAATTGGATATTCTAATCTGGCAGCTAATGGCATTCCCAATTGTTTGCCCATTGCTACACCCAAAATTACCCCGATATTCTCACGGCTAAATTCACGAGAATCACCATAACCAGCATCTTCCATTGCTTCTTTAGCAACTACTAAACTTAATAGTTGAGAAACATCTGTAACTTCTAAAATGCTGGGAGGAATCCCAAATTCCATGGGGTTAAAATCAACTTCGGGAATAAAACCACCACGTTTACAATATGTTTTATCTTCTGGTGTGCGGGGATTAGGATCGTAATAGTCTTCTACACTCCAATGAGTAGAAGGAACATCAGTAATACAGTCAATTTTATTAACGATATTGCGCCAGTAATCCCGTAAAGTTCTGGATTGAGGCATTAAGGATGCCATACCAATAATTGCTATAGGGGTAGTGTGCAGTTTTCTGTTAATTGTGTTAGTTGACATGGAATTTTCTGATGGTGTGGCGTTAGTTATGTTCATTTTTTTTTCCTCTATAAACCTAAGCAAAGCCTGTTCACAACTATTAATTTGGGCTTCTAATTCCGCCAAGGCAGGATTAATTGAATTAGCAGACATAGGACATAGATTAATTGTGAGTACCGTGAATGGTGGGTGCAGCTACAGTAATTTTTCTCACTTCTGAATAATCAAAGCTACAACATATTGCAGATAAATTGAGTCCAGAATCTATAGCAGGTGACAGGGAACAGGTGACAGGTGACAGTGCTAGAAGCCTTTTATTGTCTAAATTTGAGGATTAGTTGATGTCCTAACCACCTTTTCTGTTGCTATAACTAAAAATTCTGACTTTTGTTGTCTGACTGTTTACTCGCAAGCAGGTAAAACTCAATGCTTGACTCTAAATCAACACCACAGGATATATACTGCCTGATTTTTGTCTCTAAATTGTTGGTGTTTTGACTGTTTTGAAGCAATTTTAGAACCTTGTGTTTGTGAATAAATACTAGACTCTTGATATTGCAAATTTGTTGATTACATTGTTGTCCTAACTGGTAAAATTATCTACTTGAACTGAAGATACAATCTTTACTTTCCCTTTACCAGTTAAATACTCTATTTGCTTTATGGCAATGTAATTAGTATTAATGACAACATTTTGTATGTTGATAAATGCCATAAGTAAGTAGACGAGAATAAATCAAAGTAGATTAACTAATGTAAAAATCTTGAGATAATTTGGTAGTAAGGGCTACCCTGCGGGAACGCTACGCGAACAGCCCTTAAATTAGGACTAAAGTCCTCACTACAAACTTTGAATTGTTCTGTCTTTTCTACTTAGCTAGTTTAAAATCCTAGTCCATACAGGCTGAAGTTTGAATTCTGAAATAATTTGGTTGAGTCAAGTTTTTGACGATTTGTGTAATGGGTATTTTAGTGATGTGGCTATGTACTAGGCTTATCTATTCTAGCTGATTTAACCCAGAAAAGCTGCAAAACCCGTTACAGAAATATCATCAATCCATTTCAGAATTTATGAACAATGAAAAAATACTTAACCTTTTTGGGAATTGTATAGCAGCTTGTAACTGATAAAGATCAAAAACCTAAGTTTCTCAAGCTATGGATTTTGTTTTTTTCAGCAATTCTGCTGTTATAAATTGGTTGATTTTAGTATTTCTTCTTTTTACCTGCAATCAAATCAATAGTTTCCTTTTGATTTAGAAATATTGAATTAATAAAAAGACTAGCACAACTTATGAAAATGGAATAGTTCATTTCTAGTAATTTTTGAGGAAAAATCTAGCTGCAATTATCTCCTTTTTTAATATAAACCAAGTAGACAAGTATCATCTAAAACTAGATTTCTCTATCAAACCTACCTGATATTTACGGTTGAGATATCAATAATAGCTTGAGGATATCAGCTTTCTCTATAAATTGTCTCCTAAGTTACTAATCAATAAATACACACAGGAAGTATTTGAACATAATCATGTCTTTTTTCAGCAAACTATCATAATCAAGCCTATATTTTTGATGAATTTATAAGATAACTCACCTTTTATAGGCAATTAGTTATTTATAAACCAAACATTAATTTTTTCAATGTTGATCACTAACCTGTATCTATATCAATTGTGATGAAATATGGACACTTGTCCTTGATTGTCCGTGGTTTTGCTAAAGCAATTACAGATTTTAAAATTGATTTATGAGTATAAGTATTGAAAATAAAGGAGTGATTAACTAGTACACAATAGCGTCAGTCAATCAACCATTAAAAATTTGCAAGCAGCTTGTATTATCTGCTTTTTAAGTTTTTAATTATTAATTTTTAATTTCGCTTGGCGCTACTAGATTAGTAAATCAAGTCTCACCTTAGTTTAATAACTCAAAATGAGTTGACAAGATAGGATTTATTTGAGATAATTGAGAGTGAGTTTAGCAATTCTACCTAATTTATTATCATCATTGATTGGGGATTTGAGATTTCTATTTCTCTATAGGGGTATCGTATTTTAGGCTACTTAATTAAATGCCAATTCAAGATAGAACTGATAGCATGGCGTGGCGTTAATCATAGATGCTCAAAAGTAAAAGCCCTATTAATTCTAGCACTAATGTGGGTATTTATAACGGCTCAAAGGCTGGCAACAATTCATACATAAATAATGAAACCTATCCTTCTATGAAAGCAACAAAGGATAAGTTTACGGATATTCAGAGGGAACAGAAAAGACTCATGTTTAACTCAAACATGAGATTGAAATAATGACACTGTTTTTTTCGTGCTACACATCTCAAAAAACATCTTTTTTTTGACTGAGTTTCTTTTTCTTATCTGTTCCCTTTTTTTGGAAGTATTCAGCGGTAAACCAATACCCATTCACAGTAAAAATTTCTGGTATTGAGTAAAAAAACAACAAAGAAATTCTGAGCTAATAGCTGTTGGTATAGTCTGCGGTTAGACATCAGCTAAGGGCTGAATTCTTGCAACTAATATAACCATTACGAGTATTTTCTGGCATAACACCATTGGAATAAAAATATGGCAGTAAACAAAGAACGCCAATTATTCAAACTCTCTGGACTAAAGTGGAAGATAATTTTAGCAACTTCTCTAACTTTAGCGGCAGGATTAGTATCTTTATACAGTTTTTATCAATTGAGGATAAATTCTCATACTCAATCTCGTTCTATTTCTCCAGTGAGTACCTCTCAACCCACTCCTGTTAAAGTCGCTATCACTGCTTTAGGAAGGTTACAACCAAAAGACAAAATTACTTATTTATCTGCTCCTAATTCTATCAATGGTGTCCGAGTAGAAAACCTGTTAGTGAAAGAAGGAGATAATGTCAAAAAAGGACAAGTATTAGCTTATCTAGAAGACCATGATCGTTCTAAAGCAGCTATTCAGCAAGCATTTGATAAATTGTTAGTTGCTAAATCTAAACTTGCACAGGTACAAGCTGGAGCTAAAATTGGCGATATCAATGCTCAAAAAGCCGCAATTACTCGGTTGAATTCCCAATTAAAAGGCGAAATTGCGGTTCAATTAGCATCAATTAATCGCATTCGGGCTGAAGTGGAAAATGCCCAGAAAGAGAGCAATCGGTATCAGCAATTATTTAAAGATGGTGCTGTTTCTGCCTCTGTTGTTGATACTAAAGCTTTAGCATTAAAAACGACACAACAGCAACTCCAAGAGGCTGAGGCTACTCTCAAAAGGACTCAAGATACTCTCCAGGATCAACTTAAAGAAGGCAAATCCAAACTTAACAGCATTAAAGAAGTACGAGTTGTTGATGTGGAGTTAGCAAAAAGTGAAGTTAAAAGTGCAGAAACCGCAATTCAACAAGCCAAAGCCGACCATGATTTAACTTACATTACATCTACTATAGATGGGACAATTTTGCGAATTCATGCCAGAAATGGAGAAGTAATTGCTACTTCTGGCTTTGCCGAAATTGGTAATACATCACAAATGCAAGTGCTGGCAGAAGTCTATCAAACTGATATTCAAAAAGTCAAAATTGGTCAAAAAGCTATCATTACTAGCACAACATTTCCTGGTAAATTGCAAGGAACTGTGCGTGAAATTGGTTGGCAAGTTGACAAACAAAATATCTTTAGTGTTAATCCCAATTCTGATACCGACCGGAAAGTAATTGCGGTGAAAATATCTATTGATAGTCCTAGCGATAGTCAAAAAGTATCTCGATTAACTAATTTACAAGTAGATGTTGCCATTCAAATTTAGTGATTAGTTATTAGTTATTTTAAACAACTGACCACTGACAACTAACACCTAAAAATATATGAATATCAAAATTCCTTTAGCATGGCTACAGCTTGTCCAACAAAAGCTGAGGTTTGTTATTGCTGTAGCCGGAATTGGTTTTATTGTCCTGCTCATGTTTATTCAACTTGGTTTTCAAGATGCACTTTATTCTAGTGCAACAGCAGTACATCAAAGATTACACGGTGATTTATTTTTAGTTAGTTCTCAATATAAATCTTTGACAGCAATTCAAAGTTTTTCTCGCACTCGTTTATACCAGACTCTAGGTTTTGATGGTGTGGATTCAGTCAGTGCAATTTATATGCAATTTGCAAAATTGAAAAATCCCATCAGTGGTGAGAAATATTCTATATATGTCATTGGTTTTGATCCAGCAAAATCAGTGTTGGATATTCCCGAAGTTAAGCAAAATTTAGATAAACTCAAAATCCCTGATGTCATGATATTTGATCGGGATTCCCGTCCAGAATTTGGTCCAATAGCAGAATTATTTAATCAAGGAAATACTGCACAGACTATTGAAATTTTTCCCTTTGATGCTGTTAAGGGTTATCGGGTAAGAATTGGTGGTTTATTTAGTTTAGGACCTTCCTTTGGTGTTGATGGTAATTTAATTGTGAGTGACTCAACTTTTCTCAGAATTAATCCTAATAGTCGCCCAGTTGACAAGATAGATATTGGTGTCATTAAACTCAAACCAGGCGTTGATACAAAACAGATTCTAGCCAACTTAAAAGCAAATTTACCAGAAGATGTAGAGATATTTACTCGTCAGGGTTTTATTGATTTTGAAAAACAATATTGGTCAGCAAGAACACCAATTGGTTTTATCCTCAATTTGATGTTAATTATGGCTTCTGTTGTTGGTGTGGTCATTGTTTACCAGATTTTGTATAGCAATATTGCTACTCAATTTATTGCCTATGCAACTTTAAAAGCTATTGGTTATGCCAATGGATATTTATTAAATGTAGTTTTTCAGCAAGCCATAGTATTAGCAATATTCGCTTATATACCAGGCTTTATAATTTCCTTAATTTTATATGATTTTGCTATGAAAGTAACTAAATTACCAATAATTATGACTAGCAACAATGCTTTAATTGTCTTGACATCTACTGTTTTAATTTGCATCACTTCGGGATCTCTAGCTATTAATAAATTGCGTTCTGCTGATCCGGCTGATATTTTCTAGCAATTTAGGTAAAACCAATGCAATTAATAGATTTTCGATATTTGATGCACCAGATAAGCAACATCTAGAATGACAATTTCGTAATTTCTATTATGATTAAGACTGCTGAATTTTCAAGATATCCTTGAAAATTAACACTAACCAAAGATAGAAGTTTAGTGTAATCAACAACACTAAAATTATCTTACCAACTTGTGTGATTGTTGGCATTTTCCAGAAAATACTTATTTATTTCGCAACATGAACTTCCAAAACAAAACTCTGCTAATTACTGGAATTGATGAATTTGTTGGTTTGCGTGCAGCCGAGTTAGCGATCGCTCAAGGAATGAAGGTTAGAGGACTACAAAGTTCCCAAGTTAAGGATAAAACAGCGCAGAATTTAGGTATTGAAATTATCGTTGGTAATATTACTGATCCTGTAATTTGCTCGAAAGCTTGTCAGGGAGTAGATATAGTTTTACACAATGCTCAAATTGCCGAAGAAGCTGGTGATATTAAACATTTCCGGGAAATAAATGTTGGTGGTACTGTTAATATTGCCAAGGCTGCTAAACAAGCTGGTGTAAAAACATTTGTACATCTTTCTACTGCTTTAGTATATGGGTTTGATTACCCGGAAAATGTTACAGAATCAGGTGTACTTTCTGGCGAGAATAATGCCTATTGTCAAACAAAAATTGAGGCAGAAATCGAGGTTTTAAAACTTAATAATGCCCCGGATTTTGGAGTAATAGTGCTTCGGGCTGGAGATGTTTATGGTCCGGGAAGTATTCCTTGGATAGTGCGCCCAGTTCACATGATGCGACAGAAATTATTTGCCTATGCTAATGATGGTAAAGGTGTGATGAATCATTTATATGTAGATAATTTAATTGATGCCATCTTTTTAGCTATAGGAAAATCAGCTTATGGGGAGATTTTCAATATTACCGATGGTAAAGAAACTTCCTGGAAGGAGTATTTTATTCATTTAGCCTCGTTGGAAGGTTTACCAGCACCAATGTCTTTACCTAAAGAGGAAATGAAATTGTTTCTGCGGGTGCGATTACAAGGACAAAAACTATTTCGGAAAAAAGCTGATATTCTCCCAGAATCAGTTGATTTTATGAGTCGTCCTTATGCTTATTCTATCGCCAAAGCGGAAAGTGTTTTAAATTATCAAGCCAAGGTTGATTTGCAAGAAGGAATGCGTCGAACTCATGAATGGTTGCAAAAAACTGACATTCAGAAATTGATGAAATAAATCAAATTACATTCACAATAAGGAAGTATTTACTAATGGTGAAAGTTGTAAATTTGTTCATGGCTACTTTATTAAGTCTCAGCTTTACTAATGTAGCAAATGCTGAACAGACAACATCTTTAAGTGTTGTTGTTAACGGCATTCGTAACAAAACTGGAGAAATTTGTATGAGAGTTTTTAACTCTGAAAAAGGATTTCCTAACAGTGATAAAAGTGAAGTTAAAAGTGGCTGTACTAAGATTACAGGTAGTTCTGTGAAGAAAGTATTTACTGGATTAAAACCTGGTACTTATGCTGTAGCTGTAGTTGATGATCAAAATGGCGATCGCAAACTCAATAAAGATTTTTTTGGCATTCCTAAAGAGGGTTTTGGACTTTCTAAAAATCCTACTGTTTCCATTAGCACTGGTACACCTCCTTTCAAGAATGTTAGTTTTAAGGTGAACAAGAATACTAGCATTAATATCTTCATGAAGTATTCTCTTGATCCCTAATTTTAGTTAGGGGATTAGGAATTGGGTAGTAATTACAAATTAAGTAGTTGGACAGGAGATAACCAAAATGTGCGAAGAAAAGTAAAATCGCCCACTTTCTTCTTCCTGTTCCCTGTTCCCTGCGATGCACTGAGCTTGTCGAAGTGTTCCCTTGTCATCACGACAATTTTTAACGCCAACCTACTTACCGACTTATAGCAATTCAGAGATAATGCCAGATTTAATGATATTTCTATCTCAGTCTTTGCTGAGTTGGTTGATTATTCAGGCGTGTTTAACGCTAGTATTTCTATGGTATTTGCATTCACATAAACCAAAGTTATTACCAGATGAACAGTTACCTAAAACTGCGGTGATTCTTTGTTTACGGGGTGCTGATCCATTTTTGCCTAATTGTGTGCGATCGCTTTTAAAACAAAACTACCCCCCAATATGATTTAAAGCTGATTATTGATAGTAAGGAAGATCCAGCTTTTAAAATTGTCACAGAAACAATTAATGAACTGGGTGCAACTAACGTCCAAATTAGCACATTAAGAGCAGTTCGTCATAATTGTAGTCTCAAATGCAGTGCTTTATTACAAGCTGTCTCCGATTTGGATAATGCTTATCAAGTCATAGCTTTTATTGATGCTGATACCATAGTTCATCCTCATTGGTTGCGAGAATTAGTTACTCCTCTCATGGATGCTAAAGTTGGACTCACAACAGGAAATCGTTGGTATCTTCCCACAGGTAATTATTGGGGTTCATTAGTTCGCTACTCCGGTAATGTTTCTACTGTAGTGCAAATGTTTCTATTCCAAATTCCCTGGGGTGGAACTTTAGCTATCAAAACAGAAGTATTAAACCGCATAGAACTTTTGGATAAATGGGGAGAAGTTTTAACAGATGATATGCTCCTCCATAAACTCCTCAAACAACATAAGTTACAGATTAAGTTTGTTCCTTCTTTATTAATGCTAAATCGGGAAGAAAGTAATTTACAAAATTTACTAGAATCTCTCAAACGCTTAATTCTTGGTTCTAGACTTTATCATCCCCAATGGTTAGCTATAGTTAGTGAAGCATTTTCTAGCATCCTCATTCCCAATGTAGTGATCATCGTCATTTTTCAGCTATTATTTCAGGCTCAATGGTATGCTGCTGCTTTATTATTGGCTTCCTATGTTTCCTACACAATGGGCTTACTATTGTTGATGTTATTGATGGAATTAGGAGTACATAAAGTCCTTTCTCATCAAGGTGAACAACTCCCAAAACTATCACCTTTTACAATTATCAAAATGTTAATTGCTATCCCTTTAACACAGTGGGTTTATGGGTTAGTAATGCTATCTTCTTTATGGACATCAACCATTACATGGCGTGGACTTACTTATCGAGTTCAAGGGCGTGAAAATATCCGTCTAGTAGAATATCGTCCTTATCAATGGTTAGATCAACCAATTGATCCAAAAGCTTCTCTTTAATGGAATGGGAAAATTTTAGATTCAGCCGCAAAAACATCCCAGTTCCCATGCAAAAAATTATTAAAACCCATAGCGTCAACAATATCACCATGAAAAATAAACCTCTCCGTATTGCCTTATTTACTGGATTGTATGCTCCATTTTTGACAGGAGTTTCTGTTGCAGTTCATCAGCGAGTTCACTGGTTATTAAAACAAGGACATGAAGTTTTTTTAGTTCACCCAGAAATTAATAATCAATATCCTCCACAAGTTGGTAATCGTCCCATGTCGGGACTTAGTGAACTACAACCTTTTCCTAATTTTTCTGCTTTTGCATTTCCTACAGAACCACTAATTTTATATAAATCTTTACCCCAACCCTTAAACCATCGTCATTGGAATGATACTAAATTACTGAAGGAATTCCAGCCTGATGTAATTATTGTCGAAGAAGCAGCACAAATGAAAGGTTTGTATGCTTTTTTCTTACAAGGTTATGGGCGTTCTGTTGGATCTGAATATGCAAAGCAAACAAAAACACCAATTATATCAGTTTTCCATACTGATATTATCGCCTATATCCGATATTATCTGGGAGATATTTTCTTCAATTTAATCAGTCCTATATTGCCATTTGTTATTAAACAATTTAGCGAAACCTATGATGTAAATTTATTTCCATCACGTGAACAATTAGCGAAATACAAAAAGTTACAATGTCAACGCTGCGAATATGTACCCTATCAAGGAATTGATTGCGAGAAATTTCATCCCCGCAATATTTGTTATGATCCAATTCCGGATGATAAACGGCCAACTATTCTCTTTGTAGGACGCATTACCGCCGAAAAAAATGTTACCCAACTTTTAGATATCTATCCCCTAATTGCTGCTCAAATTCCTGATGTTCACTTAGTAATTGTTGGTAGTGGTCCTTTAGATGCAGAAATTCGCCGTCGTGCTGAGAAGTTCCCTCATGGTGTGACTATTTGGGGTGAATCTCATGGTAAAGAACTATTAGGTTGGTTTGCGAGAGCAGATATATTTGTTAACCCTTCAGTTACAGAAAACTTCTGTACCACAACTAACGAAGCTCTTGCTTCTGGAACTCCTGTAGTAGCGGCTTTTGCACCTTCCACAACTGAACAAGTATCTTCTGGTGTGAATGGCTTTTTATCTAAACCGAATAACCCTCAAGATTTTGCTGAAAATGTGATTACAATTCTTAAAAATCCTGAACTCAAAGCCAAAATTACTGAGCAAGCTCGTCCTTCTATTCTGGAATTTGATTGGTCAGCTTGTACGCAAAAGTTTGAAGATAAGCTTTACGAATTAGTGAATATCTCTCAAAAGGTAGATGTCTAAATCAGATCCAAAAAAAACGCCAATTTGGCTACTGAGATAGAAATGTTCCTGCTACACTATTTTAGTAGTTGACCTGTGGGCTTTTAGGTTCTTAATTTGAGACACTGACAAATTTGGCTATCTTGTTATTAATTTTAAAATTGCCTACTCCAATTAATCGCAAGATGGCTATTGTCCTCAATCGTTCCTAAAACTCTTTATGCCTCAGAAGTTATCACTTCTGAGGTTTTTATATTTTCAATTATTGATCAGAAGTCTATTAAATTGAAACCTGCTGGTAGTAATGGATAAATATCTTTAATATGGCTAATTATTTCATTGGGTTGTAGTAATAATTCAGCTAGTTTACGGACTGCATTTAAAGAAATACCTATCATTATTTCATTTCTATAAATAAAACAACTGCCAAATTTTTGACGGTACGTAACAAAATAAAGTGTAGGAGTTGAAAGCTCCTGGTGAGAATTTTCGTTGTGGGTGATGGTTTGGATGTTCATATCAAGTTGTATAAATAAGGCTTACTCAAAAAGTCTCTTATGTAGGGATTTTTGGCTCTATAGTATTTATGTGGTGCAACTTTATACAGGATTTATATAAGTTTTATAAAAATAAACTTACAAGATTGATATTCAGTGATTTCTAGGAATTGTACAGTGATGAAAATACTGAAATTATGTGATTTGTATCACCTTGTATTTGTGATTTGTGAACAGAATATTCAGTAATATTCCTCTTTATTTCCATGTCAATAGTATTAGAAGATACTATTGATCTTGACATCAATATTTGTTTTCAGACTGATGCGAGAATTTTTCCCTGATCAATTATGATGATGACTAATTACAGCAGAGAACAGGGAATAGGGAACTCTCAACTGGTTTGAATGTCTCTTGGTATATGGCTTTGTTCTTAAATCATGTACATCATGTATCTGCAATCTGCTGTAACTTTATAGGTGATATTTCACAATTAATATTTATTCAGAATCAAAAACCGTTGTCATAATAGGTAAGAGTGTTACAACCAAGTCAATTATCTGCTCATTCTAAGACTCAAAAAACCCTATGTTAGCAGGCACAATTTTGCAGAATGGAAAATATACCATCCTCCAGGAAATAGGGCGGGGCGGATTTGGTGTTACCTTTAAAGCCATACATCACTATTTAGGACAAGAAGTAGTGATGAAAACTATTAATGAGAGGTTGCGGCAACATCCCGATTTTCCTAAGTTCCAGCGCCAATTTCAAGATGAAGCCAAAAGATTAGCCGCTTGTGTTCATCCTCATATTGTCCGAGTAAGCGACTTTTTCGAGGAGGATAATCTACCTTATATGGTGATGGAATACGTTCCTGGAGACACTTTAGGCGCTGCATTTGTCTTACCAGGAATACCTCTACCTGAAGCTACGGCTATTCATTATATTCGTCAAATAGGCGCGGCTTTGCAGGTGGTACATCATAATGGTTTGCTGCACCGAGATATAAAACCAGATAATATTATTTTGCGTCAAGGAACTCAGGAAGTAGTGCTAATTGATTTTGGCATTGCTAGAGAATTTAATAACGGAGCAAAACAGACACACACAGGTTTAGTCAGCGAGGGTTATGCACCTATTGAACAGTATTTAACTCAAGCTGCACGAAGCACAGCTACAGATGTTTATGGTTTAGCAGCAACGTTATATGCACTGCTAACGGCACAAGTTCCTATACCAGCATTATTGCGCGATAGCGAGGCGCTGCGGAGGAATCGGGAACAAATGCCTTCTCCCCGTGAACTACAACCCCATCTCAGTGAAGCTGTTAATCAAGCAGTTATGAAAGGAATGGCTGTAGAACAGCAGTTTCGTCCCACGACAGTAGCCGAATGGTTGCAACTACTACCGGCAAATGCGCTCAAGGTTACATCACCAGTTATACAGACTCAAGCTGTACCTACTATTAATTTATCAGATTTAAAAGCAGAAGATTTACATAAAAAAGCTTTTCTTCACCCCATTTCTACACCTTCACGAAGAGAGAAAGCCGCCGACATAGGAAAAAAAGCAGGTGTATCGAAGGCAGCTATTAGTATTAGTATCGCCTTGGTTGCAGCTACGGGCGGATTTAGTATGACGCGGATATTATCAAAATCTAATTTACAATCATTACCGACACCAGTTGTTGAACAACCTATTTACGAATCTAATCCGCCTAAACCTGTTGTGGAAATATCACCATCATCTGCAACTCCAAAGATTCAAAAATCCTCTTTGAACGAATCTGCACCAGTCCCTAGTTTGAGAAGAATCCGGAAAAATACTCCTGTTTCTCCCGAACCAACTCCTACTAGTAATGGTAGTTCTGAAGAACAAGCACCTAAAAATAATTCTCAACCTACTTTACCTCGTAATCCCACAGTCAAGAAATCAACACCGATTGTTACTCCTTCACCATCTTTAATGGATACCTTGCGTGATGCTAAAGAATCTCAGAAGGCTTCCCCTCCCCCAGAAAAAACTGTACCAGATTCTAATCAAAATCAGGTGTTACCTCCACCTTCCCAAGAATCTAATCCTGTAGTTATTCCAGCCAAGGAATCTCAGCCAGTGAATTCTTCTTCTGTGGTAGTTCCCACCATAGAAACAAATCAAAATCCAGCACCAGAAGTTAAGCAGCAAAAGGAAGAAAAGCCGCCAGAATAATTGAGGTTTTGATTGAATTTAACGGAGAGGGGGGGATTTGAACCCCCGTTGGGTTTCCCCAAAACGCATTTCGAGTGCGTCACCATCAACCACTCGGACACCTCTCCAAAACAGATTATGAATTTTTTAATTCACAAGTAGCATCTATAATTATAGCACAACTGTAGATATTTATCCAATAAATTACATTAGGTCATACTCATGATTGCAACTCCCAGTTACGACTATATTTCCCCTACAGAATATCTCGAAGGGGAAGAAACCAGCCCTATCAAACATGAATACAGACAGGGACAGGTTTATGCAATGGCAGGAGCAAGTAATACTCATGTTATTATTACTGGCAATGTCTTTGCTATGCTGAGAAATCATCTGCGTGGTAGTGGATGTCAAGCTTACGTTGCTGATACTAAGGCACATATTGAATTAATTGATACCTATTACTATCCTGATGTGATAGTTAGTTGTGATAAGAGGGATAAGGCCTTTAATAACTTTTTGCGTTATCCCTGTTTAATTATCGAAGTTTTATCTCCTACGACAGAAGCGTTTGATAGAGGTGATAAATTTGCAGATTATCGACAATTAGAATCACTGCAAGAATATGTGTTAGTCAGTCAAAATCGGACAAATGTAGAAGTTTTCCGCCGTAATGCAGAAGGTCAATGGGTGTTTTATAGTTATGGACAAGGAGAAAATATACATCTAACCAGTGTAGATTTTCAGCTTGCGGTTGCAGATGTCTATGAAGATATCAGTTTTGAACCTGTTAACCTGCCATAACGTGCTGTCATTATAGTTTCAGGATGAGATTGATTATATAACCAAGCCCACATTTGATCACCAAAGGAAAAATGCCACCATTCTCTAGGATTGCGTTGAAATCCGGCTTTTAGCATGACATCTAGTAATAATTGCCGATTGCTATTGTACAGTTGATGACTATTAATATAGTATTCGGGAAGTGAGCGATCGCACATTTCATCAATTGGTGAACCCATATCCACAACTTCCCCAAGATCATTTACCAGTGTAATATCCACCGCAGCCCCTGTACTATGAGGGGGAGGGGTATTCAGATCCAAACTGGGTACAGCCCAAATTTCATAAACCGCTTTCCATACTTCTTCCCGTTGTTGGGGTAACAATTCCTCTTCTTTCCAACCCCTTTCTCGCAATGCTTCCCCAAAGCTGTAATCTACCATAAACTGCTGGACAGCTACAGGACGATAAGCATCGAATATCTGAATATACCAATCAGGATGTAGTAATTGTAAATAATTTTGCGCCTGAATCAAGTTTTCAATCACACTTTGGCGCAGATAATAAGGTGAATGTCCCTCATAATCAGCACCTAATTTTTCATACGGGTGAGGAGATTCCACCGCAAACAATTCCAGAGGAATCTTAACTAAAGGTTCACCACATTCAATAATCGGGATTTGGTGATATGGTCGCATTTTAATTGATAATGTTTAACTTCTCAACGCTGATGAAATTCTATGTATTTATCTAAGATTTTAATATCATAATTCTCAAAAAAAGCCTGACCTAGTAAACCAATTTGAGCTTTAGGAGCAACTGCAACTTTGGGATTATTCACAACCAAACTACCGACACCAACAGATGGGATTGTCCCAGTTTGCAATTCTATTATACTACCATCAGCAATGCTGACTTTGATTGTTCCTGCTGATTTAATTTTTAAAGCTTTTGCCATTTCTTGAGTAATTAAGATACCACTTGCACCAGTATCAAAAACCATCTCAAAAAATTGATTACCATTAAAGTTAACATCTATGATTGGGGTTTTAGCCTGACGGCGTTTAATTGGTATTCGCAAAACAGTTTCAGTTGGTTGTGTGACTTGGCACAGTTGACCTAAATTGATCTTTTTACCGGAAGATGTCACCATGAAACAAAGTCCAGGATCATTAGCTTTTGCTACCGATGGTATGGTGACAACAATTAACCCCAACGTAACTGCAATCCAGCTATTTTTAAAAGGTTGCATTATCTTGAATTTATTCTCAATGGCTATAAATTATTATACAACTAAGATACGATTTTTATAGTTAACATTACTCACTTTTCATTAATAAATAGATTCTCTCGTTGCGGCTAATGCTTCATCTCCGCTGTTTGGGACTGCTGCAAGATATAAGTTAAAGTGAGGTACACCGAAGAGGGAATTAACCGCAGATAAATTTGTATCAAAATCAAACTTCTTCTAGTCAAGAAAACTGCACCGCTACAAAATATCTGTGCAATCCTTTAATCTCTTTAATCTGTGTTCAGTGTTCATGTTCACAACAAGACTTTTTTTCTACATCTGGAACAGGATCATAACCACCTGGATGAAAAGGATGACAGCGTAAAATCCTCATTATACCCATCCAGCTACCACGAAACACCCCAAACCGTTCAATAGCTTGAATAGCATACATAGAACAGGTTGGTTGAAAGCGACAAGTGGGGGAAAATAGGGGAGAAATGAATAAGCGATAACCTTTAATTAGCCAAATCAATAATATTTTCATACTCAAATCTAATAAAGTAGTATCAAACCTTGAAAATACCTCTGTTGGATCATTGTCTAATATATTTCTCAATTTAGAAACCCTTTACCCATTGTCGCTGCAAATTGCCCCCGCGGCGGCTTGGGTAGGATTTATTATTTGCGTTGCGTGGGTGGTTAGTCGTTTTCCTAATAGCGAACCAGAAATTATCCGTAAAATCGTGCATATTGGCACAGGTAACGTTATTGTTATCGCTTGGTGGTTAGATATTCCCCCATTTGTGGGAATTACAGCTTCGATTTTCGCCAGTATTGTCACTTTATTATCTTATAAATTCCCCATTCTTCCGGGGATTAATAGCGTTGGTCGTCACAGTTTGGGAACATTTTTCTATGCTGTGAGTATTGGTGTTTTAGTTGCTGGTTTTTGGCATTTACAGCAACCACAATATGCTGTTTTAGGAATTATGATTATGGCTTGGGGTGATGGATTAGCGGCTTTAATTGGTAAACGCTTTGGCAAACATAAATATATAATTTTTGGTTCTCAAAAAAGCTGGGAAGGTTCTTTCACCGTCACTTTAGTTAGTTATTTGATTTGTGTAACTATTTTACTCCTTACCCAAGGAAATATTTGGCAAACTTGGATAATCTCGTTAATTATCGCCTTAATAGCTACGATTTTAGAAGCATTTTCTTTTTTAGGTGTAGATAATTTGACAGTTCCTATCGGTAGTGCTATCTGTGCTTATATGTTAACGCAGCTACTTTCTAGTTACTGAATATGCTTGGAAAATTAGAGATGTCTATATTTTTTAGGGAGTGGAGAATTTTTATCAATCAATATAATCCGACTTCTCTATAAAAATAAATATTAGACAGATTTTCTAGAATAAAATTATTTTTATAATACTCCTATTTTAGTAAGCATAAACTATTTTGTCTCTACTTATAGAGGTAAATTTGTAAACTTTACTTTCTACCTGTAGGTTTATGAATTCCTAAGCAACAATGCTTATAGTTGAATTATTAGGTGGTCAAACACCTATTTACGTAAGTGAGGCTAATAATTATGTCAAATCAAATGAATACTTCCAGTTTGTTGATTGCATTATCTGATGAACAACAAGAGATAGTAACTGGTGGGGCTGACTTTGAACTAGCTGCTAGTAATTACGGTAATAGAGGATCAGCTTTATTAGGAACAAGTACCTCTGGTCCACAAGGTAGCACTGCAACCTCCGCCGGTCGTGCTAATACCATAGTAACTGCGGCACAAGACTTCTTAGGTTTGGGTGGAGATATTCCTCTTGGTATCGGATCTTTAGGACCAGCAGTGTTACCAAGCGAAGGAACGGGAGGAGTCGTTACACCCGCAGGTTTACCTACTATAGGTATAGATCAAGGAGATGCCACTCAGTCTGGACTAGTGATCTAGATATAGGCTTCTCAGGCTAGAAGTTGCCCTATTTCAATGCAGGATTAAACTAGTACCGCAGGGCGAAATTAGAAATTAAAAAAGCAGATTTCCCAAGCTGTTTATTAATTTTTAATGGTTAGTTATTTTTGCCGCGCTGACTAGTGTAATTAGGCAAAAAGTAGATTCCAGAGTTTTCCTGCTATGTTCAATAAATGCAAAACCCGATTCATCTAACTGGATGCCTATGGGATGATTGCATGATTGAATCAGTCTCTGGAATCTTTATTTATGCAAATGAAAACCAATCTGAAAATCATGTCTATTCAAATCATCATCTCGTAGACAAGATAACCTTGTGGCTCAAAGTTTTGATGACAGCAATTTTCATGTATTTAGACCACACTGAAAATTAATCTCTTGCCTTCTTTCCTCCTTGCTACCAAATTTTAATCAAGATGTGGTTCATTTCCCTGAAAATAGCTGTAAATTTTGGGCTAACTGTTTTGAAATATAAAAAAGGGGTTAGAGGAGATGATAATAACTCGCTCAACGTAAGTGAGGCCTTTGAGAGAGTTTGAGCGTTCTCCTCTATTTTCTTAACGCTTTTTATGCGTTAAAGATTTGAGAAAGTTAATTTACATTTTCTTGGCAAAACTTTCTCTACCCCTTCTTTAATTATAAACCATTATCAAAGTAGTTTCCACAATGTGAATAATCTGAATACAGGTATTTCCTGGTTTTTATTTCTGATAACTTACTACCTGGGATAGTTACTTTTTTATTCCATAATATTTGTCGCTTAGATCTCAGAACAGCATATTTTAGTCCTAATATAAGGTGCAATGCCGTGAACTCGTTACAGCGTGAAGACAACAATTCTTGGAATCGTTTAAATGAGACGATTCCAGAGGATCTGCCCATACTACAAGCTAATGAGTTTCTTCCCCATATTGGTAAATGGCTCAATATTGGTGGGGGGGGTGATGATTAGTATCTTTGTAATTGCTGTCAGTCTCACATCTGTCCTCAATTACAATGTCACAGTTAAAGTTCCTGCAACTATTCGACCATTGGGAGAATTACGGTTAGTTGAATCTGCAATGACGGGAACGGTGAGAAAGATTGCAGTGAAGGAAAATCAGTTTGTCAATAAGGGAGAAATAATTGCTTATCTTGATGATTCCCAATTACAATCTCAGAAAAAACAACTGCAAAATACTATTGAGCAAAATCAATTACAAATTAGACAAATTGATGCTCAAATCAATCAAGTTAATGCTCAAATACTTGCTCAAACTAATTTAAATGAACGCAGTATTATAGCTGCACAAGCTGAGTTAATTGGTAGTGAACGCAACTATAAAGATCAGAGCATTCAAGCTAATGCGGAAATGAGACAAGCGGAAGTAGCTTTGAAATTAGCGCGGGAACAACTCAAAAGATTACAAACAGAGAGGGTTTTGGCAGTCATTATACAAGAGGCAGAATCAAGCTTAAATTTGGCTAAATTACAGCGCGATCGCTTGCAAGAAATAGTGAAATCAGGAGCAATATCTCGGAATTTAGTAGAAGAAAAAGAACAAGCTGTAAAATCGGCTGAAGCCAAATTAGAACAAGCTAAATCTAGTTCTAAAAATCTCCAAGAAGAAAAAGAACAAGCTGTAAAATTAGCTAAAATAAGCCTACAGAAAGCAAAAATTGCGATTAATCCTAGTAATGCAAATGTCACAGTAGCATCGGAAAGAATTAAACAAGAACAGTCCAGAGGTAAAGCTACTTTAGCTGCTTTACAAAAAGAAGGAGAAATATTATTTCAGCAAAGATTAGAACTACAAAAACAACAAATTCGCACTCGTCAAGAATTACAACAACTAGAAAATGACTTGAATAAAAGTGTAATTCGTTCTCCCAGCACGGGGACACTATTGCAACTTAAACTCCGCAACTCTGAACAGGTAGTGCAACTCAGTGAAGCGATCGCTCAAATTGCTCCTATTGATGCTCCTTTGGTGATCAAAGCTCATGTTTCTGCCAAAGATATTGACAAAGTTGAAGTCAATCAAGCCGTTAAAATGCAAGTTTCCGCTTGTCCCTATCCAGAGTATGGAACTCTCAATGGAACTGTGAAAACAGTTGCACCAGATGCTGTAGCCACAATACAAAACAGTTTAGTTACAAGTACACCCCAAGCATCTACTTACGAAGTAAATATTGAACCAGACAATATATATCTAGGGAAAGGCGATCGCTTGTGTCATCTTAAATCTGGTATGGAAGGACGCGCTGATATTATTTCCCGGAGCGAAACTGTCATGAGATTTATGCTGAGAAAAGGCAGATTAATCACGGATTTATAGGAATTAAGCAACAGCACAATCCAATATTCTCACCAGTTTTATTCATGGTAAATCTTTAATATTTATGTCCAATATCTTCAAACGTCCTCAAAATTATAAGTGTACTTTACAGTTAAGTGAAGAAGACTGTGGGGCAGCTTGTCTCGTTTCGATTACCAAGCATTACGGGCGCTTTTTAAGTATGAATAAAAGCCGTGATGCAGTAGGAACTGGACAACTAGGAACAACTTTATTAGGGTTAAAACGAGGCTCGGAAAATCTTGGTTTTAATGCTAGAGCTGTCAAAGCTTCCCCAGAAATTATAGACAGAATCACAGAAATTACATTACCGGCAATTATTCATTGGCAAGGCTATCATTGGGTCGTTTTATATGGTAAAAAAGGCAGAAAATACGTGATTGCCGATCCTGCTGTCGGAATTCGTTATCTATCCAAACAAGAACTAACTACTGCTTGGAATGGAGTAATGCTCTTATTAGAGCCAGATCCAGAGCGATTTTTTGATCAACCTCAAGAAGAATCGAAAGGTGGAATAATGCGCTTTTTTCGCCGCATTCTACCCTATCGTGGCTTACTAACTCAGGTTTTAATGATCAATATTGTTCTTGGCTTACTAGCTTTGGGAACTCCTGTTTTGATTCAATTATTAACAGATGATGTTCTTGTTCGGGGTGATGTACAGTTACTGACAGTTGTGGTTTCTGCCGTTGTCGTCATGAGTTTATTTAGTGGAGGTTTACAAGTATTTCAATCTTTAATGATTTCTCATTTTGGACAAAGATTACAATTAGGTTTAGTTCTAGAATTTGGGCGAAAACTTCTCCAATTACCACTAAATTATTATGAATCCCGACGGAGTGGGGAAATCACTAGCCGATTGAGAGATATTAGTGAAATTAATCAATTAGTATCACAAATTGTGATTGTGTTACCCAGCCAGTTTTTTATTGCTGTTATCTCTTTAGGCTTAATGTTATTTTATAGCTGGCAATTAACGATAGCAGTTCTATTAATTGCTGCTTTAATGACTTTATCTACTTTGCCTTTCTTACCCATTCTCCAACAAAAAACTCGCAGTCTTTTAGTGTTAGGAGCAGAAAATCAAGGGGTTTTAGTAGAAACATTTAAAGGCGCACAGGTCATCAAAACTACAAATGCTGCTCCTCAATTTTGGGATGAATTTCAAAGTCGTTTTGGTCGTCTAGCGAATCTGACTTTTAGTACAATTCAATTAGCAATTATTAACGGGACTGTGGCTAAACTTTTATCTACAGTTGGTGGTGTAGTCTTACTAGGATTTGGAAGTATTTTAGTCATTCGAGGTAATTTAAGTATTGGACAAATGTTAGCTTTTAATGCTTTACAAATTAATGTTTTAGTTTTAATTAGCTCATTAGTTGGCTTTGTCGATGAATATTTTCGCTCTCAAACCGCAGTTTCTCGATTATTAGAAGTTATTGATGCGACACCAGAAGTAGTAGGAGGTAGTCAAAAACCCATCGCCCAAATTTCTAGTCATGCAGATATTAGTTTTTCCCATCTCAAGTTTCATCACCCCGGAAGGGTTGATTTATTAGATGATTTTTCTCTTCAGCTTCCTGGTGGAAAAGTAATTGCTTTAATTGGTAAATCAGGCTGTGGTAAAAGCACGTTAGCTAAATTATTAGGTGGGTTATATCAACCAGATTCTGGTAATATTCGCATCGGTTTTTTTAATATGCAAGATATCGCTTTAGATTGTTTACGACAACAAGTAGTTTATGTTCCCCAAGAACCTCATTTTTGGAGTCGTTCAATTTTAGAAAACTTCCAATTAGGAACACCTTCTATTTCTTTTGAAGAAGTTGTTCGAGCTTGTGATATTGCTGATGCAGATGGCTTTATTAGTCAATTACCTAATAAATATCAAACTATATTAGGAGAATTTGGAGCAAATCTTTCTGGTGGACAAAGACAAAGATTAGCGATCGCTCGCGGAATTCTCACAAATCCACCTATACTCATTTTAGATGAAGCTACAGCCGGACTAGATCCTATGAGTGAGGCTCATGTTCTAGATCGTCTTTTGGAATATCGTGCAGGAAAAACCACAATTTTAATTACCCATCGTCCGAGTGTTATCCATCGCGCTAATTGGATTGTATTGATAGAAAAAGGTCAAGTACAAATTCAAGGAACTCCTGATACATTTTTATCAAAACCGGGAGAACATCTACAGTTTTTAACTGTATAAATCAATAGTTATTAAGTTCTTTATTTACTGATTATTTCAACCCATAACAATATGTTTTACAATACTCAACTCAATCAACCTCAATTATTCATATCTCTGTCTGAAGCAGAACAAGAATCTCTCGTTGGTGGACAAATATCCTCTATGTTCGGGGAAGGATTAGATGAGGGAAATTTATTTTTCCAGAAAACTGATATCGAAACCGAAGGTAACAATAATTTAAATCTTGCAGCAGGTGATTCTAGTTCAGAAAATACTAAATATAAACTTTCCCAAATCACCATGATTATTCCTATGAACTTGGGAATGGGACAATTAAATAATATTGATACTAACAAACAGAATAATAATTTAATGCTTTTATTTAAATATTTATTCTCTTAGTTAGTTGTTTTTTAACTCCCTCTCGATGTAAAGTAAGTAGGTAGGTGGGAAAACTTATAACTATGTCATTGCGAGTGG
The DNA here is from genome assembly GCF_009712085.1 of Anabaena sp. UHCC 0253. Lineage (NCBI taxonomy): Bacteria > Bacillati > Cyanobacteriota > Cyanophyceae > Nostocales > Nostocaceae > Anabaena > Anabaena sp. UHCC 0253. The sequence continues at coordinate 265,738 of NZ_VILD01000001.1, forward strand.
AACGGAGTGGAACGCAGCAATCCCAAGAGTTTTGGGTAATTTACAGTTCGTTACATAGTTGGGTTGATTAGCATCTACCTACTTATCATATTTTCACCATTTCTATGTATTTTGGTCGCTAGAACCGTTGTTTTAGGTTGTAGTTAATGCCCAATTGAGAATTATTGAGCATGGTAGAAAATATGAGGATATTCATGGAGTAGTAAATCAGGTTGATTTTTTGGCATAAGATATTATGTCTTTAGGTGAATTAAATATTTAGACTTTATATTTATAAATAAAGTTAAAGGTGTTTTTCACCTTTATAAATCAATAATGAGGTTAATGATCATGTCACATCAAGTCATGCAATCGGATTTAATTGTTGACTTATCAACAGATGAACAAGAGATATTAACTGGAGGGCGCTATAGTCCTTCTCATGAAGAAGAAAACGGTAAATTTAATGGGGGTAGATTTAACGGTTCTTCTTCCTCTGATGATGATGATGATGATGAATGTCAAA
>NZ_VILD01000001.1:266267-285104 GCF_009712085.1 Anabaena sp. UHCC 0253
AAACTTATAACTATGTCATTGCGAGTGGAACGGAGTGGAACGCAGCAATCCCAAGAGTTTTGGGTAATTTACAGTTCGTTACATAGTTGGGTTGATTAGCATCTACCTACTTATCATATTTTCACCATTTCTATGTATTTTGGTCGCTAGAACCGTTGTTTTAGGTTGTAGTTAATGCCCAATTGAGAATTATTGAGCATGGTAGAAAATATGAGGATATTCATGGAGTAGTAAATCAGGTTGATTTTTTGGCATAAGATATTATGTCTTTAGGTGAATTAAATATTTAGACTTTATATTTATAAATAAAGTTAAAGGTGTTTTTCACCTTTATAAATCAATAATGAGGTTAATGATCATGTCACATCAAGTCATGCAATCGGATTTAATTGTTGACTTATCAACAGATGAACAAGAGATATTAACTGGAGGGCGCTATAGTCCTTCTCATGAAGAAGAAAACGGTAAATTTAATGGGGGTAGATTTAACGGTTCTTCTTCCTCTGATGATGATGATGATGATGAATGTCAAAAGAAAGATGGTAAATCTAAATATAACTTTTTAGTTTACCGTCCCACTATCTATAACCCCAAATTTTATATCAAAGCCTAATTAGTCATCTCTTTTATTTCCATGATTTGGAAATAAGTTTGACTACTGGAAACCCACCAATTTGAAGAATATATCAAGGTCGTAGTTATAATTTTGCACCCATCAAGATATGTAAATATTATGGGTGTATTTTATTGATCAAAATAGTTAGTTGAAATTATTTACATGTAATTTATCTTATTCAATAAATACAGTTATAAATTAATAAATACTATAATAGTCCATAAGAAATAAAAGAAATCTTTCGTATTTATAACTATGGGCGAATTACTATCATAAAAAAAATAGTTATAAATAAATTAATAGATGCCACACATCTATAGTAAATTAGTGAGGCTAACAATCATGACTTCTCAAATCACTACATCAAATTTGCTTGTAGAATTATCCACCGAAGACCAGGAACTTTTATCTGGGGGAAGAAGAAGATGTGTCCGCAAATGTTACTGGGATTGCTATCCCAAAAAATCCTACGGTGGACAAAAAGGTGGCTATGATGACAGAAATGGCTATGATGACAGAGGTGGCTATGATGATGACAGAGGTGGCTATGATGATGACAGAGGTCGCTATTAGGATGAATAAGGTAACTAAGAATGCCTAACCTCTGTCCTTCAACAACTGATAACATAACCAGGCTGAAGCCATAGATTTTTAGGTGATTTAGTTGTCTAAAGATGATCTTTGTTATATCCCGTCAGGAAATTCAGTTTCTTGCGGGATATAACTTTTACGTTTGACTTATGTAACGGATATATTGTAATTTAGAATATGCAATCTGTAATCTTTGAATTATATCAAATGTTATTAAATCAGCAAATATCAGAATATCTTCTGGTTTTTACTAATCCTAATTCTAAGATTCTATGCTGATTTAATAGCTGTATTACTTGGGAGATAAATCACTATAATCGAAAATGTATTTAGCCTAATCAAAAGCTATATTTTTATCTTTTTTAATTCTAACTCTAGGAGAAGTGAATTTTCAACAAACATATTTACAAATAGAAGAGAGGATTACAAACTTAACACTTACTTAATTTAAGTGAGTAAACTCTAAACTATTAATTGAGGTGAACAATTATGTCAGATCAAAACATTTCATCTGAGTTATTGACTGAATTATCCGCAGAAGATCAGGAACTACTCTCCGGTGGTCACTACTGGGGTGGTGGCTGGGGTCGTCCACGCTGGGGTGGTGGCTGGGGTCGTCCACGCTGGGGTGGTGGCTGGGGTCGTCCACGCTGGGGTGGTGGCTATCGTCGTTGGTAATCTAATGGACTCAACTTTGAATACTGTACGATCTTGATTCAATCTAATTTTATATAGAGACGTTCTGTGGAACGTCTCTATCTTATTTTTCGGCAATATCTAAAACCAACTCACCAATCCAATTTAGTAAAATCGGATTTACTAACTCAGGTGCTTCATCTTGAGGACAATGACCTACTCCTTCCAAAGAAATAAATTTTTGGACTTGGGGAAAATTGGCTAACTCTCTACCTAAATTAATGGGTTCCCAAGGGTCAGCCGTTCCCCATAAAATAATCGCTGGACAAGATAATATAGGTAATAAGTCTTCTGGTAAAGGTCCGCTGGAATAAGCAGTAAAAGCCAAGAATACAGCAGCAGCACCTGAATCTTTCGCTGGTGTCATCAAAATCTCTACTAATTCATCTGTGACTGTTTCCCCGTTAGCATAGGCTTGTAAAAGAATATTTTTGACTGTTTTCGGTTGAGCGAGGCGATTGAAAAAGAAATCACCTACTTGTTTAATAGATAAAAAGTTTTGCAAAATTGGCGCACCAACCCGCTTTATCCAAGGTAAAGTAATGCGTTTGCGATCGTGCAATAATCGCAAAGAACAATTAAGTAAAGCAGTTCCCAAAGTCATATCCGGGTTAATTACCGCAGCTTGCATGGCGACAATACAACCAATGGAATTTCCCACTAAAAACGCTGGTTCACCCACTACTTCCCGACAAAAATCAACTATTTGCTGTCCCCAGGTTTCTAGTGTGTAGGTAATTTTTTCTCCTGGTGTCGGTTTGGCTGAACCGCCAAAGCCTATTAAATCAATGGCATAAACTCGACAACTTTCTGCTAAAACTGGGATATTTTTGCGCCAGTGCTGCCATGATGCCCCAAATCCATGGATGAGGATTACAGCAGGGCCTGTAGTCCCTTGGGTTTGGTAACAAATTGGGAAACCTTGCCAAAGCCAGATTTTTGTAGAGGTGGTCATAGGAAATATGATCGAAGATTACTTTGTTCAGTATGGCAGTTGTCAATCAATCATCAAAAATCGCTCATTTTCCCAAATTCGAGACTATATTAACAATTAACAATTGATAATTGACAATTGACAATGCTTAATAAAGTGAAAACCTAGATCAATCAATGACAATTGATAATTGACTGGGCGCAGGCCTTGCGCCCCTACCTTGTGATTCCTTGCTTTGTAACTGCTCAATAATCTGGGGTAAATCGTTCAAGAACAAGCCTCAAATGGCGTAAAATCGCTCCCTAATAGGTAGTACGCACCCATTTATTGATGTGGATTCCTCGCTCTGATGAAAGAACTTTTTCCGAGCCTCTTACTTAGTGACTTGTACTACTTCTGTAAAATTGGCTGAGGTTTACATATCAATTTTTGGTAAATTTAATCCTAAAGTTTTCAATAAAAAATTACTATGTTTTAAAAAAGTTCGGTAAATTTTACTAGGAGATAAATTGAATACAGTCAGTATTATGATTATACTAAAGTGACTACAGTCATTTCCCTGTAATTAAAACTTATAAGGAAATTTAAAACCGCTTTAGAGATATTTTGTACAGCATTTCCATGATGTGTTGTGTTTAATTGTAAAATATTCTGAGTTGGTGAATTTATTTACAAAAATCTATGAAAGTTAGCTGGAGAATTCCCAACAATGATATAGTTAATGATGATAAAATAATTACCATTACTAGAGTCAATTATTTTACATTCTGCACCTTTTCAATTTAGACTTAAAACCGAATGCCGAAGTTAACACAAATTTTTTGTGCCTAGTTAACCACAGCGGAAATAAACTACTATTCCCAACTTTACAAAAAGCTCAAATTGTATTTAGTTTGAATGTTAAATTTTGGATTCCGCCAAGTTGTACTAGTTCTTTCGAGTCAGAGCAGATGAATATACTAGAAACAAGTGATACTCCAATTGGGAGTTATGCCCCAGATTTTGAACTGCCCGGAATTGACAAACAAGTACACCATTTAAGTCGCTATCTGGAAAAATTCCATTTAATCTGTGTGATTTCATTAAACAATGATTGTCCCTATGTAGAGATGTACATAGATAGACTCAAAAATATTCAAGCGGAATTTGCAGATAGTGGGTTTACACTGATTGGTTTAAATGGTTGTAGTGGCGAAAATGAGATGGGAGACCATTTTGAACAGATGAAAGCTTTTGCCGAGCGTCATCAACTAAATTTTCCCTATATATGGGACTCAACTCAAGATGTAACTCGCAGCTTTGGTGTAATGACGACACCTACAGCTTTTTTAATAGATCATCATGGGATTGTCCGCTATAAAGGGCAGATAGATGATCACCCCGATCAAGCATCAGCAGCGGGAGTGGATTATTTAAGAAATGCGATCGCGTGTTTATTTCAAGAACAAGAAATACAGCCAGCCCAAACCGAACAAATAGGTACTGTATTCAGATGGCGTACAACCTAACTAGACACAGATAGTCACTGTACTGCTATCTTAAATTGGAGGCAATTGCAACTTTTTTGATAAAGCGGAACTTCATGGGAACGAATTACCGACGGGTTTTACTTAAACTGAGCGGTGAAGCCTTAATGGGCAACCTGGGCTATGGCATTGATCCAGAAGTGGTCGAGGGAATAGCCAAGGAAATAGGAGAGGTGATAGCCACTGGTGTGCAGATAGCCATCGTTGTTGGCGGTGGGAATATTTTTCGAGGCGTGAAAGCAGCATCGGCGGGTATGGATCGGGCAACTGCTGATTATATCGGGATGATTGCTACGGTAATGAACGCCATGACCTTGCAAGATTCTCTAGAACGGATGGGAATACAGACAAGGGTACAAACGGCGATCGCTATGCAAGAACTAGCAGAACCATATATTCGCCGTCGAGCCATCCGTCATCTAGAAAAAGGGCGGGTGGTAATTTTTGGGGCTGGTTCAGGCAATCCCTTCTTTACCACAGATACGACTGCGGCCTTAAGAGCCGCAGAAATTGAAGCAGAAGTGATTTTTAAAGCTACCAAAGTAGACGGTATCTACGATGCTGATCCCAAACTTCATCCTGATGCCAAACGGTTTACGACTCTTACCTACGCCCACGTTTTGGCTAAAGATTTGCGAGTCATGGATAGTACCGCAATTGCCTTATGTAAAGAAAATAATCTCCCCATTCTAGTATTTGACCTAACGGTGCGAGGTAACATCCACCGGGCAGTCATGGGAGAATCCATTGGCACCCTTGTGGGAGGTTCTTGTGAAATTAGCTGAAGCTCAAGAGACAATGCAGAAAACCGTTGAGTCCACTCAACGAGCTTTTAATACCATTCGCACTGGTCGCGCTAATGCGAGTTTATTAGATAAGGTACAAGTGGAGTATTACGGTACACCCACATCCTTAAAATCACTAGCAAACATTAGCACACCAGATTCTTCAACCATCCTGATTCAGCCTTACGATAAGAGCAGCTTGAATATTATTGAAAAAGCCATCTCTTTATCCGACGTGGGTTTAACAACCAATAACGACGGGACTGTGATTCGGTTGAATATTCCGCCATTAACCAGCGATCGCCGGAAAGAATTTGTTAAACTTGCGGCTAAGTATGCAGAGGAAGGCCGTGTAGCAATTCGCAATATCCGCCGAGATGCTATAGACTCTATCCGCAAACAGGAAAAAAGTGCTGAAATCTCAGAAGATGAATCACGGGATCAACAAGACAAACTCCAAAAGCTGACTAACAAGCACACAGAAAAAATTGACCACTTGTTGGCAGAAAAGGAAAAAGACATCACCACTGTCTAATCTGGGGACTCTTTCATGGGGTGACAGGGTGATGGGGAGACAAAACAAGTTAAAAGTCAAAATTCAAGAATTTCTGCCTCTTGCCTGTTCCCTGTTCCCTGTTCCCTGTTCCCATATTCACTAAAAATTTATAAAAAATCATAAACCCTTATATATACTAGAAAATCAACTAACTAAAATAAAAAGCAAAAATTAGCCATTATGTACGACTGTATCATCGTCGGTGCTGGACCAGCAGGTGGAACAGCAGCATATCATCTAGCCAAAAAAGGTCGCTCAGTTTTAGTTTTAGAAAAAGAATCCTTGCCCAGATATAAGCCTTGTGGCGGTGGTGTGTCACCAGCGATCGCTCAATGGTTCGATTTTGACTTTAGCCCCGCCATTTCCGTAAAAGCCGACTCTTTGAGCTTCACTTGGAAATTAGGCGACCCTGTAGAAGCAAAAATTGATACCAAAGATCCAGTTTGGATGGTACGGCGAGATATTTTCGATCATTTTCTAGTTCAACAAGCCCAAAACCAAGGGGCTGAACTACGGGACAATACAGAAGTCACCGGGATCGAATTTAAAACCGATCATTGGCAAGTTAATACAGCTAATGGACCAGTTACAGGCCGCTATCTGATTGCTGCCGATGGTGCAAAAGGTTCAATGGCTAAATGGCTAGGTTTTAAAGAACGCAAACGCCGATTAGCAGGAGCATTAGAAGCCGAAATTCCCGCAACTGTCGAGAAAAAAACCACAATTCACTTTGAATTTGGCTTAGTCAAAAATGGCTATATTTGGAACTTCCCCAAAGCTGACTCTTATTCCATCGGCGTGGGAACATTTATTGGTGGTGAACCCCAAGACTTTAAGAAAATTTTAGATGAATATGCCAAATCTTTTAATGTAGATGTCAAAAATAGTAAACAATATGGTCATCCCCTGTGTATTTGGGATGGAAACCAAAAACTGCACACCCAAAACGCAGTTTTAGCTGGAGAAGCAGCTTGTGTAGTTGATCCCTTTACAGCCGAAGGCATTCGTCCTTCTATTTTTAGCGGTGTTCTAGCCGCAGGATTTATTAACGATGCTTTGAGTGGTGATATTAATGCCCTAGCTAATTATACCGATGCCATTAACGAACAATGGGGAAGCGATATGGCTTGGGCGCAAAAACTAGCAGGAGCATTTTATCGCTTCCCTGGTATTGGCTACAAAGTCGGTGTTAAACGCCCCTCTGGCGCTCAAATCATGGGCAAAATTCTCTGTGGAGAATTACGTTATGGTGATGTCGCCGGTCGTGCTTTAAAACGCCTAATTCCCGGTTTTGGTTGATATTAAGAGGGACAAGGGAGTAGGGGAGTAGGGGAGTAGGGGAGTAGGGGAAGTAGGGGAGCAGGGGAGCAGGGGAGCAGGGGAGCAGGGGAGCAGGGGAAAAGAATTATTACTCTTACCAATCACCAACCCTTCGGCTACGCTCAGGGCAAGTCACCAATCACCAATGACTCCTATTCCTCAATATCAGCGTCATGGAGAGCAGGATATTCCTTAACGATCACTAACTCTGTATGATCTTCTTCATACTTACCCCATTGATCTAACACATCTTTAATCAAGACTTCTTGCACCCAAATTTTTGCAACAACGGTGAGAGGAAGTGCTAAAAATAATCCTAAAAATCCAAAGAAAGTCACAAAAAATAACTGAGAAATTAGGGTGACAGCAGGTAGTAAAGATACTTGATGCGCCATAACTACAGGTGTAATGAAATTGCTCTCTGCTTGTTGAATAAAGAAGAAGAGAATAAAAACAGCAACAGCTTTCCAGGGACTATCCAAAAGAGCGATCGCCATAGCAGGAACTACACTCATAGTTGGACCCAAATTAGGAATTAAATTCATAAATCCTGCTAACACCGACAAAGCTAATGCGGCTTTAATGTGTAAAATTGATAAACCTATCAAACTCATCAAACCGACGACAAAAACACCAATTGCTGCACCTGTAACCCATCCTCCTAAAGAAACTTCGCACTGTTCTACAATTCCTCCTACCCGTCGCCGATAAAAGGAGGGAAATATGCGGATAAATACTTTCTGATAAGCATCAGGATCAACTAGAAACATTCCGGTTAAAACCAGAACCAAGAGAATTTTGAGGACTACTTCTAAAGATCCAGAAACAAAAGCAAAAGAGTTACCTAATAGGCGATTAAATAGCGGTTGTGCTTGTTCAATCAAACTATTCAAATCCGGTATGTAGGGTAATAATTGTTGAGGAATATGAGTTCTTTGTTCATCAATCCAACTATTAAACCGCTCAAATCCTTGGGGAACTCTATAGGTGAGTTCATTAAATTGCTGGATAAAAGGTGGTACAATTAACCAGAAAAAACAGATCACACCAGCAAAGAAAATTCCTACAGATAATAAAACTGCTAATCCTCGTTTTATTCCTAAACTTTGCAAACGTTGAGCTAAACGATTTAAAGTCGTCGCTAAAACAACAGCAGCAAATATCAGCAGCAAAACTTCACGAAGTTGCCATAATATATATAAAGATATAATTAAGGCCATTAAACCTATCCATTGACCAAGATTCACAAGCGAGACTCCCAGCTTGATAAGATACTTTTTATGACAATGCAGTTAGATTAGCTGATTTTAGCTACACTACTGACATTTTTTGTGTTAATTTTCTTTTTGTTTTGGTATTCTCAACAGTAAAGTTGTTGCCATAATCACAGTTGGTAATAAAACTATAATTAGCACATTCGTCACTGTGGCTGGAATCCATAAAAACGGCGCAGCATATTTAATTAATACTGATAGCAAAGCCGAAAACAATAATAGCTTCAGCAAAAATCCTAGTTGATTTTCCATGATAGTACGGTAATACACATAATTTTATGGGGCATATACTAATTTAGACTTTACAGCAACAGATAGTTTAGTAATTGTTAGAATTTTTGTAAGCAGAATAGACTGAATAATTCAAAGTTTGTAGTCAGGACTTTAGTCCTAATTTAAGGGCTGAAGCCCTTACTACCAAATTATCTCAATATTTTTACATTACTTAATCTACTTTGATTTATTTTCGTCTACTTACTTATCGGCTGGATTTGATGCTTTGATTTCCAAAGTTATTCTATTCTCCCATTGCCATGATATATCTACCGGTTTCATTACTGCTATTTATGGTGTTATTGATGTTGCTGCCATTTATTTGGTTTGCGGTAGCAGTAGATGTGGTGGAAATTGCGGTAGCTAAGTTGGGTTTTATCCTAACATTGCTTTTTTATTATTGGTACTAGTGATAGTTACCAGCACAATCAATATTCCCATCTACCGCTTAGAAGCTCCAGTTCAATTAACGGATGAATTTGCAGCACTGTGGGTAAGAGAATTTTGGGGGATTCCCTTAAGGAAAATGCAACGTTCTACCGTGATAGCTCTGAATGTAGGTGGTGGATTGATACCAGTGGTTTTGGCATTATACCAGTTTTCCCAGGGAAATACACTGGCAATTCTTTTAGTTACAGCAATTGTGACTGTTGTCAGCTACTTTGCAGCCAGGGTAGTACCAGGAATTGGTATTCAAATGAATCCCTTGCTTGCACCGTTGAGTGCGGCTGTTTCTGCAATGCTTATAGCCTCATCTCATGCTGCACCTGTAGCTTTTGCGGGTGGTGTACTGGGTACTTTGATTGGCGCTGATTTGCTACATCTCAAGGACATTCAAGCCATGAGTTCAGGTGTGTTGAGCATTGGCGGTGCTGGTGTATTTGATGGGATTGCTTTATGTGGACTATTTGCATTGTTATTAAGTTGATATTTGTCAGTTGCTAATAATTAAAGCGAGGCGAAAAGAAGCATCAGCATTCGGTGTAAGGGCGAAGCATTCGGAAAATAAACTTGGGAAAAACCGATAATTTGTCGCCCGAATGCTTCGCCCCTACTTGGGAAAAAAATGGATAATTAATTTTCTCTTCTCCTCCCTGTCACCTGTCACTTTCTTCACCCGTCAATTATCAATTGTTATTGATTTATCCAGGTTTTTAATTTATTAAGCACTGATCACTGGATTCATGAAAAAATTTGATTGAGGTAAATGAAATGCCTGTAGAAACTAATAATAAGAACCAGATGAAAACGCCGATAATTAGGCAATTTGGCGGTAGTTTGCTAATTTTATTGACTTTTTTGTTATTGCTGAATTTGATAGTTCCCAGTATATTTGGAACTCGGTTACAACAAGTTCCCTATAGTGATTTTATCGCTCAGGTGCAAGCAGGTAAAGTAGATAAAGCCATTGTCGGCAGCGATCGCATTGAATATGCAATCAAAACCCAAACTCCAGAAGGAAAAACAGTTGAACAAGTCTTTCGGACTACACCAGTCGCCATTGACTTAGATTTACCCAAAATTCTCAGACAGCATAATGTCGAATTTACCGCGCCACCACCAGCCGAAAACGCTTGGATTGGAACTTTATTAAGTTGGTTAGCTCCTCCCTTAATTTTCTTTGGGATTTGGGCATTTTTAATGAGTCGTCAAGGTGGAGGACCGGCTGCACTCACAGTGGGAAAAAGCAAAGCCCGGATTTATTCTGAAGGCAGTACCGGTGTAAAATTCCCGGATGTAGCAGGTGTAGATGAAGCCAAAGCCGAATTAGAAGAAATCATTGATTTTCTCAAAAATGCCACCAAATACACAACTTTAGGGGCAAAGATTCCCAAAGGTGTATTATTAGTTGGACCTCCTGGTACTGGAAAAACATTACTAGCAAAAGCGATCGCTGGGGAAGCCAGTGTTCCTTTTTTCAGTATCTCCGGTTCGGAATTTATCGAATTATTCGTTGGTGTTGGTGCAGCACGAGTCCGCGATTTATTTGAACAAGCCAAACAACAAGCACCCTGTATTGTCTTTATTGACGAATTAGACGCACTGGGTAAATCGCGCGGTGGTCCCGGTGGTTTTGTTGGTGGGAACGATGAACGGGAACAAACCCTCAACCAATTACTCACGGAAATGGATGGTTTTGATGCTAACACTGGTGTCATTATTATCGCTGCTACCAACCGTCCCGAAATCCTTGATCCCGCCTTACGTCGTCCTGGTCGTTTTGACCGTCAAGTAGTCGTGGATAGACCTGATAAAATCGGTCGGGAAGCCATTCTCAAAGTCCACGCTAGAAATGTAAAATTAGCCGAAGATGTGGATTTAGGAATTATTGCTACCCGGACTCCCGGCTTTGCTGGTGCAGATTTAGCTAACCTGGTCAATGAAGCCGCTTTATTAGCAGCTAGAAACAACCGCCAAGCCGTAATTATGGTAGATTTTAATGAAGCCATTGAACGGTTAGTTGCAGGGTTAGAAAAACGTTCTCGTGTCTTAAATGAAATCGAGAAAAAAACCGTCGCTTATCACGAAGTTGGACACGCTATTATTGGCTCATTAATGCCCGGTGCTGGTAAAGTTGAGAAAATTTCCGTTGTTCCTCGTGGTGTCGGTGCATTGGGTTATACAATCCAAATGCCAGAAGAAGACCGCTTTTTAATGATAGAAGATGAAATTCGCGGACGGATTGCTACGTTATTAGGTGGACGTTCGGCTGAAGAAATTGTTTTTGGAAAAGTATCTACCGGCGCTGCTGACGATATCCAAAAAGCCACTGACTTAGCAGAACGGACTGTTACCATTTATGGTATGAGTAACAAACTCGGTCCAGTAGCTTTCGAGAAAATTCAACAGCAGTTTATTGAAGGCTATGGAAATCCTCGTCGAGCGATTAGTCCCCAAGTAGCAGAAGACATTGACCACGAAGTTAAGCAGATAGTGGATAATGCTCATCACATTGCCTTAACTATTCTCCACTTTAACCGCGATTTACTAGAAGAAATTGCCCAGGAATTGTTACAAAAAGAAATTCTTGAAGGTGGCTATCTCCGGGAACGTATTACTCAAGCTCAAGCACCAGCAGAACTCACAGAATGGCTGAGAACTGGTCAGTTGGAAAATGACAAACCTTTGATGCAAACTTTGTTAGTGTGAACTACCACACACTGACTTTCGGTACAGCGTGGGCTTCCCAATTCATTGGGAAGTTTTTTCCGCCTTATATCCCGCCACTGATTCACAAGTACCAAATTCAGTGGGGGACTTACGGCGAATAGTCAACTGAATTTTTACTGGTTATTATTAAAACTCAATAATGAAGTAAATATAACGATATGTGTATTATTCCCTGATTGTATTAATTAAGAAATGAAAACTTTATTTATGAAAATCAATAAATCATCAACTTAAACCTCATCCATCTTGAAAACTTGAGTTTTCGCCATAGAAAAAACTATGGATTTCAACTTGGAAGGGGTTTATTTAGCAAAAAATTACACTAACTCAATTTTTTGGTTATGTTACCTCTTTTATGTACATCTAAAAAATAATTTTGTAAATGAGTGGTGAGACACCTTTGATTAATTTCCTAATATGGTTTAGGATATGGCAGAAATTACAATAATGTAGATTCAGTGACGATAATTGCAAAGTTACCCAATCCTTTAGGCATACTTCGCAAAAATTTATACTAACTACCATTCTCAACCTTCATTGTGCTGATTTTTAAAGAAAATTCCAGTCCAAATAGACATACCTATAGAGCCTTGAATAAGCTACTTTTGAGAGGTAAATCTGTGAGGGTTATGGCCTGTATGCTGCCCTTATTCATCTGGTGGGGATGCAAAGCAGTACAAAGCCACTTTGTACAACCACAAGCAATATTAGTTTTAGGTGGTTCTACTCGCCTATTAGAAAGGGAAAAGTTTACAGCAAAATTAGCTCACCAACATCCAAATATACCCATTTGGATTTCTGGAGGCAGTCCACCTCAGTATACTAAAAAAATATTTGCTAATGCCGGCATTGATCCCCGACGTTTAAACTTAGATTATGAAGCTGTAGACACAGTTACTAACTTTACGACCTTAGTGGATGAATTGCGATCGCGTGGAATTAAAAGTGTCTATTTAATTACATCTGACTTTCATATGCGCCGTGCTTGTGTAGTTGGTGAAATTGTTTTAGGTAGTCGGGGAATGAACTTCAAACCCGTACCAGTTCCTTCCCAAAGTTCACCAGAACCGATTGAAAAATCTATCCGGGATGGAGTCAGGGCAGTGATTTGGTTAGCTACAGGCTATACAGGTGCTGATAGTGCAGTGAGAAAATAAGCCATCAAACTCTTATCTGTTCCCTGTTCCCTATTCCCTATTCCCTATTCTCTGTTCCCTGTTCCCTGTTCCCTATTCCCTATTCCCTTATCTCAAGCAACAATTTAAATTTTTAATTTTGGATATCCCCATTTCCCAATATCTCCACAATTTGATACCCTAGCTTAAACAGTTTTGAGAAAAGTTAAAGCGTGGAAATTCAACTTGGGCGGGGAAAAATGGCTCGTCGAGCCTATGGAATTGATGAAATTGCTTTAGTCCCTGGTAAAAGAACGCTCGATCCGAGTTTAGCTGATACTCAGTGGAAAATTGGCAATATCGAGCGAAACATCCCCATTATTGCCAGTGCAATGGATGGTGTTGTTGATGTAAATATGGCTGTTCGCCTGTCCCAATTGGGAGCATTAGGCGTGATTAACTTAGAGGGTATTCAAACTCGCTATGCTGACCCCGAACCGATTTTAGATCGGATTGCCTCTGTCGGTAAAGATGAATTTGTTAGCCTCATGCAAGAACTTTATGCCGAACCAATAAAGCCGGAATTAATTGAAAAACGTATTCAGGAAATTAAACAACAAGGCGGTATTGCGGCAGTTAGCGCAACTCCAGCAGGTGCAAGCAAATATGGTGAATTTGTAGCTAAAGCAGGAGCAGATTTATTTTTTATCCAAGCTACAGTAGTTTCTACTGCTCACCTATCTCCAGAGTCTATTACTCCACTTGATTTAGCAGAATTTTGCCGTTCTATGCCCATCCCTGTGGCATTAGGAAATTGTGTAACTTATGAAGTCACCTTGGATTTAATGAAAGCTGGTGCAGCAGCAGTATTAGTGGGTATTGGACCCGGTGCTGCTTGTACTTCCCGTGGAGTGCTGGGTGTAGGCGTACCTCAAGCTACAGCGATCGCCGATTGTACAGCCGCTAGAGACGATTATTACCGGGAAACTGGTCAATATGTCCCTATCATCGCTGACGGCGGTCTTATCACCGGTGGAGACATCTGTAAATGTATCGCCTGTGGCGCTGATGGCGTGATGATTGGTTCTCCATTTGCCAGAGCCGCTGAAGCTCCAGGGCGTGGTTATCACTGGGGTATGGCAACTCCCAGCCCAGTATTACCCCGTGGTACTCGCATTCGTGTTGGTACTACTGGAACTCTAGAACAAATACTCACAGGTCCAGCAGGTTTAGATGACGGTACTCATAATCTTTTAGGCGCTTTAAAGACCAGTATGGGGACTTTAGGTGCTAAAAATATCAAGGAAATGCAGCAAGTTGAAGTTGTCATTGCCCCTTCCCTGCTAACTGAAGGCAAGGTTTACCAAAAAGCCCAACAGTTAGGTATGGGCAAATAACTCAACGGGTCAGTGGTCAGTGGTCAATAGTCAGTGGTCAGTGGTCAGTGGTCAGTGGTCAATGGTCAATGGTTAGTAGCCATCGTTAAGGGTTTTCGGCTGACAACGGACAACTGACAACTTCAAAAACTTTTCTAGTGGTCTGAAAGAATCACTGGAAAAATCATATATCTAGCCTACAATAGAGATAGCGGAGACAAATGTTTCCGTTCACTCCTCACACCACACTCCGCCCGGACTATTGTTCGGGCGGTTCCTTATGTAGTCTAAATTCTCTAGTATTTGTAAATGTATATCCTTTACTCCTAAGAGGATGTTTTTGCTATGGTAGAATTTTCACCAAGATCAGAAATATCATAGGCAAAGGTTTTTAGGTATGTCAGCAGCGACAAACGTTACAGATTCAAGCTTTAAGGAAGATGTACTCGACAGCGAAGTTCCCGTATTAGTAGACTTTTGGGCTCCCTGGTGTGGTCCATGCCGAATGGTAGCCCCTATTGTCGAAGAAATTGCAGCTCAGTACGAAGGACAAATCAAGGTTGTGAAAGTCAATACTGATGAAAATCCTCAGATTGCTAGTCAGTATGGTATTCGTAGTATTCCCACATTAATGATTTTCAAAGATGGACAAAAAGTAGATATGGTTGTCGGTGCTGTACCTAAAACCACTTTATCTAACACTTTGGAAAAGTATCTTTCCCCTCCTCAATAGGCAAAAAACCCCTCTTGAGTTATTCAATTACAAGATAAATTATTGGGCGAAAATGGTACTTCCCCTACCTTTTTTACAAAATCTAAAAAGTCTAGGGATAGTACCATTTTTGTAGAGCAACTAATAAGTCCAACAATTGACAATTACCTTGCTCTGGAAGTGGGAGGATTGAGAAAGAAAAATTTTTTGGCTTTTTTCTCCCTTAAAGTAGAAGTTTTCATTAAACCGTTAACTCAAAATGAAGCCCTTTTTGGAAGGTAATTCAAAATCTAATTTAAACTTAAAATCGCTTAAATTTTCTCAAATTTCCATAAACCTCCAGGTGGTACATTAAGTATTTTTATTACCTTCAAAAAATAAGTTTGATCCTGCTCTAATTTATGAAATAAACTACTATTGTTTTGCATAAATAAAATATGATTATATTCTGAATAAATCTCCATTAAACTATCATTTGCCACGGGGAGTAAATTAACTTCTGGTAAATAGCAACTTAAGGTAAGAATTCCCCCCAAATTAATAGAAGAGTCATTAATTACTAACAAAGGTTTCTCTAATTGTTTGAGAACTTGACCTGTCTCTATGATAAATTTACCGTCCGATTGTATCCACCAATTCTGGGCTTGGAAAAATCTCACATCTGAAATCAACCCAGCGACGAGTAATCCGACTATGATAAATTGAAAGACTTTTGTCTGGTAGGTCTTGTCTTGGCAAATATGAACAGCTAAAATATAGGCTACTATAATTTCAACACTAAGATATAAAGGCAGTTGGTAGCGAAATTGAATAGAGCGAATTCCTCCTGAAAGTAAATCATATATCAATAAAAATGAACTAGTAAATCCTCCTAATAAAAAAATCAATAAACTTGTTTGATTACTGGGAAATTTCAGCAGAAAAAACCCTAAGTAAATAATTAAACTTAAACTAAATATTAATGCAGAAATACTATAAAATAAAGATCCTTCCAGAGTAAAACTATTAAAAATGAGTATGTCTGAAGTTAAATTAAGATCGAAAAATATGCGAGTAACTCGAATCAAAAAAATAGCAATTAGTTCAAAAGGATTATTTATGAATTTTTCTGCCGAACTTGAAGTTAGCTCGATAGCTATACTAATATGATTGATGATCACCATCAACCAAGGTGAAAACATTAAGAAAGCCGCAATAGTAACTAATAGATAATTCAACAAGGTTTTAGTAAGTCGAAACTTTTGTTGAATAATTACATAAATACCATGAGATATTATTACCAAAACTGTGAATAAATGAGTGTATAATCCCATAACTAAGGTGAGAGTATACACCCCCCAATTTACTTTATTTTCTTTGCTGATTGCACGCAACAAAACAGCACTCGATCCTAAAATTTCTACCATCCATAAACTGTATTGACGTGCTTCTTGAGCAAAGAATAATTGCAAAGGAGAAACCGCAACTAATGCCATTGCAATCCACCCCACTAGAGCAGAATCAAATAACTCTAAACACAGCCAATACACGCTAGGAAATATTAACAGACTAATTAGTGCTGATAAACTTCTAACTCCAGTAGGTGAATCTCCAAATACTTGCGCCCACAATCTCACCATCACATAATACAAGGGGGGGTGCTGCGGATCTGAAGTGATTAAGTAATTAATCGTGTCAGCTACACTATGATTTGGGTTAATGTGCTGATATTTGTTGAAATTGGTAATAGGAATTATGCCTTGGTGATGAGAAACTTCCTGTTTTAGTTCAGCTACTGTATAACCAGAAATGGCTACGGATGTCCAAGATTCATCACAGCAGTATATTTTCTGGTCTAGATGAGCAAAACGGAAGAAAATACCGAATCCTATGAGGACTATTACTAAGATTTTTAACCACGTTGGGGGATTAACTTTTGCTACTAATTGTGGCGTATCCATTTATTAAATATATTTTATGACTGGAGTTTATACTCAATGAGCAAAATACAGCTACAATTACCCACAAGCTAACAGTAAAAATTATATCACGTAAAATAACTATGAGGCGAATATGATCGAGATTTCGACTTCATTGAGTTTGAATTTTGAAAAAATCTCAGTATTTGTAGGGTAAGTTAGCGATCGCACCCTACGTATAGTTCAAAAATCAAATAGGAGTTCTATAGGTTAAAATATAGTGCCATTATTAGGGCAGCACTTATGACCTCTGAAGCGTATTCTCCTTCATTAGATTCTCTCCAAGCGGATATTGCTGAATTAATAGATCGTTTACCGACACTAAAACATCGGCAATTTATTCAGCAGTCTCTCTCCACAATTTTGCGTCTTGCTGATAGTGAAATCGAACGTCTTGATTGGAAAATATTATCTGCTGCTTTAGCAGATATGGAGCGTGGTTTCCAGTTATTTTATGACTACCGTCATGTTCGTAAAATTACTATTTTTGGTTCTGCGCGTTTAGCACCAGATACACCAGCATACCAAATGGCGGTTGAATTTAGTCGCGCTGTTTCTGAACTAGGATTTATGATTATGACCGGTGGTGGTGGTGGTATTATGCAAGCTGGTCAAGAAGGTGCAGGTAGAGAAAATTCTTTTGGTTTAAATATTCAGTTACCTTTTGAGCAACAAGCTAATCCCATTATTGAAGGTGATTCTAAACTAATTAACTTCAAATATTTCTTCACCCGCAAGTTATTTCTCCTCAAAGAAAGTGATGCTGTGGCTTTATTTCCTGGTGGTTTTGGGACTCAAGATGAGGCTTTTGAATGTATGACATTAAGCCAAACAGGTAAATTTGGTCCAGTCCCTTTAGTGTTAATTGATCACCCTGGTGGTGATTATTGGCGTTCTTGGAGTAAATATATTGATGAGCAATTGGTAAAAACTGGGCTGGTTAGTCCAGATGATCCTAGTTTATACACTATTACAGATAATCTCCAAGTTGCCTGTAATGCCATTACTGGTTTTTACCAAGTTTATCACTCTAGCCGTTATGTCGGTGATCGGTTAGTGATTAGATTGAGAGAAGATTTATCTGATGCTCAAGTTGAAGAACTTAATCATAACTTCAGTGATATTCTAGTGACTGGCAAAATTACTAAGAGTCAAGTATTACCTGAAGAAGGGCAAGGTGAAACATCTGATTTACCTCGCTTAGTTTTATATTTCAATCAACGCGATTTGGGACGTTTATATCAAATGATTGGGATAATTAATCAAGTAGGAATTCCCACACCGGAGGAAGCCGCACATCCAGAAAGAAAATAGATGATAGCAATCTGTTTAGTATCCAAAATATAGTAGGGAACAGGGAATAGGGAACAGGGAATACAGAGATTGTTGTTTTTCCAAAAATGTTGAATTAATTTTACTGCGGTACTTGTACCTAGAATTTCTGATGATCATCAGTGTGAATATCACGTTTTTTTACAATTATATGAACAAGATTCTAGATGTGAATAATGTGATCTACTCTACTCATAAATTAGTAAAATACTAGTTATTATGACTCAATACTGATAAATATAATCAGGCTCGTATATTAGTAGAAGTTGCTAATTGAGCGATCGCGCATAAGTTACAGGAGATAAAGTAATTACAAATTACAAACAACTAATTAGCAACTTGGGTGATGAATACAAGAAACAAGATAGAGGAATTTAAATATGTTGGAATTGTTAGGATCAGGTTTTTTGTCTCTATGGCTGAAATAGCTAGGGTGCAGGTCAGGCCTTTAGATGCCTTGGGTGTATTGGCTTGGGAAGGTAGCACCAGCTTGATTCTTGTCCCTGATCCTAGTCCAGCAGGCGCTCTAACAGTTCAAGAATATCTTAAAGGTTTAATTACATCAAAATTAATTGACCAAAGTCTGATTTCCCATCAAGGTA
>NZ_VILD01000001.1:285129-294210 GCF_009712085.1 Anabaena sp. UHCC 0253
TGTTAGGATCAGGTTTTTTGTCTCTATGGCTGGAAATAGCTAGGGTGCAGGTCAGGCCTTTAGATGCCTTGGGTGTATTGGCTTGGGAAGGTAGCACCAGCTTGATTCTTGTCCCTGATCCTAGTCCAGCAGGCGCTCTAACAGTTCAAGAATATCTTAAAGGTTTAATTACATCAAAATTAATTGACCAAAGTCTGATTTCCCATCAAGGTATTTGGTTGCAGTCTGGTCCAATGCTGATAGCTAATCATCAAGGTACTATACCTTTACCGGCTGCTTCTTTAACCAAGGTTGCTACTTCGTTAGTAGCTTTGAAAGCTTGGGGTCCAAATCACCAATTTGAGACTTTAGTTAGTAGCACAGGACCTTTAGTAAATGGTGTTGTGCAGGGTGATTTGGTGATCACGGGAAGTGGTGATCCGATGTTTGTGTGGGAAGAGGCGATCGCCTTGGGAAATACTCTCAATCAAATGGGTATTAAACAGGTAAAGGGCAATTTGGTGATTACTGGGGCTTTTGCAATGAATTTCCAACGTCATCCCCTGCTTGCCGGTCAATTATTTAAACAAGCACTAAATCATCAAACTTGGTCTCGTTCTGTGGTTTTCCAATACTCGCTTATGCCCAAGGGAACGGCTAAACCCCAGGTGAAGATTGCTGGTAATATTAAAGTAGAAGCTCAACCGCAAGTAGGAAAAACTTTACTGGTACGTCATCTTTCTTTACCTGTGCAAAAACTGATTAAGGAAATGAATATTTTCAGCAATAACGATATTGCGGAAATGTTAGCTGATTCTGTAGGAGGAGCAAATGTAGTTAGTAGCACAGCCGCTCAACTAGCTAGAGTCTCGAAGTCAGAAATTCTCCTGATTAATGGTTCTGGTTTGGGTAGGGAAAACCGCATTTCTCCCAGAGCAGTTAGCGCCATGTTTATGGCATTGCAACGAGAAGCAAATACCTATGAGTTGACGTTAGCTGATTTTTTTCCTACATCTGGGTTTGATCACCGAGGTACAATACATTCTCGACAGATGCCAAAAGCAACTGTGATGAAAACTGGGACCCTCAGTGATGTAAGTGCTTTGGCTGGAGTTGTACCTACACGCGATCGCGGTTTGGTCTGGTTTACTATCATCAATCGTGGCGGAAATATCTCGGCTTTCCGGGCTGAACAAGATAAACTTTTACGACTTTTAGAAAAAGAATTAGCAGTTTCTACGGAAATTCCTGCCACCCTCACACCTCATTTAGATAACTCCTCACCAAAATTTGGTACAGGTAATCGCAATAAGATTTTGTATAAAAGTTAAGGTAAGAAGTAGGGGCGCAGGGCCTGCGCCCAGTCATTGGTGATTGGTGATTGGTGATTGGTAAGAATTATTTCCCCTGCTCCCCTGCTCCCCTGCTCCCCTGCCCCCTGCCTCTTATCTACCTTCCTGGGGGATAATTTCCGTTACTACTCTGCGTCCAGTAGAATTACCACCTTTAACGACTATATTTTCTGTTTCTAAATTACCAACGGCTGTTTCCCCTTTAAAAGTTAATTTTGGTTCAATTTGACGATAGACTACATTTCCTTGAGCTTCTAACAATTTTTTATCTAAATACCAAGTGATTTGATTTGATTTTAAAGACTGACGACGTTGCCCAATTGCATTAACATTACCAGTTAGATATACAGTGTTTGTTGGTATTTGCATCCTTCCTTGATTAGCAGTAACAGTGACATTTTCAGCACTTTGAAATATACGAATGGGAGAATTTGTGGTGATAATTTCTTTGTTAAGATTCCAGGTTATTGAGTTACTAGTAATTTGCATTTTTTGAGCTATTAACTCTAATTGTGCCTGTGGTTGAAGAGTTGCAATTTGAGTTTTTAAGTTAATTTCGGCGGCATTGCCTTTACTGCGTCCAGTGATTTTATTATTTTCGTATTTATCTATTTGAATCGGGCGATCGCTAAATAATTTCTCCTCTTTAATTTGCCACATTAAACGCTCAGTCCGCATTTGCAACTGTGGTTCTGTGGATTTTGCTACTACTCCTCCTGAAAATTCTACTCTTTGTTCACGAGTTTTTACCTTAGCTTCTTGGGCTACTGCTTGTAATTGTTTGTGGCTACCATTTAACTGATTGCGAACAATCAATAAATCTTCTTGAGGTCGCCATTCTAACTCATTACCCTTCAAGACAATACCATTACTGGGATCAGTAGCAATAATCTTACCTTGAAGAAACAGTTGCTTACCATCTTGTCTAATGTCAGCTTTTTCTGCTTTAATTTGGTAAACAACCTTGCCATCTTGATAGAGTTCTCCTTCAGGACTTTCTGCTTCACCTATTTGTTTATCTGTAGTGTATTTTGCTTGTTTGGCTTTAACTTTCCAAATTGGCCTACCTACTTCATCAAATTGTTCTAAAGCCACACCAAAAAAAGTTAACTTAGTTTCATCATCTTCTGGAGATGAAACATCAGTTTTTGATTCGGTAGGGGATGGATTACCGCAAGAGAACAAACTTAAACTTAAGCACAATATCAATGGTAGGTAAACCCAACTTTTTGGTAATTTAAACTGTAACGATGAATAGAAATAGGGAGAATAATTTTTACTTCCCCTCTGACATTTTGAACTTTGTCTTCCATTCTCCCTGTCTTGTGAATATTGCATTATTCAGGAATTTCTAGATGTCTATTGCTATCTCTGGGATCTTCTAAAAAACCCATACTAGAAAATGGCCGATATGGATAACTTTGACGAGGAGTTTTTTGGATATCCTCTTTAATAGCTTCTAAATCAATATAGCGATCGCTCACGTTAATTAAACTATCACTAGTCATAGAACGTAAACTTACTACTTCTACTCTCACACCACGATAGCTCACAGAATTGACCGCATAAGCTAAATCACCATCACCGCTGACTAAAA
The DNA here is from genome assembly GCF_009712085.1 of Anabaena sp. UHCC 0253. Taxonomy (NCBI): domain Bacteria; kingdom Bacillati; phylum Cyanobacteriota; class Cyanophyceae; order Nostocales; family Nostocaceae; genus Anabaena; species Anabaena sp. UHCC 0253. Next base: position 288,058 of record NZ_VILD01000001.1, read on the forward strand.
CTGCGGTATCATAGGAATCAACTAAAGCCATCATATCAACAGCGATTTCTACATCTAAGTTAGCTTTTTTAGAACCATCTGGTAGTTGCACCAAATCCTTAGCAATCACTCGATAACCATTCCGACGCATCCATAACAAAAAGCCCTGTTGCTTCTCGTTTGTTCGATCTACTCCTGTGTAGAAAAAAGATCGTAATAGTCTTGATCCTCCAGTCAATCGGCACAATAACTTAGTATAATCAATTTCGATTCCTAGTTGTAGTGCCGCATAAAATAAGTTTGAGCCATCAATAAAGATAGCCACTCGACCCCGATTTTCCAAAACCTGTTCTGGCGTAAATATTGAGTCGTTTTCCAAATTATTCAACATTGTTGTCATACCTTGTGTTGTTATCCCTGTTATGATAGAAATCTCTAACTACAAACTTGTTAGAATTGCTTATGATAAGTCTCCGGGGCTAATAGACTCCTGAGTTATACATCAGCAGCCCAACAGCATTGATTTTTCTACTCCCTTTACTGGCAATAAGTCGTAAATAAAGCCCCGAATCGTTTTCCTTGCAGGAATTAGCAGTTCCCAGAATTAATCATGATTGGGTTATTTCTATCCGCTTGAAAACCGGTTTAGGTGTCCCCAACTGTTGTTTATCGGATAATATCCCCCATGTTGCATGAGTACAAAAAGGTGCGGAAATTGCACTTTCTTTTTGTTCATTAAAGTTTATTCCCCAGCCTAATTGCTGATAAATATCACTGCTGATATTAGGAATAATAGGTGATAGAAGATAAGCTGCTAATCTGACGGATTCAAGAACTGCATATAACACTTCTTCCACTTCTTCCTGCTTTCCTTGTTTATATAATGACCAAGGAGCTTGATCATCAATAAATTTATTACTAGCTTGTACCAGCGATAAAACATAGTGGCAGGCTTCATTGAAAGCTAATACTGTATATGCTTGTTTCACCTTTTCCCCCAACTGTAACCCCATCACCTTTAAAGGATTTTCAGCCGGAATAGCTGACTGGGTAATTGACGGTACTTGACTAGCGCAGTATTTCTTCACCATGTTTAAAGTGCGGTTTAACAAATTACCTAAATCATTCGCTAAATCTGCATTCAAAACATTAATGAACCTAATTTCATTAAAATCGCCATCTTTGCCAAATTCGATTTCCTTAAGGAAGTAATAACGAACGGCATCACTACCATAATTTTCCACTAAAGCGATAGGATCTAGAGTATTACCTGAAGTTTTCCCCATTTTTTGACCGTCTTTAGTTAAAAAACCATGTCCAAATACTCTGTCTGGTAAAGGTAAACCCGCTGACATCAACATTGCTGGCCAGTAAACCGCATGAAATCGTAAAATATCTTTACCAATCAAGTGCAGGTTAATCGGCCACCATGTCTGTAAAGCATTGGCTAAAGTTGGTTCTACATCTGGTTCTAGCAGTGCTGTCACATAACCCAGCAAAGCATCAAACCATACATATAATGTATGTTTAGGATCAACGGGTACGGGAAAACCCCAATCCAGATTTACCCGCGAAATTGAGAAATCCTGTAAACCTTGAGCAACAAAATTGAAAACTTCATTCCGGCGGCTAATCGGTTGGATAAAATCTGGGTGGGTTTGGTAAAATTCCTCTAGCTGGGTTTGATACTTAGATAAGCGGAAGAAATAGTTCTGCTCATCTCGCCACTCTACTTGTTTGGTAGTATGAATGGGACAATGTTTATCTGCGAGTAAATCCCGTTCTTCCTTAAATTCTTCACAGGAAACGCAGTACCAACCCTGTTGTTGTCCTTGGTAGATGTCACCAGTTTCCCAAACGCGCTGAAAAAATTCTTTGACGATCGCTTGGTGACGGGTTGCAGTAGTCCGACTAAAGCGATCGTATTGAATATCTAGTACATCCCACAAGTGGATAAAACTAGGGACAATTCCATCACAAAAATCTTGTGGTGCTTTACCTAAACTGGCTGCTGAACGCTCGATTTTTTGACCGTGTTCATCTGTACCTGTAATTAGTAGCACTTGATCTCCCTGTAAGCGTTTGAACCGAGCTACTACATCTGCCGCTATAGTTGTATAAGCACTGCCAATATGGGGGACATCATTGACATAGTATAATGGTGTCGTCAGTGCAAAAGTCTTTTCTGTTTTATTCACTAGATTCATGGACAATAAAAGCAAATTATTAATTAGTTTTCTCTGTTAATAATCTAGATTATCTAGACAAAACTACGCAATTATATAACATTGCTACTGTTTTTTTCAAATTACACCTTGATGGTAACAAATTTATAGAGGCAAGATTTTTTTGATGACTTCTATAAATCCACCTGATTTATTGTCAAATCAGAGAAATTTGTTGCTAATAATCATGGTAAAACCTGTTTCTTTCATTGATAGTCTCAGAGAATACACTAACCCAAACTCTATAAATATCCCTATTTATATGGATATGATTCAACATCTAAAATTCTCCAATTCATAATTAACAAGACTTTTCGTTCCCAATACTTGTCGGTTAAGGGGGAAAGATGAAAGGAAAAAGAGGAGGATAAACCTTTACTCTTTAACTTTTTCCCAAACCGACTTCATAATTACCAATTCTTAAACGAGCCGGATGGTGTTCGTTTCAATCTTGAGTATTTTCCGAACTTATCAAGAAAGAATTTAGAATTAAGTTCTGTATGAACGGGAAATTTATCAATGCTTTATATATGGCAATCCTCTTTAATTTAAGTTCATAAATCGTTGCGGAATGCTATATTATTTGCAATGCCAATGTGACACTATTGCCAGCTAGGAGGATTTGACGCTTTCACATACTTATATATGATGAATACAAATCGCCATAAATTCTGTAATCATGGTTTCAGAGTCGGTTATTTTTTATCTGGAAAGGTTGATTTTAGGAAAGAGGAAAAAGTCCAAAATTATCCCCTAATTCCCATCTGGATAACGGAAACGGTAAAGTTAAAGATAGAATAGATCAATAAAAATAAGCAAAATGCCAGTAGTTGACTCTAAGCCTTGTTTTTTAATTCCAAACCCTGTACAATCAGATTCTCCCTTATTTATATATTTACCAGGAATGGATGGGACTGGTAAATTATTGCAATCTCAAATGCCTGAATTGGCAATGGATTTAGATATTCGTTGTTTGGCTATACCTAAGGACTATCTTGCTACTTGGGATGTTTTAGCCAAGAATGTTTTAGACTTGATTCATGCCGAATTGGAACAAAGCTGTCAACGCCAAATCTACCTATGTGGTGAATCTTTTGGTGGTTGTTTAGCGATGAAAGTAGCAACCCAATCACCGCATTTATTTAAACGCATTATCCTCATTAATCCTGCTTCGGCTTTTCAGCATCACCCTTGGTTTAATTGGATATCTCAAGTTACTCACTTTGTCCCATCATTATTATTTAATGTTGGTGCATTAGGTTTATTACCATTCCTAGCATCACTAGAACGAATTTCTAAGAGCGATCGCCTGATCCTGCTCACAACAATGCGTTCTATACCACCAGAAACTATCAACTGGCGGTTATCATTATTACGAGATTTCCAAATTGATAAAAAGCAATTACAAAGCCTCACACAGCCGGTTCTATTAATTGGTAGTGGTAGCGATCGCTTATTACCTTCTGTTAGTGAAATCGCCAGATTAGCGGAGATTCTACCAAATACGAAAACGTTTATCTTACCAAATAGCGGTCATGCTTGTTTGTTAGAGACAGATGTAAACTTGTATCAAATCCTGAAAGAGAACGATTTTTTAGGGTGTAATCTACCAACAACTTCCCAATTTGCTACAAAAATTATAGAAGGCCAACAAATTGATTTGTCAGCCTCTGAAGTGAATAGTATCGCTGTTTCCAGAATGTTTACCAAAGGTGTTCCTAGAGGATGATAATAAGAAATGTCAACAATTTTGAACATTCTTAGATCAAAAACACCAATCTGAAGTTCCGTCATAGTTTCAGGTTGTTACCTATGGGCTTTCAGATTTCCTGGATGATTCTGTAAAACGCGTTTACCTTTTGTAGATGAATACTCAGTATCTTTAGAAGTTTGCATAGACTGCTTGACAAGAGTAGCTAGTTCTTCTAACTGATTAATTGCTTCTGCACCCTCTAATTTCATTAATTCCCGATCATCACGCATTTCTGTCCACGTAATTCCATAATCCGATACCAGAAAGCGAATTAGATGATTGTCTCCTAAACTCACCATAAAAGATGCGCTATTCATCTGATTGCCGCAAGTATAGCAGGAAGCAAGATAACCATGCCGTTCTAGTACAATCGCCAAGGCTTGTAGGTTCATTACCAAATCTTGTACGAATTGTCTGTGTTCATTTGCCAATCTCAAAAACACTTTTGTCCTCCAGACACCACAGTCATTTGAGTTTATTTTATATTTTCTTTAGATTCTCTCACAAACTTGTATTGTATAATGTAAAACACAATTTTTATTTGCTTGTGAGTTCGTTAATGACCTTGTTCAGGTTAGTAGATAACGATTTTTTAAGCGGTATCAAACCATGCAATTTTACAAGCACTTAGAGTAGACAGAGTTACTAAAATTTACATTTTTGCCACTGCTATCTATACAAAATCGTACTTAATAAAATTAAGACGTTTCGTTTTCAGCCTAACTTAAATCCACTGATAGTCAAGTTCGCTAAAGCTGTATATTGTACCATCACAGATGATGTACAGCCGACTTGAGATGATTTATTAACTCTAACGTCTATTTTCGTTGCTTATATTTTTCTCCATTTCAAATAAACCTCAAATCATATTACATAGACTGAGATTAACACAAGTGTTGATTATACTTAATTAAATGTTCGCTCAAATACATAAATCCATACAAATTATCAAATCTTCTTCCCTGATATAGCAGAATTCACTGAGTCAGATGGAAAACTAGCCTGATATTTGATAGCAGAATGTAGCATATTTTGATTCTCAGTTGCGAGGGGATTTAATCATATCTATCTTTTTTAGATTTAATCACTTCAATGACATTATCATGATCTTGACCACCAATAATATCTTTTAAATGAATTTTGCCTTCAATATACTGTAAATGAATTCGCCAACCAGATATTTTATCAATATCAGCCCGATAGATAGCTTGTTTAATACCTGTGACTTTATGCAATCTAGTTTTAGGAAAATTTCTAGTTCTGTGACATTCATTGTCTTCTAATTCTGCCAAAGCTTGAAGAAAATGAACTTTCAACTCTGTTGGTAAAACCTTCATTGCTTCATAAATAACGCCATATTCATCTAACAGCGGTTTAATTTGTGCCATTGGCAAGAATAACAGCTTCTAATTCTTGATTTTCTTCTACTGTAAAATCTTGATAAATTAACTCAGCTACAGCGTTATATGCTTTTTGAGCATCTTCTAATTTAACTAATCTGAATAAAGTAATCACTGTACAATCAAAGATTGGATCATCGTCAATAGTTAAAATTACTCTTTGAATATCATTGATTTTCAAGGCATATATAGTTGAATCATAGGAGTGATTGAGTTTGATATTTCTGAGTTGTTCGCTACTTTGATAAAATAACATCTTATCCAATGATAATGTTTCAAAATACCGATTCATCTCTTTAATAACTTTAAATTTTTCCGTATCATTAAATTGTTCTAAATCTTTTTCAAAGTCTTTTGTCGAATCAATGAGTATATCCACAGTTTGAACTCCTGAGTCGAAATTATGCGGTTGTGTATTACTGTAAATTTAACTTTAGATATACAGGCAATATGAGAATTCTGATATAATAGAATAATTCGATTATATTGTTAGTTAACTTTTTTGACAAGATCAACAACTATTGTATGTTTACATCTGACACAGATTAGTTTATTCGTATACAAGAAATAATAATTCCCGGCGTACTGCCAGTTTAGGCATATATGAGTGGCATTTGTGAGACAATTTCTGTGTTGAATTAAAAATAATTATTTAATCTGTCAGTAACCCAGCCCTAAAGGGACTGGGCTTGCAAGAGTAATCAAGTAAGCCGTGCTGACCAGACCACCCTGAGTTTACTCTCACGGTAGCCGTTATTTGAGTCACGACACCCTGTGGATGCGTAGCTAGTCCCCT
>NZ_VILD01000001.1:294378-297758 GCF_009712085.1 Anabaena sp. UHCC 0253
TAAACAGTTCTAAGGTCACTGGAACAGTGTTACAAGCCTAACAAGCTCTGATAACTGGTCGAAGCTAACATTACCCCGAAAGGGAGGCTCTTCGGAGCAACACATTATGCGTACAGAGTTGGAAAATTTGAATCGGTAATTGTCCCGTTGAAAGTACATCACAAAAGTACCCCAAATTTTCCGATTCCAAGGCGGTAATGAAGAAATATTCAAAGCGGTTAAACCCGCTTGAGTCGCGGCTGGTGAGCTGCGTCGAACCATCCCTCTCAGCACTAAAGTGACTGAGTTTCCCACTTACCGCGAGGTCTTATGAGCAATCAAACTTCTATTCCCGTTATTGTCAATGGTGCTGCTGGTAAAATGGGACGTGAGGTAATTAAAGCAGTAGCCCAAGCATCTGATTTGATTTTACTGGGTGCAATTGACACGACTCCTGAACATCAAGGTAAAGACGCTGGGGAACTAGCGGGTTTAAGTGAACCCTTAGAAGTTCCAATTACCAATCAATTAGAACCGATGTTGGGGTATGTAGCTGGGGAAAGACAGATGCAACCGGGGGTATTAGTTGATTTTACCCATCCTGACGCAGTATATGACAATATTCGGAGTGCGATCGCCTATGGAATTCGTCCAGTTGTCGGTACTACAGGTTTAAGTCCAGCACAACTCCAACAATTAGCCGATTTTGCCGAAAAAGCTAGTACCGGTTGTCTAATTATTCCTAACTTTTCCATTGGCATGGTACTACTACAAGAAGCCGCAGTTAGAGCTTCCCAGTATTTTGATCATGTAGAAATCATCGAACTTCATCATAACCAAAAAGCCGACGCTCCCAGCGGCACAGCAATTCAAACCGCCCAACTCCTAGCGGAAATGGGTAAAACTTTTAACACCGCCATTGTGGAAGAAACTGAGAAAATAGCCGGGGCTAGAGGCAGTTTAGCAGACGAAGGGATTAGAATTCATAGTGTGCGCTTACCAGGATTAATTGCCCACCAAGAAGTAATTTTTGGTGCAGCCGGGCAAATTTATACCTTACGTCATGATACAAGCGATCGCGCCTGTTATATGCCAGGAGTATTACTAGCCATTCGCAAAGTCAACCAGCTAAAGTCATTAGTATATGGATTAGAAAAAATTCTTTAGAACTACGATTTTCCTATCTAAAAGCCAAAAATATGCTCGTCCCCCTAACTCGCCAAAAATTTGAACAAATCATTCCCCTCATTGCGTCTGGTCCACAATATAAATACTATTGGGGGAAGTTCAGTAATTCTTTGCAGCGGATACTAATTTCCGTAGTTACCGTAGCTGTGCTTTTGCTAATACAATTCTTGTTCAGAGTAGAATTTGGGTTAATATTCGGTTTTGGTGTATTTGGTGCTTTTTTTTGGCTCTGGTATCCCATATTCCAAGCGAGTATCCGCAATAAAAAATGTCGCAGTTACAAATATAGTGGGTTTTTCCGGGGACGAGTGCTAGATTGGTGGATCACAGATCGGTTAATGGGCAAACAGGAAACCGTTAACAGCAAAGGTGAGTTAGTAATTATCGAAAACCGCGAAAAGCGGATTAACTTAGAAATAGGCGACGACACAGGATTTAGTGTTGATTTTGAAGCACCACTACGTCCTGCCCACAAAGCGATCGCACGTGGTCAAATAGCCGAAATGGTGGTCATGTCAAATCGCCCTGATTTAAGCACAATAGAAGAATTCAGCGATATATACATTCCTAGTCGTGACCTATGGGTTAGTGATTATCCCTATGTCCGCAAAGACTTTTTTAACGAAGTCAGTATGCGCTTACGTGAAGGACAAGAAAGAAAACCCCGCCGCCGTTCAGGACGACAGGGAAATAGGGAATAGGAGTCAGTTGTCAGTTGTCAGTTGTCCGTTGTCCGTTGAAAATATATTCTCCCTGCCCCTCTGCTCCCCTGCCCCTCTGCCCCTCTGCCCCTCTGCTCCCCTGCTCCCCTGCACCCCTGCTCCCCTACCCCTCTGCCCCCCTGCTCCCCTGCCCCCCTGCACCCCTGCTCCCCTGCCTCCCAGAGCCTCACCCACCACCAGTCCTATCTTGTCCATAGGCTTGCCAGGCTAAATCAACTAAGCCATCAACAATAGCCGCAGCTACGACGGCATTGCCCTTGCGGCCTTCAATAGTGATATAAGGAACTAGTGATTCTTGCAATCGTTCCTTAGCAGTTTCTAAATTAATAAACCCTGCTGGAGTAGCAATTATTAAAGCCGGTCTGATTTCCTCAGCTTCAATTAATTCAACCAGTGCAGTTAATGCTGTTTGTGCTTGACCAACTACAAAAATCCCTTCTGGATAACGCCTAGCTAGGGTTTCAATACCCCAAGCAGAGCGAGTTTTTTCCTTTTGGGGTCGTGTTAGTGCTTCCATACTGCAATACACTGGATTAGAAAAAGTATTTTGAATGTCATAAGCTATACCAACTTGCACCATGGGCGCGTCTACCACAATAGTAGTTCGTGCTGCTAGGGCTGCTGCTCCAGCTTGTAAGGCTTGTTCTGAAAAACGTATTAAGGATTTATACTCAAAATCAGAGGTGGCGTATACTACTCGCCGGACGATTTCATACTCTGCTGGTGAAAAAACATGATCACCAATTTCACTATCAATAATTGCCAAGCTTTGAGCATCAGTTACGTGCCATTCCATTGCTATTTAGCTTCTCATATATTAGCTTTTAGCTTATCAGTTTCCGTGCGTAGTCATGAGTAATTGGTCATCAAAAAGAATTTATTCCCAATCTCCAATCCCTAGTCCCCAATTCCCAATCCCCATAATCGCTATGACATTTCAGGATTCTGCACTAGAAGAAGGACGACTGAAAGCAGGTGATAAATAAGCTACTAAAGCACCAATAGCAAAAGCGGAAATATTACGAACGAGAGGCAACCAGTCGCTTGTACGGGTAATAACTGGGGCAATACCAAAGGCAATAAACAACATTCCCCATAAAGGTGAGAAAATTAACGCCCATTGCCAAGCTACTATTTGTTTATCGTTCCGGGGTTGAGCCGCAAAACCGCAAATAATGCCACCAACAGCGGAGGTAACAAGGGTAAGTATCCATTGTTCTCTAGGTAGTCCAGGAACTACATTACAACCCCCTTTGAGTAAACAACCTTTAACTGAATCTAAAGCTTGAAGAATGGCTTGGTCTTCTCCTTCTTCGCGGACAAAGTATAAGTTACCAAAGCGGGTTTGGAGTTCAATCCAGAAGGTGCGGGGTAAGAATTCATAAACTGCATCACCAACGCTAAAGCTGAGGATGTTACCACCACGAGCATCTGCTACTAAGAGAATGCTTTTGTCATCTAAACCCCAATATTTAATTACTGCTCGGCCTG
>NZ_VILD01000001.1:297977-318941 GCF_009712085.1 Anabaena sp. UHCC 0253
CTAGCTGTTCTTCTTGGGGGGTCAGGAAGAGTTTTTGCTAAATCTACTACTGGTGTTACAAAGCCGGGTAGTAAATCGGGATTTTCATAAGCTAGGGCTGATGGAGAATTAATTGCCCAAATTGAGCCAGCAAAGCAGAATACGGCAATTGATACTAAAATTCGTCGCCAAAAACACAGGTGCATGAACGTTTTTATACTATTGTCAAGAGTAAAATGGAACAAGTGCTTTTCAAAGAGTAAGGTAAAAGTGATACTTCTTTACACTTCTTTACTTTACTCTAATAATTGATATCTCAACAAAATCTGATTGGGAAATTGGGGAATGGTCAATATTTTTGATTCACCCTTCATGTCTTTTTGATTCCCGTTCTCGTAATGTTAGAGATGGTTTATCATTACTTGATAAGCGTTCAGGATTTCTTCTGACGGGTTTTTTGCGAGTAAAGCTTTTCCAAGCTGCTTTAAAGCCAACTAGGACGCTCCGGGTGCTAATTTGAATATTTTCTGCTTGTTTTTTGGCGCTATCTAAACTTTGATCAAATTGTTTAACAACTTGACTGGCGCTTTTGACACCTTCGCTGACATCATCTGTTAAGTCTGTTATTTCTAAGCTGGTGTTGCGGATAGCATTGAGAGTAGGTGGCAACTCGCGTGAAAGGGTATCAAAGAATTTTTCAGCACTGCGAGCAGCGCGGGCTAATTCCTGCAAGGCGGGTATGGCTGCTACCAAAACGGCTGTAAGGCTTGTAGCAACGAAGAGGATGGATAGTCCCAGCCAAAATAAAGGATCAATCACGGTTATGCCATTTTATAAACGTTCTAGTTTTGAGTCAGAGTATCGGCAATGTCGGCGGTACTGCTGATATCAACAGTATTTTGCTTGTTGAAATTTTGGCTCTCGCGCTGGGTAGCATCTATACCTATAGCGATCGCTTCCCGAAATCTATCTACAGTATCATCAAAATTTCGCAAGGTGCTGCTAGAAAGACGATCTGCTTGAATTTGCACGCTAGTAGAGATATCTTCGGCTAATTCGGGGATAGCATTGGCGGATTTTTTAATAAGTTTACGGGTTTCGCGTCCTGCTCGTGGAGCAACTAGCAAACCGGCTAGAGTGCCGATAGCTGCTCCTAACATCAAACCACCAATAAAAATTCCAGAACGGTTGTTAGACATTTTTTTATTTTCAGCCTATTTTCTTATTACCTACTTTACCAAGGATTCCCAATCATAGTGAAAGCAGACCAGAAGTAGGGATGTTGTAAATCTTTATTGCCAATTCTCTTCAATAGGGGTGGTAAATTCACATCACCGCGAGAAATCCGTAATTTACCATCTTGGATGCGGACTTCTCCTGTTAACATAGCAATTTGAGCTTGCCTTAATGCTTCGGCTTTAATTGGTGATGTTTTTAACTGTTTATAGAACTCACTCATTAATCCTAAAGTACCTTCATCAGAAACATACCACAAACTCGCCAATGCAGACTTAGCACCAGCCTGGACTGCAAAACCGGCAAAACCTAATTCAGCTTGTTCATCTCCTATGGCTGTCCGACAAGCACTTAATACGACTAATTCCACGGGGGGATTATTCCAACCCAATTGTCGTAATTGATTCATTTTTAACCGAGTATCCCACAACTGGATATAGGAGTTACTTGCGGACCCGCTTTGAAATTCACCATGAGTAGCTAGGTGAATAATGCCATAAGGGATTTCTTTTCTCTGGTTTTGGAGATTTTTGAGGGTAAAGCTTTCATTTAAGAATGATTTTCCTGTCCATAGTTGGTTGGTAATAGCTAATAATTCTGTAGGTACGGCGGGTAAGGGATCTTGATCAATGAATGTGGAAGCACCCATACCTAGAACTTGAGCTTTTTTAATATCAACATAGTTGGTATCAGTGAGGCTCAGACTCGGCATTAAACCAACACTGTAACGTTCTACAAGATGTTTTTCACCATCATACAAGGCAGCAATGGGAAGCGATCGCAATCCCCCATCCATGATAAATACTAAATTATCTATTTTTTGCTGTTGCAGTTCTGACTCTATGGGTTGAATTAGCCAGTCGTACAGTTGTTTTCCTGGCTGCTTATAGTTACGACGGAAGGTGTTATCTGTAACGGCGCTTCTAAAGCTTCTGGCGACTTCTATAACTTGAGAACGAGTCACATTGATGACTTTGCGAATTGGTTCACCCTTGCTAGTGATAATTAATAATTCTAAGCGATCGCTATCAGATTTGAGAATTTGTGATGCTTCACCTGAGATAGTTGTCGGTACAAAATTGACATATATAAGTGCTGGCTGAACACCAGTTGCATTATTAATTTTCGACAGGATTCCACGGGATTCATTCACAGATACAACTTCAATATTTTCTTCAATTGCTAAATATTGTTTAAACTCAGCCGTAAATTTTTCATCAATTTCTCCAGGGAAATTGGTTTGATTTTCTTTATATATGGAAGTTTTACCTAAGTTTGTGTTAATAATTGTTGTGGGTTCAAAAGAATTATCCTCTTGACTTTGATTCGTTAAACTAAAATTTGCCGGAGTTAAAATCCCATTATTAGCACTAATGCTGTAACTCCCAGCAATGGAATTTGCTGTCACAGAAATAGATACAATTCCGCTATTATCAGTAATTAAAGTATTACTACCAGTAAAACTTGCACTTGCGCCACTACCAGGAGCATTAAATGTTACTGTTACATTGGGAACAACGTTACCAAATTGGTCTTTTACTATAGCTTCAAGTTGATTAATAAAAGCAGTGCTGACAGTTGTTGTTTGTGGTGTACCTCCTATAGCTGTAATGCTGTTAGGAACATCGGGATTATTCGTTAAACTAAAATTAGCCGGAGTCAAAATCCCGCTATTAGCACTAATGCTGTAATTCCCAGCAATCGTATTTGCTGACACGGGAATAGATACAATTCCGTTATTATCAGTAATTAAAGTATTACTACCAGTAAAACTTGCACTTGCACCACTACTGGGAGCATTAAAAGTCACACTTACATTAGGAATTGCTTTATTAAAACCATCTTCTGTTACTTCTGCCTGTAAATTCGTGCCAAAAGTAGTATTTACAGTGGTACTTTGTCCCGAACCAGCAATAGGTGTAAGAGTATAACCCACTACCTCAAATGCCCCAATATCCGTTGCTGCACCTTGGGGACGACTAATACCACGTTGATCTGTAGTAAAATCATTATCTAAAATAGCGGTATTAATAGCAGGACTATCTGGTAATAAAGCCATGGTTTGAGTTGTACCACCATAATCTCCTAATACTGCTAATTTAGGATCAATTGGTGCAATATTAGAGCCTACTAAATTACCATTGTCGCCGTTGTTGATACCAATCCCAGTACCATTACCAATGAGATTGTAGTTACTCGGAGAATCAACACTTCCAAAAATATCAGGACTTGTAGAGCTTGTATTACCTGCTACAATAGTATTTTTAAGTAAGATGTTTCCATCACTTGAGTTGTAAATACCTCCACCAAGATTAGTTGCAGTATTACTACTTAAAGTACCGCTGATAACACTTATAGTTCCAGCAAGATTATAGATAGCACCACCGTCAGTTGCTTGATTACCACTAAAGGTGCTATTGATTATAGATATATCCCTGGAAGAACCATCATTATAGATAGCTCCACCGTCACTTGCTTGATTACCACTAAAGGTACTATTACGAACAAATACTCTACCACCGTCACCACCTTGGTTATAAATAGCACCGCCATCAGATGTGGATGAATTTCCACTCAAGGTACTATTGTTGATGGTTACTGTACCAAAAGAATTATAAATAGCACCACCATCAGATGTGGATGAATTTCCACTCAAGGTACTATTGTTGATAGTTAATTGACCAGAAGAATTATAAACAGCACCACCATTGTTGATTGCGGTGTTATTACTAAAAATGCTATTAGTAATATTTACAGTTCCACTTGAATTGTAAATAGCGCCACCGTCAGAAAAAGCAGAATTATTATTATTAAAGGTACTATTAATAATATTTATAGTACCACCTGAATTGTAGATAGCACCACCGTTAGAAGGAGCAGAATTATTATTGAAGGCAAGGTTATTAATATTTAGTGTATTTGAGGTTGTGTTATAAATAGCACTACCATAGAAAGAACTTGCATTGCCATTAAGAATAGAAAAGTTATTGAGAGTAACTGTATCAGAACTAGATATCTGAAACACAGAGTTATTGTTCTGAGCATCCAGTATTGTATTAGTTAAACCAGCCCCATTTATAGTCAAGGGTTGATTAATAAAGACCGTATTCCCTGTATAAGTACCTGCACCCAGATTAATTGTTGTACCTCCTGCTACAGTACCAATAGCATCAATGGCATTCTGAATTGAACTATTAGGTGCTATTGTTTCTGGATTAACCTGATTTATGTTAAACGTCAATGCACCCGTGCTATTCATATTAATTGTGCCATAGGGACCCCGAAAAAATCGCCGTCCCGTCAGTGTTAGAGATGCACTTCCTCCTAATGTTTGACCAATGGAATTAGTCAACGTAATATCACCACTACCACCTGTACCACCAGCAGTCGTGATAGTGACATTTGTACCACTATTTAAAGCCGATTCGATGGTAGTGGGAGCAATGGTACTATTAGTGGCTGGATCAAAAATACCACCAGTTAAAGTTCCTGTACCAGCAGTGACAATATTGATATTAGTCGGATCTAGTAACCAAGTTCCTGCTTGTCCATTGCTACCACTAGCATCAACTTTTGCACTATTGACATCTAAGAAGTTTTTACCAGAAGTTTCTACGAAACCACCATTAACACCCTTGGCGCTAATAGTACCAAAAAAGCGGGTAGCATCATCCGCCCAAAGGATGACTTTACCACCGTTTTGTAAGCCGTCAGCAGTAATGATAGAGTCACTACTAACAAAGGTACTGATTGCTATGGGGACTGTTCCCTGTCCTTGATCATCTCCCCCTATCAGAACCGTACCACCGTTGACACCATTAGCATTGATGTTGGCATTGAATAGGGCTATGCGATCGCCTAAAATCTGAATTTCTGGTGTAGTATTATTAGTATTATTAGAGTTAGCAACTGATATTTCTCCACTAACAATAGTTGTACCAGGATTAGTAGGAATAACTGTATTTGTACTCGTCAGCTTAATTTCCCCATTTTCTACAGCAAATCCTGTTGCAGCAGCAAGATTTCCACCCGTAAGCAGTTGTGGTAAAGAAAGAGGTGAGAATACTTGAGGATTAATTTGAGATTGTGTATCTAGTGGTAAATCTACACTCAATAAACTATTTTCTGGAGTAATTCTGACAATTTTCTCTCCAGGGACTGCCATAATTTTGATGTTACCACCAGGAGCAGTTATTGTCCCTGTATTCATAACAGTACCACCTAATAAGGTGAGACTTTGCCCTTCCCCAACTGCTAAATTTCCAGCATTAAAAATACTACCTGGTTGATTAGTTGTAAAACCAAAACCTGTAGGATTACCAGTTAAATTACTATAATTATTTGTACCAATAGCATTAAACCATTGATTGTTAGCAAATTCAATGCCATTAGCTGTAGTTGCGGTAAAGGCAGCAGGAACATTTAAACTAGAATTTCCACCAAAAATAATTCCGGCTGGATTCATTAAATATAAATTGGCATTACCACCTGTTACCTGAATTAAGCCATTAATTACAGAAGCATTGCCACCTGTTACCCGTCCTAAAATATTTTGAATTTGTGGGTTAGCAAGAAAATTAGCAGTTTGATTGGCATCTAATCCAAATTGGGAGAAACTGTGGAATAAATTAGTATTATCACTGCTTAAACTTCCTCCACTAATATTAATATTATTGTCCTGATTATTAATAATTGTGCCTGTACCATCATTAGCTGGTGTAATTGATTGTGCTTGGGCAAAGTTGGGAAATAGCCCCAATAATAAAGGGATAAAACTGGCAGCTAAAGAACTTCTCCAAGATTTGCGGCGTTTTTGGGCTTTAACTACAGCTTTGTAGGAGTCTTTGATTTGCTGATAACTCCGTTGCCAAGATAGGCTATTTGGATGGCTACGATAATAATAAAGTGGTTTAAATATATGCTCAACTTTTGCTATTTCGGAAAGTCGCATACATAAATCGTAATCTTCTACTTCTAAAGATTCATCAATTCCACCCGCTAATTCAAATACTTCTCGACGGATTAGCCGAAAGTGGAATGTCATAAACTTATTTAATAGTTCTTCCCGATTGTAGGGAACAAGACAACGATAACCATAGCTAAGAATTGTGTCTTTTTCGTTAATATCTAAATAATCGGTGTAAACCCAACCAATATCTGGTTTTTTATCTAAAACTGCCGCAGTTTCACTCAGTGCTGTTGGTGCTAGTAAATCGTCGCTGTCTACCCAAGCAATATAAGGGGCTGTAGTTTGGGAAATTGCTAATTTTAGAGCTAATCCTCTTCCCAAATGTTCTGCAACTATTACCCGTACCCGCTGATCTCGTTTTGCATACTCACGGGCTATTTCTACGGAACTATCTGTTGAACCATCATCCCAAATTAGGAGTTCAAAATCACCCCTAGTCTGAGTTAAAATACTCTCAATAGTAGCAGCTAGATAGCGATCGCGGTTATAAGCTGTAATGACAAGGGAAATGGCTGGTAGCATAAAATTTCTAATATCAGACTTTTGATGTCATCAAAAGATTATATCCCATCTTCCGCACCCCCTGGTGTCACAATCGGTTTTTTCTGATTTTTCTCCACATTTAATGTTTGATTTTTGACAAAACCCAACTAATATTCGTAGGCGATAGGGAAGCGCTGCTGCAAGCAGTTCGCCAATCCCATATCTCCAAACGACCAATTTCCGTTGTGTGACAATTTAGGGTGCGGAAGGTAGGATTTAAGTTACCTGCGATTATTTTTATTTTACTTTCTCTGGGTAGGGATTACTAAAAGCAGGGTTTTTAACAAACTCTTCATCAGTCAGACTTCGCAAAAATGCCAGTAAATCCTGTTTTTCAGTGTCACTTAATTTAAAACCACTAATAAACTCACTTTTGAAAGGATTTGTATTGCCGATTCCGGCAAACTCCCCTGTTTTAATAGTTCTTCCACCTGCTTGATAATGGTCAATTACTTCTTCTAAAGTCGCTATACTCCCATCGTGCATATAGGGAGCAGTGAGGGCAATATTACGCAAAGTAGGAGCTTTAAAACGACCCATATCTGTTGGTTTAGAGGTAATTTCATAAACACCAGTGTTATCTGCTGGATAAGAACCTTTACCATCAATGTTATAAAGCCCAGTATTGTGAAAAGCAATTTCTTGAAAGGCTAATTTTTCGTGCATGACTGAATCTGTAAAATTAATTCCACCATGACAGTGAAAACATTCTAAATTTTCGCTATTAAATAGTTTTTCACCCCGTTTTGCTGCTGGAGAAATGGCATTAGTATCACCACCAAAGCGATATTTATCATAGGGAGAATTCACGGAAATTAAAGTGCGTTCAAAAGCTGCTAAAGCTTTAGTAATATTATTGAGATTAAGAGGATTTTTCTCATTTCTAAAAGCATCTGTAAACATCTGCCGATATTTCGCGTCATCTCGCAACATTGCTAATATTTGTTTCTCCCTTCCTACCATCCCCATTTCCACTGGATGTTCCCCAAATATTGGCACTAAAGCTTGATTTTCCAGCTTTGTAATTAAAGGGTTAGCCCAAGTTAATACAGGGTTATAGGCAATATTAGCAAGACTCATAGAGTTACGAGGGTGTTTTTCCCCAGTTGCTCCCACAGCTACTGTTTTACCATCAGTAAAAGCCAATTTTTGGAGATGACAAGCAGCACAGGAAAATTCACCTGTAATTGATAAACGTTGCTCATAAAAAAGATGTCTTCCCAAGTCCACTTTTTGGGAATTCATGGGGTTATCGGCTGGTACTATTGGTTTAGGCATCCAAACTGGAAGATTCCAGTTATATGCTGAAGTTGGAGATGCAGAAATGGCTGTACTCAGTCCAATTGATAAACAAACTGAGAACAAACAAATTGTCAGCAAGGTGAACCAGCGAGATAATTTCATTCAACTCTAAAAAATTTCTGTTTAGCAGCAGGTTTACCATTAAAAGGTAGACCGAAATTAGTCATAATCACATTGCAGTCACTATCATCTGGAGATGACATACAACCGGGGGGAGTATTTTTTTGATTAATTGTTAAATTTGTGCTTCCTATTAAGGATGCAATATCAGCAATTACGACATTTTTATTAATATCAAACTTGGTAAAAATGACTTTTGAGGTATTCAAATTACTACAAGTTGATGGTTTTTGACTTCCTTCATTTGCTTGACAACCAGTGCTACCCAAATGAATTGGGAAACCCTGAGCTTTTTCACTTTTTTCACCATGCTTGATCTGAGAATTATGAGTTTGTGTTTTCCAATCCAAACGAGCAAATTTATAACCAAAAAGCCAATTCCACCATAAAGAAGTCAGATTTAATGGTGAAGGTGCGGTGACAGAATCAGCATGATTAAGATTGACAGGAACACCTAAAGTAAATTGTAACCCTTGATAATTACCTTTGGGTATTGTCCCCATAATTTGATTGCGTGTTTCGACTGTACCATTAATGCAGCCACCAGATTTATTTTCAAAGTCTAAGAGAGCGACATTTTGATATTGCCATTTTCCATCCTGTGTTAAATTCACAGGTATAGATTTACCATTATTATCAATTAAGGCAATATCAGATACATAAAAACGGAAGTCATCAGGAGTAACTTTTGTGGCTGGTTTACCTAAAGTATAGGTTTTACCGCATTCAAAAGGTTGTTTACCCACTCTTCCTTGAAAATTAATTGTTACTTCTTGGGTGTTGGTAGTTTGAGCTACAGTTTTGGTAACGCCCCAAAAATTTCCCGCCAGAATAATTCCTACCATTGTGGTAGATGTTAATAATAATTGCCGTTTCATGGTTATTTGTATGAATACATGAATTTAGTCTGAAAGTAGGTGTATCTCTAATGTATTCAATTTTCAGTTAAATAAATCACTAAGTCAAAAGACAAGCTGTCAAACTTGATTTTCGATTTTGTGGGTTTGGAGAAATCGCTACATATTTAAATCAAAAAAAGCCCTAGTTTAAAAAACTAAGACTTCATGTGAGATTATTTAATATTTTCCTAATTTAATTAATGCTTTTTTTATTGATTCAAAATCTGATTTACAGGTTTGTTAACCATGCAATCAAGCCATTTCCAGTAATCGCTTCTACAGCTATGAGTGAAACGAAGCCAATCATTGCTAAACGTCCATTCAGCTTTTCTGCGTATTCTGTGAAACCTGTTCTTGGGGTTTGGTCTACATATACTTTGGGTTCAATTGCAAAGCTGTTGAGTTGACCGAGTTCGTTGGTAGTAAAGCCTTTAACTGTCATGTTTTTTTCCTTTTTGTTTTCTTATGTAAATAAATATAACATTTCGTAAATATTTTTTGCAAGGGCTTGACATGATAAAAAAAAATACGGTAAGCCGTACTAAATATCGTTCGGTATACCGTATAATCAAGTTCGGTTAGAATGCGATATTATTCGCCGTAATGACTACTAACTACTTTGCCTCGAAATACCCTATATAGATAGGCATTATAGAACAGCATAATCGGTACAAAAAAGCCAATGAAGGTAATCATTAAAACTTGAGAACTAAAGGAAGAAGCTGCCTCAAAAATGGTGATTTGGGTGGGAATAATGTAAGGAAAGATGACAAAAGCTAAACCCACAGTTGTAATTAAGAATACCACAACTGCCCAAATAAAAGGTGTCATCTCCAGACGAGCATTGATGCTGTAAATTAATCGGCTAACTGCTAAAAGAGCCAGTATAGGAATTAGCGCAAAGATAAATACTTCTGGTTGATGAAACAAGCGATCGCGTATATTTTCATAGTACACGGGAACAGCAGCAGTAATCAAAATTGCTCCGATAACTGTCGCCCAAGTTGATAATAAAGCTGTGCGATAGTAGGTTTTTTGTAGTTCACCTTCTGTTTTGATAATTAGATAGGTTGCACCAATCATCACATAGCCTTGCATGACAGTTAAAGCTACGAGAATTGATGGTAAATTTAACCAATCCCAAATCCCACCAATAAACGCACCTGTACTATCAACTTTGATTCCAGCTAAAACCCCGCCCAAAATTAATCCTTGGGATAAAGTAGCTAGTAAACTACCACCGCCAAAGGCAAAACTCCAAAAAGTTTTATTGTGGGAATGTTCTCGAAATTCAAATGCAACCGCCCGCAAAATAAATCCAATTACCATGCAGGTGATTGGAATATACAGAGCATTAACAATTGTGGCATAAGCCAGAGGAAAAGCCCCAAATAAAGCCCCTCCAGTACACACTAACCAAGTTTCATTAGCATCCCAAACACTGCTTAAAGTGTTAATCAAGATGCCTTTTTCTTCCTCATTCTTGCGTCTTAAAGTTAAAATTCCCACTCCTAAATCAAAACCATCAGTAATCAAATAAATGGAGAGAAATAAAGCAATAATACCAAACCAAACTATCGGTAATATTCGTTCCAATGTGTCCATTAAACCTCTCCTTCCTGAATTTTAGTTCCTACAACTTCACCCACAAATTCTCTTTCATTACTACCTGTTGGTAGTGGTAATTCCAAATTTGGACCTTGGCGAACAATGCGACTACCAAAGTACAAAGCAGAACTAAATAACAGCAAATAAATAACTGTATAGGCTATTAATGAAGTGAGAACCGTATTTGCTGGAAGATGAGAAACTGCATCTGCTGTTCTAATTTTTCCGTAGACAGTCCAAGGTTGTCTTCCCACTTCTCGTACTATCCAACCAAACTCCACAGCCAGATATCCTAAAGGTGCAGCAAATACCCAACCTCGCATCAACCAACGTTGTTTAGTGATATTTTCTATGGCAAGTTTACCGCGCAACCATTGAACAACACTGAACAACATTAACCCACATAAAAAGAAGCCAATTCCTACCATGATCCGGAAAGAATAGAAAATAAGACTGATAGCATGAGGTCTATCTTGTGGTTGCCATTCTTTTAAACCTTTCACTGGTTCAGAAAGAGTGGGTTTCATTTCTAAAATGTAACCTAATGCGTGAGGAATATTCAGTTCCCAATGATTTTTCTCTCCGGCTATATCAGGTGCAACTAACGCTGTCCAAGGTGCGGATTTTCCGGCGGGAATAGTATCCCAAATTGCTTCTATTGCAGCTAATTTTGTGGGTTGGTTGTGATAAACTTGTTCACCACTGATATGACCAACAAATAGTTGTAGAGGAGTGACAAAAATAGCTAAAGCTAAAGCCAATTTGAAAGATTTACTGAAGAAAGCATGATGGCGATTTTTAAGAATATACCAGGCACTAATGCCGCCAATTACAAATAGTGCAGTTTCTAAAATCGCCAAAACCATGTGAAACCAACTACTTAATGCTGCTGGATTAAAAATGGCTTGGATAAAATCATGGACGATGAATTTACCATTCACCATTTCACCACCAGCAGGTGTTTGCATCCAAGAATTAGCGACAATAATCCAAAAAGAAGATAGACTTGCACCGACAAAAACCATGATTGTTGATAGCAAATGTAACCAACTAGGTACACGATGCCAACCAGAAATCATGATGCCTAAAAAGGCGGCTTCTAGCATGAATGCCATTGTGCCTTCAAAGCCTAAAATTGTGCCGAAAAAGTCACCAACAGCTACAGAAAATGGAGACCAATTAGCACCAAATTCAAATTCAAGAGCAACTCCAGATGCGACTCCACACCCAAAATTAAGAATGTAGATTTTTGACCAGAAACGTGCATGACGGTAGTAATCAGGGTTTTTTGTGAGCAACCAGAGAATTTCTACTACTACCAAATAACCTGCCATGCCGATGGTTAAGACAGGCCATAACATATGAAATACGCTAGTCACGGCAAATTGTATGCGCGACAATATAATGGGGTCTGACAAAAATCCCATAACTACCTTCTCGTGAATAAACAAAATTTAGGGCGATGAGTTGTAGATATAGCCCATATTTCTATTTATGACTTTTTTTATGATTTCGTCAAAAGACAATTTGTCAGAGTAAAAATAAATAGATTAATTATAATTTTTGGTATATCAAATCGCTGTAATTGTCAGTTATTTTGTTAGCAATAATACTTTTACTCTGTTCCATAAATGTTGAATTGTATTGTTGTTAGTAGTTGGTTTTTCTGTCTAACTCTGGGGTAAGTTCGGCTTTAACTATAGTCCATGCTAGGTAAACATCTTATTTGACGGCTTGTCTTTTGACAAACTGACTCGGTAAAGTAAATAATCCTACCTGGAGACTTGGGACGTAATATCTCTAGTTATTTTTTCGTGGAATGTGGGGGGTAGCTTTGAAATTAAAACAGTGTGTGTTTATAAGTGTGGCAAGTACGATTTGTTTGTTGATAACTCAAAAAGCAAATGCAGAAACTGTTCCCAGTGGAGTTATTACAGATATTCCGCGACTAAATGATGTTGAACGTCCGAAAACAAGTATTAAAGATTGGTTAGCACAGGAATCTCAAACATCTCAAGTTTTGCAAATAACTGGTGTACGACTGCAAGAAACAGAAGCCGGTTTGGAAGTTGTTTTAGAAACCCCAATTGGAGAATTATCCGCACCAGAAAGTTTAATTGATGGTAATGTTTTAATTGCAGATATACCAAATGCGGTACTAGCTTTACCAGATCAAAAAGAGTTTACAGCCAAAAATCCAGCAGCGGGAATTACTGCAATTACGGTTACACAACAAGAAAATAACCAAGTCCGAGTTTTAGTAACTGGAATTGAAGATGCACCTACACTACAGATAGGTGCAAATAACGGCGGTTTAACTTTAAATATATCTGCCGCTACATCAGAACCAGATATAGAAATAACCGTCACAGCCCAAAAGCGGACAGAAGACGCTCAGGATATACCACTTAGTCTGACAGTAATTCCACGTCAGCAACTCGAAGACGGTCAAGTTAGTTCTTTCTCTGGTATCGCCAACAACACACCCAACTTTACCTTTTCTTCCTCTTCATCCGGTAGTGCTGAATACAACTACTACAGTATGCGAGGGTTAAGTAATTTCAATGCTTTTACCAACCAGGATACTGTAGCTTTTTATATAGATGATGTCCCTTTTGATTACGGTGGCTTTTTAGACCTGGGCTTGATTGATTTGGAACGAGTCGAAGTCCTGCGGGGTCCCCAAAGTACCCTTTACGGGAGGAGCAGTCCGGCTGGGGTTGTGAATGTGATTTCCCGTCAGCCGACTCAAACGCCGGAATTTGGAGTTTCTGCTAGTTATGGCAGCTACAACAGCCGGGAATTGCAACTTTCCCTCAGCGATGCGGTAATTCCTGAGCAACTATCGTTTCGATTAGCTGGTGTATACAACGCACGGGATGGATTTATTGATAATACGACATTGAATCGCACCGTTGGTGAAGTATCAAAAGTAGCAGGACGGGCGCAAATTCTTTGGACACCCACACCAGAATGGAGCGTGTCTTTCAATACCTATGCTAGTGATAGCGATGGTGGCAACCCTACCTATAATCTCCGTAATGCCCCTGATCCATTTCAGATCGATCAAAGTGTGGATGGTTTTGCGCGGTTAAGCAGTAATACCCAAGCCTTGAAAATCGGCTATGATGGTGCTAAATTTCGGGCTACGTCAATTACAGCCCGGCGTTTTACCAATCAATCCAATTTCCTGGGAGATAACTTTGCTGAACTTGATCTACTCAGGCAGATTATAGATATTAATTCCACCGTTTGGTCACAGGAGTTACGTTTTCAGTCCCCTGAAAGTGCAGACCGTTTGCGCTGGTTACTTGGTGGATATTATGAAGGGCGTGATTTTAATGTTGTTAATGATACTATAGAACGAACAGCAACAGCCGCCGCCATATTTGGTTTACCAGCAGGACGTAACCGTGTTTCCGCCGAACAATCTCGTAATACTTATGCAGTCTTTGGTCAATTAGACTACAAACCAATTGAACCCTTAACTTTATTTGCTGGTTTGCGTTATGAAGCTACTGTTAGCACCCTGAATCGTCGTCGTTTTTTTGAAGCTGCTGCTGGTGGAGTTACTTCTAGTGGGTCTGTACAGGGGGCAGAAATCAGCAGTAGCGCCTTGATTCCCCGTTTTGGTTTGCAGTATCAAATCACCCCAAATTTAATGGCTTACGGGACAATTGCCCAAGGCTATCGCCCCAGCGGACTAAATTACCGCGCTGATGACGATGCAACCCGTCAATATCGAGAAGAAACATCTTGGACTTATGAAGCGGGTTTAAAGTCTTCCTGGCTGGATAACCGCTTGACTGCAAATTTATCGGTGTTTCGGACTAATGTGAATGACTATCAAGTTTTGCTAACCGATAATGATGGATTTTTCCGCGATATTGCCAACGCTGATGTGGATATTACTGGATTGGAATTTGAACTAAAAGCCCAACCTGTAAAAGGGCTAGATTTAATTGCTGGTGTGGGTTATGTAAACAGCAAATTTCAAAACTATACCAATCCATTTACAGGCATAAATTATAGTAATAATCGTGTTCCTCTCGCACCAGAATTAACTTACAATTTAGCGATTCAATATCGCAGTGCAGGGGGTATTTTTGCCCGTGGAGAATTGCGCGGTTACGGCACAAATTATTTTGATGATGCGAATGAGATTAAACAAGATCCTTTTGTACTAGTGAATGCTAGGATTGGTTATGAGTGGAAAAAGTACGGTATTTATTTATTTGCTAACAATTTGTTTGACACTCGTTATATTAACTCTGGTTTCTTTTTCCCACCGCCTAATGTAACGGCAGGATTTGGTGATCCGGCAATGTACGGTGTGCAAATAAAGGCGAGTTTTTGATTTATAGGTAGTATAAAATCGGTAATGCACTATGATCAAGAATTTGGTGCGTTACGCGATCGCTAACACCGAAACAAAACTTATACCACCATTATGCAATGCCGAAAATTGCTGTAAAAATCAAAATCCCGCAGCGATCGCACCGCAATAATTTAGGTTGTATTACTATAGTGCTATAGTTATCCAATCAATTCTGATGGGGTGCAGCCATTGGACGTAAGGGGGAAGTCAACTTTATGTAATAATTATTGGTAGTCGCTAAATATTCTGTTGTTTACGATTTCTCAGGAAACTTTTATGACTTCAGAAAATACTGATATTAAGCAACGTTCCACTGCTAAAGTTATTTACAGATTTCTTGGAGGTACTGCATTTGGTGTCTTGGTGGTAACTATTCCTATTTCATTATCGTCTATAGATGATTTGAATTTATTTCATCTAGTTATTGCATTATTCCTGATTCTATTATCTGGTTTGCTATCAAGTATTTGGGGAGAAAAATTTATTGATGCAGTGACGGGGATATTAAATTCCTTTGCTTCTTAATTATCAACACAAAAGTGACTGGGCTTTAGGTTAGTTTAAGAGGATGTTTGAAAAGTTTTGGGCGAATATAATTCACTACTACACAAGCCAACTCCACACTTCGACAAGCTCAGTGACCACCTGCGTGGACTAACAAAAAATCAAGGGTTTGAAACCCACGGAGGTGGGTTTTGCCTGTGTAGGCGCGACTTCTAGTCGCCAGGGCGAACGTAATTACGAAAAAATGAAAAAAGTATCAAACGACCTATTGTCAAACCTTACAAAGATTAAAACTTTTGGAAGTAATACCATGTAAACAAATATTACTGTATATTCTGATTACGTATTTATCCTCTTTGTATAACTCCCTCCAAGAGTATGGAAATTTTATCTAATACCGTGGCGTTATCGCGGATGCAATTTGCATTTACAGCGATTTTCCACATGATCTGGCCTGTGCTAACTACAGGTATGTCTATCTACCTAATTGTTGTTGAAGGACTATGGTTAAAAACCAAAAACCCTACTTATTATCATCATGCTCGTTTTTGGTCAAAACTGTATTTACTCAACTTTGGAATTGGTGTTGCATCAGGTTTACCAATGGGTTTTCAGTTTGGAACTAACTGGGCCCCATTATCAGAAGCGGTAGGAGATTTCTTAGGTAGTATTCTGGGATTTGAAGGCTCAATGGCATTTATGTTAGAGGCTTCTTTTCTGGGAATTATGATGTTTGGTTGGGAGCGAGTTCCTCCCGTAATTCATTACTTAGCAACTATTCTCGTGGCTTTTGGGGCGAATCTTTCCACATTCTGGATTTTGGTTGCTAATTCATGGTTTCAGACTCCTAGTGGTGGAGAAATGGTGAATGGGAAGTTTATTGTCAATGACTATTTTCAGGCAATTTTAAATCCCTTCATGGTGAATAGTGTTCTCCATATGTTCTTAGCAACTTTGGAGACTTCTTTATTTGTGATTGGCGGCATTAGTGCTTGGTATATTCTCAATAATCGCCAGCAAGAATTTTTCAGCAAATCATTTAAAATAGTTTTAGCGATCGCCATTTTTGTCGCTCCTTTACAAGTGTTAATTGGTCACGCTAGTGGCGATCAAGTTTATCAATATCAACCCACCAAACTAGCAGCAATTGAAGCCCAATGGGAAACTGTACCTGCTGGTGAATCTGCCAAATGGAATATATTAGCAATTCCTAATAGAAAAGCCGAAAAAAATGATTGGGAAATTTCTGTTCCTAATGGTTTAAGTTACATTTTAGAACTCAAACCTCAACTGTCTCAACCTGTATTGGGACTCAAAGAATGGAAACCAGAAGATCGTCCCCCAATGATTCCTTTGATCTTTTATTCTTTCCGTTTAATGGTAGGAATTGGCTTTTTCTTAGTTGGATTAATGCTGTGGAGTATTATTCAATGGCTCAGAGGTAAATTGAGCAATAACAACATAACTCAACAAAAATGGTTATTACGAGCTTGGATTTTAGCTGCACCTTTAGGCTATCTGGCGATTGAATCAGGCTGGATTGTGCGCTGTGTAGGAAGACAACCTTGGACAGTATATGGACAAATTCGTACTACTGATGCAGCTTCTCATTTACCACCCGGTGAAGTATTATTTTCACTCACAGTTATTGCCCTTCTTTACAGTGTTTTATTTGTCTCAGCCATGTTTTTTTGGTAGCCGCATTATTCGCAAGGGACCAGATTTAACTTTACCAATACCAGGAAGTGAGATCAAAACAGTAATTGCTACTGAATCTGTGAGTCATATTCCCGATAGTCGTCCTTTGGAAACACCGCAATAGGAACAATTACATGGAAGCTTTACTGCACTTTTTACCACAAGTTTGGTTTGTAATTCTGGGGTTATTTCTGTTTCTTTACGTGCTTTTAGATGGCTTTGATTTAGGCGTTGGTATCCTCTCTTTGACTTCTTCTGATGAGAAACGCCGTAGTTTATTAATGACCAGTTTAGGCAACGTTTGGGATGCTAACGAAACCTGGTTAGTTTTGATGGCAGGGGCATTATTTGGAGCTTTTCCTTTAGCTTATGGAACAATTTTAAGTGCGCTTTATCTGCCTCTGATGGTGATGGTTGTAGGGTTAATTTTGCGGGCTGTTGCTTTTGAATTTCGAGAACATTCTGATAATAAAAGTTTCTGGAATTTTGCCTTTGGAATCGGCAGTTTTATTGCTGCTTTATTTCAAGGATTTGCTTTGGGTGGTGTATTAGCAGGAATCAAAGTTGATGCGGCTGGGCATTTTATTGGTGGGATATGGGATTGGTTAAGTTGGCAATCATTATTAACAGCATTGACACTTGTACAAGGTTATGTATTGATTGGTTCAACTTACCTAATTCTGAAAACCGAAGGTAAATTACAGGAAACTCATTTTAGCACTGCCAAATTAGCCGCTTGGACAACTTTCATCGGGGCAAGTTTAATTACCATAACGACACCAATTGTCTATGAAAATGCTAGAGCCAGGTTGTTTCATAAACCAGAAGTTTATATTTTTGCCCTGATTCCTTTGTTGGGTGTGTTGTTGGTTTGGTTGCTGCTACAAAGCCTAAACCATAAACAGGAAGTTGCCTCATTTGTCTATACAGCTTTAATCTTTTTGCTGACATTTATTGGTTTAGGATTTATTGCTTTTCCCTACATTATTCCCCCCACTATTACCATTTATCAAGCAGCTTCTTCTGCTACTTCAATGGTTTTTATGATTACGTTCATTGGGTTTTTGATTCCAATTATGTTGTTTTACAACATCTACAATTACTTTGTCTTTCGAGGTAAGGTGGTCATCACTGAAGAGGGACAATAAATTCATATCAAATAAGAAATCTGTTAGATTCAGTGTCAGCTACTACTATCTTGATTTTTCTTTTAGTATTAGTTAGAGAAATTGTCAGAATCAGGTGGTTATCGAGTTTCGACTCCGCGGTAGTTGAGCGGAGTCGAGATAATTTCCAGGATTTAAGGATGTACAGGATTAAGACTAAATGGCGGGTGTGGGGATCGAACCCACTCATCCCCGAAAATGGTGGAGACTTTAACCAATGATAACCCTAAATTCATCGGCCTAAAAAGGCAAGTTACGAACAAGGGAAACCCGCCAGGAAAGATCAGGGATAAAGTTGTATTTATCCCTTATCAAACAATATACAGCACAACTTTACAAATCGTCATTAGCTAACATTTGGATAATGCGCGGAATACTCGGATCAAACCCCGCCAAATCCCAAGATAAAGGATCTTTTGGATCTACCAAAGAAATACGGTAAGGAGTTAAAGTCACATAAACAGCCTTAACATGAGGATTGATCTTTTTCCGGTATTCCTGCAAAGCTTGACTAGGATGTTTATTACCCGCCCAGCTTTCCGAGTCAGTCCAAAAGCAGACAACATCAGCCTTAAACTTATTCTTGATCATCCAGTCATAAGCTACACTCGCATCAGTTCCGCCAAAGTTTTGGTTACTAGCTTTGCGAACCGCAGAACTAAAACTATCCTTCGCAGTAATATCCAAATCTTTAAACTGAGTTGAAAAACCGCGAATTGCATAGTTTTTTTCAGCTTTTGCTGTTACTAACGCCATTGTTGTGGCGATTTCACAGCAACTTAAACCCATATCTGCAACCAAGCTACCCATAGAACCAGAAATATCTACAGCGTGCATAAAGACTTTACCAGTCGGTTCTACCACCTCAAAAGACAGTTCGACCGCTTTTTCCAAAATATCCACAATGCGGGAAACTGGTTTCCAAGTCTTCTTACTGCGTCCTAAACTTCCTCCAGATTGATAGGTTTTGAGAGCTTTTAAAACATCAATGGGATGAATTCGACCTTTTCTCAAATGTTCACGGTTATTAAGAACTGCTTCCACACGCTGCAAATTTGCGCCTTCATCAGCCCGCAAAACCTCTAATTGAGTCAAAGAACCTAAATTCCGTAACATTGCCCCTATAGGCATTTCTTGAAAGAGCAAATTCCAAGCTTGCTTATCCATGTTACCCACAGGTGCAGCCATTTCATGGGTTAAGCGTCCTTGAGAAATAGCGGTATGAGTTTCGCTAGGGTTACGCTTGAGCCATTCATACCACCAAATCTGCGCTAAAGCATCTGAGGGTATATCTGCGGGTAACTCTTCCCAACCTTTCACAACCCACTCAAATAATTGACGGTGATTTTCTGTAGGTGGGTTGACGTGAAACAACCGCAAAGCATCACGGTGAGTAAAACCTTGACGTTGTTGATATTTCAAAAGTTGATAAGCCAAACCTTTGACATCTTCCCGTGATAGCCACGTTTTACCAGCTTCGCGGATAACTTTACCGAAACCCCGCAAAGATTTGGTGTAATTCAACCATTCATAAAAATGGCTACCTGTGCGGACAACTTGGGGGAAAATTTCACCAAATGCTTTTTTAGCTTCTGGTGTTTCACCCATAGACAGCAATACCAAAGCGAGAATTGGCGCACTGTTATTTATGGCGCGGCCATCACTAGCATAGAGAATTTCTTCGGCTACCCGTCCAGGATTTTCCGCCACGGCTTGGTTGAGAATATTAGCAAAATCTTCTGTTAATTCCTGTTTACCAGCGTAGTACGTGCTTTTTGCTGTTCCTATCAACAGACACCGACGCAGCATTTTCCAAATACCAGCATCGAACATATAGCCGCCACTACGCCCTTTGATCATCTCTTTTTCCCTTCCAGGAATAGGCTGATTTTGGGGTGTAGTATTTTTGTTTTTAGTAAAGAAGTTATAATTCATGGCTGCTTCTCCCGGCCTTTTCAGGCAATTTTGAGATTCCACAAAGTGGAAGGTGGCAGGGCAGGATTTGAACCTGCGATCTCCCGCTTAGAAGGCGATAACCCTCTTTCGTCGGCCTTTTCAGGCAAGGTATGAAAAAGGATGTTTTAGGTGTTCTAGGCCGCTGAACTACCTGCCACATAATGGATTTTGGATTTTAGATTGAATAGAGGTTTGGTGTAGTGAGACAGGAGTTGTTCGCGTAGCGTGCCGAAGGCATACCTGCAAAATTTTCATCACCAGAACCCGATAACCCTCAACTTTTCGGCCTGTTTAGGCAAGGAAAGTAAATTAAGGATTTACTCTGGTGCGTTTACCAATTTCGCCACCCACTACAGAAAAATTCAAAATCTAAAATTGTTTTGGGTGGTGGAGCAGGATTTGAACCTGCGAATGTCTCGATAACCCTCAATTCATCGGCCTTTGCAGGCAAGGTTGTGAATAAGGATATAAAATGAAATGCCTTACCGCTTGGCTACCCACCACATGGAAAGTCAAAAGTTAGAGTTTTGGCGCGGGTAAGCAGGAGTTGAACCTGCGACCGATGAATTAACGATAATCCTCAGTAAGTCGGCCTTTACAGGCAAG
>NZ_VILD01000001.1:318966-355310 GCF_009712085.1 Anabaena sp. UHCC 0253
CCTTTGCAGGCAAGGTATGAATAAGGATGTTAAGCGCCTTACCACTTGGCTACCCACCACATAAACAAATAATTTCAAATCCAAAATATCAAATCGTTTTGGGTGTAGCGGAGCAGAAATTTGGTCTGCATCTCCGGGATTTTAAGCAAGGGTATTTTAATTTGGAAGATTACGATAACCCTCGAAAAGGCAAGGTGGGCGCTCTGGTATTTGAGCTATCCGCTACGGTAAAAGCTAACTCCTTTGGGAATGTCGCTTGTAGTATTAATGTAGTATGTATATTTCTGGTTGTCAAGAGGGTAAGGAAAATTTTTCTTTATTTTGGTGTAAGCTGTCACTTTTTACTTATGTCAGTAGCTTTTGCCAAATAATTGGCGACATTTTTGCCAAAAAAATACAAACAAATGTCCAAATTTTTGCCAAGATATAAATATTATTTTGTAAAAATTCACTTAGCAAAAAATCAGCATGAGTGAAAAAACCATAGAAAATTACGGGAAAGCTTTTCTCGTTCTAATTTTGCCGATATCGTTTTTGATTGTTTTCCTGGTGAATACCTGGAAAATTTTACTGGTAATCTTATTGCTGTTAATGGTTTTCAATCTTTGGCAACAATACAGATGGGAAAAGTGGTGTAACCAAGTTAACCCGCTTTTTTATCAGTTGATTCAGGAAAACCAGGGAAAAATTACTCCGATGGATTTGGCAATCAAGGGTAATTTTTCGGGACAGGTGGCAAAACGCTATTTAGATGGTAAGGCTAAGGAATTTGGTGCTAGTGTACTGGACTCGGAAACAGAGGATCAATCGTACTACTTTATTACTGCCAGTATTCTCGGCGATATTCTTGATAGTAGTGAATCAGTAGAAAAACTTCCGGCTCAACCAGTTACGAAAGTTGCCCGTTCATTTTTAGCTCCTCCTCCTTCAATTCCCCAGGAGGAGAAAACAGAACCTGAATCTAAATCTGAGCTTGAATCTGAATCTCTACCTGAACCTACCCATGAGGAAGTTAAAAAACCTCTAGAAGAACAGTTAGTTTTTGGTTCATTGATTCAATCTGAGTTAGCTAAACGGCTCAATGTCTATTCGAGTACGGTTTATAAACGACGCAATGACCCAGATTTTGCTGAGTGGAGTCGTAGCCGTGATCCTGATGGTATTGCTTGGTCTTATTCTCGGAGGTCTAAGGAGTTTTTCCCCGTTGAGAAATAGGGAACAATTGACAATTGACAATTGACAACTAACTATTAATTGTCAGTTATCAATTACCTATTACCAATGCCGATCGCTTGATTGATGGATGTTAGTCCGTTTTCTTCTAGTTTGGTTAATAAACCGGAGAGGATGCGGCGTACCATTAGGGGTCCTTCATAAATCCAGCCTGTGTATGTTTGGATCAGACAAGCGCCGGCTGTGATTTTTTCCCAAGCATCATCAGCGGTAAAGATGCCACCTACGCCAATGATGGGCATTTGTCCTTGGGTTTGTTGGTATATAAAGCGAATTACTTCGGTGGAGCGATCGCGCACTGGTTTGCCACTAATTCCTCCGGCTTCTTCTTGGGGGGATTTACCCGTTTGTTCAATGATTTGGGTTTGGAGTCCTTCTCGGCTGATGGTGGTGTTGGTGGCGATTAAACCGGCGATTTGGTAGGTTTGAGCGATCGCTATAATGTCAGATATGGCCTCCCATTCTAAATCGGGGGCTATTTTGACAAATATGGGTTTTTGCGCTGTGTTTTCTTGTTGTAATCCAGCTAATATCTGACTGAGCATGGCTGCATCTTGGAGCGATCGCAATCCTGGTGTATTGGGCGAAGAAACATTTACTACAAAATAATTACCCAAATCTTTCAGTAATCGAAAACTCTCTAAATAATCCTGCGCTGCTAGTTCCAAGGGTGTTATCTTGGATTTACCTAAATTTATTCCTATAGGTATCGGTAATGGGTTAGTTAAGTGTTTTTTGCCGTCTGTTAATTTTGCCGCCATAGCGATCGCACCAGAATTATTAAAACCCATCCTGTTAAGTGCAGCTTGATCTAAAGGCAAACGAAATAAACGGGGTGGGGGATTTCCCGGTTGGGGATGATAAGTGACAGTACCCAATTCGGCAAACCCAAAGCCAAAATTATGCCAGATACTCGCAGCAATTCCATCTTTGTCGAATCCGGCAGCCAAGCCCAGGGGATTGGGAAATTTTAGCCCTAATATCACCTGTTCTAATCGTGGATCATTGAGACACAAATATTGCTGAAGGAGATTGTTTAACCAGTTAGTAGAAGGATAATAACTGCTTTTTACAAGCCAGTTTAAACTACCAATGGTTTGTTTGTGTACCCACTCCGGTTCGGTTTTCACCAGAGTAAATAAAAAATGACTAACTACTGCTTTATAAATATCCAATTTAAGGTAACATCTACCAATTATTAACAGATACCAGGAACAAAATCCATTAGGAAGGTTTGCGAGGCATCTTAAAACATATTACTACAACTTATGTCAAACGATAATCAGAATGGGCAGCAAAAGAAACCTAGAGCCGCCGAACAACAAATACTATCCTTGGGGCAACTTCTCCAGAACATGAGAGAAGATGATAGTGTTGATGCTCTGATTAAAACTACTATTGCTTATCTTCAAGAAGGGTTTGACTACCCATTTCTGTGGATTGCTCTTTATGATGAGAGCAATAAAACTTTATATGGAAAAGGGGGATTGACTCCCGATGGAGAAACAAGTTATTTAAGAAGATCGATTGTCATCAAACCTGGAAATTTCTTAGAGAGAGTCGTAACTCAATTATGCCCTTTGGGTATAGCTAATTTACGGGGAGAATCTCGCGCTTCTGAATGGCAGGAAGTTGCCAATAGATATAACATTCAAGGAACTATTCTTTTACCAATTCGCTATAAAGAAAACTGTTTAGGACTAGTATTATTAGGTTCACAACGTTGGGGCTATTTGCTGAGTGGAGAAGCCAGAGCCAAGCTGTTAATAGTCATCGGTGAGTTGGGAATATTACTGTATAAGAATAGCCATAATAATACACATAATAAACCAGAGAATCCGCCAACTCAAGCATTATTACAACTATTAGAAAATGTCCGCTCTGCTAATAATCTAAATAAAAGACTAGAAGCAGTAGTAGATGCTACTCATAAATTTATTTCCCCAAGTCGTACAAATATTTATTGGTTGGAAAGAGAGGGAAATTATTTTTGGTGTCGGATGAGCAATAATCTTGTCAATATTAGTAGTGTAGACAGTCATAAACCAGGAGCAATCGGCATAACAGTCCAAGAATTGAGCGATGTTTATTATGCTTTATCTGTTAACCAAGTAGTATGGATTAATGAAACTGCTAGTTCTTTAAAAACCAATGTCAAAGGTAAACTATTACAACGATTGGGAGTTAAATCTATATTAGCAGCGCCTATCATTTGGCAAAAAGACTTATTAGGTTTTTTATCGGTAGAAAGTCATGAATTGCGAAATTGGTTAGAAGAAGAAAAACATTTTGTCCAAGGTGCAGCAGGATTAGTATCTTTAGTTGCTCCTAGTGAAATTATTGAAGGAACAATCAGACAAATTCAACAAGATACTCAATTAACTAATCAAGTCGCTCAAGCAATTTATAAAGAACAAGGTTTAGATTCAGCTTTACATATTTGTGCAGGTAGGATTTTAGAACGGCTGACTGCGACGCGATTTGTATTGTTACAGTACAATCCCACTAAAAATATTTATCAAGTTATTTTCCAGAGCATAAGGCATCATCGCCGACTTTGGACATTTGATCTGAAGGAACTAACAGAAATTGATATTCAACTTTTACAAAATGCCAAACAAGCCTTAGAAATTGAAAACTTTGAGGCAGATTTGCGGTTTTTGAATTGGCGACGGCAGCTATTAGATAATGGTGTGCGATCGCTGTTAATATGTAACTGCGCTCAAGGTCAAACACCTGAACTACTTTTGCTGATTACCCACGAAACTAACCGATCTTGGAAAACTCTAGAAAAAGAATTACTATGGGTATTTAGTCAAAATATAGGTGTTGTCGTTCACCATTGGCGACTACGTGACAACACCAAAGATCAACAAAAAATATCCCAAGGGTTTAAAGAATACTTAAATATTCTCACTCACACTCAAAGCAGCACAAACGAAACGGAATTAGCTGCCCTTAAACAAATAGCATCTGTTTTAGAAGTTCCCTTAGCAATTATTCTCTCCTCTAATCCTAGTCAGAATTGGGCAAAAATTTTACCAGGGGTAATTTCTAATCATCAATTTGGCGTAGTTCTAGATTTTCATGTTTCCTTAGAGAAGGATGTAATAGCAGAATTAGCAATAGCACATAATAGTTATTTAATCCTCAAAGCTGAGGATTTACCAGCAGAAACGAGGCAATGGTTGACGATTCCTAACAATAGTAAAGTCTTTGTGATGGCATTACGCACAAGTACTGAAAATCAACCGACAAGCATTGTAGTTTTAGCAGATTATGAAGAACAAAACTGGAGAGAAATTAGCATCAATGCCACAGTAACTCTGATTCATCAATTAGCATGGTGGCAAAATCAACAGCAAATTATTCAAAATCTAGAATCTCATAATGAAAACTTACATAAACTCAATTGGTACAAACATAGTCGTCTAGAAGAAATTCATAGAATGTCTACACTCGTACTTGGACAAATCCGTGATTTAGGAATACCTGCTAATGAATTAACGCAAATGCGTTACAAATTGCTATTGCGTCAACTAGACTACATTACTAGTTCCATGACTAGCATGATTAAACAAGAGCAGTGGGATTTGCATACTAGTGTGGAAACTATGTCCATTTCTAGCCTATTGAAGCGAGCCGTGGAAAGAGTTGATAATTTGTCTAAACAGCAACAACTTTGGATAGGTATACATGGTTTAGGACAGTCTAATGATAATCGGGAGTTATCCCCAACATCGTCCTTAGCTGGAGAACAAACTATGACAGGTTCTACATTAGCTACAACTGGCGACATTGTAAAAATAGAATTAGTTTTACATGAATTGTTAGTTGCAGCTTGTCAACGTTCTCCTATTGGTGACAGAGTTGATATTTGGTGTCGTCCTTTAGATGAAAAATCGCTAGAAATTTCAATTACAGATAATGGCAGTATTGAACCACAGTTATTAGCAGAGTTTAATCAAGCTCAATTCTCAAATACATTTTCTACTTCTCACATTAGTCAACCACCTGGTTTACATCTCGTGATTTGCAAAAAAATGATGCAACAATTGGGGGGAGAATTACAGCTATATCAATTACCAGATAAAAGGGTCGTTAGTCGTTTATTGTTGCCTTTAGCATCTCAAAATCATGAAGGTAGTACATTGGGAAGCACTTCATCATTTTTGGGAAATGGGTAATTGGTGATTGGTAATTGGTGATTGGTGACTTGCCCTGAGCGTAGCCGAAGGGTTGGTAATTGGTAATTGGTGATTGGTAATTGGTAAGAATTATTTCTCCTGTTTTCTCAATCTGCAAACTATAATCACAGCACCTTAATTATGGGGCGTTCTCTTTCTAAATCTAATTTACCTGAAAAAATCTGTGTAGTTTGTCAACGTCCGTTTACTTGGCGGAAAAAATGGCAAGATTGTTGGGATGAAGTAAAATATTGCTCAGAACGTTGCCGTCGTCGCCGTTCTAACGCTAAAAATAACAATTGACAATTGATAATTGACAATTGACAACTGACAATTGACAACTGAAAATTGACAACTGAAAATTGACAACTGACAACTAACAACTGACAACTGACAACTGACAACTGACAAAATAAATGACATTACAAATACAACCGAAATTAATTATTCATGGGGGGGCTGGTAGTTCTCTTCAAGGTAAAGGCGGATTGATAGCAGTACGCAACTCTCTTTCTAAAATTGTTGAAGAAGTTTATGCTCTTTTGCTTACTGGTGCGACTGCGGCTGAAGCAGTAGTTCGGGGTTGTCAAATGTTGGAAGATGAACCCCGCTTTAATGCTGGTACTGGTTCTGTACTCCAATCTGATGGACAAATTCGGATGAGTGCTTCCATTATGGATGGGACAACTGGGCGCTTCAGTGGTGTAATTAATGTGTCACGGGTGAAAAACCCTATTGAAATGGCGCTATTTTTGCAAAATTCGGATGATCGGGTTTTGTCTGATTATGGTGCGGCTGAGTTGGCGCGGGAGTTGCAAATTCCTAGTTACAATGGTTTAACTGATTTGCGCTTGAAAGAGTGGACACTAGAACGCCAGGATAACTTTAAAAGAACGATGGCTGGGGTAGTAGCAGAACCGGAAATGGCGGAAAATGCTGGGAGGGGAACTATTGGTGTCGTCGCTTTAGATGGCTATGGTAAATTAGCGGCGGGTACTTCCACTGGTGGTAAAGGTTTTGAGCGAATTGGCCGAGTTAGTGATTCAGCAATGCCAGCAGGTAATTATGCGACTAGTCATGCAGCAGTTAGTTGTACGGGCATTGGAGAAGATATTATTGATGAATGTTTAGCTGCTAAAGTAGTAGTGCGTGTCACTGATGGAATGTCTTTGTCAGAAGCGATGCAGCGATCATTTACAGAAGCCAGCAAGAATCAAAGAGATTTTGGAGCGATCGCTCTTGATGCTACTGGTGCAATATCCTATGGTAAAACCTGCGAAGTTTTACTAGCTGCTTACCATAACGGAGAAAAAATTGGCGACACTTTGGAATGGAATGATCAAGAATTGATTGGGAAGGGGTAATTGACAATTAACAGTTGACAATTGACAATTAAAATTAGCAATTGTTAATTTGATAATGAATCTTCCAACAGCACAATCTTGGCATGATATTCGCACAGCATTAAAAGCAATTTGGGGATATGACGATTTTCGTCCACCCCAAAAAGAAATTGTTAACTGTTTGATATCACAAAAAGATGCGCTAATTATTATGCCTACAGGTGGGGGAAAGTCAATTTGTTTTCAACTTCCCGCCCTACTCCAAACAGGATTGACTTTAATAGTTTCTCCTTTAGTAGCACTAATGGAAAACCAAGTTGAGGAATTACTTCAAAGAAAGCAAAAAGCAGCACTTTTACATAGTGAGTTAACGACATTTCAACGCAATGCAACTTTGCAAGCTTTAGAAAAACAGCAATTGAGATTATTGTATTTATCACCAGAAACTTTACTAAGTCCAGCAGTTTGGAAAAGGTTATGTGATCCTCAACTACAAATTAATGGTTTAATTTTGGATGAAGCCCATTGTTTAGTGCAGTGGGGTGATACTTTTCGTCCAGCTTATCGGCGATTAGGGACTGTGCGTGAGGCGTTGCTAAAATCCAAATCACCGGGAACAAAGATTAGTATAGCGGCTTTTACGGCAACTGCCGATCCTTTAGCCCAACAAACTATTTCTACCGTTTTAAAATTACAGCAACCTGAGACTTTTCGGATTAATCCCTATCGGGAAAATTTAAATCCTACAGTACGAATTGCCTGGACTCCTCAAGGCAGAAAACAACAATTATTAAACTTTATTCAAACACGACCAAATCAAGCTGGATTAATTTATGTCCGCACACGGCGAGATAGTGAAAATTTAACCCAATGGTTAACAGAAAAGGGTTATAATACAGCTAGTTATCATGCCGGATTAAGTGCCGGAGAACGGCGAAATGTGGAAGCTAGTTGGTTAGGTGGAAAAATCCCATTTGTGGTTTGTACTTGCGCTTTTGGTATGGGAATAAATAAGTCAGATGTCCGTTGGGTAATTCATTTTCATGCGCCTTATTTATTATCTGAATATGTGCAAGAAATAGGACGAGCGGGAAGAGATGGAAAACCTGCTGATGTCCTTACTTTAGTAAGTGAACCAACGGGGTTATTAGATACGGAGGATAAGCAAAGACAGCAATTTTTTCAGGAACAATGGCGATCGCAACAACAAAAAGCCCAACAATTAGTCAAAAATTTGCCTCCTCGTGGTGAAATAAATGCTGTAGTTAAAGAATTTCCAAATGCTGCTGTGGCGCTTTCTCTCCTCCATAGTAATGGACAATTAGAATGGCTTGATCCTTTTCATTATTCTATTTCTTCGCAGCCGAAAAATGCACCAGCCACGCAATTGCCAGCGGCTAAACAAATGAGAGAATATTTAACTACTAAAAAATGTCGTTGGCAGTTTTTATTAAATGCCTTTGGGTTTGCAACACCAACTGTAAATTGGCGTTGTGGACATTGTGATAATTGTCGCCATTAATCATTTTATAATTTAAACTTTGCTCCTTGGCGCGAAACATAATTAGGACTTGCTGAAAAAATAAAGTATGACTCCTAATATAAAAAACTAAAGTAAAGTATCACTACTTTCTAATTCAGTTTCATCTGAATTTTCCTTAACCCTGCGGATAGGTAAATTAGCGATTAAAGCCGTTGTGCGTTGGTTGCTTTCTAGGGAAAACTCCAAACCCTCGGTTTCTATTTCCACATAGCGACAAACAATGTCCAGGATTTCCTGACGCATTTTTTCTAAGGTTTGGGGATCTAAGTCAGCCCGATCATGGGAGATTACCAATTGCAGGCGACGTTTAACGTCATTGCGGCTGTTATCGGGACTACGAACAAAAAGTTTTTCTAAAATTTCAAGAATCATTGCGGGTATGTGTAAGGCAGAAACACTGGCAAGTGAATTAAACAATCTTTGACCACAACATCTTTCTCAAGCGGGAGAAGATGCTTTTATTAGATGAGTCAAGCTCAAGAAATTCGACAGTTTCGCCTTCCAATCTCCGAGCAATGTTTTCAAAAGCTGTAGCAGCTAAAGATGGAGTTTCTGATAATACTAAAGGTTCACCACGATTAGTAGAGACAATCACCCGCTCATCGTCGGGGATCACTCCAATTATGGGGATGGCGAGAAGTTCCTGAACATCTTGCACAGACATCATATCATTTGCCTGTACCATTGCCGGTCTAATTCTGTTAACTATTAAGTTAATCTTTTTTACACCTTGTGCTTCCAGCAATCCTACTACACGGTCAGCATCGCGAACTGCGGAAATTTCGGGGGTAGTAACAATCAGGGCTTCTTTGGCTGGGGCTGTAGCATTTTTAAACCCCATTTCAATCCCGGCTGGACAGTCAATCATCACATACTGATACTTTTGCGCCAGTGCATTTACCAGTAATTTCATTTGATCTGGTGTCACCGCTTCTTTATTACGATTTTGAGCGGCTGGAAGCAGTACCAAATTAGGTTGTCGCTTGTCTTTGACAAGGGCTTGTTCTAAACGACACTCTCTAGCCAAGACTTCCACCGCTGTATAAACGATGCGATTTTCTAGCCCTAGTAGTAAATCTAAATTTCTCAAGCCAAAATCTGCATCAATTAAGGCAACTTGCTTGCCGATTTTTGCTAAGGCCATACCCAAATTAGCTGAAACTGTGGTTTTACCCACTCCCCCTTTACCGGAGGTAATGACAATAATGCGAGCCATGATAATGCTGTATGAGAGTTCAGGGAACAATATAAAATATTTAAAGCTATTGATTAATTCTAATTAATTGGTTACGAGAAAAATCAGCGGCTTTAGCAATGCGAATTCCTTCGGGTGTAATATGTGCAACTTCCGGAAAGAAGTTTGTCAGGGACTTTTCTGGCGCTCTAGCGACAGCATCAGCGATTCGCAATTGGGTTGGTTCCATTTGCAAGGCCATAATTAAAGATTCACGATTACCCCCCGCACCAGCATGGGCAACTCCTCGCAATCGCCCCCACACGAGAATATCTCCGTCTGCAATTACAATACCACTAGGATTGATATCTCCCAAAATAATTACCGTACCGGGATGACGAATTTCTACACCTGATCTGACTGTCATTTGTAGATAGAGGGCATCTGCTAGTGCGGTGGGGGCAGATTGGATATCAGTAGAGAGGGATGTTTGGAGTTGGATTTGTTCTACAGAATAACCCAGAGTACAAGCAGCGATCGCCGTTTGTCTACGACTGGTAGCTACTGATTTTAGTTGTAGCTGGTATGTATTTAAGGTTTCTGCTAAATCTTGCAGTTGTCTGTTATCTAACAACCGATCTTTAGCTACTAGATGCAGGGCTGTATTTGGTTTACGTAAGCGATCGCCTGCATTGAGACGCTGTTTCATTTGTTGCCAAATATCCCACCAACTGAATTCTGATGGCGGTATTTGAGATTCTGTAGGTAGAATTAATAAAAGTCGTCCCTCCTCAGTTTTTAACTGAACTTGAATATTATGATCTCCCGTCTGCTGTTGTAATTCTAAATCAGCATTTGGTAAATCAGATAAAACAGAACTAGATTCCCCATCCTGAGAAACATTAGATTCTGCATTTTCAGCATTAGAATTATCTTTTAAATAGGCAAGAACAGATTTTAACTCTGCATTAGGGATAACAGAACTAGATTCTACTTTATGATCAGTAAGATCCGCATTTATCTCGCTAGAGTTAGAATTATTTACCTCTTGATCAAACTGATGAGAAATTGACTCTGACGGAGAAAATTCTGAGTTGATCTGATCAGGTTTCCCCGAATCAGCAGAATCTGTATTTATCTCGCCAGAATTAGAATTATTTACCTCTTGATCAACCTGATTCTCATCAGGTTTAGCAGCATCAGAATTCA
Source organism: Anabaena sp. UHCC 0253 (assembly GCF_009712085.1). Taxonomy (NCBI): domain Bacteria; kingdom Bacillati; phylum Cyanobacteriota; class Cyanophyceae; order Nostocales; family Nostocaceae; genus Anabaena; species Anabaena sp. UHCC 0253. The sequence continues at coordinate 329,656 of NZ_VILD01000001.1, forward strand.
TGCAACACTAGCCAAAATATACTAACATTGAGATTTTACAGTAGGAGTCAGGAGTTGTAGGGGCGTTCGCGGAGCGTGCTGGAAGCATCAGCATTCGGGCAATCAATTATCCATTTTTGTCCAATGCTATTTTCCGAATGCTTCGCCCGTACTTTGTGTATAGGTTTCAATTTAGATTCTGTACCTCATTGATATATCATCTGCTTTAAATTGATAATTATCAATTATCAGTTGTTAATTCACATATCAATCTTTGATAAATTGTCCCCAAAGCATCAGCATTACCGACATTACCGGGAAATAATACTACTGGCAAATTAGGAAAAAGAGGATGATCAGATGGTGTAATTACCATTGAACAACCTGCTAAAATTTGGCCAAGTAACCGAGCAGAAGTTAAACTCAGTCCCGTACTCAAGACATCATTAGAAGTAATACCCCCCTTACTAATGAGAAAGCCTATATCAGATGGTAAACCTTGCACAATATCCATGAGTAAAGCCGAAACTTTTGCTCCAAAATCTAACCTGGTTTTGACATCTTTAAAAGACAATTCCTGACGGCTAGTATAAACTACTGGTGTTTTTCCAGAGTTATGTACTACTTGGATCTTTTCAAGGATCTCAGCCAGCAGTTTAGCAGATTCATTTATACCATGATCAAGTAATCTGCCAACATTAACTTCTATCCCTACTGTTCCCTCAACTTGTAATAATGATTCTAACTGTTGAGTTGTCTTTTTGACATGAGAACCCACAATTACCGCACCAGGTTTACCACCGCGCACGTATTTTGCCATATTTTCAGCAGCAATGGGTTGAGGTGGTAAGGCAGCCAAAGCTGTTAAAATACTAGCAGCAGAACGGAATAAAAGCGTTTTCCTTGACTTGCGGCTGTTAAAATATCAACAGCGAAGGTATTAAGATCCTCTTGATTTTCTCCATCTACAACACCACACTGATTGTCATGGAGTTGCAATAAGCGTTCTAAACTACCAGCACGGATATCTGCAAGCAAAAATCTGGTAACACTATCTTCTTTAATTCGTTTTTGGGTTTTTTCTTCTACATATTTGGGAAGATAGCTGTAATTGTAGCTGAAGACAGAATCACGGGCAAATTCTGTTTCATGGACTGGAGTAGGAACACCATCAATAATTAGATAATGAATACTATCGCAGGTAATTCTTCCCCCCTCAAAAAATGCAGGTACAAGAAAATGAGCATCAAATGGACCGAGTTCTTCGGCAATGACATCAGTTTCGATGGGATAATGTCCACGTAAGGTGGAGTCAGAACGACTAACTACGAGAAAATCGTCAATTTTTTCGGCTGCTAATGCTAGTTTAAGATTGTGACAAACTTCTCTAGTCACAGATGCGGCTGCTTCTGGAGTTAGGGAACGAGTATTAGTTAAAATAAAGAAAATAGGAGCATCATCTTTTAATCCTAAACGTAATGTTTCCACATCCCAGCGCATCAATAGTAAGCAACTATGAACGGTTTGTGAACCAGTAGGATCATCATCGAGGACAATTATTTTGGGTTTGTTATTCATAAATATGTCAATTTTGGTAACTATTCAACATTTAAAATCTGTTCAATAATAATATAGTGTCAGGGCAAATTTTTGAAAAATAATTTTAACCTATTTTTCATTTACTTGTTATGCTGGGCTATTATAGCAATTCTATTTGATTTGTGTATCTTTTACAAGAGTCAAATATTCTGTTGTATGACTAAGAAGATGTTTTAAAAGTCCAAGAATCTAGAAGTCATCCACCACCCTCCGCAAACAGACAACAATTTATACCTATCCTCCAACTTTATAGGAAACTGCACAAAAAAATAATCCTCCGTATTTATCTGCGTTTATCTGCGTTTATCTGCGGTCAATTATTCTTAAAATCTTACTTCTATACAACTTTATTTAAATTTGATACAAGCATATTTACAAAAAAGGGAACAGGGAACAGATAAGAAACTTTAGTTGGTGAGTTTAAAGCTCAGTCAAAAAAACAGTGTCATTATTTCAATCTCATGTTTAAAAACATAAGTTTTTCCTGTTCCCTTTGAATATAAATAAATAGTTAATCATAGTTTAGAAATAAATGAATTTTCATTCTCTACAGTATTGGGATATTTTTTGAGAATGGAAGTAATTTTTTGTTTCTGATCATCATTTACAAATAAGTTATAGCTTTCAACAAATTTAAAACTCCCTACTAAATAATTAGCACCTAATTTTATTCTAGAAATAATGTATTCCTCTGTTATATCACTATGATTAATCAGCCATCCTTTTTGATGAGATAAGTAAAGTAAAGTTGGATCACCACCTGTAGTAGAAATTATTAATGAACGTGGTTCTGTATTTTGTTTAACTAACTGAGCTAATTTGATAACTTCTGATTTATCTGTGCTTTCTTTAAACATATAATCTACAGAATATATGATAGAACCTGTTGTTATACATAAACATAGAGAAGTTACCAAAATTTTTGATATATTAAGACGCTGATGATCACTATTTAGGTATTTGCTAAAAACCTTCCCGATAAAGACAACACCAGGAAGCATCATTGGTAGTTGATAATATTCATGCACTAAGCTAGTAGTAGGAACTAAAACCCAAGTTAATATTACTGACAATAACCAAACATCAAATAAATACTCTTCTTGGCTTTTTCTTGGTATAAATAACCCTGCTATAAAGATGGGAAACATGAAAATAGCAAAGTGTCTGATAGCCGTTCTCGATATTATTTCTAACCAAAAATTAAAAGTGAATATGATATTATATTGATATCTGTTTGTTGAACCGCCCCAAAATCCAAAAGTATTACCATATTCTAAATATATTTGATGAGCATGATAATACCATAGAGCTAATGTGAAAATAATAAATAAGCTATAAAACCAAAGAGATATTTGGCTGAAAATCTTCAGATGAAATTTGTTTACAGCTAAATAAATTAACGGTATACCAATATATATTATTGGTAAAACTTTAATGAGACAAGCTAGAGAGACAAAAATTGCTGATATAAATAAAAAATGTAATTTTTCCGATTCTAACCAGTTAGTAAAATAATATACTCCTATAATCGAACACATTAAAAGCATGGATTCTGGTTGAAAAGTTCGACTATAATATACAGTTAATGGTAAAATAGCAAATAATAAGCATGACCAAAAAGCGGTTTTATGATCAAGATATTTGCTAATAAGTTTATATAAGAAAAATATTGTTAATAATGAAAAAAGAATAGATGTCAATCTACCAAATAATTCATGTACACCAAAAAATTTATAGAATATAGCTACAATAAATGAATAAATTGGAAATTCTGTTTCACAATAACCAAGGGAATTACCACCCCAATCAATTTGTGGATAAAATAAATTAAATCCATTTTCATAAAAATTCCTAGCCATTGCTGCTGTATCTGCTTGTCGCCAGGAATGAATGCCTATAATTGGTGAATTAATATTGTACAATCGGACAGATATAGATAAGGTTATTAAAAATAATATAGGTGACTTTTGAATTTGTTTTTGAATCTTATCAATTAGCATAAATTCTCATAACTCGGATGATTTAGCAACAATTAATTAAAATATCATAAAAAGGGGCATCACCATCCTGATTAGTTAATGGAAAGGGAAAGAAAAAAACTTTCCCTAAACAATACTTTTGTCGCTACAAATCAAGGCTTTTTTCAATTTGGCGTATTGTTCAAACCAACTTAACTAGTAAAGCATGACATAAATCAACCAACCATTAAAAATTGGACAAAAGCTTGTGTGATCTGCTTTATTTTCTAGACTACAACCTTTTCTAAAATCAATTTAGAACGCTTCATTTGTTCAGGAATAGCGACGGGATAATCACCAGTAAAACAAGCCGAACAGAAACTATTAGTATCTTCTCTGGTTGTTTCTAACATTCCTTCCCAACTCAAATAAGCTAAACTATCAACTTGTAATTGTTTGGCTATTTCTTCGACTGACTTCGTAGCAGCAATTAATTGATCTTGGGTATCAGTATCAATACCATAGAAACAAGGATGAGTGACAGGAGGAGAAGAAATTCTCATGTGGACTTCGGCTACACCAGCATCACGCAAAGCTTGAACTAGTTTACGGCTAGTAGTTCCCCGAACAATCGAATCATCAATAATTACTACCCGCTTACCGTATAATACATCTTTGAGGGGGTTAAGTTTCATGCGGATACCTGACTCACGCATGGCTTGAGTAGGCTGAATAAAAGTGCGGCCAACATAGCGATTTTTAATCAATCCCTCACCATAAGCTATCCCAGAAGCTTGGGAAAAGCCAATAGCCGCAGGGATACCAGAATCAGGAACACCAAAGACTAAATCAGCTTCTACGGGGGATTCAGCCGCTATTCTCCGTCCTAACCGCATTCGATAACTGTATAAAGTTTCGTCGTGCATGAGGCTATCCGGACGGGCAAAATAGATCATTTCAAAGATACAAAGTTTGCGTTCTGGCTGTTGATGCCATTGAAATGATTCTAAGCCGCTTTCAGTGATCCAAACTAATTCTCCTGGTTGAACATCACGCAGATATTCAGCACCGATAATATCTAAACCGCAAGTTTCAGAAGCGAGAACGTAACGGACAGGATCACTATCTAATGTGCCAATTACTAAGGGACGGATACCGTTAGGATCACGAACTCCCATGATACCTTCTGGTGTGCCAATAACTAGGCTAAATGCGCCTTCGCAACGGTGAAAGGCATTAATTGCCCCTGTTAACCAATCTGCACCAGTGTTGACTTCCTGAGCGATCGCATAAGCAATCATTTCTGAGTCGGTTGTCGTTACTAGGTTAAACTGATCTTTTAACTCTTCTCGCAATTTTACTGTATTGACTAAATTACCATTATGTGCTAATGCTAATAAACCTAAGCGAGTTTCCACAACCGCTGGTTGGGCGTTAACTCTACGACTAGAACCGGTAGTGGAATAGCGAGTATGTCCAACTGCCAAATTTCCAGGTAATTCATCTAAGATGGTTTCATTGAATACTTGCGATACCAAGCCCATATCTTTGTGCTGGTGAACGTGCGAACCCTCAAAGGTAGCAATACCAGCAGATTCTTGACCTCGATGCTGAAGAGCATACAATCCAAAGTAAGTCAATTTAGCAACGTCTTGTTCTGGGGCGTAAATGCCAAAAACACCACAAGCTTCTTCTGGCTTGTCAGGATGGTGTTCATCCAAGGTAACGGAATTAAGGGGAATCATGCTGGTTTTGCTCCTGGTGGGGTGTCGAGTCAGTGGGAACTGGGAACTGAAAACTGGGAAGGGGAGCAGGGGAGCAGGGGAGCAGGGGAGCAGGGGAGCAGGGGAGCAGGGGAGCAGGGGAGCAGGGGAGCAGGGGAGAAAAACACTTAATCTTACCTGTTACCTGTTACCTGTTACCTGTTACCTGTTACCTGTTACCTGTTACCTGTTACCTGTTACCTGTCACCTGTCACCTTCTTCTTAACAAATCTTTAACCATCCATTAAAACAGTACCGTAAATTGGTCAAGGATAAAGTATGAATTGTAAATTTTCATGTTCAAACCTTGATTTTTGATGTTGATTAGGTATTGGTGTAGATAGCGAGACGTTTAGAGATGGCTAAAGAATAGCGATCGCTCATATCTTCGAGACTAACCTGGAGTAACTGATGTTTATCTGCGGTTAAAATCTCCAAATTCCCTGAATTAGCAACTGTTCCCAGTTTTTGCCAATTCTCTGTGAGATGTTCCTTTAAATAGGATTCCCATTTTTCTTGGTTTTCTCCACTTACAGAAACTAAAATTCTCGCCCCACCTTCACCAAATAGCACTTCATCAAATCGTGAATCATGATTTGCACTTATTGGGAAATTAATTTCCGCCCCCAAATTTCCAGAAAGACAAGATTCCGCTAAAGCCACAGCTACACCACCTTCAGCCGAATCATGGGCGGAATTTACCCAACCAGCGCGAATACCATGACGACAAGCTTTTTGTACCAGACGTTCTAAATCAAAATCAACTCTAGGGGGTTTACCTGCGATCGTATTATGAATAGCTGCCAAATATTCAGAAGCACCCAATTCAATTTTTGATTGAATTGATAAACCCAGAAGATAAATTATATCACCTGCATTTTGCCAACCTTGTCCGCAAATTTTCGTTAAATCAGGAATCAACCCCACCATACCCACAACCGGAGTCGGATAAATTGGTTGGGGATTACCTTCCGCGTCAAAAGTTTCATTGTAGAGAGAGACATTCCCCCCAGTTACCGGCGTTCCTAACTCTTTACAACCTTCACTCAAACCCCGACAAGCGGACGCTAATTGCCAATAACCAATGGGTTTTTCTGGGCTACCAAAATTGAGGTTATCAGTCACAGCCAGGGGGTCAGCACCCACACAGCTAAGATTCCGGGCAGCTTCTGCCACCACTGCCTTAGCACCTTCATAGGGATCAAGATAGACATAACGAGAATTACAATCTACCGTCGCGGCAACACCCGATTTTGGATTTTGGATTTTGGATTTTGAATTTTGGATTTCTTCTAAAGGACGTAAACGCACGACAGCCGCATCAGCGCCACCGGGTAACAATACCGTATTATTCTGAACTTGATGGTCATATTGACGATAAACCCAGCTTTTAGAAGCAATGCTAGGAGTATCTAGCAAAGTCAATAAAATATCATTCCAACTTTGCAGACTTCCCTCAATTTCAATTCCCTCAACATTGCAAACAGGTAAATTATCACTTGTCCATTGCCAAGCTTTTTGTGCATATTCGGGGGCTTCTGTCAATAATTCTCTTTCATACAAAGGCGTATTTTCCGCCAAAGCATCAGCGGGAATTTCAGCGGCAATTTTCCCCTCAAACCAAATTCTAACAATAGGTTCTTCAATTACCGTACCCGCAACCACAGCTTGCAGTCCCCAACGGTGGAAAATATCAATTAATTCCTGTTCCCGTCCTTTTTCGGACACAAACAACATTCGTTCTTGAGATTCCGAAAGCAGGTATTCATAAGGAATCATTCCCGATTCCCGCACCGGAATTTTATCTAAATCGAAATCAATCCCCACACCACCTTTAGCAGCCATTTCCGAAGTTGAACAGGTGATACCCGCAGCGCCCATATCCTGTGCCGCAACTACAGCCCCGGTTTTGAATGCCTCCAAACAAGCTTCAATTAAGGACTTTTCTAAAAATGGATCTCCTACTTGCACCGCAGGACGGTTATCCATTGATTCCTCAGTTAATTCCGCACTGGCAAAACTTGCGCCGCCCATGCCATCCCGTCCGGTGGTTGAACCTACATACAGCACGGGATTTCCTAAGCCGGAAGCCCCTGATTTGACAATTTCCGACGTTTCCATCAATCCCAATGCCATGACGTTGACAAGGGGATTTCCAGAGTAGGCGGGGTCAAAATACACTTCACCCCCAACTGTGGGGACCCCAACGCAGTTACCATAATGGGAAATACCAGATACTACACCAGCAAACAATCTTTGAGTTTTCGGATCATTCAAATCTCCAAACCGCAAGGAGTTTAATAAGGCTATGGGACGCGCCCCCATTGTGAAGATATCTCTTAATATCCCACCTACTCCGGTTGCAGCACCTTGGAAGGGTTCAACGGCGGAAGGGTGGTTATGGGATTCTATTTTAAACGCTAATTGTAGTCCGTCGCCGATATCCACAACTCCGGCATTTTCACCGGGTCCAACAAGTATGCGGGGTCCCGTGGTGGGAAACTGTTTGAGTAAAGGGCGGGAATTTTTATAACAGCAATGTTCTGACCACATCACCCCAAACATACCTAGTTCGGCTTTGTTGGGATGACGGCCTAAGCGGCGGACGATTTCGGTATATTCTTCTGGTTTTATGCCTTCTGAGGCAATTTCTTGGGGAGAAAAGGGATTTTCACCAAATGTGGTCATGGAAGTTATGCACCAAGAGGACAGAGAAATATTCTATCTGTTTACGGCAATTAAGATCATGGATTTCTTTTTAATCTTGTCAATAAATTATCAATTATCAAGTTATTCATAATGTTATAATGTAACCAGTTTTTACCCCGTATTTTTATGACATTGACAGAGATTTTGCCATCACTGCGAAAATTATCTGATCAAGAAAAAATCAAAGCTATTCAATTTTTAGCCGCAGAATTAGCTAAAGGTGCAGAAAATTCAGCTTTTCTTGAAGATGGTAAAACTTATGAAATTTGGTCGCCTTATGATGCTTTTTCAGCCGAAAAAACTTTAACTGATATGTTGCAACAGCATTTACAAAAAGAAATAAATGACCAGGTTATAAATTAGATTCCTACTTAAATTAAAACTTCAACTTCCTGAGCGATACTTGTAGCTTGAGGAATTGGTAAACCTGACTCTATTAAACTTTCTATATGAAATTCTATGGACTCTACAATTAGTTGTTGGACTTCTGCTAATGTTTCAGCCACAGCTATACAACCGGGTAAGTCGGGAACATAAGCACCATAGCTAGTATTTCCTTTTTCAATTACTACTGTATAACGCATTATTCTTCCTCCAATTGAGCTTGTTTCCATATACTTTTTATTGTACCAATGGGTACGTCAATATTAGGTTTACCGGAAACTGTAACTGTACCAAGTTTATGGGGATGTTTAAACTGTCGGTGACTTCCTCTAGTTCTGGCTAAATACCAACCATCAGCTTCTAGTCGCTGAATCACTGCTCTTACTTTCATAGTAACATTTATTTGTAATCAATCCTTTGATTTATTGTATAATTAATTATGTAGCTCGCTGATAAAATATGCAAGATACCCTAACCATTACTATTACCCCAGAACTGAAAGCAGCACTTTTAGAAATTACCCAAACTGAAGGTATATCTGCTGATAGTTTAGTTGGTAAAGCTATTGAGGACTACATCTTTACACACAAATTCCGTGCATTGCGTTCTTATTTGATGCAAAAGAATGAAACAGTTTACACAGATGAGGAAATTTCTGAGATAATTTCATAAAGCTAGTTATAGATACTGCTGTTTTATGAGATTGAAAGAGATTTTAGATATAATTATTGATGTTAATTAATTGTTTGCTTATGCCATCTAAAGATATATTTCATGAATCTGTACGTAATGCTTTAGAAAAAGATGGTTGGAACATTACCCATGATCCACTGTATATTAAAGTTGATGATATCGAATTTTTTGTAGACTTAGGAGCAGAAAGACTATTAGCAGCGCAAAAACAAGGTCAACAAATAGCTGTAGAAGTAAAATCTTTTGTAGGTGCATCTGAAGTAACTGAATTTCATCTTGCTTTAGGTCAAACTCTCAATTATCGGTTAGCATTAAAAAAAGAACAACCTCAACGGATTTTATATTTAGCCATTAGCGAAGACACGTATCGAGATTTTTTCTCTCGTCAATTTATCCAAGACTCTTTAAAAGAATATCAAATTAAGGTTTTAATTTTTGATTCTTTAACCCAGGAGATTGTTTTATGGAAAGAATAAATTACTCGCAAATTATTCAAGATATTTTAAGCAATCATTCTACCAATGATATCGCCAATGGTACAGAAATTCAACTACTTTTTGATACGCAACGTCATCATTATCAAGTATTAAATATTGGTTGGAAGCAACAAATCAGAACCTATGGAGTGATTATTCATGTTGATATTAAAGATGATAAAATCTGGATACAAAGAGATGGTACAGAAATTGGTATTGCTAATGAATTAATCGCTGCTGGTGTACCTAAAGAAGATATTGTTTTAGGATTTCATGCTCCTTATAAGCGGCAATTTACAGGTTTTGCGGTGGGATAATAACTGTATTAAAATCTTCATCTCTATTTTACTCCTCATCATCATGCAAATTAGAAATATAAGGTGGAAGTTTCCCAAAACTAATTCTTTCTACATATTTAATGGCGCGATGTTCTTCCAATGATGTTTGAATCAGGGTATTTATTAACAACCGAAATTTATTAACATCTGCTTGAGATGGTGATTTTAATTGTGCAGCTAATAAACTGGAAATTTGCAAAATTAATTTAATATTAGGTAAATTAGTGTCCGTTTGTTCAATGATTTCATATTTTTTATTAACACAATATTCATTACCTACATGAGAATAATCAGCCAGTGTTTTTAATAATTCTGGTTTCCAATTGATAATTACTTGTTTTATTCCTGGAATTTTATTTAATAAAACAGCAATGATTTTTGGTAAGTTAGGAATGAAATCACCGATATTTCTAAATCTATATATGGGAGTATCCAGAATTAATTCGATTGTGCTAACTGGTGGTGCGCCAAATGTATAAGTTTCTAAGGTATAAGGTGCAATGGGTTTTAATTCGGTTTCACTAATTCGTTTAGTAATTAATGTAGCCGCAGCACCGCCTAAACTATGTCCAGTGACGAAAATATTTTTGTTAGTGTTTTCTGGTCTTTGGATAAAGTCTTGTAATTGTTGCCAGAAACTTTTAACATAAAGATTAAAACCGGAGTGAATTGCTTCTGAGTTGGGAAATGCAAGTAAGTTAAAGAAGTAATCATCTAATCTTTCTGTACCTCTAATAGCAATGACAATATCATTTTCGCTTGATAGGAGTAAACCACAACAAACTAATTCATCTGTATCACTTAAAGGACGTGGTGCTGAGATAAATTCTATAGTTTGATATGGTGGAAAAAATGATGGAGAACCTGTTTTCAGGATATCGCTAACTATGTCATTTCCTTGTTTATAGGCGACGTAAGCGAGTTGAGAAATACAAGCCATTTCTAGGGTGCGTTGTCTGTCGGTAGATGTTTTCATGTTGGTTAATTTTTGGGTAAGTTTGATTTTGTAATTACGGAGTTGTAGATTTATTGATTATAGTTTGTAATTGTTGCTGCACTTGTTCAAGTTCTTGGCGTTTTTGGTTAATAAATGCTTTTTCGATTTCCTGTTGTTCTAGATTTTCATGGTGAGCTTTTTCTTGTTGTTCTAAAAGGTTTTCACACAAGTAAATGGCTTTTGTAATTACTTTAATTGCACCTTCAACTCGATTATCAAAAAGTAAGCCTATAGTTTCACCAATTTTATTTGTAAGTTGTTCTGTGGAGTCTATAAATTTTTCCCACCCTGTTTCAAATACTTTTATTTTCAAATCATTATAAAGCCCATCTATACCAAAACCTATCGCCCCAGCTATTGCAGCACCCACACCTGCTACTGCCCACATAATTGGACCACCTAATCCAATTATCATCAGTAAACCAGCACCAATTCCTCCTCCAAACAGCCCTCCACTTATATAAGTTAATAAGTCACCAAAGCTATCTTCAAGATTATTTATTGCTAAATTTATCTGCTTACTAAAATCAGTATTTATTTTTTGGTCGAGATCATTAAATCTCTCTTTAAGAGATTGTAATTCTTTATTGATATAATCATCTAATAACTCAATATTTGGCATTAGTATTTTCTGTTTAAGTTCTTTCTCACCCCATTCGTCTATCTCACGTTGTAAATCTCTTGTGAACTGGTTGATGTAGTCTTGTCTAACTTGCTGTTGGTTGAATATAGGATTATGTTTAGAAGTCCATTTCTCTATCTTGTTAGCCAATCTTTCTCCCAAGCCTTCAATCCATTCATGCCAAGATTTATTGGCTAATTCAAATACTGTATCCCTTATATCATCCGCCAAAAGTTGAATTTTGACATCATGTCCACTCGCTTCTCCAATTTGCTCTATAATTTCTTGTTTTGTGACTTCTGAGAGTTTAATAATACCGTCTAATGTATCCTTTGCTTGATTAAGACCATCTAATCCTGATTCAACAGTGTCATTTATTTTAGTTGCTATTTTTTTGATTTCAAGATAACCACGCTCAATTGTCAAAAAATTCTCTAAAGACTTAGTAAAAGCTTTAAAATCTCTCAAGTATTCATCATTATTTCCGTTAAGTATAGTCTTCAATGCTGATTTTGCAGAAATGTAGTGAATACGGGTTTCCCCATTGGTAATCAGTAAATTTTTATGTTTAATAAAACTTTCAAGTCTCTGTCTAACATCTTGACGGTCTTCATCATTATCGAGGGAATCCATGAAATTGACTAAAATAAAAAGATTTTCAGCAGGCTTTTTTTCACTACCATGATTTATTTGATATCTTACATCTTGTATCAATTCTTTTTCTTTTTCAGTAAGAAGATGCAACGCATTTGTTAAGAAAATTACTGCATCTGTATCTTTTAAGAGTTTGTTAGTAATAGCGGTTCTATCAGGATGTTCATTTAATCCAGGTGAATCAACTATTTCTACACCACTTTTACATAAAGCTAATTCAGGATGCTCAAAAATAATTTCTTCAATTTCAGATTGTGCTAGTTCATCACTACGGTGATCTACGGCGGCTTCTTTAGAAATACTTGCTTTTGCTTTATACTGTTCAAAAGCAATTTCCTCCACTCTTCCATCTTTATAATGACAAATTACCCGCTTTTGAGTTCCATATTTTAAAACTGTAACTGTACCACTACAAGGAACTGCTCTAACTGGCTGAATTTCTTCACCTAACAAAGCATTTAACAGTGTTGATTTACCTTTGCTAAACTCACCAACAACAGCCAACCTAAATCTCTGATTTTTGATTTTATTATATGCTTCTGTAATATCATCTATCAAAGTAGAAGTTAAGAAACTATGATCTTTACATTCGTGAATTATTTGAGAGACTAAGTTACAATAGCTATCTAATTCTTGACGATAGACTTGAAATTTTTTCAACTCGTCATAAGATACGGTTGTATGCTTTTGAGTAATTTTAATTTCTGGTTTAGCAGGTAAAATTGCCAACATATCACTTGCAACTTTTACAAAGACTGTATCAAGTTCTTGAAACCGAGAAGGATCTAGTAAAAAATGTACTTCATTTAAAGCAGTTATATCAAAATTTCCTTGATTAGTAAATGCAATCTCAAAAACTTCTAAATATTCAGATTTAAGACCTAGATTTTTAGCAACTATTCCTAAATATTGCTTTTCCCGCACATCAATTTCACCATCTGCAATTGACATTTCATAACCAAAACCAATTAATAATATTTTTTCTGATTCAGAAAGTGGAGATGTTAACTTTAACAAATATTGAATTTTTTTATAAGTTTGATGTTCTTTCACTCCTTTAATCATTAAATGTGTCAATCTTCGCACATCACTTTCTGGTAAGCTAAAACGATACAAAATTTTTAGTAAGCGTTGTTTTTCTTGATCTTCTACTGTCCCATCTACAAATATTACTCCCATTAGCACCGTCACCAAACTAGCCAAAAATAATACCTGTGGTGTGATATCCCGTTGGCTCAGTTTTTGTCCTGTGATGCGTGATAATAAATCAACAGTCTCAGAAGTAACTCGTGAAGTATCCATAAAAATCACCAGTGGATAGAGTGGTTAAAAATTATTATTCCCTAATTTAATCAAATTTAACCCATTTACCGCACAATCACGGTTCTTAGTATTGAAATTTATCAGTTAAGCTATAAAAGTACATATTGATTCAATAAGCTCTACAAAGATATGATGTATCAATTTCCATCTCTCATTCAAGCTGGTATTGAAGCTGGTAAATATATCCCCGTCTTTAGTAATGGTGTACCCCTAAGCATTGCTAGAGATGCTGTTACAGGTCAGTTTGTGTCTCATGCTATTGGTGTTATCAATCCATTATCACCACTTGTATCCGCTCCTAATTTTCTCATGACTGGGTTGCAGATGTATCAAAATCAGCAAAATTTTACAGCAGTCATGGGTAGCTTACAAACTATCCAAAACAGCTTAGGAGTATTACAAGCAACAACCGCCCTGATCGGTGTAGGAACAGTTGCAGGTGTAGCATTAACAGCAGTGAATTTACACCAAACCCTGAAATTGAGGAAAGAAGTTGAGCAAATGCGGTTAGAGGTCAAAAATGGCTTTATTGACTTGAAACAAGCCTTAAAAGACCAAGGAGCAGAAATTAGACAACTAATTGAACAGGTAGCCCAAGATATCAAATTTGAACAACATCGCACCGTTTTAATTAGAGCCTATGGTTTATTTGTGCAAGCTATAAACCGTTTACGTTCTGCCATGCAATTACAAGATATTAGCCGCAGAAATGCAGAAATTGACGCTGTTAAAGGAATGCTATTTGAGGCTTTAGCAGATTATACTAATCCGTATTTATTAGAAGATACTTGTGCGCCTGGACAACTACGCCGGTTAGAATGTTCTTGGGCTATTGAACAAGCAATTATTATCACTTATCAAGTGCAAAATGAAATTTCTGCTGTGAGCGATCGCCTGAACCAATTACAAACTAAAATATGTGAAGATGCCCATACTGTAATTAATCAATGTGAATCCCACGATGAACTTGATTTTCTCTTTCCTGAACTTACCCGTATTCATAATCATGATTTAGTAATCATCGAATCATGGCAAAATCATGTAAATTGGGTAAAATCCCTTCCTCCAGCAGAATTAAAACTTTTAAATAGTGCTGATTTTAATAATTCAGAAACTACCCAAACTATAACTAATTCAGAAATACCACCAGAACAAATCAGCTACGAAAACATAGCCGAAAAATCTCATTTTTATTCATTACGTGATCAATTATTATTTATGTTTGCGCCAGAATTACGCCGGGAATATGAAAATTATGTCAGTCAACAAGCTGCAATTTCTGGATATAGAACATTAGTTACATCTAATTTACAACAAGCATCAGATTTAACTGTTGCTAATCTTTTTCACTATTTTAATATTAGAGATGAATCACAGGAAGAAGTAGAAGAACAATCAAAGGTTGAAAACTTAGCACCTCAACCAATGATTACTGCTAATAATAGTAATACCACTGAAAAAATATTTAGAAAGTTGAAAATAATTATTGCCGAACAATTAGATGTTAATGACAACAAAATTAACTTGAATACAAACTTTATTCAAGATTTAGGGGCGGATTCTCTTGATGCTGTTGAATTAGTTATGGCTATAGAAGAAGAGTTTGATATTGAAATACCTGATCAAGTTGCTGAAAGAATTACGACAGTTAAACAGGCTCTAAATTATATCATTGAAAAAGCTACTTTTTAATGATTTTTCACACTAACTAAGGTAGAATGTAACAGAGGAAAGCAATGATGAAAACCCAAAATGAAATTATCAAACAAGGTTATAATGCCTTAATTAACTCTCTAGAGTTTTTGTAGATTGGGTTAAGCAAAGCGCAACCCAACAAAAGTTAGTAAATGTTGGGTTTCCTAGCGTCAAACCAACCTACCTAATTTAATGTTTTTAGCTTAACCGACAAGTATTGGATCAATAATCAACTTTTGAAAATGTTGAAAAAAGTGATCAGTCAAACTAATCACTTTCCATTTATTCTAATTACTCTGAAGAATTTTGATCAACAGATTTTTCCGCAACCTTCCTCACTGCTTCAATATCAACAGCTAAATTTGCGGCTATTTGTTCCACAGTCAAACCTAACTGTAATAACAGCGGTACTGTTTCCAACTTACCTTCTAACTTACCTTCTAACTTACCTTCTAACTTACCTTCTAACTTACCTTCTAATTTACCTTCTACTTTTGCTTCCTCCGCAACTTCTCGAAAATATCGTGTTTGCTTTAATTCATCTAGAGTAAACATTGCTTCAATCTCCTGACGAGCTAAATTACTTAATTTATAAACTAAGATCGTCTCTAACAATTCTAGAACTTTTTGCCTTTTACTAGCATCAGTTAATTGTTGTCGAGATTTTTGGATTAACTGTTTGGTATGATCGATCGCAGTTTCCTGTTTTTCCACAACTAGCTGTACCATTCCTAGTCCTATTGAATTATCGGTTGTAACCTCTAACTCATCCAAATAAATAAATGTGACTTGCTGACTCATTAGCAAACCCCGATACTGCATTGGTACACCAGGATCTAAACTACGTTTAGCGAAAATCGCTACTGCGTGAAAATCATTCTTGGGTTGATATTGATTGAGATAAACAAAGATTTCGGTAAAAAACCGCCAATAAAAATCCGCTTTCGGCTGAAATTGAACTTCTACAAAGTAAATTGGCTGTTCAGGTATCTCCGAATCAGGTACAAATAAACCATCAAAGCGAAATGCTAGTTCTTTGATTTCTACAGAAGTAAATTGATATCCTTCTGCTTCTGTGGCTGGTTTGCCAAGTAGCTCAAAAAGGATACTAGGTAATGTCTGAAATAGTTGATAAAATATAGTATCAGTTTTCACAAGATTGATCTTCTTTTACATTGATTAAAAGATATTCATATTAGTATTTTCTATATTATTGATGAACCATTAAATGTAAAAATACGTATAACCCAATTCCTCTCTAGTTTTAAAATTAGCAGGGTTTTGTCAAGTAGTTGACAATACGTATGAATATAATATTATACACATTATTTATCTCTCCTAGATTAAAAACCCAACTTTGAGTTCAGTTGCGATTCTGGAGTGACGTAAATCACATTTATGTATGACTTAGATCCTCTCATAAATATCGCCATGTTGGCATAATTAAAAGCAACTGAACTCTAGCCGAGTCATTAATAGGGAACACACTAATTGCCGACAGCTTACCATAAGTTTGTCGGTTTTTTGTCATCAGTGATTTACTGACTTATGCTAAGTATAACACTAACTTATCAATTAACTTTTGGTTAATAAGAGTGTTCCAAACAATAAATGATCCAAAACCAGAGATTGCTTCATTCCGCTCCGCTCCATATGGCTAACGCCACGCTCCGCGAACGCAATGACAATTGGGCATTTTTTTACTTGGAATACTCTAAATTCTTAACCAAGATCAAAATATCCCCACAACTGGTTAATAACCTGACAAATATTTTGCCATAGTCACTACCAACTGTGGGGAAGTGATTGCTAACCAGTGCTAAGATGTTGAACTAGACTTAGCACAGGCGTTTGCTTAGGACATTGCTTGAATGATGTAATCAAAGTAAGGTGCGGCTTCCATAGCATCTTCTGAATTTAATAAATCCAAGGATGCTTGTTTGAGAGACACAATAGCTTCTACCATTCCTGGAACAGGAACACCTAGAGAGTTGTACATTTCCCGCACACCAATCAAACCAATTTTTTCAATGGGTTCTTTGTCACCTGCAAGTACACCGTAGGTAATTAGGCGTAAATACCAGCCAAAGTCCCGAATACACAAAGCCCGCTGTTTTTCACCGTAAGCATTACCACCAGGGGCGATAAAGTCAGGGCGTTTTTGCCAAAGTTTTTTGGTGGCTTCTTGAACAATCTTTTTCTCGTTTTCGGAGAGGGTAGCAGCGATTCTAGTGCGCTGTACTCCTGTTTCTAAAAAGGCTTTGATGTTTTTGAGTTCGCCACTGCTAGGGTAACGCAGTTCGTCGTCAGCTTGGAGAATAACTTGGCTAATTACAGTCATGATTATCTAAATGACCTGAAATATTTATTATTTGCTAGTTTAGCGACTTAGAGGTACAGAAGTGAAGTGTGTGGGAAGATAGATATAAATGAATTCACAATTCAACATGAGGGAACTTCCGCTTCCCTGTTCCCATTCCCTAAAAATTGACCAATGACTAATACAATGTGGCGACAAGGTGAAGTCATAGAACTGGAGATTACTGATTTAAGTGACACTGGTGATGGTGTAGGACGCTTTGATCAGCGGGTGGTGTTTGTTCCTGATACGGTGGTGGGCGATCGCGCTCTTGTCAGACTCATCCACGTTAAGCCAAAATATGCTCATGGTAAACTCACTGATTTAGTGGAAATTTCGGATGATCGAATTAGACCCCATTGCATTGTCGCTGATAAATGTGGTGGTTGTCAGTGGCAACATATTAATTATGATTACCAATTAAAAGCCAAACAAAATCAAGTGATTCAAGCTTTAGAACGTATTGGTGGTTTTACTAATCCACCGATAGATTCCATATTAGTAGCTGATTCATCTTTTGGTTATCGCAACAAAGCTACTTATCCTGTTGGTGTATCGGCAACAGGTCAAGTCCAAGCAGGTTATTACCATAAAGGTAGCCATAAATTAATTAACTTGAACCAATGCCCCGTTCAAGATCCTCGCTTAAATCCTTTGTTAGCGGAGGTGAAATTAGATATTCAAAAGCAGGGGTGGCCAATTTATGACGAAAATCTCCACAAAGGATTAATTCGCCATTTGGGTTTACGCATTGGTCGCTATACAGGGGAAATGCTGTTGACTTTGGTAGTCAATGATTGGAATTTACCAGGAGTTGAAACTCAAGCACAGCAATGGTTACAGCGATATCCTCAGTTAGTGGGTGTGTCTCTTAACCGCAATAGCGATCGCACAAATGCTATATTTGGATCAGAAACCCGTTGTCTAGCTGGAGTTCCTTACCTGCGAGAAAAATTTGCCGGACTCGACTTTCAAATCCGCCCAGATACCTTTTTCCAAGTGTACACAGAAACAGCCGAGGCACTTTTAGAGGTGATTCAAGCAGAACTGAATTTACAAGGCCATGAAATCCTAGTTGATGCCTATTGTGGTATAGGGACGTTAACGTTGCCCCTGGCTAAACAAGTACGACACATTACAGGTTTAGAATTGCAATCTACAGCAGTAGAACAGGCGATTATCAATGCCCAAGAAAATGGAATTAACAACGTGACATTTCAGGTAGGCGCAGTAGAAAAAATCCTTCAGAATTTGGAAATTATACCAGATGTTGTATTACTTGATCCGCCTCGAAAAGGATGTGAAGATAATGTTATCAAAACATTAAGGAAACTGAAACCATCCCGAATAGTTTACGTCAGTTGTAAAGTATCTACCCTCGCCCGTGACCTCAAATTACTTTGTGAAGATGGATTATACCAACTCACAAGGGTGCAGCCTGCTGACTTCTTTCCTCAAACCGCTCATGTCGAAGCAGCCGCTTTTCTAGCCTTATCAGCCAATGATTAGAGCAGTTAATTCTTTACAAAAATCAAAATTAGAAATTTGTAGTCTAGTCCATACCCATAATGCTAGAATGAAATTACGATAAAAATAGAAATTCATTTTCTTTTAAAGAAATCAGAGTTGCATAGATTCTTAAAAAGGTCAATACAATTGTGTTAATTACAAATCAGCAGTTAAAAAGAGTAACTTTCTACTCCTGTCCGAAAATAGCAATTTTTCATAAAATCGCTAAATCAACAGGTTAACTTTTGCAAATTGTAACTAATCAATATAATTTACCTTTAGAGTTGCTATGTCCTAGCATTTTTATAAATTTAGTTTTACAGACGCAAGTTTGCAGGCAGTACGACTACCTAAATTTTGATCAGGATATCTGTTAAAGCAAACAAATGTCTAGCTAACTAAAAGCTACGGGGTTTCTCTTGTGATTACCATTTCTCTTCGTCCAGTTGGACGTTATTGGGGGACAATTAGTTTTGCCTCCACCCTTTATCTGTGTCCAATATTAGATTTACTCTTGAAAGATATTCCGGCAAAATTACAATCAGAACTACGATTAGGACTTCAAGAAGCCCTAGTAAATGCCGCTAAACATGGCAATAATCTTGATCCTGGCAAATTAGTAGTAGTCCGTTTTTCATTAATAGATAATCAGTATTGGTGGATTATCTCAGATCAGGGTAGCGGTTTCACTCCTTCCCACAGTAGCGATAGTGATCCCGATGACTATTTACCACCAGACGAAGCCGAAAGTGGACGGGGTATGTCCTTACTCCATCAAATTTTTGATCAAGTAGAATGGAATCGCAAAGGCACAGAACTCAGGCTTTGTAAGCAATTAGAAAGCCGTCGTTTATTATCTTTGCGAAGGTGATAGGCAAGAAGGTGACAGTTTACAGGTGACAGGTGACAGGGAAGAAAGAAAGTAATAGGAGAAAACTCTTTTTCCCTATTCCTTCTGCACTCCATCACGATTATGTCCGTGAGTGGGGCAGGGAGGGGCAGAGATTGACTTATCTAGCCAGCCCACAGCCTGTTCTAACCTTGCCTGTGCCTCTTGAGGTTCATTTTTGACCAAAAATACCATTGCGGCGGCGGCTTGTTCACTAGCGCGAGAATTGCGGTTAGATTTGAGACGATGCCAATCATCAGGAGAGATTTTTAGCCTTTCCATGAGGGCTTGGGCTAATTCTAGAGTGCTAACTTCATTTAGATTAAGTTGAGTAGTTGGAGACATAAGACTAACTGCTGAGTTAATAGACAAAAGTTATTATTTAATTATCATAGCCAATGACCAATGACTAATGACTAATTTAGAGGAAAACCCCCAACCAGATTTTGAACAAGAACTAGAGGAAGTAGAAACTTCACTGCGATTCTTGAAAGATAGATATGCCCAAGTGCAACAAGATCAACAACAAAAGGCACAATGGCAACAAGAATTAAATAATTTAAAGCAAAATAGAAAGCAGACTCCAGAAATTAGAGCAGAGTTAACCCGCCTTCAAAAACAGTTAGAAACTTTAGAAATAAACCTAGAAAGCCAGTTATTTTCTTGGAGTAGCCTGAAAAGACCTTTTTGGCAAGCTATCCGTTTTGGTGGTTTGGGCGTTATTATAGGTTGGTTATTAAAATCTTGGGTTGGGTGATTTTTAGATATCTGACTTCTTAAAGAAGTCGGGGATCTTTGGGGATCTTGATCATGAAAAAAATACAAATTGCCTAAAATGATTAAACACCGAATTGCAGAAATATTAAGAAGTGGTAAACCCGAAGAAAGTTTGGTAGTTCAAGGTTGGGTAAGAACCAAACGGGAATTAAAAGGATTTGCATTTTTAGAAGTTAATGATGGTTCATCTTTAGGTAATCTGCAAATTGTTATTAATCAAGATTTACCAGACTATCAAGGAATATTAAAACAAATCAATACAGGTGCTTCTGTAGAAGTAGCAGGAGTGTTAGTAGCTTCTCAAGGGAAAGGACAAAGAATAGAATTAAAAGCTGATACAGTGAAAGTATACGGAGATGCTGATCCTGATACCTATCCTCTGCAAAAGAAACGTCATTCCTTTGAGTTTCTGCGAACCATTGCCCATTTGCGCGGCAGAACTAACTCCTTTGGTGCAGTATTTCGAGTGAGAAATGCTTGCGCGACGGCTATTCACCAATTTTTTCACGAACGGGGCTTTTTATGGGTGCATACTCCCATTATTACCGCAAGTGATTGTGAAGGGGCTGGGGAATTATTTAGTGTGACTAATTTCAATTTAAAGGATGTTCCCAGAACCGAAAATCAAGAAATTGATTATAGTCAAGACTTCTTTAATAAACCTGCATATTTAACAGTTAGTGGCCAATTAGAAGCCGAAATTATGGCAATGGCTTTTACCAATGTCTATACTTTTGGTCCTACATTCCGCGCAGAAAATTCTAATACTTCGCGTCACTTAGCCGAATTTTGGATGGTTGAACCAGAAATGGCATTTTGTGATTTAGAAGGTGATATGGATTTGGCTGAGGAGTTTCTTAAACACATTTTTAAATATGTGATGGAAACCTGTCCCGAAGACATGGAATTTTTCAATGCACGCATTGATAATACTGTTTTAGAAACAGCCAATAATATTATTAACAATCAATTTGCAAGATTGACTTATACAGAAGCAGTCAAACTTTTAGAAAAAGCTGATGTTAAATTTGATTATCCTGTAAGTTGGGGTGCAGATTTACAATCAGAACATGAACGCTATTTAGCCGAAAACCTGTTTAAAAAGCCTGTCATTGTTACAGATTATCCCGCCCAAATCAAAGCTTTTTATATGCGGTTGAGTGACGATGAAAAAACCGTCCGCGCTATGGATATTCTCGCCCCAAAAATAGGGGAAATTATTGGTGGTTCACAACGGGAAGAAAGACTTGATGTTTTAGAAAAACGGGTATTATCACAAGGTATGAACCCGGAAGATTTGTGGTGGTATTTAGATTTGCGTCGTTATGGTACTGTTCCCCATGCTGGTTTCGGTTTGGGGTTTGAAAGATTGGTGCAATTTATGACGGGTATGGGAAATATTCGGGATGTAATTCCGTTCCCACGTACACCAGAAAATGCGGAGTTTTAATGACTTTAGAGACGTTGTAAATAACGTCTCTTTCCAAAATATTATCTTGCTAATTGCTAACTTTTTGATTTAACCAAGTTACCAAATCAGCAACTTCCGAAAAGTCAAATAATGCTACTCTACCTTTAGAAGGTACTAAGGCTTGGGATACGAATTAGCCTCACGCAAAGGCGCAAAGACGCAAAGAATTAAGAGTTAAAGATATCTAATTTTTAAATTTCATACTCTGATTCAGCAACGCCGCACTTTTTCCATACTGCATGATTCATAACAATGCACGAATAGGCGAAATCATTAACGTCTGTAAAGCAACATCCTTAACAAGAGACGGCTTATGGATGATTTTCAATCCTGTTGATCAACAGGGTGCGATTATTCCTCATGCTCCAATTAAGCCCTATAAGAAGCCAGAAAACTATCACAATCCTGTAAATCCTCTAATCCTGTACTTCGACTATGGCTACGCCACGCAGGCGATCATCGCTCAGTAACCAGAAATCCTGATATGGCTTGCACCACGCTACGCTATCAGACAACAGTCAGTGTGGGTATTTCACTTACTTATTCCAAAATCGAAAATTGAAAGTTGAAGACTCTCGACGGAAACGTTTGGTAGGTTTTCTTTTGCGTCTTTTAGCACTTCTATCGCTAGGTATCTCTTCTTCTAAGATTTCCTCTGGTAATTGTGTTTGTAACGTTTCCTGACACCGCCACCAAGCAATTATCCAGCCACCACCCACACCAGCAATACCACCAAACAAAATACTTATGGGTGCTGAATAGCCCAAGAAAAGACAACCCAGCATAAACACCAACCAATATTTTAGTCCAGCGTCAATACCATCATTAGAGGCTACTGTAGTAGATTCGGGATTGTTTTCATTTGCGGCTGTAAATAACCCCAAGGAAACACCACCCATAACACCTACAAAGAGACTGACAGGGAATGAAGCCCCAGCACTTCTGGCAATAATGAATAGAAATAACCCAAATAGCAATTGAGACAAAAAGTTAGGTGAAGAAGAGAAAATATCGCCTAGAAGATTATTTTTTGGTGCCATAACATTAGGAATTAAAAAATCAAATTACACAAATTAAATATGCGTCTCCTAGAATCCTTGTAGAGACATTCCATGGAACGTCTCTACTTCTTACCAGATATCTAATTAAATTAATCCTGGTAATTGAGTCTCTAGAGGTTGAGTTGTATCTACAACTGTTATATAAGGTTGTTCTTGATCTGTAAATGGTTCAGATTGCTTGATTTGGGATGCTAATAAATCAGCAGTAGCATCAGCAATATCACCAGTCCGGTTCAGCAGTCGTTCTTTGACAACTTCTAGGGGTGCAGTGCAATTGATAATATGTACAGGTAATTGATGCTGTGTAGCTTGAGATATTGCATCTTTCCGTAAATCCTGGCGATCATATTTAGCATCTAAAATCACAGACCAACCTTGATTAGCCAGTATAATTCCCAAATCCAATAAACGGCTATAGGTTTTTTGCGTCATTTCCGGTGTGTAGATTTCATCCCCACCTCTTTCTAAGAGGGGAATTCCTGCTAAATGCTTACGTACAGCATCAGAACGTAGATGAATGGCGTTGAGTTTCCGCGCTAAATATTTAGCTGTGGTACTTTTCCCCGTACCAGACAACCCTGACATCAAAATCAGTTTTCCCTGTTGAGGTTTAGTATATTCCCAAGCTTGATGATAATATGCCGATGCTGTTTTTGCTGCCTCTTCTTTTACCGCCGCCGGGATATTAGGATCATCTAATAAAAAGGAATTTACCTTAGCCCGTACATAAGCTTGACGACTTAAATATAAAGGTAATACTTGCAAACCTTCCCAATCTCCAGTTTGTTCCACATAGGCATTTAAGAAGGCATTTCCTAAATCTTTACGTCCTCTGGCTTCAATATCCATGACTGTAAAAGCTACATCATACATGACATCAACGAAACGAAATGGCTCATTGAATTCTATGCAGTCAAATAGCATAATTTTGTCATGCCATAGAGCAATATTTCGCAGATGTAAATCGCCGTGACATTCACAAATATAGTTATTGTCAATTCTACTTTTAAATAATTCTGGATGTTGGATAAAGAAGTTATCTGTATATTGTTTTGTTTCCTCAAACTGTTCTTTTGTCTGGGGTCCACCAATATAGTTTTGAGCTTGCTGATAATTCTCATCAATTGCTAAACGTACTTGTGAGACTTCCCCAAAGCTGCGAATGTAATCATTAGTCTGGGCGTTTGCATGGTATTGGGCTACAACTTTTCCCAATTCTTCTAAGTAACTTTCCTGTAAATTTCCACTAGCAAAGAGTTCACTAAACAGGGATTCTTGAGGAAATTGACGCATTTTTACGGCATATTCTACAGCTTGGCCTGTTCCACCTAAATGGTATTGTTCATCTACTAAAGTTAAAGGGACAACTTCTAAATATAATTCACCTGCACCTCTTTGATTTAACCGCAATTCTTCCTGACAAAAATGTTGTCGTTTTTCTAAGGTGGAAAAGTCTAAAAAACCAAAGTTGACTGGTTTTTTGAGCTTGTAAGCATAATCACCTGTCAGGAGAACATAAGAAACATGAGTTTGAATCAGTTGAATTGGTTCTGTTACGGAATGAGGATAAAATCCTGGTTGTAACATTTGTTCAATAAAGGCGGGAAAATTTGTTTCTGTCATTGGTTGGTTGTTAGTTGTTCGTTGTCAGTTATTCGTTGTCAATTGTCAATTGTCAATTGTCAATTATCAATTGTCATTGGTAAGAGAGATGTTGATACTCTTACTCTTACCTGTTGCCTCTTGTCAATAAAAAAACCAGGGTTTAACCTGGTTCTTTTAGTTATTATCGCCTGAATTTTAGTCTTTATTACCAGCAAAAAAACTGATGTGGTAGGGTGTACCTTTGGCTGGGTGAATCTGAACTTCACGAAGCACGGTTTTACCAGTCCATTGTAATTCAGGAATGCTGAGTTCTACTTCTGTTTTATTAGGAGCAGCTTGTTTGAGTAGACGTTCAACGACTTTAGCATCAACTGCTAGAGAAATTGATTCAATCCCGTTGTGGCCATACAAATTAGCGGGAATTAATCCAGAACGACGTAAAGCTTTGGGTTTAACGCCTTCTGGACGTTTTTGAGATTCGACTGCGATCGCCATATAATTTGTTTAGTTGTGAGTTGTTGGTTGTTAGTTGTCAATTGTCAATTGTCAATTGTCAATTATTAAACTGGTGTACCATCTGGTTGTAACAGAGCGCGTTTTGGACCATGAATTGGGTCTTCAACAATGATAGTTTGATCACGACTTGCTCCCAAGGAAACGATCGCGATCGGCACTTCCATTAATTCTGCTAGGAATTTCAGATAGTTTAGGGCTTGCTTTGGCAAGTCTTCTAAGGTACGGCACTCAGTGGTTGATACTTGCCATCCTGGTACAGTTTTATAGATGGGGACGAC
>NZ_VILD01000001.1:355487-402762 GCF_009712085.1 Anabaena sp. UHCC 0253
AATTGACGGGCGCTAGTGGGAAAGTGTTCACACCTTTCACCATCTATATCATAAGCAACACAAACGCTGATTTCCGCTAATTCATCGAGGACATCGAGTTTGGTAATTGCCATACAATCCATGCCATTAATGCGGACTGCATAGCGACCAATGACAGCATCAAACCAACCGCAGCGGCGTTTCCGTCCGGTTGTTGTCCCAAATTCTGCGCCGCGATCGCACAGTAATTCCCCTACTTCTCCTGCCAATTCTGTAGGAAATGGTCCTTCTCCTACTCGCGTTGTATAAGCTTTAGATACCCCAATTACTCGGTCTATCATTGTTGGACCCAAACCTGTACCAACGCAAGCCCCACCTGCTACGGGGTTAGATGAGGTAACATAGGGATAAGTCCCATGATCTAAATCGAGAAGTGTGCCTTGTGCGCCCTCAAATAAAATATTCCGTCGTCGAAGAATCGCATCATATATCTTCAACGAAGTATCAACCACAAAGGGGCGCAAGCGTTCTGCATATCCTATATACTCCTCAATCACAGCTTCTGGATCAAGGGGTGGTAAATTATACAGTTTTTCTAAAATAGTGTTTTTATGAGTAATTGCCCACTTTAATTGCTCACGTAAACCATCAGAATCCATCAGATCCAAAATTCTGATGCCTGTACGTTCTGATTTATCGGCATAGGTGGGTCCAATTCCTCTCCCAGTCGTACCGATTTTATGACTTCCCCGCCGCTCTTCTGATGCCTTATCAATCAAGCGATGATATGGCATAGTCACATGGGCTGTCTCCGATATCAGCAGGTTCGCGGTGGAGATATTTAATTGTTCGAGTTGTTCGAGTTCTTTTATCAAAACCTGTGGATCTATTACTGTTCCACAGCCGATAATACACTCAGTATTTGGATACAAAATACCAGAGGGGATTAAGTGCAGCTTAAACGTCTGACCTTGGACTACTATTGTATGTCCAGCGTTTACTCCCCCTTGGTAACGTACAACCACATCTGCGGAGCGGCTGAGTAAGTCAGTTATTTTACCTTTTCCTTCATCGCCCCATTGAGCGCCTATGACAATGACGTTAGCCAAGAGATTATATTAAAGGGTAGAGTTTCCACAAACTATAATTGTTAACCGATTTTTGATATTTTGTCAAGAAATTGGGGCTTGATTGCTTATAAAATTATTTTCTAATTCCCTATCACCTATTCCCTATCTATGAAAATTACAGATCGTCTCGGTGTTGACTACCAAAATCCCCGCTGGTGGTTTGATGTATTAATTATTGCGTTAAGTTACTATATTGTTTCTTGGCTGGTGTTAAAAAGAATGCCTGTTTCTCCCTATGGTACACCTGTTTGGCCGGGTACGGGGTTTGTGATTGGGTTGTTGCTATTGTGGGGGCGATCGCGCTGGTTCGGTGTATTTTTAGGAGCAACATTGACCAATTATATCGGGATCAAACCTTTGATTTTGGCTATTATTGGAGGAATTGGGACTACTTTTGGCTCACTTTTATCAGTAACGCTGATTCTCCGATTAACTAGGACAAATTATTTTCTTACCCAAGTTAATCATGTTGTTATTTTCGCATTTTGTAGTTTGTTTACGGGAACTGTTTTCCAATCTTTAATAGGTGTAATGACAGTTTGTTTGGGTGGTTATGAACCATGGAGTAAGTATTTAGAAGTTTTTTGGGGTTGGTGGATTGGTGATGCTATCGGAATTTTGGTGTTTGCTCCTTTGATATTAATTTGGTCTAGGAAAAACAGAGATTTTCAAGTTAGGTATCAGCTAAATTGGGAACTATTGTTTACAGTTGTTAGTTTAATGATTGTTGGCTATTTTACTTTTATCAAATCCCAACCTGTAGAATATTTACTTTTACTGCCTTTGCTTTGGTCTGCTTTTCGCTTTGGGGGAAAAATAACTACTTTATTAGTGGCAATTGTGGCGATGGTATCGGCTATTGCGACTAGTTATAAAATAGGAGTTTTCCATGAAGTTACTTTGAAGACTAATTCTCTTTTATTATTACAATTGTTTATTGGTGTGATTGCTGTAACTGTCATAGTGATGTTAGCTATTGTTGCAGAAAATCGGCAAGTAAATCTGAATTTACAAAAAGCTAATACTGAATTAGAGCAACGGGTTGATGAACGGACTAGGGATTTACAAGATAGTGAATCTAAAGCGCAGAAACTAGCGACTAAAGCCGAAGCTGCTAACCAAGCCAAAAGCGCATTTATTGCGAATATGAGTCATGAATTGCGATCGCCTCTCAATGCAGTGATTGGGTTTTCGCAGTTGATGTTACGCGCTAACAACCTTCCCCCTGAACAATATGAAAATGCTGGGATTATTTATCGTAGCGGTGACTATTTACTAACTCTCATTAATCATATTCTTGATTTATCGAAAATCGAAGCCGGTAAAGCAACTCTGAATATCAATAACTTTAATTTCTATCGGTTACTGGATGATTTAGAAGATATGTTACATCTGCGGGCAAGTGATGCCGGCTTAGAACTAATATTTGAGAGAAGTCAAAATGTCTCTAATTATATCTGCACTGATGAAGTAAAACTCCGTCAGGTTTTAATTAATTTACTCAGTAATGCCATCAAATTCACTCCTCATGGCTCAATTGTTTTGAGTGTGGATCAAGAAAATGAAACAACAGAAGATGTTTTGAACCTCCATTTCATACTTCGTGATACAGGTGTGGGAATTGCAGAAGCTGAATTACCAAAACTTTTTGATGCCTTTATCCAAGCAAAAGCAGGGAGAGAAATGCAAGAAGGAACAGGTTTAGGTTTAGCAATTTGTCGTAAATTTGTCCAATTAATGGATGGGGATATTACCGTTGAAAGTGAATTAGGAAAAGGAACAACTTTCCAATTCTCTATTCAAGCAAAATTAGGACAAGAAACTATCAGCAATAGTGTCGAAGATAGACAGCGAGTATTAGGACTTGCACCTGGACAGCCTACTTACAAAATTTTGACTGTAGATGATAAACCTATTAATAGACAACTGTTGTTTAAGCTGCTGAGTCCTTTAGGATTTGAGATCAAAGAAGCTGGTAATGGTCAAGAAGCGATCGCTATTTGGGATGAATGGGAACCCCATTTAATTTGGATGGATATGCGAATGCCTGTGATGGATGGTTACGAGGCCACTAAGTATATTAAATCTACTACCAAAGGTAATGCTACGGCTGTGATTGCTCTAACTGCAAGTGTTTTAGAAGAAGAAAAAGCGATCGTTCTCTCTGCTGGTTGTGATGATTTTATCCGTAAACCCTTTGCAGAACATACGATTTTTGATGCACTAGCTAAACATCTGGGTGTAAAATATATATTTGCAGAAATCCCGGTACTGGATTTAGATAACCACCTAGAAAGCCCATTGACATCAGTAAATTTAACCTGTATGTCTCAACAATGGATTACTCAATTATACGAAGCTGCTCTTGAGGCTAATACTAATTTAGTTTTACAACTGGTGAAAGAACTTCCCGAAACAGAAACTCGTCTATTACAAGCTTTATCTAAACTTGCTCGTCAATTTGAATTTGAGCAGATTATTGATTTAACTGAACCTTTGTTAAAAGACGTAACCTGAGAATACCTGGTGGGCATTGCCCACCATTATGTTAAATTAATAACCTGATTAATCGTCGTGATCATCAAACG
Organism: Anabaena sp. UHCC 0253; assembly: GCF_009712085.1. Taxonomy (NCBI): domain Bacteria; kingdom Bacillati; phylum Cyanobacteriota; class Cyanophyceae; order Nostocales; family Nostocaceae; genus Anabaena; species Anabaena sp. UHCC 0253. Next base: position 359,185 of record NZ_VILD01000001.1, read on the forward strand.
GATCATCTAATTCCTGACTTGGAGGTCCAAATGATGTGTAAATTGCCATACCAGTAATAGCAACTAGCGCCGCACAAAAGGAAATTCCAAGCACCGTAGCGGGTTCTAAGTCCATAAATTTAGACACATATTATGAGAGCCATAGTTATAGAATATTACAAAATTTAACTTAATTAACATCCGAACATCTACAAAACTCAGATAGAATACCCGCGTAGTACAACATGGCGTAAATCAACCAACCATTAAGAATTCCCAAAAAGCTTGTGTCATCTGCCTTTTTAATTTTTAATTTTTAATTCTGCTCTGCGGTACTAGTGGTATTATGGTGAAGATCCGGCTCTCAACCATAGGGTAATATTGTCGGACAATATCACCAAAAATGATGTAGTTTTGTAAATGTAGCAAAAACCTATATCAACATAGCTAAATAAATATCACAAACTGCGATAATTTAAGAAAAGCTTTTGGAGTAATCCGCGTACTGTGAGACAAACTCCGAAATTATCCGCCACCAGGTAGGGTACAAGCTGGGTTAATTATTCGTGAAAATAACACGATTAAGTACGAACTATTAAACCTGTAATTAGAGTAATCTAAAACAGGTAGGTTCAATCCAATAATCCTCAGTCTCCACAGGCTTAGGAATGTCTAAAAAAATTTAAAAAAGCTTTGGCAACTGATCTTAGGTGAACTATGGCACAACGGACTAAGTTAGGAGATATTCTCAGACCCTTAAATGCTGAGTATGGTAAAGTATCTCCAGGTTGGGGAACAACACCTTTAATGGGTGTGTTTATGGGTTTATTTTTCGTATTTCTGTTAATTATCCTCCAAGTTTACAACAAGTCTCTGTTAATTCAAGATGTGCTTGTTGATTGGCGCAGTTTAGGAGGCTAATAGCTATCCAGCCATCAAGTTGGCATTAAAATTACATATACCCGGCTTGACCGGGTTTTTTTGTAGAAATCTGAAAAGAGCGATAAAATTAGCCTAGAGAAACAATACCTTGTCCATTTTTTGTAGGTTGGGTAGAACGAAGTGAAACCCGACGCATTTGTTGGGTTTTGTACCGATTGCTCCGCAACGCTAACGCGAACAACCCAACTTACAAATCAAGACTTTTTTTGATTTGGATAAGGTATTGAGAAAGTAATAGGGTTCACAATCCCAATCAAAAATAATTGTTAAACATCGAGTTATTGTGGTGGTTTATAAATCTACAGGAGAAAAAGCATGAATATATTTGGTATCGGCTTACCAGAAATGGGTGTAATTATGGTAGTAGCATTGTTGATATTTGGACCAAAGAAGTTACCAGAAATTGGGCGCAGTCTAGGGAAAACCATTCGCAGTTTTCAAGAAGCTTCTAATGAATTTCAAAATGAGTTCAAACGAGAAACTGAACAATTGAAAGAAACTGTACAAACAACCGCTGAACTAGAACCTAAACATATTGAAGCTGGAAATCCTCAGCAGGAACATAGAGCAGGATGAAGGATGAAGAAGTAAAACAGAAGGCTTTGGTAATTCCCCAGCTAATCGTCGGATTGGGAAACCCAGAGCCTAAATATGACCAAACTCGCCACAATATTGGCTTTGCAGCGATAGATACCCTTGCCCGTGTTTGGCAAATTTCTCTAGCTGAAAATCGCAAATTTCAAGGAGAGTTTGGGGAGGGTATTGCACCAGGTAACGGTAAAATCCGCTTAATTAAACCCTTAACTTATATGAATCGCTCAGGACAAGCGATACAAGCTGTCACCAGTTGGTATAAAATACAGCCAGAATCAGTATTAGTAATTTACGATGATTTGGATTTACCCTTGGGAAAAACTCGTTTACGTTTGTCTGGTTCTGCGGGTGGACATAACGGGATGAAAAGTATTATTTCCCATTTGAATAGCCAAAATTTTCCTCGGTTAAGAATTGGGATAGGGAAACCAAAAGGTGCAATAGATGGAGATAATTCTCATACTGTCTCTCATGTTTTAGGACGATTTTCCACTACTGAAAATAAAGTCATGTCTCAAGTTTTAGACTTTGTAGTTGATTGTGTGGAATTCAGTTTTAAACAAGGAGTAGAAAAGGCCATGAATCGTTGCAATACCCAGAATTTTGCAGACATTGAAAATCAGAAAGTATTGGGCGATTAGAAATCACTGCTACACAAGGAAAGTCCACCTGCGTGGACTAATAAAAAACAAGGATTTATAACCTGCGTAGGCAGGTTTTGTCTGTGTAGACGCGATTTGTAATCGCCTGTTCCCTTTTTTGTAATTTTTGGATCGGAGTTTAATTTGTGAGCAAATGGCAGAGTTTATCTAATGCTGTATCTTCGTGTCTAATAATTAAATCTCCTAGATTTTTTAGCTCTTGAATGTTTCTAGGAGTAGCATCATCCATATCATCATTAGCTTCACTCAATGGTGCTTGAAACCGATAATACTGTTGAGGATAACCATCAACTACTGGTAGTAACTGCTCAAGCTGACAAGCTACTGATTCACTACCACTATCTAAGACAACATTAATTAGTGGTGCAACCCATTTAATTAATCCCCAATTTTTTGCGTCTTCATATAAATACTTACGAATCAGTGAACCTGTCCCCAAAGAAACTACAAGAATTTCGTTAAGTTGAAGTGGTACTTCTCCTGATTGTTTAGAAGCAATTAGAGCTTCCATTATTGCTAAATTAGTGGGATTATTGGCGAAAACTCCACCATCAATTAGTGCATAGTAGCCGTTATCAGTTTTATCTATGGTGTCAATTTTGTAAGGTTCAAAATAAGTCGGTGCAGCAGAAGTGGCCATTCCTGCTTGTTTCATTGTATAACCATCACATAGTTGTCGAAAGTTTTCACCTAACTTTTGACGGTGCGGATTATTGATGAAAAAAACTGGTCTTCGTAATTCAATATCGTAGCTAGTAACAAAGATATTGGTGAGTGCATTTTTAAGCAGAGTGTCTTGTAAATATTCTTCTAAAACCCTGTCTCTACCTTTCGATGGGAACTTAGGATATAAAAAATCATCGGATTTTACGTATCTGTTGATAATTGACTCATAAAAGATTTCAGAGCCATTATTTACATATAAATCTACGATATCATTGGCTGTATAATGAGGTTGAGTTTTGTTTTTGGGATGTGGTTTACTTAAAGCTAAACCAAGAATACCTCCAGTGGAAGTACCAGCTATTAAATCAAATAATTGACATATTGGTTTTCCGGTGCGCTTTTCAATTTCAGCGAGAATTTTCGCTGGGATCATTCCGCGAATACCACCACCATCAATTGATAAAACTTTGTATTTAAAAGACATAAAATTCCCTGAGTAATCCACAAGTTATGCAGTCTATAGTATTTAGCCGGAGGAAGACTAATGTGGATATTATACTTCAGTACGGAAAAGTGATTTCAAACTTTTTGTCCTATGTGCTGTTTACAAGCAAAGGCGATCGCATCTATAGCTAGAACTTGAACCGCTGCCCCTAATTCCACGGCTACTTTTGGCATACCATAGACGACGCAAGTCTTTTGATCTTGGGCGATAGTGTGCCAAGCATTGTCCCGCAGGAGTTTTAAACCCTGAGCGCCATCTCGTCCCATACCCGTCAGCAAAACTCCCACACCTGGTTGATGCCAATATTTAGCCACACTTTCAAAAAAGACATCAACTGAGGGATGGTAAAAACTCTGAAGAGGTTCTTCTTGATAATCGAGAGTTTGATCACAACGCATCACCAAATGATGATTTGTCCCGGCTATTAAAACCTTTCCTGGCTGTGGGAGATCACCGGGAATTGCTAACTTTACTGGTAGAGAAATTTGTCCATTTAACCAAGTTGCAAAGCCTTGAGAAAACTGCACATCAAGATGTTGCACAATGACTATAGAGGCATTTAAATTCTGAGGAAACTGAGAAAGAATAGAAACTAATGCCTGGGGACCACCAGTAGAAGAGCCGATAACTATGAGGGGTGGATGTAGTTGTGATGGACTTTTAGGTAATGGGGCGGTATTCAAGAGCGATCGCCCACGAGAAGATTTACCAATTAATCTGGCAATAGTAGCGATTTTATTGAGTAATCTTGTGCTACTCTCTGTCTGTTGATCAAAACTAATAGCAGGAGTATTGACTGCATCTAAAGCTCCATAACCCATTGCTTCAAATACCTTAGCTGCATAGCGATTAACGCTGGCCGTTACCATGAGAATAGCGCAGGGAGATTGGCTCATAATCTGCCTTGTCGCTTCTACCCCATCCATTTTTGGCATCAATACATCCATCAAAATCAAGTCTGGGGTATCCTCTGCACACTTAGCCACAGCTTCTATTCCATCATAAGCGACCCATGCTAAATCATATTCGGGAATTTTGTCCAGCAGCCGACGCAGTGCTTCCACAGCAATAAGTAAATCATTAACAATGGCAATTCTCATAATTAGTAGTGGGTGATAGGAAAACATTTTCTCCCATTTCTCCCTTCCCTCTTTGAAGTTTTAAGATCCAAGTTTATAAGAAAATAGTGAAAGTTAAACAAAAAAGCAGGAAAAAAGGAGTACAAGATAGTAAATAAAAATATTGGTATCATAAAGATATCTCATTCTTCCCATTCCTGACGCAGAGTATCTAAATGAGCTAACATTGCTGCTTTTTTATGCTTTAAAATTCCTTTAGCTTTAATAATTTTTTCATAGTCCTTTTTCCAATTTAATAGCATTGATTCTGGTACATCTACCGTAATTGAATCTTCATCTTGAGATACAAGATAATGTCTTGGTATTTTGATTAATGGCATAGCAACAACCCAAAATTCAATAATTACTTGAGAGGTAATAAAACATTGACCACCTCGTAATAAAATTTCAGAAATAGTATTCCGTATCAGGTTATATTCCAGAGATTGAGAATTTGCAAATCTAAGAATAATATTGGTATCAAGTAAATAGCTTTTCATATCCCTCTATCATCATAAATATTTTCTCGACGCAGTGCTTCATCTGATAGGGTAATACTACTTTGAGGAAATTGAGATAACCATTCTTGAAATTTTGAGGCTTTTTCTGCTGATGTTAAATTTTGCGGTTCTGCTGACGGAATTATATTTCTATGAGAAAGTTTAGATAAAAAAAGTTTCTGATCTTCGGGAGTTAATTTGGAAACAATTTCTACAAGGGAGTCAACAAGTTGTACATTCATAATTATCTATGTCATTTACTAGGTTATAAGCAATATTTTACTGTATTTCAATTATAAACCCTAAACTGTCTGAATCAGGATAACCAGGATTAGAGGATTTACAAGATTTTATTCTCTACATCAAATATAGCATCAATTAATAATTCACTTGATCAATATCGGTGTGAATAAAATCATTACCTTTGAATAATAAAGGTTGATTTGTAGATTTTGCTAAAGCATAAGAAAAGCAATCTCCCATATTCAGTTTTGCAGGATGACGGCCTTTACCAAATTTCAAAAATGCTGCACTTGCTAATTGTGCCTGTTCTACAGTAAAAGGTACAATAGTTATAGACAATGCTGCAATTAATAAATTCATATTTTCTACACCTTGCTGACCATGTTTAGTACCTAAAACAATGGATGCTTCTACATAACCTGGAGAAGAAAGTAAACATTCTGCACTTTCGTTAATAAGTTCAATAAATATCAATTCTTCAGGTTCACCATAAATAATTGCCATAATAAGTAGGTAGGCGAGAAAATTTCAAGGTATGTCATTGCGAACGGAGCGTAGCGGAGTGAAGCAATCGCAAGGGTTTTGAGAATTTTACATTTTGTTACATAGTTAGATTTATTTGTGCATACCTACTTAGCAGAAGTATCAATAACCATTATTCTGGGATTCCCAACTCGTTATAACCAATAATTTCATCAGGAGTTCTGCTATCAAGAACTGGTAAATTTCTAATCTGATGACAAATACTATGAACAAGATTAATATCAATTTTGTTTTCTTTGCGATTTGGTAAGGAAATAGGATGAGCTTGATATAAAAGTTTTCCTGTTATTTCCATCCCAGCAAAATTTGGGGGAAGTTTCAGATATAAACAACCATTTTCATCTACACGAGCATCAAAATTAATTTGTTGCATTGTCTTTTCTTCCAAATTCAATTACAGAATTTTTGATTTTACCTTTATTGCGATTGTAACATATTGTCTAAATCAGGATACCCAGGATTATGGGATTTACAGGATGATTATTTGATGATTGCTAAATGTGAATGATGTATTGATTATTACGGTCATTTCCTCAAAATTAACCTTTCTTCATACTAATCATCAACAACCAACCAATAATTAAACAATCACATCCTGTACATCCTTAAATCCTGGACATCCTGATTCTGACAATAATATGCTATTTTATATACAGCATACATGAAACCAACCATTAACCAATCATGAATAATCCACAACAACCGTTTATCGTAAATTAGCTACAATTAACCATAAATTGTATCAACTTTATTTACTAGTGTACCATCCCATATATTTATCATATTTTTTTATATCTGATTTACGTTCGGAAAATTTTATTATTAACCTACATAGAGATTTACCAATTTCCTTATTTTTTTCTACTGGATTTCTAAATAAGCCTGAAAAAATTTTAGACTCTATCAACTCTCTACCTGTCTCTAAGTCAGTCATAATTAATAATTTACAAATAATATATTTAACCAGCACATCAGGATAATCTTCATACCAGTTTGAGACATTTGCTGTTATGACTGGTAAATTTCGTCTAAATATACCTGCAAAAAATGACAAAACTTCATCCATTTCTTTGATTTTTTTCTGATCATTAGATGAATCATACAAAACATAACCTTTATTCTTAGGATTCTTGACAAAGACAACTATATTCTTAATAAATAAATTAGCAATATAGGTATATTTTTGATTATCAACTAATATTTCGCTAGATTCTGAAATATTTTTTAATGAAAATTTTAAACGTTCACACCATTGAGCGACTGATAAAATTTCTTTTATTTTTAATTCTATAAAATAGAAAAAGTTTTGAGTTATAAGATTTTTTAAAATAGAGCTATTGCAGAAAAATTTATAATTTAAAACTTCTTTAAGCATGACAGGTGAGTTAATAAAATCGGACATTGTATAAATTAACAATTCTGCATATTTTTGTGGATATTTATAATTAATTTCTAAAGAATAGATCGGATAAAAAAGATTTTGTAAAACCTCTACTTTTAGTGATTGTATACAGCTATTAAAAACTTCTTCATTTTCCCTAATTTCTGAATCTTCATATACAACAGTAGCAACTACACATTTTTTAGCTATTTCTATTTCTAATTCTAGATATCCTAAATTAAAAGCAAAGTTGATAATCTTCTTAAAAATTTCTTTGTTATCGTAATAGCCACTTGAATAATCACAATAATATTGTGCAGATGTAGTTCTATCTAAGCCAGAATAAAAATTAATTATTTTAGGTATAAAGACAGATATTTCTTGTTTTGGTAATTTTTGTATTATATCTTTGGCGTTAATTTGAATTAAACAGTCTATAATCCAACATTTATAATTTTGAATTCTACAATAATTACTATAATTATCTTTAGCATATTTTTCTACAGGAAGTGATCCATATAAATTCAACAGTTTAAATGATATTTTTGCACCAACTTCTGCTATAAATGTTGTAGGAAATCTAAAAGCTATTGTAGAAATATTATTAAAAATAAAATTTTTAGAAAAATAATTAAAATTACACATTTGTGTACTTGAGGAATCAAATAAGAAAACAGAAATATTATAATTAATATTCTGAACTTCTCCAAAATACGCAATCCAATAATAAAATGAAGTAGTTCCTAAATTAAAATTTTGTTCTCTGGATTTTTGTTCTAATTGCTGAACTATTCTTTTTTCTAGTTCTTGACACAATACTTCTGGCTTCTCTTGCATTACTTGTGAAACTATTAAAAAACTAAAGCCAATTTGAGAAATGGCTTTTGTAGCTGACCAACGAATTAAATCGCTAGAACCAAATTTAGAAAATTGACCCAGTATATCTAGTAAATCTCGACTATTTTGTAATTGAGTCTTGACTTTAATATCGCTTATTTTACCAAATGCTTGAATAGTTAATGCTAAAATAGGTTCAAGTTTTATTCCTTTCAGTATTTCCCAAAAAGCTGAAATAGGAGGGTCGGAGCGCATAGCTAAACCTTCAAATAAATCTAATTGCTCTCCAGGATATTTACAAGAATTAAAAGCATCTAAAATTTCAGCAGGAGTATTGATGTGAGAATAGTACATGATCTTGTTTGTTATAAAATAGCTTAATAAGTAGTCGTGCAAAATAAATTTTATATTTGGGAGAGGAAACAGGGAACAGGGAACAGGGAACAGGGAACAGGGAACAGGGAACAGGGAACAGGGAACAGGGAACAGGGAAGAACTACAGAGATTTTTGTTTGTTCCAAAAATGTTAAATTAATTTTGCTCAGGTACTTAATTATAAACATTGTTTGCCAGTTAAAAATTGCCCAAATGTTTATAAGTCTCATTTGAAATTTTACTGTATTGTATGAATAATTACCAATAGATAGAAAGAAAAATACTATGAAAACACAGAAGTATTGAATCCTGCAACAAAACTTTACAATCCTTGCCTTTTACACAAGTAAAATCCCTTGTTGATTGAAAATATAGTCATTAACTCCTCAAGTTTGGTATCACTAATGCCACTTATCGAGAATATTTTAGTCCATTAGTATGACTTTGGAAAAATCAATCAACCGATAAATAGAGATTTATTGGCTGATAGCTTAAGACGGTATTTTGTCAATAAAATTTAGATGCGTTTTCCATGATAAACTCCTTAATTACCCCTCACCAATGACATCAATCACAGCCTTTAACAAAGTGCGATCGTGAAAACTACTCTTGGTGAGATAATAGTTTGCTCCTGCTTCTAAACCTTGAATGCGGTCTTCTTCCCGGTCTTTGTAGGAAACAATAATCACAGGTAACTGCTTCAATTTAGTATTAGCTCTAATTTGAGTAGTCAGTTCAAAACCATTCATTCTCGGCATATCAATATCTGTCACCACCAAATCATAATCACCGCTGCGAACTGCATTCCATCCATCCATGCCATTAACTGCCACATCTACTTTATAACCATTATTTTCCAACAGTTTGCGCTCCATTTCGCGCACAGTAATAGAATCATCAACAACTAAAACCCGTTTATAGGTTTTGGTGACAGCTTGATGGGTAGATTGATTTACCTGGCTCAATTGCCCACTAGAGAGAATTTTAGTAATAGAACGGACTAAATCTTCCACATCAACAATTAAAACCGGAGAACCATCATCCATTAAAGCAGCGGCGCTAATATTAGGAACTTTACCGAGTCGGGGATCTAGAGGTCTGACGACTAAACTGCACTCACCGAGAAAGCGATCTACCACTAAGCCATAATGGTTGATGTGATTGCTGCGAGAATTGCGTTCTGCACCATCACTGATAACCACCACTGGCAGACTTTCTTGATTAATATTTGGTGCTGCTAAATTTAGGACTTGATGGGCGGAGATTAAGCCTACAGGTTGATCATTAAGCATGAAAAATGGTTGATTTTCACAGATAATAATTTCCGATCTAGGAAGCATGATCACCCGATCAATCCGTGCCAAACCAAAGGCATAGGATTCATGAGATATTTCTACTAATAGGGTTCGTAGTACCGAGAGAGTGAGGGGCAACTGGAGGTACAAAGTCATTCCTTGTCCTGGCTGGGAAACAGCCCGTAGCGTCCCACCAACTTCTTTAACTGTGCTATGAACTATATCCAATCCTACACCTCTACCAGAAATCTCGGTGATTGTATTGGCTGTGGAAAAACCAGGCAAAAATAAGAAATCCATTAACTCCGTTTCGGTGAGTTGAGCAGCAATTTCAGGATTGGTATGATTTTTTCTGATCACCTCTTGACGCAAAACTTCCATATTGATGCCTCTACCGTCGTCAGAGACGCTAATTAATAGCATTCCGGCTCGATGGATGACTTCAATGCGAATAGTACCTGCTTCTGGTTTACCCATGGCCAGCCGCTCTTGGGGTGATTCAATGCCATGATCTATGGCGTTGCGGAGGATATGGATTAAGGGCGTTTCTAGCCGTTCGAGAATATCTCTATCTACTAAGGTAGATTTGCCGATAATTTCCAACTTGACCTGTTTACCTAAGTCCCTAGATAAATCTCTGACTAGACGCGGGAAACTTTGTCCTCTGTCTACAAAAGGACTCATGTGGGTAGCAATAACTTGACGATAGAGACGGTCAGAAAGGTTGGAGAAACGTTGGCAAAATAGTTCTAATTCATTATGGCGATCGCTCAATAATTGATGACATTCCCCGGTGGTTTGCCGCGATATACTAATCTGCTCCTCTATTTGTCTATCTCCATAACGTTTAGCCTCGACTGCATCCTGTCCATCTATATTCCCCAACGACTGCTGTAGTCCATCTAATAGGCTGGATAATTTCACCTGATTAGCTTTAAGTTTTAATAATGAGTCAGCAAATGTTTCTAACCACTTGGCTTCAACTAAGGATTCTCCAGCCAATCCCATTAAGCGATTAAGGTTATCTGCACTCACCCGCACTACTCGATTTTGGATGGTGTCTGGGGATTGGGGATTGGTAATTGGTAATTGGTGATTGGTGATTGGTAATTGGGAAAAATCATCTTCCCTGACCCCCTGCTCCTTACTCCCTGCTCCCTGCTCCTTTGCCCCTCTGCTCCTCTGCTCCTCTGCTCCTCTGCTCCCCTGCTCCCCTGCTTCCTGCACAATTGGCGCTAACAAGATATTACTGATGGCACTCACTAAAACTTGTATATTCCCATCATCAATTTCCGGTGCTGTATTCCCCCCACAAAATTCCGCCAGATGCAAAAGCATATCTACGGCTTGCAGTAATACATCAATATGAGAGGCCGTTAAAATCAGTTTGCCTGATTGAGCCGCAACAAAACAGTCCTCCATGCGATGAGCAAGGGCAACAACTGGATCTAATTGCACAATCCGTGCTGCACCCTTAATAGAGTGGGCTGCCCGCATCAGAGCTTCTAGTTCTTCTGAGGGATGGGCTTTAGTTTCTAGTGCTAACAGGCAATTATTTAACACTTCTCCCTGGGCTTTTACTTCCATACTGAATAAGTCCAGCAAGGAAAGGTTACGGAAATCTGGCTCTTGAGTCATGACAACACCTTCCTCCGTAAAGACATGAATAATAATTCATCATCTACATAACTCAGACTGCGTGATTGCCAGTGAAAGAAGCCTTTTATATAGGTGTGAGCGGCTGATGTAGCACTATTTGGGGCATCTCTTAATTCACTATCATCAAATTTATGTAATCCGTAAAATTCATCTACTGCAAATACCCAACTATTCCCGGCTTTTTCAATTACTATCATGCGGGAATAGACTAAAGGACTTAATGATTCAGGTGTGGTTTCCGCAGTTTCTAAATGTAATAGATGACTTAAAGAAATACATAATTGTAGTTCTCCTCGGATATTTACTAACCCTTTTAAAATTTCATTACTGCGATGAGGTATGGTGTGAATTAAACTAGGTGATATAGTTTCTTTTAAAACTTGAGCCGGCAGTGCTAACCATTCTCTTTGCAATCGAAAAATAGCCACTGTTAACGCTTTCGTGGAAGTTAAAATATCCGACTTGACGGGAACAAGTGACAACTCATTATCTGCTTTTACTGTTGTCTCGGCAAAGAACTGAGTCCATTCAGATTGATAGTTTTCTGGGAGAGAACGTTCTAATAAGTTGCGTCCAGCCGAAGAGTAAACGGGACAATTGCGACAGTGAATAAAATGGGATAATTCCGAGCAAGTGCGATCGCCTACAATCCCAATTGTATTCCAACATCTTGCTATTTTTGATAGTTCAGCTATGGAATTCATAATTAATTATCTCCCAAAAATCTATTACTCTTCTCCATATATGGCTCTGTTACATCATTAACTTGAAAACGACTCATTTCTTGACGTAACCCTTGAGCAACTTGATTAAGTTGAGAAATAGCCTGATTAATTTCTCGCAAAGAAGCCGCAGTTTGCACAGAATTACTACTTAATTGGGACATAGCATCGCTAATTTGTGATGCTCCCTGAGACTGTGCTTCCATTCCTTGACTCACTACTTCATATCTTGGTGTCAACTCTTGTACTTGATCAATAATTGCTCCTAATTGTGTACTGATATTTCCCACATCTTCTACACTTCTTCCCACTTCCGCTGCAAATTTATCCATTTCCATTACTCCTGTAGAAACGGATGATTGCATTTGTTTTACCATTTGTTCAATATCTATGGTTGCTACTGCTGTTTGATCTGCTAATCTTCTAATTTCTCTTGCTACTACCGCAAAACCTAAACCATATTCTCCCGCTTTTTCCGCTTCTATGGCTGCATTTAATGATAGTAGATTAGTTTGATCTGCTACTTTGGTAATTGTCACTACTATATTATTAATATTATTGGCTTTTTCACTAATTACTCCCAATCTTCCCGCAATCGAATTAGTTGCTGCTACTAATTGTCTCATCGTCGTTTCCATCTGCAATAAGTCTTTTTGACTATCACTTGCTGCTACTGTTGTTCCTTGGGATAGTGACGCTACTTCTTCTACTGTTTTTACTAATTCTCTTGATGTTGCTGATATTTCTTTTGCTGCTACTGTGACTTGATTTGTTGATGCTAATTGTTCGGTGATACTGGTTTCTAGTTGTTTTCCTGATGCTGCTATTTGGGTGGCTGATGAAGTAACTTGGATGCCTGATTGTTGAATTTGTCTAATCAGTTTACTGAGATTTATGCCTGTTTTTTGAAAAGCTTTTATCAGTTGTCCAATTTCATCTTGATTATTAATTTGATGTTCAATAACAGATTCTCTTAAATCCCCGATAGAAATTTTATCCGCTAATTGAATTGCCGTATTAACTCTACTTCCTAAAAATTTAGTAATTAATAGGTAAGTTATCCCAACTACGACTAAAGATAAAATACAGGTAAATACAGCTAATATGATTAATAAATTAATCGCCGATTCAGTCCTATTTATATTATTTTCTAAAATAGTTTCTTCAGATTTTACAAATTCATCACTAACTTTTTCAAATTCTTCAGCAATTATTTTAGCATTATTAAAGAAAGCTACAATATTCTCTTTTTTATTGAGTTGTAGTGACGACTTAACTGTATTTTCTTTTAAAAGATCATATTGGTTGTATAATTCTTTCATTCTGGTTAATTTATTCTGTTGTTCTGAATTTTTAATTAAACTTTTAACATCTTCAAATCCAGTTTTAAAGTTTTCTTGACTTTTTTGATACTCTTCTAAAGCATCTTGATAATCTAGGGGATCAATTACATATCTTCGCATTCTTCTATCCATACCTGCTAATCCTGATTTCATTAAATTTTGACCATCAATAGCAATTTTTGATACTCGTTTAACCTCCTGTAAAGTCTTAGCAGTTTGGAGACTATTTAAATAAACCATGATGCTAAAGATTATTAGTAAGGATGTGGGAATAGAAAAACCAAGTAAAGTTAGATCTTTAATTTTCCAATTAGTAAACATTTTATATTTCCTCTCTTTTCTGTGATTTAGATTTAATGACAATTTTACTAGAAATCTTTATACACTAACTTTAAAACGACTCATTTCTTGACGTAACCCTTGAGCAACTTGATTAAGTTGAGAAATAGCCTGATTAATTTCTCGCAAAGAAGCCGCAGTTTGCACAGAATTACTACTTAATTGAGACATAGCATCGCTAATTTGTGATGCTCCCTGAGACTGTGCTTCCATTCCTTGACTCACTACTTCATATCTTGGTGTTAACTCTTGAACTTGATCAATAATTGCTCCTAATTGTGTACTGATATTCCCCACATCTTCTACACTTCTTCCCACTTCTGCTGCAAATTTATCCATTTCCATTACTCCTGTAGAAACGGATGATTGCATTTGTTTTACCATTTGTTCAATATCTATGGTTGCTACTGCTGTTTGATCTGCTAATCTTCTAATTTCTCTGGCTACTACCGCAAAACCTAAACCATATTCTCCCGCTTTTTCCGCTTCTATGGCTGCATTTAATGATAGTAGATTAGTTTGATCTGCTACTTTGGTAATTGTCACTACTATATTATTAATATTATTGGCTTTTTCACTAATTACTCCCAATCTTCCCGCAATCGAATTAGTTGCTGCTACTAATTGTCTCATCGTCGTTTCCATCTGCAATAAGTCTTTTTGACTATCACTTGCTGCCACTGTTGTTCCTTGGGATAGTAACGCTACTTCTTCTACTGTTTTCACTAATTCTCTTGATGTTGCTGATATTTCTTTTGCTGCTACTGTGACTTGATTTGTTGATGCTAATTGTTCGGTTATACTTGTTTCTAGTTGTTTTCCTGATGCTGCTATTTGGGTGGCTGATGAGGTAACTTGGATGCCTGATTGTTGAATTTGTCTAATTAGGTTACTTAAGTTATTTGTCATGTATTGAAAAGAGAACATTAGCTTGATTATTTCATTTTTATTACTAGGATCAACTGTAATTTTTGTACTTAAATTACCTGCGGAAATCTCCTCTGCCAATGTCACAAGCCGAATAACTTGATTGGCAATTTGACGAGAAATTATCATTCCTAAAAGAATAGCTATAATTAAACAAGACAAAATACCAGTTACCATAAAAAATGTCGCTGCAATAACATCTTTTTCCGAGTTCTGATGAATAACTGTTGCATATTCTTGATTGAAGCTTAAAAGAGCAAAAATTTCTTCGTCACCTTTCCTAAAAGCGATATCTCCTTCTTTCAAGCTGTATTGATTTAACCTTTTATGTGCTTCTATTGCTTTTCTTACAGATGCCATTTCTGGAGAATTAGCTTTTCCCTGATTCATCAATTCCAGTGCAGTTTCCCAAGGATTCTTGAAACCTAGACGATTATATTCTGCTTCCCACTGCATGAATAGCTGATGAGACTTTTGCCAATTATCCCATTCGTTACGAAATTTTCTATACAATTCTTCTTCATTATTATGTTTGGGAGTAGATTCATATTGTTTCAATCCTTCATCAATTCGATTCCAAGTTTTATTAATTTCTGCTAATGTAGCTTGTCTTTTTTCTCCAGTTATATATGGGTTCAATAGTGTTCTTTCTAAGCCATCAATTCGGCTCTGAGCTTCATGTATTTTTCCTATACCATCCAGACTAGGTATATTATCATTCGTAAGGGTGTTGATGTGGTTCGATAATTTATAAATTCCAATCCACCCCACCGCACCAACAAATAAAACTAGAATTGCTATTGATGAAAATGCGGACATTAATCGTATTTTTAGGCTTGTATTTTTAAACATAGTATGAAAATATTGATGATTCCTTTAATAATAATTGATACATATTTGAAAATACAGAACACCAATTATAAATTATTATTAAGTCTCTGAATTCGCTGCCAAAGCAGATTAGCATTAATAATATCTCCTTGATTTTCCTTGAGTAAAGCTAAGTGAGTTAA
Source organism: Anabaena sp. UHCC 0253 (assembly GCF_009712085.1). Lineage (NCBI taxonomy): Bacteria > Bacillati > Cyanobacteriota > Cyanophyceae > Nostocales > Nostocaceae > Anabaena > Anabaena sp. UHCC 0253. The sequence continues at coordinate 374,828 of NZ_VILD01000001.1, forward strand.
GGCTTCTTTATGAGTGGGTTGGAGATAAATTGCTTTTTGGAAGGATTGTAAGGAGTCTTCGTTTTTTCCCATTGCTTGCTGTAGTTGTCCAAGTAGCACATAACCTTCTACACTAACCCTATTTTGTTTAATATAGTTGTTACATAGTTCAATGGCTTCTGTTAAATGACCTTGATCTGCTAACTTTCTAGAAGTTGTTAATAAATCATTTTTAGTATTTTCAGATAGATGATTATTATGAATAGCAATAGGTTGGGTTTGCAGTTTTGTTTTTGGCTGGTAATTTCTATTTATTATTCTTTTTTGTCCATTGGGTGAAGAATTTTTTTTATTATTTTGCCGATCATGAAAATTAATTGGTGATTTAGTAACAGTTGATTTACGATAAGCAAATGCCAAAGCATGGCGGATAGATGCAAATCTCGAATTAACTAATAAACCAGCTTCTGCGTGTCCCACAAATAACAAACCTTCGGGATTTAACAACCTTTCAAAAAGCTTAACTGTCTGTTCTTTAGTAGCAATATCAAAGTATATTAAGAGATTACGACAAAAGACAATATCATACGCTGGTGTTCCCATTAAAAAATCTGTTTTTGCTAGATTACCATGTAGAAAATGCACTTGATTTTTAACTTTTTCACTCAGATGGTATCCTATTTCTTGATGTTGGAAATAGCGTTCTTGAAAAGAAAGAGGATTCCCACGAAATGAATAGGGATAATAAATAGCTGTTTGGGCAGTTAGTAGAGATTTTTTGCTAATATCAATTGCATCTATGTGAAAATCTGTTGGCTTTAAGCCTGCTTCTAAAAGAGCGATCGCTATTGAATAAGGTTCTTCACCAGTAGAGCAAGGTACACTCAAAACCCGCAACACAGTATTTTTATGATTTGTTAACCATTCAGATATTACATATTGCTGTAAATATTTAAAAGATTCACGTTCCCGAAAAAACCACGTTTCTGGAATAATTAAACTATCAATTAGTGCATCCCATTCTTGGGGAGATTCCTGGATTTTTTCTAAATAACTATTGATATTTCTGATTCCACACTCGATCATCCGCTGTTCAAATGCGCGAGATATAGCATCAGAACCAATTGAATTTGGATCTAACCCAATTTTTTTTCTTAGTAAAGCTTCACCATCAGGATATATCATTTCTTATCATTAACAACCTCTTTTCAGACACTTTCTAAAAGATAGGCTTGTTGCACTTCGGATAACAAATATTCTACGTGCAGACACTGAATCATACCATGCTCATCTACAATCATTTTACCCAAGTAAGGAGGCTTATCTATCTGAATATCTACATCCACTAAATCCACATCGGATTTTTGTAAAGTTTCTATGACTCTTTCGGCCATCAAACCCATAATTTGGGGTAAATTTTCATGTGTGGTATCTCTTCCCCAATGATTAACTAAAATAATGCGCGTACTTAAGTATTCACAGCACCTTTTACCACTCATTAACTGACTCAGATCAATTACGGGAATAATCCGCCCTCGGTAATTAAAAACACCAGCAAAATACTCAGGTGTATGGGGAAGGGTTGTCAGACTCACAAGGGGTATAACTTCTACAACCTGCTGACTAGCTATAGCATAGCGTTCATTATTAATTTGGAACAGTAGCATTAACATTAATCCATCTTACCCCCCGCAGCAAATATTGATACTTCTAAAATAAACTGTAATATTTCTAGTGAACATTGTAGGTTATTTTTACTCTCGCTGAGGTATCAATCTTGGAAGATGGTGAATTTTAGCACATTACCCTGGATGCTGAAAATTTACATATTCATAACTTTGTGTCATTATACCAACACAAATATGCTGGGCATTACAATAACTTATTGCTATCAATGGATGAATTAATATCAAAATCAATTAGAAAAACGTTGTAATAATGTAGAAAATTTTCCTGATCAAATTCAAAAGATTTGTTATAACCTAAAGAACCTAATAGAACTACTGGGTCTTTTAATAACGTAGCTGATGTTTGTACATTAATCCCTAAAGGATAGGATACCCCTACTGATAAGTAGTAGTGCAAAATAAATTGAACATTTTAAAAATCCCTAAACCAATCAATTTTGTAGGGGCAAACCCCCTGTGGTTGCCCCAAATACCGGGGTAGCAGCACGCAGACGTAAAACGAATGCTGTTATTTCAGAAATCCGGGCAAACCCCCTGTGGTTGCCCCAAATACCGGGGTAGGCACAGGGGCGCTACCCCTACTCAATGCCAACAGAAATCAAATATTAGTCCTATGTTTGAATAGAATAATTATGTTTTTGTATTTATCTAAAATCCTACCTCTATTTTTTTACCCTTTAGGATTGGCAAGTGTTAGTTTAATAGTGGCTTTGGTGACTTTGCGAAAACGTCCTCGGATTGCGACTATAGCTATTTCTATATCTTTAGCTGTTTTACTGCTTTCTAGTAATGCTTGGGTGGCAAAATACATGGTACGCAGCCTAGAATGGCAAAATATCCCAACTGCCCAAATCCCTAATGCAGAGGCTATTGTAGTCTTAGGGGGTGCAACTAAATCAGCAATTTGGCCACGTCCAACTGTGGATTTAAGTGAACCAGGCGATCGCGTAATTTATGCCGCTCAACTGTATTTTCAAAAAAAAGCCCCTATAATTATCCTTAGTGGTGGCCGGATTGATTGGCGTGGTAGTGGTTCTCCAGAGTCAGCAGATATGGCAACTATTCTCACATCTATTGGTGTTCCTGCTGAGGCACTTATCCAAGAACCTGATTCTCTAAATACTTATGAAAATGCTGTTAATGTCCGGAAAATTCTCGAAGAACGTCAGATTAAAAAAGTATTATTAATTACTTCTGCAATGCACACACCGCGATCGCTTAAAATTTTCCAACGTCAAGGTATTGATGTCATTCCCACACCCACTGATTTTATCGTCAGTCAAGCTGATCTTCAAGAACTTGTCAGCAGTCCGAAAGCCGCTATTCTCAATTTACTCCCTAATACTGATAATTTAAATCAATTCACAGGTGCTTTAAAAGAATATCTTGGTACTTTTATTTATTGGTTACGGGGATGGATTTAATAAATAATTGACAATGGACAATTGAAAATTGACAATTACAAATTACCTTATGAGTAAAGAATTACCATATATAGTCCCATCACCTCAATCTGAAGCGGAGGAAGTTTTTGGTGTTCATCAAACAGCCCAGGAATTTTACCAAGAAGTTAATACCCGTTCAGAATTTAAACAGCATTGTGAATGGTATCATACAACCGCAGCCCAAAACCGTCGAGATTTAGCGAAAATGCGCGGCGAACTTAATATTATGGCATGGTTTTGTCGCCGCTGATTGGTGATTTAGATGATCTCTAGTTCAAAATCGCGTAAATGCGCTTTAAATTTTTTACTAAACTGGACTAAAAAAGGAAAGTTAGCACTTACAGGTCTATCATGCCACTGAGTGACAATAGCGGCTATTTCCCCTTCTGTACCTTTGATGTCAAAAGCCTGACCGCGATGTTCAGGATGATGATAAACTACTACTGATTCTTTAACACGCACGCGATCGCCTACTTTCATAATATCTTATGTATCTAACTTTTGTTCTTCCACAACCATCTGGCTATTTGTGACTGAATTTGCTTTTAAACTATAGATGGCTAGTGCAAAATCCAGCATGATTTAATGCCAAACCCAATTTTACAACACATCGAGCGATTATTCCTTTCCTGGACAGAATTCTCGCATCTTTTGGGGAAGTTGCCGACAGACTTGTTGGAAAGATTGGGGATATAATTGCCACCAAGCCAATAAACCGAGAGTGGTACTTCCCAGCAACAAAACTAATAATCCTGCAAATAGTCCTAAACTCTTACCTTTGGTTGGTTTTATAGGTGCGGGAGTGGGTGCTTCCGTGAGACTTAAATCCAGGAGGGCTTGGGAACTTTCCGCTAAATCTTCTTCCCACGGTGTAGCGATAATTAAGGCTTCGGCATCGGGAACAGCTAAAGGTTGGGGAGGTATAATTTCGGCTGGAGGTGCAGGGACAATTGCCATTGAAGAGGGTTCGCTAACACGGCATAGAGTCAGCACTACAGATGTATTGTCTTGGCCGTTCTTCTCATTGGCCAGCTTAATCAACTCCTGGGTAGCAGCTTCCACCGATAAATCACCAGTTAGTACCGGAATTGCGTAATCTTGCCAAGATTGTTCTACTAAATTGCGATCGCTTAAACCATCGGAACACAACAACAAAATTCCATCTTCTTCTAGAATAAACCTTTGAATAGAAAAGTTGAGAAATTCGGCTTCTTTTGTGCCTAGTGCTTGGGTAAGAGCATTTGCCCCTAGTTTTTGTAGTGCAGGGCGATATAAACTCTTAGTTGCAGAAACTTCTCTTTTCACCATATCATCATCTACAGTCAGTAGTTGACAATAGTTACGAGTTATCCAATAAGCACGACTATCACCAATATGCGCTAAATAAAGTTCATGAGAATTTTCTGAATGTTCTCCAGAATATCTAACCACTCTTTGGGGTATCTGCAATGACATCACCAAAGTTGTGGCCATGCGTTCTTTACCCTGACGGTTTTGCTCATCATTGCGCGACCATACTACATTATTAACTACTCGCAAACAAGACTCTAGTTGTTGATATAATAAATCAGGCGTTAACAGTTCTGTTTGTTCTGCAATCTGAGCAAGTAAAGCCCGCATCTGTAACTTAAGAGACTGTAAAGCTAATTGACTAGCAACTTCACCACCTTCATGTCCACCAATACCATCACAAATAATTGATAAACGCGGTTGAACTTTATCATCTATATCTCTCGCATCGTTAGGATAACAAGCATCCTCATTGTGTTTAGTAATAGGTCCTGTATCGGTCGCCCCGGCTATAGTTAAAAATAAAGGTAAATCTGCGGCTGTTGTCAGTAATAATTCATTGAGTTGAGTATTAATGATTTCTAAATCAACTTCTGGTTGACACATTAACTCAACTATGCTTTGTAATTTTGGGGCAATGGTGGTTTTTGCAACTTTTACCCAAGGTTGCCAAGAATTACCTAAATCTTTTAAAGTCGGTTGTTCTGGAGTTTGATGCAATTCTAATAACCGAATACACCAACCTTGCACACATAAATTATCTGGCAAAAGTAAACTTTCGGCAACTCCCAATATTAACAAAGGTGTCCACAATTGGAGAATTTGCCATAACCAGTAAACCTGTCTGACTGGAGATGCTTGTTCCCAAGAGTCGGTAATAGTTGGGTAAATGCTGCCTGTTTCATCTATAGGGGCATTTTCCAGCAATAAAATATCAGCTTCTGCTTCTGCTAAAGAATTAGTAAATCCATAAGCTTGAGGAATATGCAAGTGTTCTGAATATAAACGCAAATAGGGAATTACTAGACTTGGTAATTCTGCGGGTATATCTGGTAATAGTGCCGGTTGGGTATCTAGCCAAATTTGCGGCTTGATTACCTCATATCTATCTGCTACCTTTGTCCCTGGAGGAATTTCTGCTGCTTGAGTACCAGTTGCCCACAGATAGCGGTAAATTAGGGGAGTTTGACAATAATCACAAATAGTATCTCCCACAGCATTAATTGGCTGATCACATTCTAAATTTGGACAATTAATGATCCGTTGGGTAGAAAGCATAATTAGGGTTTGTTAAAAAAGTTTTGGGTAAGAAATCCGGGGTAGGGGCGGGGTTTCCCCGCCCTTATAGAAATCAGAAGGTAGGGGCGGAGTTTCCCCGCCCTTATAGAAATCAGCAGTAGGGGCGGGGTTTCCCCGCCCTTATAGAAGTCAGGAGAAATAAAGAAAGAATAATAAAATTTAACCATTCAAGATGGGAAAACTATCAGACAATATTTACGTAAATAGGGTTAGTACCAATTTAATGTAAAATTACCCCAACTAAATATCGTAGAGTAGAGACGTTCCATAGAACATTCTTTACAAAGTTCGTGAATAAAGCTGTCAAGATTGTATGTCATGGGGATTATTTTTTCTGTAAATATCCGGTATCTGAGTGTATCTAAGTAAATCTATTGTCTAGGATGGCATTATGCCAAGTTCTACTTTAATTTGGCTATTAGCGGGATCGGTTCTGTGTTTAATGGAACTTTTGTTACCAACAGCTTTCGTAGAATTCATGCTGGGAATTAGTGCCTTTGTTGTGGCGCTACTATCTTACTTGGGTTTAGGGAATTTATGGTTGCAAGTTCTAATTTGGCTGTCGCTTGCGATTGTGCTAGTTGTTTTTTCCCGCAGACTTTTACAACCACAACGACGCAAGTCGAAAATTATTGATGCAGTGATAGGAGAAACTTTAACAGAAATTCCATTAGGACAAACAGGACGGGTACTATACGAGGGTAATTCTTGGCGGGCAAGATGTGATGATGATAACATCAGTGTACCACCGAATCAAAGAGTTTATGTGGTTGGAAGAGAAGGAACAACGTTGATTGTCATGCCGGAAAACGTATTGCATTCGTAGTTGTAAATTTACTCACTATTGAGGAGAGTTATCAAAATGTATCAATTTTTGTTATTACTAGGTTTTGCGTTTGGTGGTGGTACTGCTATATTCAAATCAGTAAAAGTGATTAATCAGGGTGATGAAGCTTTAGTACAGAGCTTGGGTCGTTATAAAGGAAAATTAGGTCCTGGCTTAAAATTTATTAATCCTTTTTTAGATAACATTGTTTACAAACAAACTATCAGAGAAAAGGTTTTAGATATTCCACCACAGCAATGTATTACTCGTGATAATGTTTCTATCAGTGTTGATGCGGTAGTCTATTGGCGCATTGTTGATTTGGAGAAAGCTTACTATAAAGTAGAAAATCTCCATGCGGCAATGGTGAATTTGGTATTGACACAAATTCGCTCAGAAATGGGACAATTGGAGTTAGATCAAACTTTTACTGCCCGCACTCAAATTAATGAAATATTGTTGAGAGAATTAGATATTTCTACTGATCCTTGGGGTGTGAAAGTTACAAGGGTAGAATTGAGAGATATCGTTCCTTCTAAGGCAGTGCAAGAATCTATGGAGATGCAAATGACTGCGGAGAGGCGGAAACGGGCATTAATTTTAACATCAGAAGGCGATCGCGAATCGGCCGTTAATAGTGCTAGAGGTAAGGCTGAAGCTCAAATTTTGGACTCTGAAGCCCGACAAAAAACGGTAATTATGCAGGCAGAAGCTGAACAAAAAGCGATTGTCTTAAAGGCGCAAGCAGAACGGCAACAACAGGTTTTAAAGGCGCAAGCGATCGCGGAATCAGCAGAAATTCTTGCTCAAAAAATGAAAACTAATCCTGATGCTCAAAAAGCAGTGGATGTGTTGTTAGCTTTGAGTTATCTGGATATGGGAGCAACTATTGGTAAAAGTGATAGTAGTAAGGTCATGTTTATGGACCCTCGTACTATTCCTGCCACTTTAGAAGGTATTCGTTCTATTGTCTCAGATGGTGATGGCGATTCCCAACCTCTATTTCCCAAAAGTTAGATAATTTCTATTTTCTTTCTTCCTCCTATCCAGATTAACGTTAGCGTAGCGTGCGTGAAACGCATACCGCAGAGGCGCAGAGGACACAGAGAAATAAGGGTTTGAGTGGTTTTTACGTTAGGTGTTTGAGTGTTTTTTATTTGGAAGTCCCTAAGGGCGAAGCATTCGGAAAATGAACTTGGGAAAAAACGATAATTTATCGCCCGAATGCTTCGCCCCTACTTAGATTGACATTGGTTACATAAGCCGAAAAACTCTAGGGTGTGATAAAAAACTTTAAATTGATGAGTGGTTTGTAATTGGATTTCTAGATCATGAACAGGACATTGATGAATAGGTATAGAAATACCGCATTGTAAGCACGTTAGGTGATGTTTATCTTGCTTGACTAGGGTATATAAGGCTTCACCATTTGCCAAAGTTCGCACCTGCACTAAACCTTCTAGTTTGAGGGCTTCTAAAGAACGGTAAACTGTTGCTAAACCCATACTTTGATTGCCGTTACGTAGTTCTATATACATATCCTGGGCGGAAATGCCTTGTTTAATATGGTTTAAGAGTTCTAAAATCCGCTCTTGACTGCGGGTACGTATGGATTTCATAAATATTGGTAAAGTTTGTATATGTGGTACTAATGTTGTCAGGATAATTCATGAATTACCCCCAGATTGCGTAAATCCTAATTATATTTTCACTCAGTTGGAGCATAAAAGTTATAGGATAGCGATCGCAGCTTTCAGCAACAGCCTAATGCAAAGGAAATATTTAGCTAAAATTTTCGTGACGCTTCGTCCTTCAGTCTTGGACCCTGCTGGTGTGGCTGTAAAATCTGGCCTCCAACAAATGGGATACGAGAATGTGGAACAGGTGAGAATTGGTAAGTACATTGAGTTAATCATTGTCGCACCTGATGAACCCAAAGCACTCAGAGACTTGAATCAAATATGTGACCAAATGTTAGCCAATCCGGTAATCGAAAATTATCGCTTTGATTTGATTGAGGTAGAATCACAAACTGGATCATTTTAACATTAGGTAATAGGTGATTGGTGATGGGTGATTGGTGATTGGTGATTGGTAATTGCCAATTGCCAATTGCCTTTTACCTCTCCTGTTCCCCAACAACTGACAACGGACGACTGACAACTGACAACTGACAACGGACGACTGACAACGGACAATTGACAAACAATGAAATTCGGTATTTTAGTTTTTCCAGGGTCTAATTGCGATCGCGATGTTGCTTATGTAACTAGAGACTTGCTAGGACAACCAACACGGATGATTTGGCATCAAGATACTGATATTAGTGATATTGATGTGGTAATTGTCCCTGGTGGCTTTAGTTACGGGGATTATTTGCGTTGTGGGGCGATCGCTCGCTTCTCTCCTGTGATGCAGCAAGTGATTGACCATGCACAAAATGGTAAATTTGTCCTCGGTATTTGTAATGGGTTTCAGGTATTAACTGAGGCTGGTTTATTACCTGGGGCATTGGCTAGAAATCAAGATTTGCACTTTATATGCGATCGCTCTCCCTTGAAAGTTGAGCGCAATAATTTACCTTGGACTCAAGGTTATGCTGAAGGGGAAGTTATCACTTTACCAATTGCTCACGGAGAGGGGCGATTCTACAGTGACGAATCCACTTTAGCAGAAATCGAAGCTAACGGACAAGTTCTATTTCGTTATCAAGAAAATCCCAACGGTTCACTCAACAACATTGCGGGGATTTGTAATCGTCAAGGCAATGTTTTGGGCATGATGCCACATCCAGAAAGAGCAGCAGATAAAGCGTTAGGTAATAGCGATGGTTTGCGCTTGTTTCAGGGTTTGTTGGGAAAGGTAGCGGCTTTGGTATAGTAACCCAAGTTGCGAGATATAGGTAATTGGTAATTGGTAATTGGTAATAAAAATCCAGTTCTCATCCTGTACATCCTTAAATCCTGGACATCCTGATTCTGACAATTTCTGTTTTCATCCTGTACATCCTTAAATCCTGGACATCCTGATTCTGACAATTTCTGTTCTCATCCTGTACATCCTTAAATCCTGGACATTATCTCGACTTCGCTCGATAACCACCTGATTCTGACAATTTCTCTAACTCGCAACTTATGTTAATACATTCCCGGCTTCTGAGCGGAGTCGGGTATTTTTATTCTGATTTTATCTTGACTTGTCAAGACGCAAAGCTTTATAATTAATTACTTGTAAATTTTAAACCCATTATTAAGGGTGCAAATGAATAAAATAACAATAAATCCAGACTTAGCCAATGTGGATTATACTGATTTATTAACCAAAATCTTATTAATTCTCAAACAAAAGCAAATATTTAACATTTCTAAAGACAATCAAAGGATACTAATTAATATTAATGAAATAGTCAATGAAGTTATTAAATTAAATCCATATAATCCTTTAGGAAACGAAAGATCGGTGCGTGCTGCTACCCTGAATTTTAGTTCTGGTTCTCAAGATTCATTTATTCAACAAATCAAAGAAATTACTACTTGTCTTCAGCAAGATTTAGCAACAGCTATTCAGAAAAATCCAGAAAATCAATCAATAGATAAAGTTGCATTTATTAAAAAATTCATGCCAGATTTGCAGACATTTAAAGGAGAAATTCTAAAAGATGAAAAAACTAAAACACCTATTTTAGATTTTACCTATCCCTTTCAAAATGCGAAAAACCTACAAAAGCAAAGATTAACAGTTAATAAAATCGAAAATAGTCAACAGAAACAACTACTAAAAGCACATAAAGTCAAAATTTCTGTAGATAAACCCCGTGATTTCCAAACAACCTTATTAACCGGAATTCATAACTGTTTTAATATAAAATTTGCTGATGTGACTTCTCAAGATAGAGAGGATTTAGAGGATATTATTGATAATTTAGCCAAAAATACTAACTCTGATATTTACATCTTACAAAATCTAGTTAACCAAGAAACATTAGGGAAAATCAAAAAATTAGCCAAGATTAAATATTTGGAATTTCTCCTAGATAACATTGACGAAAATGTTCAAGGTAGAATATATTTAGAAGACTTAATCAGAAGATTGAAATTATTAGAAAATTATATTAACGATAGTAATAAAGCAGATGGAGATTATCAAGTTAACTATGGGGGAATATCAATTAATTATCAAACTATATTTTCCCGCAGTGATGCTTATGATATGTTACCAATTATTCCCAACATCGAAGGTTATTTAGGAGAAACCGAAGATCCAAATCGAGAAAAAATAGAATTTACCTTTGGGTTAAAATTGAAATTTGATGGAAAAGTACAAGCTTATGGAGGTAAAACAGTTTTTGATTATCATCTCAATCTTTTAGATCCTGATAGTAAAGAACATCAAGCCCAAATTGCAAATGATTCCAAAAACTTCACCTTTGTGAATAAAATCTTGAAAATTGCATTTTTATATTATTTCATATTTGCATCTCGTCAAAATCCTCAAGCAGAAAATTATCATCCCCCAAGTGAGTTAGAATATAATCCTATTGAAAAATTTGAAAAAGATGTACTACCAATATTAAGAGGTAGTGATGATGAAGCGAAAAGGAAACTATTTAGAAGTTGGATAGGGGGTTTTAGTAAATTAAACGTAAGAGAAAAAATCAAAACCCTCAAAACAGTTTTAATAAATTTGATTAAACGTGAAACTCCATTTCCTAGTAGACACTATCCTGTACATATTTCCGTCAAAAACAGTATTTTAGAAAATGACATTGATACTATTAACGAAAGAGAAACAATATTTCAAGATGCGTTGCGAAGAAACTTTAAAGACTGTTTGAAATATATCAACTTAGGAAACGCAACCACACAGAAAAACTTACTTATCACTCTTCCCGCAAACATAAGTATTAGTGAAATTCATTTTTTAGAAACAGAAGATAAAGAAACATTTGATATGGAATATGATATTCCCCAAGGTATTGGAGTTTTACCAGTCATATTTTTAGCAATGGAAGATAAAAGATGTAGTGAATTTTATAATAAAAACTTACAACATCGTAATTTGCTAATTTTTCCCCATCGTTCCGAAAATGACAAACTAGAACCCCAGCAAGAAATTATTTATAAGATAGCATATAGCTTACTAGCGTATATTTGTCTTCACGCTATTTTAGAAAAACAAATAAAACCATTTATTCCTCTTTTAAGAATACATCTCAAAGAAAAAACTGATGACTCACAAATAGAAAAATTTATAGTTTCCTTAACTAAAGTATTATCCCATCTACTTAATGATGGATATCGCAGTAATGAACAGGGAATAGTTATTACTAACAAGGTAACACATAAAGTTCCTAATGTTCTCAGTTCTTTGTATTCCGTTATTCCCAAAAAATTCAACTTATCCGCAACTGATAAATTTGCATTTCAGGAACTTGACAAACTTGCAATTATCGTAGTTTCTAGTCGAGAATGTGATAGTAAATGGACAACAAAAGCGAAAAAGTCCAATCTGATGGGAGAAATTATTACCCTACAGATGAAACCGAAAAGTGCAAGATTTCAACTTTTTAAAACCTTCTCAGAGAACTTTGAAGATCATGAGGAAATGTTTGAATATCCTACCGTAGTAGTGGAAAATGTAGACAAACTATATAAACAAGGATACAGACATTTTATTTACATAGCGAAAGTTCCCTATAGCAGCACATTACATATTACCCAAGTGACAAAAAATGAAGAACTATTTTTTATGTCACAAAATGTCATTACCGCATTAAAAAAAGAAAGACATGATATCAAAATTTATCCCATGTTCTTTGAAAAATACTACGCAGTTAAAATACCAGGGAAGACTACATCAACATCATTATATATTCAAGATACCCTAGAACTTACGAATTTAGCAGAAGATAATAACAAACAATCTGTGATCTTTTTTAACTTATTCAATGGAATGCAAGTTGCAAAGGATGTAAATTATAATGGAGTCATGTCTTATGCGACATTATTGAACATTTATGAGGGGATTTTAGATGATGAAGATATCAGAAAAGGGTTAATTTATAATGATAGTCAACTAAAGAATGAAATTCTCCAATGTTTAACCTTATTTCATTTTTCTCGCTATGAAAAATCTAGAGATATTCAATTAAAATTAGATCCTTATCAAAATTTAATTGGAGATGAATCCGTTAGTCAACTTGCATTATTTCCCCATAATCAAAATAGAGGAAATTTCAATTCTCTAGCATTTTTAACCCATATTAAAGGTATACTTAATAAAAGAGATGAGAAAGCCACATTCACCTGATCAAACTTATCTAGGGATTACTATTTTCTGGGTGTTGCTTCACCGAATTTAATCACAAAAGCGATCGCTACACTCACCATCAAAATCAACGTCATACTCAAAGCTGAACCAAAACCCCAATTTTGAGTAGCACCAAGAAACTGATTATAAACTAACCTTGCTGCTGTCATACTAGAAGCACCACCAAGTAATTCTGGATCAATAAAATCCCCCAATCCAGTAATAAAAACTAGCAGTGAACCAGCCCCAATTCCTGGTAGAACTTGAGGTACAGTCACTTTCCAAAAAGTTTGCATTGGATTTGCACCCAAATCAGCAGCAGCTTCTAATAACTGTTGATCTAACTTTTCTAAAGAAGCATATAAAATTAACACCATATAGGGTAACAAACTATAACTCATCCCAATTAATACCGCTGGATAACTATTCAAAATATCCAAAGCAGGTAAACCGATGCTGGTTAATAAACTATTTAATAATCCAGTCGGACGTAAAATTGTCACCCATGCGTAAGAACGCAATAAAGAAGAAGTCCATAACGGTAAAACAAACCCTAATAGTAACAAATTTTGCCAACGAGGTGACACCATTTGAGCAATCCAATAGGCTACTGGAAAGCCTAAAATTAAAGTAATAACGGTAGTACCAAATGCTAAAAAAAGTGAGTTGAATATGACTTTTAAATAAAGCGGTTCAAAAATGCGAATATAGTTATCAAAACCACTAGGATTTACTAGATCACCTGGTCGAATATTCGGAACTAAACTTAATAACAATATTATTAATGTTGGCAAAACTAACAAAATCAATAACCAAATGCCAGATGGTGCTAGTAATCCTAAGGGAGATAGCCAATTTACCCAAGTAGGTGGTAATTTTTCTGTTTTCTGAATATCGCTGGAAGATGCCATTTTTTTAAGTTAATAATTGAGTCCAATAGCGGTCATAAACTTCTTCAAATTCTCCTACAGGAATCAGACGTTCACACTTATTTAAAAGTGATTCCGGAGGAAATAAATTAGTATTTTCTTGAATTGCCTTTGGTAACAGTTCAAATCCAGCGCGATTAGGAGTAGAAATAAATAATCTTTCACAAATTTGGGCAGCTATATCTGGTTGTAAAATCAAATTAATCCAGGCATAAGCACCATCAATATTAGGATTAGATTTAGGAATGACAATAGTATCAGTCCATAATGAAGAACCACTGCGAGGAATAACAAATTTGAGTTTGGGGTTCTCTTTGGTAATTTTGACGGCATCAGCAGAATAACACATAGCGATCGCTAGATCCCCAGCCAGGATCTTATTTTGCCAAGCATCAGTATCAAAAGCAGCGATCGCAGGTTTGAGTGATTTTAATTTTTCATAAGCTTGTTTAACTTCATTTTCGTTTTTTGAATTATAGGAATAGCCCAACATCCGTAAAGCTGCCCCCATTACCTCCCGCACATCATTAAGTAATGTGATCCGTTTACTTAGTTTCGCTTGATTTTGCCAAAGATATTCCCAATCTTCCGGTGCATTTGGCAGTTGTTCTGAGTTGTATAATAAACCCGTTGTTCCCCAATTAAAGGGAATGCTATAACGGTTATTAGGATCATAAATAGGATTCTTAAATTGTGGAAATAAATTATCTAAGCCAATTAGTTTGTTATGATCTATTTCTATCAATAAACCCTTTTCTACCATTTTCTGTACCATATAGTCAGAAGGGTAAATAATGCTGTAAGTACCACCACCTCCAGCTTGTAACTTAGCCAACATAACATCATTGGATTCGTATACATCAGCTATGACTTTCATCCCCGTTTGGGTAGTAAAAGTAGTTAGTAATTCTTTATCTGTATATTGTGTCCAAGTATAAACATAGAGTTGATCGCGTTGATTTGAGCTAATATAGTTTGAACTTACATTAGCTAGTCGCCAGCCACAACTACCTAAAGATAAGGTAGAAAATACTGCCATTTTTTGGAGAAATTTACGTCTGTTAGTCATCTAAAGAAATTGATAATTGATAACTGATAATTGATAATGGTCAATTATCAACTTGGCTAATAGCTAAACAGTCAGCTTTTTCCCACCAAGCATAAATGGGCGTATGCCGATCTGGTAAGCTACCATAACTATTAGGTTGTAAAACATTGATATTAATACCGTTGATTAATTCCACCACATAATTAACATGAGTACCTAAATACATGACATTAATTAGCCGTCCTTCAAAACAGTTTGTAGGTATATTAGGTGGATAAAGAGAAAGTTGAATTTTTTCAGGACGGACACTGACGATAACACTTTGGGACATTTCCATGGGTGTTTGTTGACTACGATTAACAATTATGGTTAATCCAGTTTTAGTGGAAATCTTGATACATTCTGCATCTATTTCCGCAATTTCACCACTAAATAGATTGGTATCACCAATAAAATCAGCCACAAAAGCCGTCTGGGGGCGTTCGTAAATTTCGCTAGGAGTACCGATTTGTTCTATTTTGCCTTGATTCATTACCGCAATCCGATCAGATAAAGATAGTGCTTCTTCCTGATCGTGTGTCACCATAACAAAAGTTAACCCTAAATCCTTGTGAAGATTGGATAATTCAACTTGCATCTCTTTACGAAGTTTCAAATCTAATGCCCCCAGGGGTTCATCTAAGAGGATGACTGCGGGACGATTAACCAAAGCCCTCGCTAAAGCTACCCGTTGTTGTTGTCCACCTGATAATTGACTGGGAACGCGCGATCGCAAACTTTCCATTTTTACGAGCTTTAAAGCTTCTGTGACACGACTAGAAATTTCTGATTTAGATATTTTTTTTAATCGCAGTCCAAAAGCAATGTTTTCCCACACATTCAAGTGATTAAACAAAGCATAACTTTGAAATACAGTATTCACAGGTCGCTGATGAGGAGGAATATCGGTCATTAACTGACCTTGAATTAGCAACTTACCAGCGTCAACCCTCTCAAACCCAGCAATTAAGCGGAGTGTCGTTGTCTTTCCACAACCAGAAGGACCTAAAATGCTAAAGAACTCTCCCTGTCTAACATCCAAATCCACTCCATGTACTGCGGGTTCTTGGTTGAAAAACTTGAACACATTACGCAATTCAACATCAAGTGGCTGTAATGTTTTTAAACCTTTTTGATTCTGTACCACAGTTTGAGCCATAATCTTTAGTAGAATGCCCTGATATTAATTGTCAGTTGTCAGTTGTCACTAGTTACTTATTAACTGTTCCCTGTTCATCCCAAAATTTCTTTTGGTCTTATGGCTATCTTACCACCATTACTTAGTAGTCAAAAAAATACACGCACAGTTGGACGTGGTGTCCAATCTACATTTGTAATTTTATTCACATTATTAATGTTATCTGGAATCAGCGCTCGGTTAGTCTATTTGCAAATATTAGAAGGCAAAAACCACCGCATACGCGCAGAATCCAACCGAGTTCGGATTATTCCCAAACAACCAGAAAGGGGTAATATTTTTGACAGGAATGGCAAACTGTTAGCCAGCACTCGTTATCCTCGATCTGTGTATTTGTGGCCAATGGCACATGAAAATCCCTCATGGTCAATTGTTGGTCCACGGTTATCAAAAATTTTGGACATCCCTCAAGAAGAAATCGAAAAAATACTTAAACAATCTACTGTCAATCCTTCTTCGCTGATTCGCATTGCTCGTAACTTAAATGAAGCACAGGTCACAGCATTAAGAGAGTACGAAAGTGAACTGCCAGGAGTAGAAATCAACACTGAAGCTGTCCGTTATTATACTCACGGCAGAGAATTGGCTCATATACTAGGATATACTCGTGAACTTACGGCTGAACAGTTAGAAGAAAAGAAAACTGAAGGCTACCGATTGGGAGATGTCACTGGTCAAATGGGAGTAGAGAAAGCTTATGAGAAAGTATTAAGAGGCGAATGGGGAGGTCAGCAAATAGAAGTAGATGGCAGCGGTAGACCTTTACGAGTATTAGGAACTAAGCAAGCAAAATCTGGTAATGATCTGCGCTTGACCATAGATTTAAATATACAAATAGCAGCAGAAAAAGCTTTAGGTAATCGGAATGGGGCAATAGTCGCAATTGACCCCAAAAATGGCGCTGTTTTAGCCATGGTTTCTCATCCTACCTTTGATCCCAATATCTTTTCTAAACAAAAACTTTCCCAAAAAGATTGGGAAACCGTCCAAGGTTCTCGACATCCTTTAGTAAATCGTGCTATCAGTGCCTTTCCTCCAGCAAGTACCTTTAAAATTGTGACGACAACGGCTGCACTAGAATCAGGTAAATTTTCTCCTGACACAGTATTGCAAACCTATGGTTCTTTAACAATTGGTGGAACTAGGTTTGGTGAGTGGAATCATATGGGTTTTGGACCTTTGGGTTTTGTAGGCGCTATGCAGTGGAGTAGCGATACTTTCTTTTATCAAATTGCTAAAAGAGTTGGTGGACCAACATTGATTGAATGGACTCGTAAATATGGATTTGGTCGAAAAACTGGTTTTGACTTTACTACAGAAGAAGCTAAAGGTTTAGTTCCCGATGATAATTGGAAGCGGAAAGCATGGAAGATACCTTGGAGTGTAGGTGACACAGTGAATATGTCTATTGGGCAGGGGGCTTTACAAACAACTCCTTTACAAGTCGCTGTCATGTTCGCTGTGCCTGCCAATAGTGGTTATCTGGTACAACCACATTTACTTAAAGATAATGAAGAAGCAAAAAGCTGGAGAGAATCATTAAATCTCAAACCCATAACCATTAAAATTTTGCGTGATGGTTTGCGGAAGGTAATTACTGAAGGTACAGGTAAGGTATTAAATGTCCCCTCTCTTCCTCCTATAGCTGGTAAAAGTGGTACTGCTGAAGCTTGGAGGGGAAGAGTTAAAGAAAATCATGCTTGGTTTGGGGCTTATGCACCGGCTGATAAACCAGAAATTTTAGTGGTGGCTTTTGCTGAACATTCCGGTGGTGGTGGTGGTAGTGTTGCTGCACCCATGATTTTAGAAATAATGCAAAAGCATTTTTCTCGAAAGTAGGTAATTGGGGTAATGGGTGATGGGTAATGGGTAATTGGTAATTGGTAATTGGTAATTGGTAATTGGTAATCCTGAATTCGTAAATTATTCGGATTCATCTACTATCGGTTTTTGAGCAGTGTGTCTCACAAAAAGAATCTGAACATTATCATCAACAATTGTAAAAATAATCCGATAGGCGGTTCTTTCTTGACCATATATAAGTTGTCGCAGTTCTTGTTCAAAAAACTCATTTTCAAATGCTAGAGAACAGCGATAAGGCATTTTTTCTAGGGATAATATAGATTTATATAATCCCTCTATCCATGTTCTATCCTTATAGGGAGAAATATTACTAAACCAGAAATAAGCTTCTTCTATAGCTTTTTGTGCTTCTGGTTGGATGACAATTTGATATTTATCATTCATTGGGAATTGTCTAATTTATTAAACAATTCATTAAAAAAATCATCGGCTTTTTTGCCTTCACCTCGCTGCATTATAAAGAGGTTTGATGCGGTCTGCGGTTTTAAATTCAATCACACAGGGAATATTGCAATAATTCGCCACACAATCAACTCTCCCTGCATAACCAAGATAGTAGTGAAAAAGATTTGCTTCAATTAATCGGATATTATGAATATTTTCCAGTATTGGTAATTTTTAAAGTATTCATAATACGTTGTTTTTAGGGTGATGATTCGAGCTTATGAAGTTTGGAAAAAAGTTTCAATAGAAGTTCGGGGAAGATAAATTCTAGTTAAGTTCACCGAATTTACCCTTGCTCATTAAGCTCAAATTGATTACGGTAAGAATGAAGTTCAGTAAATCACTTGTTTACCAATGAATCAAAACCGTAAGCCTCGTAGTGTTCAAGCCACTTTAGAAGGAAGACAGAAACTTCAAGAGAGTAAGGCTAATAAACGAAATCAAAAAGGCAAACCTTGGACTTTTCCGAATATTGCTGACGCAACAGGACTAGATGAAAAAACTATCAAACGCTTTTTTTATGGGAAGCCAGTTGATGAAAATACTGCTATTGCGATTGTTCAAGTTTTGGATTTACAATCAGCAGACATCATTGATTTAAATGAGTTGTATCCATCACTAGAAACTACCGTACAAGAACAAAACGAAATTGACTGGCTAAAAATTTGCCACACAAAACTAGAAGACCAGCAAAAACAGATCAGAAAAAATGCTTCTGAAATGGGATTTGAGTTAGATTTTCCACCTGTCCCACTGGGTTTAGTAGAACGCAAACACCAGCAAAGACGAGATAAGAATGTTGATAGAAGAGAGGTTTATCGGTTAGAAAAGGAAGTCATTGCTAAAATTTACGAACATAATGATTTTCTGGAACAGGTAATAAATCAAAATTCTACTGGAAAAAACAAGCATATTGCTATAGTTGGAGAACCGGGAGCAGGTAAAACCACTTTATTAAGTGCTGTTGGTTCATATATAAAAAATAAAACTTCAAATTTACCCATTTTTATATCTCTTGGTAGTTTGGAAGAGATGACATTAGAGGAATATCTACTAAAAAAATGGCTACCTGATGCAATAAAATTGTTTAATCCTGATTTAAATACTACTTCAGAAATAGAGAAACAACTAAATACACGCTTTTATAAAGGTGGTGTTTGGTTGCTGTTGGATGGTGTTGATGAAATAGGAGAATCTTCACCAGGAGAAACATTAAGTAAAATTTCTCAAGCATTGACAGACTGGTTAGGAAAAGCGCGAGTAGTTTTAACTTGTAGGTTAAATGTTTGGGATGCAAGTATTACTAATAATGACTTACCTGGTTTTGATACCTATAAAACCCAGGAATTTAAACCTGAACAAGTTGATAATTTTATTGAAGAATGGTTTAAATGTGATAATAAAATTCAGGAAGGAGAGGAACTAAAGACCAAATTACGAGAACCAGGAAAAGAGCGTATTTGTGAATTAGTTACCAATCCTTTGAGGTTATGTTTATTGTGTCAGATTTTTTATAACAATAAGCATGGTAATTTACCAGAAACTAAAGCAGAACTTTATAGTTTATACACGCAGAATTTTTATGCTTGGAAACGTGAGTTAGTACCTCAAAATTTAAACTATACTTTAAAACAAGAATTACATCGAGGGTTAGGTAGATTAGCTTTAGCAGGAATTAACAGTGATGCTAGATTTCGACTAAATGAAAGTTTAGCAGTTCAAGAAATGGGTCAAGATTTATTTGACCTAGCTTGTAATGTAGGTTGGTTAAATCAGGTAGATAGAGATGCAAATAGTAATGAAGCTGTTTATGCTTTTTTTCATGCTAATTTTCAGGAATATTTTGCAGCTTTGGTAATTGATGATTGGCGTGATTTTTTAAATCATGTTTCTGATAATCCAAATACAGGAACATACCGATTTTTTGAAGATAAATGGAAGGAGGTAATTATTTTGTGGATGGAACGCATGAAAACAGATGCTTTGAAATTTAATAAAAACCTGGATTTTGTAAATTATGTAGACAATTTTCAAGATAATTGTGGGGGTTTTTATGAACAGAAAGCACGTAAGATAATTGATAATATCATAGACTCGTTAACAAAGAATAGTACAGAAATAGATATTAAACAATTCATGCGTGAATACTTAGCTAGTTCACGAGATAAAGGAGCTAATGCTTCGACTGATAGCTTAAATTTAGAACAGATATCAGAGCAGAATTTTGATATTGAGCAAACAACTATATTACCAAAATCTGATATTTTTTCTGGTAAAGAACTAGATCACTTAATCGAATTGCTAAATGACACAGATGTAAACAAACAGAGAATGGCAGCAGAAAAGATCGCTAAAGATTTTATTCACATCAATAACAACACTAAACAACCTCATGAATCCATATCTCATATTGAAGATATTATTCAGGTATTATTGAAGGGGATCGAAAGTGGAAATTATCACAGAAAATATGAAATCATTAGTACCTTATTTGATGTTGGATATAGTGAGATATTTTCACGACTGCTACATAGTCAGGATATAGATATATGTTTGTGTGCAGCCATCAAATTGGGTGAGTTTAAACCTAGAGATAAAAATTCCATTGAAACGATAATTGATGTAATGGAAAGTATATGTAGCGAACATGAATATGAGGATGATCCTGACTACTACTATGACAATGAGAATATTTTTCCCAAAATTGTCTGGGCTGTTGAGAAACTGAGAAATATACAAAATTATGATTATTCTCTATTAGTTAGCAAGGCTATCACAAATATAAAGACTAATCCAAATTGGTATATTCGTATTGAGTTACTGAAAATGTTACAGGAAATAGGTGTTGATAGTTCTGAGTTTAGACAGTTACTCAATCACTTAATAAAATCTGATGATAATACCTTAATACGTGCAAAATCAGCTTATATCTTTGGTAAGATTGAGCCTGGTAATGAAATAGTAATTAATACATTGGAAAAATTGCTTAGTGAGATGCTCAATGGAATATCTATTGGGCAACATAACAGCTTAGAAGCAGAGATAGCTAAAGAGTTGTTAGAACTAGATTTTAATAATAGCACTGCTCTAAAAGTTTTAATAGACTTGATTTGTGTTTCCGCAAATATTTTCGCAAATAGTTTCTATCCCTTAGAGTGTCTTTTGGAGGCTTTAGAATATAATATAGATAAATTACTCCAATTATCTAGTAATAATATCCTCATAAAAGTTGACGAATCTAGACAACATTTTTGGTTTTTATATACACGTTCGTTACCAGACAATGATCAAGAAATAATTGTCAGATATATCTTTTACTCTAAACGTATATATAACCACATATTGCATAAAGATGCCAATCTTTATATACCCTTGATTAAGGAAATATTTGAAGGTAATTTTAATATTTGTTGTCAACAGTTTCCTAGATGGTTTCAAGAACATGAACAATGGCAAGAAACTCTATCGCAATGGAGTGATAACGCAGGTAAGGAATGGAATAAAAATAAAAAATTACAAGGAGAGGAAGTTTTAGACTCTAGTTCTTTTACTCGAACATATGAGTACCAAAAATTTATCATAGATAATCGTCCATCCAGTTCAATTGCTTATGAAATTTGTAGACAATTCCTTGATTGCTACGCCCAAAATATGACATATCCTGAATTTTACCACGCTTGGCATGGTGAATCATCCCCAATTCAAACCCTAGAAAACCAATTTACAGATACTCATTCTCACCTTTCCAAACTCCAACCCACAGAAAAAACATATCCCCTTACCCTCAACCTAAAAATCCTCCAAAATGAAACAGATATCATAGAAATATCTCAAGAAATTTGCAACCAAATTTACTTTACAGCTTGTTCCGAAAATACAGACATTCCCGCAGTTAACAACGCACCTCAACTAAAAAGTAAAATTCCCCAAATTAAAAAACATCTGCAAACCGAAAATATCGCTTTAATTATCAACAACTGCGAACCAAATCAGACAATGATCACATTCTGCAATAAACTAACAGATGTCTTACACATTGCCTTTATCACAGAACAACCATTAGACGCACCATTGAAAGGTTTTCCACAAAATCAACCAAACTTACTCAGTGCAATTCAAAGCTGGATTAATGAAATGGGGTGAAAAACTAAAAATATTCTCTGATATTCAGATTAAATTGTCCTAAATTCATAAATTTCTAAAGGCAAATTATCAGGATCTTTAAAGAAAGTAAATTTTTTACCTGTAATTTCATCAACTCTGATATTTTCAACTTCGATATGATGAGAGTTTAAGTAATTTACACTGTCTTCAATTTCCTCAACTACAAAAGCCAAATGTCTTAAACCACAGGCTTCAGGATAACCAACTCTTGCGGGAGGGTTAGGAAAAGAAAAAAGTTCAATTTGGGTATTTCCTACTTTTAAATCTAATTTATAAGAATTTCTCTCAGTCCGAAATGTCTCATGAATAATCTCAAATCCTAAAACTTCAACATAGAAATGTTTGGATTTTTGGTAATTAGAACAAATAATCGCAACATGATGAACACCGGAAATTTTCATAAAAACTATCCTCAGCGATTAGAAATCGCGGCTACACAGACAAAACCCACACTTCGGCAAGCTCCGTGACCGCCTGCGTGGGTTATAACACATTAATTTTCTGTTAGTCCGCCTACGCGGACTTGATTTGTGTAGTAGCGATTTCTAATCGCCGCATACTATTCTTTCAAAACTGTCTTTGATGCCATTCTAGTTTTTTTACGATCGCTCTCTGTTAGTTCTTCACCAGCTTGCAAGCGAGTAGCAGAAACTTGTAACACTGTGGCTGCATTGGTGTCACCGATTTGTAAAGCGGTGTTAGCAGCTGTTTGTAACATTGTGACTGCACCAGTGCGATCGCCTAATTCTAATTTTGCCTCGGCTAATTGAGTTTGACGATATTTAGCTAATAGCAAAATAGACTGTAGCACCTGGGAATTAAGAGCAGGTTCATAAGTCTTCGTGAAATTAGCATATATTGGCACTAATGGAGAAAATAACCCCTGTTTATTCAGAGATGGATCATCATAGCGAATTTGGATATGGCCAATGACTTGTTTCCCTTCTGGTAATTGTCCCAAATAAATATTCGCTAAAACTACCCGTTCTGAATTTTTCATTAAGTCCCCTAACCGCACTACCAAAGTCCCATTTGCATCTGTTTCTACTGGTAATTCAATGGTATCGGGGGCAACTTGGGCAACGGGTTTGAGTTCTGCTAGACGCACACCAGGAACTAAGGAGAGGAGTAAGTGGGCATTTGTTAATCCCACCGACTGCACCCGTCGAAACAGCCTCGCAAATTGAGTGACGGCTTGTTGGGGATTCTCAATATAAGCTAGAGTCCCACCACCGACATCAGCAATTTTTTCCAATAAATCCTGATTCCAATCATTACCAAAACCAAGAGTGTTAATGGTGAGGTTCAGTTTGGCGGCTTTTTTGGCAAGTTGCAAACAACGTTTATTGTCATTGGGTCCAATTTGCCATTTCCAAATCTTTAAACCATTATCCCCATGTCCATCTGTGAGGAGGAAAGCTTGGGAAACAGCCCCTTTTGTGCCTTTGAGTAGTTCTGTAATTCCCAAAGATAAACCTTCAGCAATCACAGTCCCGCCAGCAGCCTTGAGCTTGGCTTTTAGCTGGGTTTTGATGGTTTCGATATCTTGGACGATTTGATTGGGGATGATGACCCCAGAAGTCCCCGCAAAGGCGACCACAGAGACGCGATCGCCTACCTTTAACTGATCTAATAATTGCTCGACTGCTTGAACCACAATATTCATCGGTTCTCCCGACATAGAACCACTTTGATCAAGAATCAAGCAGAGATTCAAGGGCAAAGTTTGTTCAAATTCAGCAGCCAGAGCGGAAATAGAAATTGAGAGTTGACGTTGATTACTCTGTTGGGTAGCATCAACGTTAGTATCATTTAGAGCCGATGTTAGTTGAACTTTCATTGAGGAGCAGCATCTTGCAACACAGTTTTCGAGACAATTCTGGTCTTTTTGCGATCGCTTTCCGATAACTCTTCCCCAGCCTGTAAGCGAGTAGCAGATACTTGTAACACCGTCGCCGCATTCGCATCTCCCATTTGCAAAGCAGTTTTAGCCGCCGTTTGTAACATCGTCGCTGCACCAGCCCGATCACCTTGCTGTAATTTCGTTTCTGCTAATTGAGTTTGACGATACTTGGCTAAAGCTAAAACCCATTGTTGTACCTGGGGATTTGGCGATGGTTGGTAGTCCCTGGTGGCTTGGGCGTAAATTGGTAGATTGGGAGAGTATAGCCCGATTTGGTTATGGGCAGGATCATCGTAGCGAACTTGCAGATTAGCGATCGCCTGTTTACCTTCTGGCAACTGTCCCAAATAAATATTAACTAAAACTACCCGTTCTCCGTCTTTCATTAAATCGCCCAATCTGACCCCAAATCGGCCATCACTTTCCGTTTGTACTGGTAACTCAATCGTATCTGGTGAGACTTGAGCGATCGGTTTGAGTTCAGCCAAACGCACATTTGGCAACAGTGATATTAACAGATAAGCGTTAGTCAATCCCACTGTTTGCATCCGACTAAACAACCGTCCAAACTCAGCTACAGCCTGATCTGGGTGTTGAATATAAGACAACGTTCCCATCCCAGCATCAGCGATTTTTTCTAAAACTTTATCATTCCAATTGTCACCAAATCCCAATGTATTCAGAGTTAAATTATAGCTGGCGGCTAATTGGGCGAATTTCAAACAGCGATCGTTATCACCATGTTCATTTTCCCCATCAGTGAGTAAAAATGCTTGAGAAACGGTATCATGTTTACCTTTAGCTAATTCCTCAATTCCCAAGCGTAAACCCTCATCAATAGCCGTTCCCCCATCAGCTTCTAGCCGCTTAATTTGCTTTTTAATATTTTCTCGATCTGTAATTAACTGATTTGGAACTAAAACCTTAGCCCGGTGATCAAAAACGACAACACTGAGACGATCTTCAGAACTGAGACGATCTACCAACAAACAAGCCGCATTTTTCACAGTTTCCAGGGATTTCCCCGTCATTGAACCGCTATGATCAAGAATTAAGCATAAGTTCAATGGCACAGTCCGATCTATAGTTTCACCACTAGCAGAAACCGAAATTGCTAATTGACGTTGAGTGCTGGCTTGATTTACATCCACACCTGCATCATTTAAGGCTACTTGTAAATTAACTTTCATAATTTCAATTTCCTATCTAGTTCACACATAATTTTATATATAACTTCACATGACATCCTCTACACTACGGAAAATAAGTTAATTTAGGAGTCACAGGCTGAGAATTACTCGAATAAAAGCCTTAATTTTCCCTAAAACAGCACCTGAAATGTGAGCAAATAAACATGAAACTTGATATATTTTAATTATTCAAAAAGTAACTTTTTAGGGTTTCTTCTAAACTAAAAGGAGATTCTTTAGGAAAGAAATTTAATTTAATTCCTGTTTCTTCAGATGCTTTTAAACGAGCTTTTTCATAACAATCTGCAAATATTTCTATAAGTAGAGGTTGCAAACTAGGACTATCTTCTAATAATAATTCAATACAAATACGTTGCTCTGTAATCGTACTGCGCCAGCTTTCACTACGTTTTTCAGGTTGATATTGCCATTTTAGTAAGTGCATTAATAGCACAATTAAACGGCTCTTTAACTCCCGTTTTTCACTTTTTCCCATGCTTTCAATTTCTTCTATCAGATTTGCTAAATCAATTTCTGCAATTTTTCCTGCTTTTAATTGTTTAGATATGGTTTCTATCCACAGATAAAAATCTTGCTCGTAAAGATTATTATTGGTAATGACTGTTGGTTGATGTGTTGTCATAATGATTTCTAACCTCCTGCAATAATCCTATCATTAAATCATTCTATTGCGTCTCTTTCTTCATATTCACCTTGAGGATATTTACTAATTGGGTCATCGGCTAAACAGCCATAAGTCCTTTTAATAAAATCATGCCCTTCTAAATCTTTGAGTTCTTGATTTTTGTCAATTTTGATTGTTTGATTAACAGCTTTAAATGTTACTGTTTCTTCTAATTCTGTTTCTGACATCTCCAGAGGGATATCTAAATGAAGCATCCCATCTTTACCTACGTAGGAACGAATTTTGATACTTTGCATATTTTTACTATCTGCTATTTTATTTAAGATATCAAATCATCAGCCTTTTCCCAAATCCTTGCATAAATATTACATGGAGCGTTTATGTAAAACTGTATTAAGTAACTACCCATATATAGTAATCCGGTTTGATTATTGAAAATATACGTAGGGTGTGTTAGCGACAGCGTAACGCACCATTTTCAAGGGTTTGGTGCGTTACGGATTTCATCCTAACGCACCCTACAATACCTAATCCTGTTCAAAATTCAAATAGTAATCCTATATAACCTCACTCTCCTAAATCCCCATAAAAATCTTCATCTAATAACTGTTCTAGAGTAAAAGGAAAATCAAGAGCATATTCTGTTTCATCTGGTTTTCTGACTCCCAATTTAGCATTTTTGCTTTCTTTAATTGCCAATTTCCGAGCATCAGCATAAGCAATAGAAATAACTTCATGGAGATAATTTTTAAAAGAAGGATTTTCTTCTAAATCTTTTTTAACTCGAAACCGATGTTCAGTAACAGAACTGTACCAACTTCCTTTCATCATTTCGGGAGCATCAGCTTGAACCGTCAATTTGAGTAAGTGAGCAATTAAGATAGTTAAATTACTCAAAAATAACCGTTTTTCTGATTTCCCCATATCTTCTAATTCTAAAAGCAAATGTTCCCAATCAATATCATTAAAATCTTGTTGTTTGATTTTTTTAATGATAGTTTCTCGCCAAACATTAAAATCTTGTTCATAGAGTTGATTGTTCATAATCTTCCTGAAAAAGTTCTTAAGTAATTGGACAAAAATATTTACAGTCATTGCGAGCGAAGCGAAGCAATCGCAAGGGTTGGCATTGCTTCATTCTACTTCGTTGCATATAGCTAACGCCTCCCGTCAGAGATACGCAATGACATTGTGTAATTAATTCTGTCTCACTACTTATTTTAATTTAGTTTAAAAATATTTGCCTCTATTACAAAAAGCCAAACTTAACAAAATTCTGCTAAAACCAGGAATAATGCCTAATTAGTATAAAATCTAATAGGATAAACTCTTACTGACGCGATTATGCCGCCAGACTACTCCGGTAAAAATCTCCGAGGACACTCTTTTAAAGGTAAAGACCTGACAGGAGCTAACTTTAGCAAAGCTGATATTAGAGGGGCAAATTTTACCAACGCCATTCTTAAAGGTGCTGATTTTAGTGGTGCTAAGGCTGGACTACAACGACGTTGGGTAATTGGTTTGCTCATAGGCGTGTTGCTAATGTCAGCACTATCAGGGGTTTTCTCAATCTTCATTGGCGTATTTGTAGCATTTATTTTTGATACCAACAACTCTGAAAACTTTATTGCTGGAATAGTTTCCCTGGTTATTGTGACAGTCTTTTGTATTGTCA
>NZ_VILD01000001.1:402787-405888 GCF_009712085.1 Anabaena sp. UHCC 0253
AGTCGTAGCCTTCGCCGGAGCCGGAGCCGTAGCCTTCGCCGGAGCCGGAGCCTTCGCCGGAGCCTTCGCCTTCGCCGTAGCCGGAGCCTTCGCCGGAGCCTTCGCCTTCGCCTTCGCCTTCGCCTTCGCCGTAGCCGTAGCCTTCGCCGGAGCCTTCGCCGTAGCCGGAGCCTTCGCCGGAGCCTTCGCCGGAGCCGTAGCCTTCGCCGGAGCCGTAGTTTTTGTACCTTTTAGTGCTTATATAGGCTGGCGTAGTTTTAAGGGGGATGAAAGAGATCCTTGGATTCGTTCATTTGCCATTGCTTTTGCTGCTACAGGTGGCACAAGTTTTCGTGGTGCTTATTTAACTGATGCTGATTTTACTGGTGCAACTCTGAAAAACACAGATTTCAGAACAGCAAATATAACACGCACTCGTTTTTATGAAGTCAAAAAACTTGATTTTGCTAGACCTGGTAATACTATATTGAGTAACCCTGCTGTTCTCAATTTGCTCATTACTCTAAATGGTAGGAGTAAATCTTATACTGGTGCTAACCTCAGAGGGGCAAACCTGAAAGATGCAGACTTGAAAGAGGCCAATTTAAAAGATGCTGATATTATTGAAGCCACTTTTCAAGGAGCTAATTTAGAATGGGCAAACCTGACTCTTGCTCAAGCCGTTGGTACTAATTTCACCAATGCTAAAATGACAGGTGCTTGTGTGAAAGCTTGGAATATTGAAAGTACAACTATATTAGATAATGTAGATTGTCGCTTTGTTTATCTTTTAGAAGATCCCAAACCTGGAACAGATGATCGTGAACGCCGTCCTAGTAGTGGGGAATTTCAACCAGAAGAATTTACCAAATTATTTGAAGAGGTTTTAAATACTGTTGATTTAATTTTCCGTGACGGTATTAACTGGCAAGCTTTTGTTAATGCTTTTAAAACGGTGCAAGTTCAAAATAAATTCACTAAAGCTGAATTAGCTATCCAGAGTATTGAAAATAAAGGTGGTGGGGTAGTTGTTGTTAAAGTTGCTGTTCCTGATGATGCTGATAAAGAAAAGATTCATAGCGGTTTTACTCAAAATTATCAATTAGCATTAGCAGCAGTAGAAGAAAAATATAAATCACTTTTACAAGCAAAAGATAATGAAATAGTTATTTATCGCCAACAAAGTGCTGACATGAAAGAAATTACTAGCTTGTTAGCAGAAAAATCTATAAATGTTCAAATTCAAGCAATAGCAGGGAGTAAAAGCATGAATGATAATCACCAACAGTCTGTAAATATAGGCGGGAATGTCACTGGATCAACTATTAATTTAGGTAAAATTAGTGGTACAGTCACAAATACCATTAATGAATTACCATCTTCACCCGAACCGGATAAACCGGGAATTAAAGAATTATTGACACAACTGCAAACAGCAATTGAGGCTGATAATAATTTAAGTGAAGAAGATAAAACTGAGGCTTTAGAACAAATCAAATCTTTAGCAGAAGCAGGTAAAAATCCTCAAGAAGGTGCAATGCAAAAAGCAGCGAAAACAGCAATCAAGATTTTGAAAGGGACAATTTCTAGCTTACCAAGTGCTGCAACTTTAGTTGAGCCATGTAGTAAACTTTTACCACTAATTTCTAGTGTTCTAGGTTTAGGTTAGAGGATATTTTAAATATTTTGGGCGAATAGAATTCGCAGCTACACAAACAAAGTCCACCTCCGTGGACTAAAAAAATTTGAAATTTAACCCACGAAGGTGGGTTTCGTCTGTGTAGACGCGGTTTATAACCGCCCCTTTCTAACCGCCCCCTTTCTAAAAATCCCGTTAAAATGGGAAATAGAACCTCCTTGATCGGAGATTAGTCACGAGGTATGAATCATGACTGCTGTAACTTTACAAATACCAAAATCACTAAAATTCACAGATGATGAATTTGTGGAAATAGTCGCTGCTAATAAAGATTT
Organism: Anabaena sp. UHCC 0253; assembly: GCF_009712085.1. Lineage (NCBI taxonomy): Bacteria > Bacillati > Cyanobacteriota > Cyanophyceae > Nostocales > Nostocaceae > Anabaena > Anabaena sp. UHCC 0253. The sequence goes on from NZ_VILD01000001.1 coordinate 404,741, forward strand.
GCGTTTAGAATTATCGGCTCAAGGAGAATTAAGTATCATGTCACCAACAGGAGGAGAAACAGGAGATAGAAACCTAGAATTAGGCGGACAAGTTTGGTTTTGGAATCGCCAAAAAGGTTTAGGAAAAGCTTTTGATTCTTCCACAGGTTTTAAATTACCAAATGGTGCTACCCGTTCCCCTGATGTGTCTTGGATAAAAATAGAAAGATGGAATGCACTCACACCAGAAACAAGAAAAAAGTTTCTGCCATTATGTCCTGATTTTGTAATTGAATTAGTTTCAGAAAGCGATGATTTAGCAGATACTCAAGCCAAAATGCGAGAATATATCGCCAATGGTTTACGCTTAGGTTGGTTAATTAATCCTAAAAATCAACAAGTAGAAATTTATCGCCAAAATCAAGAAATAGAAATTTTACAATCTCCTCAAAACTTGTCAGGAGAAGATGTATTACCAGATTTTATTTTAGATTTGCAACCGATTTTTTCATGATAGATTTAACGGTTATTGGTTGGATGCCATACAATTGAGGATGCATGAGGGTGCATGAGGGCGCATGAGGGCGCAGACCCTGCGCCCCTACTTTTTAATACACACAGTATTTTTTTACCTAATCTAGTGAAAATATCCTGAAATTTAGCTGTCTTCAGCATCAGCGAGAAATCCACACCCTAAATTTCCCAAACATCGCGCTAGGATGTAATACAGTTAACGGCATAGTTTCAGGCGATTCAGTTGCTATGGAAAATTTTCCCATCAAGGCTGTACAAGCCCCCTATTACGGCGATAGCTCTTACCGGACTCCGCCACCAGATTTACCTTCTTTACTATTGAAGGAGCGAATTGTTTATTTGGGTATGCCATTAGTTCCTGCTGTTACAGAATTAATTGTTGCCCAATTGCTGTATTTGCAGTCGGATGATCCCGAAAAGCCAATTAAAATCTACATCAACTCCACAGGTACTTCTGGTTACAGTGGCGAACCTATCGGTTTTGAAACCGAAGCCTTCGCTATCTATGACACTATGAAATACATCAAGCCTCCCATTCACACCATTTGTATTGGTTCAGCAATGGGTATGGCGGCGATGATTCTTAGTGCTGGGACAAAAGGCTGTCGTGCTAGTTTACCCAATTCTTCTATTAT
>NZ_VILD01000001.1:406444-425432 GCF_009712085.1 Anabaena sp. UHCC 0253
CTAAGAGCTATGCCCAAGGACAAGCCACGGATATTCAAATCCGTGCTAAGGAAGTTTTGGCAAATAAAGCTTCAATGGTGGAGATTCTATCTCACACGACTGAACAAGAAATAGCCAAAATTAGTAAGGATATGGATCGTCTGTTCTACATGACTCCCTACCAAGCTAGGGATTACGGTTTGATTGACAGAGTTTTTGAAAAAGAAGAACTCGCAAACCCCCCACTCCCCGCAAGTGTGCTTTAAGAAGGTGACAGGTGACAGGTGACAGGTGACAGTAAGAAGGCAAGAGGGAGGAGGCACTAATATAGGAGTTTATTCTTCCCAATTACCAATTACCAATTACCAATTACCAATTACCAATTCCCAATTCCCAATTCCCCTAATAAATTAAAATTGGAGTCGTAAAAATGCCTATAGGCGTTCCTAAAGTTCCTTACCGGATGCCCGGTGGACAATATACAGATTGGATTAGCATTTATGATCGTCTTTACCGGGAAAGAATTATTTTCTTAGGAAGAGATGTAGATGACGAAATTGCCAACCAAATTATTGCCGTCATGCTGTATCTGGATTCCGATGATCCAGGGAAGGATATTTATTTATATATCAATTCCCCCGGCGGTATGGTGACATCTGGTTTGGCTATTTATGACACCATGCAACACATCAAATCTGATGTGGTGACAATCTGTGTCGGTTTAGCTGCTTCGATGGGATCTTTCCTATTGACTGCGGGTACAAAGGGTAAACGCATGGCTTTACCTCACTCCCGGATTATGATTCACCAACCTTCCGGAGGAACTCGCGGACAAGCTTCTGATATCGAAATTGAAGCTAGAGAAATTTTAAGAATCCGTAGTCAGCTAAATCAAATTTATGTTGATAATACAGGTCAATCTTTAGCCAAAATTGAAAAAGACATGGATCGTGATTTTTTCATGTCTGCTCAAGAAGCTAAGGAATACGGTTTAATTGATCGTGTTATTGAAGAACGTCCGTAGATAGTGCAGAATGATTCAAAATTCAAAATGTAAAGTTCAAAAGAATTAATTACTGATTTTGAATTTTTAATTTTGAATTTTGAATTGGAGCGAATTAAGATGGATATTGAAGATTATTACCGTGTATTGGGTTTAAGGTCAGGCGCTTCTTTTGCTGATATTAAAGCATCCTATCGCCAACTGGTACAGCAATATCATCCTGATATCAATCCAGATGATCTCAAAGCGAAAGATAAATTTATTGCGGTGACGGAGGCTTATAAATTTCTCCAAACGGTTTTACCACCCATAGAAATTAAGCCAAAGTCTAGTTATGTTAAAACTACAGTTTCTAGTCCTACAGAAGTCAAAACTCAACCAGCAGCACCAAAAACAACGATTACACCTCATCCACCAAATTTAGAGGATATAGAACAACGCTTAAAATGGAAGACTTATGAGCAGTTGCAACGATTTTTACAGGAAAGACGTTTTCCTCAAGCGATCGCTCTAGCAGAGGCTTTACTGGCACGTTTACCAGCAGATGCGGAAGTGCGACAATGGTTAGCGATCGCTTATCAAATCTGGGGACGAGCGTTAATTACGGAAAAACAACTCCCAAAAGCCAGAATTTATCTAAAAAAAGCCTTAAAAACTGACCCATATAATAAAGCTTTATGGAATGAGGTACAGCAGGATTTACAACGTTTGGAAATCAAATTTTAAAGTAGTAAGCGATTTATCGCTTATTTTTAGGTTTTTAAAGGGCTAAAGCCCTTACTACTAATTTTTATTTCTCTGCATGAATGTAATCTACAAAGTAGAATTTAGGGATGAGAGAAAATTGCAACCAACTATAAGCTGCTAAACCCAAAAGGGCTGTAATTACTAATGGTAAACCTAAATTAAGACGTAAACTATCAGGAAGAACAGCAACTCCAGAAATAGTAATTACAAAATATACTAAAAGTGCTATTTGCAATCTTTGGAAATTTTTGAGTGCATTTCTACAACTACTACAATGCTGGGTATGTTGTTTGTAACGATCCAACATTTCGGCACGGTTGTCATTGATTTTTGAGTTTTCTGAAACACTAAATCCTACCTCATTCCAAGGTAGCTGTCCTTGACAATATTTATCAAACCAATTGCGAAATTCCATTACTAAACGGTCTGCATTTGTAGGTAATTTATAGGCTGTTTTCCAGCTTTCACTTAATTGTTTTTGTTGAAGTAAATACTCTTGCTGATTTAGCAACATCATATCCCCATCTAATACTAGATTTCTCTCATAAATGTGATTCCACCAACGTGGTGTTAACCGATGCAAGCTTTTAGCAAAGTTGCGGGGAAATTGAGCTACAATTCTCGATTTACCAGGAGATATGGGGATACAATAAGTAACAAGTCCTAATTTTTTTCCAGAGTCACCAAAATTAATCGTATACTCTAATCTACATGGTGGTTCAAAAATTATTTTTGTTGGTAATCCTCTATCAATATCAACTTCAATTAAATTGATTGTTGATTGGATAATATTAATAGGTATAGGTCTAGCTTTATCTCGATTTCCCTGAACTCCATGATGAGAAAAAGGTACATGACTAGGATCTGCTACATTTTCGATCAGGGTTTGCCAATCATATTCTAAGTCACGGACATAATTAGACCACACAAAGCCTTGATTAGCGTCTAGTTGGGGTGATAAAGGTAGTGGTGTAGTGGCAGCTAGTTCTGTTGATTTAGCATCTGGCCAAACCCAAAGTAATTCATTTTCTTGTCGGACTGGAAAGGATATTACACAAAAATTATCTTGATTTTTAGCAACAAGTTCGGGATTTTCGGCTTGGGGAATGTGTGTACAAGTACCTTGATTATCAAATTGCCAACCGTGATAACTACACATTAAATTACCCGTTTTATCGTCTATTCTGCCTTCACTCAAGGGTGCAAGACGATGAGGACATTGATCTAAAAATACTCGATAATTTGCCGATGATTGAGGTTTCCAAATTACTAAACGCATTCCCAACAGGGTTACAGGTGTAGGCCGCTGTGGATTAATGTCTTCAATGGGTGAAAGAGGATACCAGTGTTGAAAAAAGTTAAATTCAGGCTGCATTTCGCTTCTATATTTAATAAACTAGGATATAAAAAAATTGTATGTCTCAATCTACGATCGCTGTAACCGTTAAGTTATTTGCTGCTTATCAAGAAGCCTGTGGTGTGTCTGAATTAGTATTGGATTTATCTGATGGTACACCAGTTAAAGCGGTGTGCGATCGCCTAATTGCTGAACACCCAGAATTAAGCAAATGGCGTGCATTAACTCGCTTTGGGATTAATTTCCAATTTGTTGAACCAGATACTATCCTCCAAAATGGTGATGAAGTGGTTTTAATTCCGCCAGTGAATGGTGGTTAAAATAAGGCTATATTAACACTAGAGAGGATTATAAAAACATGATTAGGTTTGTTTTCACCGCAATTTTGCTGATATTAGTCACAGCTTGTAGTAGTATTGCTCTGTTACCGACACCGGAGTTAGTGCAGAAGGCGATCGCACTACAGCTAGAACAAACCCAGCAGCAGCTTAATCAACAGCTAGATTTAAATTTCCAAAAATTTAATATTCAGCGCATATCTATTACTCAAGAACAACCCCTCACCATTGAAAACTTACCAGCTTATCGGGTGCAGGGAAATTACGACTTTACTATCAAATCACAAAAACGCAGTTTTAACCAAGTTCAAAAACCTTTTGAAGTTTATCTACAAATTCAGAAGGAAGGTAAAAGTTGGCGATTACTAATACCAGAAAAAAACCGTCAAGATTCTCAACCCAAATGGCATAGTTATTTAATAATTTAAAATTGATAATTGATAATTACCTAAAAAATAGAAGATTGAAAGAAAGGAAATGGTTTAAGAATTATCAATTATTAATGGAGAATATAAAATAATTTTATAACTTGATTTAACTTATTTGTACTAAATTAAGTGGATATTAGCTGCTATAATATAAGTAATACACCGCCTCACTGGAGATAGATGATAGACAGACCAGGTTTTTTGACTGAAATCTTGATACAATCAGGATTCTAACCTCATCAAAAAATATATCAATCTCAGATTTTGCCTGTGGGATCTGGTTGTTTAAGGTTAAACTTTGATATGCGGGAAGAAATAATTCTTTCCTTAATTATTGTAAAATTCACTTAACAAACAAAGATTTAGTTTGAGAAAGTGTCATCAGATACAAAGGAGAAATAACAGTGGAAGAAAATAATCAAGATACTAGTGTCAATCCCGAAGAAGGCACTCAGGGAATAATCGTAGTTGCTGGAGTCCGTCCCATTACTACAGGGACTTTACAAGTAGTTGATACCTACAACTCTATGGGAATTCGTCCCATAGGTGCAAACACATTCCAAGTGGTTGATAGCATTAACTTGTCTGGTATTCGTCCCATTGGTTCTAGTGCGTTAGCGATCGCTGACAACTATTCTATCTTCGGAAACCGTCCCATAGCCCCAAATACTTTTGATGATTCCGAAATTTTGATGGGTTTTCTAGATTAGTTACAAAGATCAATCCCGTAGAGACTTTCTAGAGACTGTCTCTACACCCAAAAATAAAGTCCATTCTCATCAAAAAATGGCATTAGTCAGTTTTTTCCAACCTGGTTTTACCAATAAACTAGGTTGTTTTATTAGAAAAATTAAATTTCTCTTCATATCCAATTATTGTCAAAACCAATTAATTATCAATTTTAAAACTAGAATTTAATTATGCCAAATTCTCCAATTTTCTCCACACCTTTAAACTGGCAACAAGATTATCCCTGTCCAGTCTGTCACATTGGTAAAATTTCCCAAATGCCAATGATGGAAGCTATGTCTTGTGATTTTTGTCATGAGATTTTTACCATCAATTTGGAACAACAGCAAATAAAAATGCCTTCGAGAGAACCTCCATTAATCTGGTCTTGGAATGGAGTTAAATGGACACAAACCAAATTAGGAGATGTGGAATTAAGTTGGGGTTATGGTTTAGCGGCAATTGCTTTTATTGTTTTCCCTACTACTATCATCGGTATAACAACATATTATTTTCCGCCTATTCCTCATGATCCTGTAAGCTGGATTCCATTTATTTGGACAGTATTAACTTTTCTGTCACATTTAGCAATTATGGTGTGGATCTTGATTGAAGTTTATCAGATTCCTATAGTAGCATATTTGCGAGCCATCACTCGCTGGCGAGATGGATTAATTAGGTAAAAAAGCTGTGGAATTACAGAAAATTAAATTCTGAATTCTTTCTTGATAATCCCTGCTTTAATGCCAAAAGCAATCACAATTAATCGTTATACTGAACAAATGACTGCTTGAGACTCTAGTTGTTTATTGATCATATTCATATTCACCCATACATCATGACGAGCAGCGAACTGGAGCGGTACTACAGAATCTTAGAATTAGAGCCAGGGGCCACACTTGAAGAAATAAACCAGGCTTATAAAGATTTAGTGTTTGTTTGGCATCCGGATCGCCTCCCAAAAGATAATCTACGTTTACAACACAAGGCACAGGAAAAGCTGAAATTATTTAATGAAGCTCGTGACAGATTGCGTTCTTCTAGAGACAAGCAGCCCCTTCCTTCTTATTCTCAATCATCTCCAGAAGAAAAACGCTCATCTACTTACGTTTATACATCACAAACAACATATCAACAACCACAGGCAAATTCCGATTTGAGTGGTAAAGATTATAGCCGTGCCAATTTAAGTAATCGGGATTTATCAGGGCGAAATTTGAGCTACGCAAATCTCAGCGGCTCTAACCTCAGTGACACTTTTATGCACAAAGTAATTCTTAGAGGTGCAAATCTATCAGAAGCAAATTTATTTAGAGCTAACTTACTTTTAGCAGATTTAAGAGATGCCAATTTGCGCTCGGCAAATTTGATTGGTGCGGATCTCAGCGGTGCTGACTTGCGGGGTGCTGACTTGACGGGAGCGAGGATTCGTTCAGGCGATCGCCTACTGGTAAAATTAATTGGTGCTAACTTAGCTGGAGCTATCATGCCTGATGGTATAATTCATACCTAAAAACACTTCCAGGGAGTAAAAAGCAGCAAAAGTAAGTTAACATTACTTATAATATAAAAAACTTAGTAATATTGCTTGCAAAGTAGATCACCAGTGATTACTATAGTAGTTGATAGCCACCAAATTAATAATATAGCCATGCTCCATGATATGTGAGAGAATCTGTTTCCTGTGACTTTACTCCATACCAGCGATCGCCAATGAAAGAGGAATGCTATGTTAACAAAATTTAATCATCCTGGTGGCTTCCTAATACCAGACACCGTTAGATATCTAAATAGTGTTAAGAGTAGTAGGGGCGAAGCATTCGGAAAATAAACTTGGGAAAAAACCGATAATTTATCACCCGAATGCTTCGCCCTTATACCGAATGCTGATGCTTCCAGCAGGCTTCGCGAACGCCCGTACAGGAGTCAGGAGGAAGAATTAGAAGGAGATCAAGATAGTCTCAAATTTCGGTTATTAATCGGTAATTGTTAAGAATACTTTAATTTATTTTACTTCTATTAATGATTATGAACATTGCAATTATTGGCTGTGGTTATGTTGGTTATGTAGTTAGCAACTATTGGCATTCAAATAATAATTTCATGCTAACAGCAACTACCACAAACCCAGATCGTGTCCCCACCTTAGAAACAGTAGCACAAAAAGTTATCGTCACTCTTGGTAATGATATACAAACTCTGAAATCTGTATTAAAAAATCAAGAAGTTGTCCTACTAACTGTAGGGGCAAAAAATGCTGATTCCTATGAAGAAACTTATATAGACACCGCCAAAACTATAGTTTCTCTCCTACCCCAATTTCCGAATATTCACCAAGTTATATACACAAGTAGTTATTCAATTTATGGAGATAGAAATGGTGTCTGGGTAGACGAAGAAAGTCCACCAGCACCAGCTAATCGTAACTCCCAAATATTACGGAAAACAGAGGATATTTTATTATCAGCAAATAATGACAATACCCGCGTTTGTATTTTGCGTTTGGGAGGAATTTATGGACCAGGTAGAGAACTAGTCAAAATATTTGGTAGAGCCGCAGGAACAACCCGCCCAGGTAATGGAGAAGATATCACCAATTGGATTCACCTGGATGATATTGTTGGCGCAATAGAATTTGCTCGTAACCATCGTTTAGAAGGTATTTATAATCTTGTTGATGATAGTCATCTCACAAGTAAACAATTACTGGATAACGTGATGACAAAAAATAATTTAGCGAATGTTATTTGGGATGCAGCAAATAAAAATACCCGTTCATATAATGCCTGGGTGTCTAATCAGAAACTCAAAGATGCAGGATATCAATTCATTCATCCCCAGATCATTTTTTAGCCACTATTGAAAATTGCCATCATGCCATCATCTACATTTAGCAACACAACAGCATCTCCAACCCAGTATTATTCTTGGCAAAATTATCGCTGTGCTTATGAAATCCATCAACCTGTAAATTCTCCTAGCACAGACATTCCTTTACTGTTAATTCATCCCATAGGTGTGGGATTATCACGGCAATTTTGGCAGCGATTTTGCCGAGAATGGTATGATACAAATCACCAAAATCCCATTTATAATCCTGACTTATTGGGATGTGGGGAAAGTGATATGCCACCTTTCGCACATACTCCGATTAACTGGGCAAAACAGTTACAACACTTCTTGCAAACTGTAGTTAAAAAACCCGTTATTATAGTAGTGCAAGGAGCTTTATTACCAGTTGCTATTGAATTAGTAAAGCTAGAAAAAGAATTAATTGCTGGCTTAGTATTTTCTGATCCTACATCTTGGCCAGTCATTACGAAAAATGTTCCCAAATGGCAACAAAATCTACTTTGGAGTATTTTTAAGTCACCCATAGGCAATGCTTTTTTCCGTTACGCACGCACCCGAAAATTCTTACATTCTTTCTCAGTTGAAAAGTTGTTTGCTAACAGTGATAGTGTTGACGATGAATGGCTAGATACTCTCATGGCAGATGCAAAAAATATGAATGGGCGTTATGCAGTATTTGCTTTTTTAGCCCGATTTTGGCAAAGAGATTATAGTCATGATATTGCCTCAATTCCCCACCAAACATTATTGGTTGTAGGAGAACAAGCTCGCGGTATTAGTAAGGAAAGTAAACCAGAAACTCCAGATGAAAGATTAGCATATTACCTTAACTGCTTACCTCAAAGTCAGGGAGTAAAAGTAATTGGTAAAAATGTCATGCCTTATGAATCTACAAAGGCATTTGTTGAAGCAGTATCCCCATTTATAGCTGCTATTTCCCATAGATAAATTTGAGTTTTTGTAGGTTGGGTTAAGCGACAGCGCAACCCAACAAAAGTCCGTAAATGTTGGGTAACAAGAACGTCAACCCAACCTACCTAATTTAATGTTTTTTGATTCTTGAATCATACTGTAACTGTCATTTTGCCAATTAAATACTGTTTTCTTTCTTTGGAATCCATTTTGATTTTGAAATAAAACAAAAGTCGCTACAACTAACAAAAAATATCCAAAATACTTTTGTAATTTTTTACCATCAATAAATTGAGATAAATAAGCACCAAAAAAGCTGCCTGAACTAGCAGCAATAATAAATGTTCCTATTAATTGCCAATCTAATTCAACTTGCCCTAAATACCCTAAAAATCCAGCCACAGCATTAGCAACTAGAATTAATAAAGAAGTCCCAATTGCTTCTTTCATAGGCGTTCTGCCCAAAATCACTAAAGCTGGAACTATCGCAAATCCTCCTCCCACTCCTACTAATCCTGTTAATATTCCTACTCCTAATCCTTCACTTAATAACCACAACCAACAATATTTACAAACTGGTGCTGTATAAACTAAATGGGGATTTTCTGCAAGATTTTTAGGAGATTTTTTACTACTACGCAAAATCATTAAACTTGCTGCTAACAACATCATTATTGCAAATAGCAGCATTTGTAAACTATCAGTAATAAAAGGTAATCCAGCAATTTTTGCTCCTAAAAAAGCACCCAACATGGTAGCAGAACCAAAAATTAATGCTTTTTTAAAATTGATATTTCCTTTTCTCCAATGAGGAATGACACCAATTAAACTTACTGTACCGACAATTACTAAAGTCATAGCGATCGCTGGTTTAGTCGGTACTCCCATCACATAAACTAAAATAGGTAATGCTAAGACAGAACCTCCTCCTCCAATTAATCCTAAGCTAATACCAATACCAGTTGCTAAAATATGCCCTAATATCCATATGAACATAATTTTTAATTCTTGATTATTTGACTTTTAGATCCCCAAGTCCTTTGAGAATTTAGGGATCTTAATTTTATTGAATTGATAGTTTATGTCCGTTGATTATAGGGTAATTTAGCTAAGAGCATTGCCATTGCACAGGTATTACTTACTCCTGCAAATACTAAACCTGCTCCGACAAAACCACTTAAAATTAAAAACCAAGGAGAAACAAAAGCACCTAATATAGTTCCAGTAAATACTAATGAACCAGCGACAATTTGCACTTGACGCATTAAACTAATTGGAGCATTTTTGTTAATTTTAGTTGGATATCCTGACTGTTTCCAAGCTGTAATTCCTCCCTCTAGTTGTCTAAATTCTATAAATCCAGAATTGACAAGTTTTTGCGCTGCTTGGTTGGAGCGATTTCCTGATTGACAGTAAATGACAATTTCTTTACCTTGAGTTAAAGAAATCTGTTCTGGCTGAAATTTAGAAAGGGGTAAAAGTTGCGCTTGGGGAATATGTTCTGCTGTATATTCTGAAGGTTCGCGTACATCTATAAGTTGAATTTTTTCTTGTTCAATTAATTGTTGAACAGTCGCAGTATCAATTAATTGCAATTGAGAATTCATAGATTTTGTCATTTTTTTACCTCCGAGTGATTAATTATTAACTAAAACTGCATTACCACAACGTTCATTAGCTGGTAATGCTGCCATGATTTTTTGGGGATTGGGTAAGTTTAAATTGGACATAAAATGAATAAAACTGTCTCGATTATGTTGTGTAAATCGGGGATTATGTTGTTTTTCTTCCTGGATTGTGGAAACAGTAAAACCTTTATAATCATGTCCTGGATAAACTAAGGTTTCATCGGGAAGTGTAAACAGTTTTTGGGTGATGACATCAAATAATGTTCCTGCATTGCCACTTTGAAAATCAGTTCTTCCACAACCACGAATTAATAAAGAATCTCCTGTAAATAATCTTTCATTGTTGATTAAATAGGCTGCATGACTGTTTGTATGTCCTGGGGTAGCGATCGCTTGAATGATGATGCCATCTAGTTGTATAATTTCCTTATCTTTAATTTGTTTGTCAGCACAAGTGACAGGTGCATTGTCGGGAACAATTCCTAAACATCCAGTTAATTGACGTAATTTTCCTGTACCAGTTATGTGATCTGCATGAATGTGAGTTTCAAAACAGTATCGTAGTACCAGTCCTAATTCCTTGATAAGTTGTAAATCTCGTTCTACTTGTTCTAGTACAGGATCTATTAAGATTGCTGCTTTTGTCTTTTCATCAGCAATTAAGTAAGTATATGTACTAGACTCATGATCAAAAAGTTGGCGAAATAACATTTTTTAACAGGGTTTGTTTTTATCTTTTTCTATTATATAGCTATATAGTAGAATAATCAACCAGAAATTCCTCCATATTTGAATTGTTCTATGTCAAACTTATTTCCAGGCGCTCTTAGCCAAGTTGCAGATTATTTCAAAGTGCTGTCAGAAGTCAGTCGCTTACAGGTATTATGTTGTTTAAAAACTGGTGCGAAGAATGTAACCGAAATTATTACTGAGACTGGATTAGGACAAGCTAATGTTTCCAAGCATCTCAAAGTTCTAGCACAGGCGGGTATTGTCAAAAGAACACCAGAGGGAGTAAGTGTAATCTATGAGATAGCTGACCCCATTTTATTCCAATTATGTGATTTAGTGTGCGATCGCCTAGCCGTGAGACTAGAAGAACAAACCAAGCAACTGGAAAAATTCAAGCTGTGAGGAACATGGACGTAGGGGCAAAGCATTCGGAAAATAGCCTTTGACAAAAATTAATAATAGCCCGAATGCTTCGCCCGTACAAGAATCCATGCGTCACTCTCTGCTGATTTCAGCTAAATTGTTCCTCTGCGTCTAAATTAAATAACATTTGCAGAGTTTGCATACATCGTCTTCTAGCTTCCACATCTTGCTGTGCGCGTAATTGCACCATTGGATCATGTAGAATCTTATTAACTATCCCTCTTGTCAAAGCTTCAATAACTTCTTGATGCTTTTCCCCAAACTCCGAACCCAAGCGAGATAAAGCCTTTTCTAACTCTTGTTCGCGGATGCTTTCAATCTTATTCCGTAGAGAACTGATAGTGGAAACAGTTTCCAAACTCCGCCACCAGATATCAAAAGCTTCAACTTCCTCATCGAGGATTTTCTCAGCTTCTAGCGCCATTTGTCGGCGACTTTCATAATTTTGCGCGACAACAGCCTTCAAATCATCAACATTAAAAGCCTTGACATTGGGCAAATTATTAACATCTGCATCCACATTGCGAGGAACAGAAATATCAAATAACATCAATTGTTGATTTGGTTCTAACACCGTTTCCAACTTAGCCCGGTCTAGAATTGGTTCAGTTGAAGAAGTGCTAGTAAATACAATATCACTAGCAGCAATCACTGACATCATTTCCGGCAGTAGATGGATTTGTATAGGTTGTTCCGAGAACTGTTTAGCTAATTCCTCAGCCCTACCACGGGAACGATTAACAATACTAATTTGAGTTGCACCTTTAGAAATCAGGTGTTGTACAAGTAACCGGGACATTTTCCCAGCACCGAGAATTGAGACACGATAAGTAGATAAATTTTCTACTTTCATTTGGGCTAATTCCACAGCCGCAGAACTAATAGAAACTGCACCAGTCCCAATACTGGTTTCTGTGCGAACTCTTTTACCCGCTGTCAGAGCTTGTTTAAATAGACGATTTAAAATGGTTTTGATACCCTTAAATTGCTGTCCAAGTTTATGAGTATTCTTAACTTGAGCTAAAATTTGACCTTCGCCTAAAACTAAACTATCTAAACCAGCAGCTACTCGCAAAATATGTGTAATAGCATCAGCATGAAGCAACATAAATAAATGATGCCGCAAAGACATGATTGGCAGTTTGCTATGTTCAGAAAGGAATTGAGTAACTTCGTGAATCCCTTGGGTAGTTTCGTTACTAACGATGTAAATTTCTAAGCGGTTACAAGTGCTGAGGATAGCAACTTCATCAATATGAGGATAACTGAGAAGATGAGCGATCGCTGCTTCAGTTTGTGGTTCAGGAATACTTAGTTTTTCTCTAACTTCTACGGGGGCTGTTTTATGGCTTAACCCCACCACTGCAATATTCATTTCTTAAATTGGTAATGGGTAATGGGTAATGGGTGATGGGTGATGGGTGATGGGTGATGGGTAAGACATTATTCCCAATCACCAATCACCAATCACCAGTGAAAGTTCCTACCGCAGTTGGATTGTCTTGGGTTCATCCCATAGGTGAACTGTATCAACAAACCGAGCAGTTTTGGATTGGCTAGAAATAACCAAGCTTTGGGTTCTAGCACCACCGTGGAAAAAGCGCACGCCATCCATCAGAGTTCCAGGAGTGATACCGCAACCTGCGAATAGCACTGTTTCACCAGAAGCTAATTCATCAGCGTTATAAACTCTGTCTCCATCAGTAATACCCATTTCGTTTAAACGAGCCAGATTACCTTCTCTGCTTTCGCCAATTAAACCGGTTTGTACTACTTCTGGATCGTAGATTAGTTGTCCTTGGAAGTGTCCACCTAAGCAGCGTAAAGCCGCAGCAGAAATTACACCTTCAGGTGCTGCACCGATACCCATCAAGGCATGAATATTAGTACCAGAGAAAGCGCAACAAATAGCAGCAGAAACGTCACCATCACTAATGAGTCTCACTCTTGCTCCAGCGGTGCGAATTTCTTGAATTAGTTCTTTGTGACGGGGACGATCCATCACTACTACCACTAATTCCTCAATAGCACGATTTAAGCATTCAGAGAGGATTTTAAGGTTTTCTGTAGCGGACTTGTTGATGTCAACATGACCTCTAGCGGCTGCTGGTGCTGCGAGTTTCTTCATGTAGAAGTCAGGAGCAGCAAATAAACCGCCTTTTTCGGAAATAGCCAAAACCGCCATAGAGCCATTTTGACCATAAGCAACCAGGTTAGTACCTTCGCAAGGGTCAACAGCGATGTCAATTTCAACTAATTCATCAGGGTTACAGAAATTTTTAGCATCTGCTTGGGTACAGATACCAACTTCTTCACCAATGTAAAGCATGGGAGCTTCGTCGCGTTCGCCTTCACCAATTACGATGCGTCCACGCATATGGATTTTGTTCATCCGTTCCCGCATTGCTTCCACTGCTACTTGGTCAGCAATGTTCTTTTCGCCCTTACCCATCCATTTCGAGGAAGCGATCGCTGCTTGCTCTACTACTTCAATAATCTCTAGCCCAAGTGTATTTTCCACGAAGTCTGTCCTCTAAGTTGCTTGTCTTAGCGTCGTTTTAACAGCTATTTCAGTTTTCAAGTCTACCAAAGTGCGGATACAGATGGAAAAAAGACTTGACGAGTACCGCAAGACGGAATTTAAAATTTAAAATTTAAAATTCAAAAAGCAGGTTGCACAAGCTTTTGAGAAATTTTTGATGGCTAATTATTTTTGTCACGCTACACTAGCAACTATGTTAAGTTTTGCGAATTAGGCATAATCCTAAATAAAGCGGATCACTACTAAAATCGCTACACTGCGAAATGATAACCTGATCATATACTGAAATTTTGTAGGGCTGGATTTTTATGACATCCTATGCAACCTCCTCTGCTAAAGCAGAAATGAGTGAACTCCGGCGGTTGAAAAGCTTACTACCGCCAGAATTACAAAGTTGGGTAATAGTTGAAGGCACAACAGAGGTTAATCCATCCCTGATCCGTTGTGAAGAAATTGGCAAAGACCAAGTAGAAATTCAAATTGACTTGGTGAAATGGGATGCTCTAGCAATGGATCAGCGTAATTTGCTGTTCTGGCACGAAGTTGCACGCGTTCAAAATGACACCATTCCTAAAGATGGTTGGGAAATGGCAGCATTAGCCATTGGTTTAGGCGGTGCAGTCGGTGAATTATGGGTACAAGATGGATTATTACTAGTTTTAGCCTTGGCGCTATGTGGTGTCTCTGGTTGGCGACTATATCAAAAAAATAATGGGGAAAAACAAATCAAAGAGTTGCTAGACGCTGATGAAAAAGCGATCGCCCTAGCAACACGCTTTGGTTATAGTCTACCCAATGCTTATAAAAGTCTTGGTAGCGCCTTAAAAACCTTAGTTGAAAATACTCCTAGCAAGCGTCAGCGTTCTCGATATGAAGCTAGACTTTCTGCTCTTAAACGCAGCGCCAACAAAGCCAAAGCTAAATCTCGAAATGGCGACTCCGAGTAAGCAGGTGAGCGTTAAAAATTGTCGTGGGGATCAGGCAGGGGGAAAGAGTTTCAGTTTGCTTTGCTTTTTTTCACATACCTTTAATTTTTGCTGTTCATCTACTTAGAATTGACTAAATTGTGGGTTGGGTGCTGCCCATCCCACCATTCAACTAGTCTAAAACTTGTTATTTTCTTGACGAAAACTTTTTAAAAGGCTACATCTGGTTTAACATTTTATGGGTCTGAGGAATAACACGCACGTGCTTAACAAATCGCTTCATTAAGACTTGCCATTCTAAAACCTGTTCTGGAGTTGGGGCTACCATCACCACCGAACTAAATTCTTGAGCGGGAGTTAAAGGAGTCACAGGTTGTAAAAATACCGGTATATCCTCACTAACTTCCGCAACTAATAAAGCTGATCGTTCCAACTCTTCAGGAACTGTACTTTGAGACACAATTATTTTGACAAATACTTCTAACTTAGTGTTAGAGCAGAGTTGGAGAAACCTTGAATGTTCTGCCCAATAAGTTTCGCCACTCACACTGGGTAGCTTTAAATCCATACCCACAGAGTCTAAATAAGGGAGAATTATTTCCAACTGTTCTGGCCGATGTCCGCCTGTTTCTAGATAAATTGGCAAATTAGTCAGCGATCGCACTGCTGGCAAAAATTCGGCCAAAAATTGTGCATGAAGCAGAGGTTCTCCTCCAGTTAAGCTAATGCTATCGTGGATAGAAGGTAAGTTTTGTCTAGCAATCCATTCTAGTAATACAGGTAATTGGACAGGATTTGTATGAACTTCAAAATCCCTTAGTCCCGGAAAAGACTCAACTCGACAGGTAGGGGGTGCATTCCAAGTATGGGCGCTATCGCAAAAGCAGCAGCGCAAATCGCAAAAAGCAAAACGAATAAAAATTTGGCGTGTCCCTACGTTCATACCTTCGCCTTGAATGGCAGAAAAGACTTCAATCAGGCGTGCAGTAGAGTTAACTTTATTGTTAGTAATCATATGATCATCAGAAGAAACAAGTCGAGTCACCTTGGCAAAATAGCGAGAATTTAATTTGATCAACTTCTTCTATTGTGAACCTAGACGGACTAAATACTGTCTGATTTTTAAAGATCCGGTAACTTGTGCTTGATCATACAGATTAAAAATAAGGTTAGTAGTTTTTTGAAGACAAAACAACATTCGACAGATTAGATTGTAAATGGCAACTAAAGTGCAGAGCTTCATGAGTAGCCAACCTTTACCAACAGACTTTCCAGTGATTTACCTAGAAGGATCGGCAATCTTGCAGATGCCCATTAGGTTGACTGTGCTTGAGGCTGTCAGTTTTAAGCAAACTTGCCAAAACTTAATTCAAGCAGATTCACCCCCTGAAAAAATTTTCATTGATTTCCAAAATACTACTTTTATGGATAGTAGTGGTTTAGGTTCTTTGGTGAGTAATTTTAAAAATTCTCAGGAAAAGGGAATCCAAGTGATATTACGTCATGTTACTCCCCAAGTCATGGCAGTTTTGACCCTGACGGGATTAGATCAGGTATTTCCCATTGAATCCCTTTGGACCCTAGCGCCAATAGCCACAGATAAGCCCACAGATACCGGAAAACAACATTCTCGCAAAGCAGACCCACTCCCCCAAACTCATCCTTCCGTAGCATCTTGGATGAAACGGTTAATTGATATTGTCGGCTCATTAGTCGGTTTAGTAATTACATCTATTTTATTAATTCCCATTGCGATCGCTATCCAAATTGACGATCCAGGTCCGATTTTCTTTAAACAAACCCGCTGTGGTTGGATGGGTAAGCGTTTTGCGATTTGGAAATTTCGCTCTATGTGTGTAGATGCCGAAGCTAGAAAATCCCAAATTAAAAACCAAGTACAAGGCGCTTTCTTTAAAAATGATAACGACCCCAGAATTACCAAAGTAGGCAACTTTCTCCGCCGCACAAGTCTCGATGAATTACCTCAATTTTGGAACGTCCTCAAAGGAGAAATGAGTTTAGTCGGAACTCGACCACCTACACCTGACGAAGTAGAACGCTATGAAGTCCCAGAGTGGCAACGTTTAGACGTTAAACCCGGCATGACTGGTGAATGGCAAGTTAAAGGCCGTTCTAAAGTCCGCAGTTTTGAGGATGTGATTCGCTTAGATTTACAATATCAACAAAATTGGAGCTTAGTTTACGATTTACAGTTAATTTTCAAAACCATCACTATTTTATTTAATAAAAACAGTGGGGCTGTTTAGTTAACTTTTTGGCTGATCATTTGCTACTCAATAAGCGGCACGAAAATTTACCTATATAATTTACCCAAGCTTCCCTATGGCTTGGGTTTATTTATGCCAACCTGTCCGAGTTCATCGAATAAAAACCCAAATTTACCAAAACTTCAACGAAAAGTTACTGAAAGTAAAAGAATCTAAAAAGACAATATAATATGTATGCCTCACTCACTTGACAAGTGAGATCAAAGACAGGTATTGACCCTTTTTAAATTTTCCATTTCCCACAGGGGTTAACTTTCTTTAACCGGACAACCAGGGTATTCTGACAGATTTTGTTATGCGAATTTTAATTTACTCCTACAACTATCACCCCGAACCCATTGGTATAGCCCCACTCATGACTGAGTTAGCCGAGGGACTGGTCAAACGTGGACACCAAGTCCGTGTTGTTACAGCTATGCCTAACTATCCCGAACGACAAATTTATCAGGAATATCGAGGTAAATTTTATATAAATGAAGAAACCAATGGTGTCCAAATTCAACGTAGTTATGTTTGGATTCGTCCCCAACCGAATCTTTTAGATCGGGTATTATTAGATGCTAGTTTTGTTGTTACCAGCTTCTTCCCAGCATTCTTAGGCTGGCGACCAGAGGTAATTCTTTTGACCTCTCCATCTTTACCAGTCTGTATTCCTGCCACCTTGTTAGGGTTCTTGCGTTCTTGCCCCGTCGTCCTCAATTTACAAGACATCCTCCCAGAAGCAGCAATCCATGTTGGCTTACTAAAAAATAAATTACTGATCAAAGTATTTACAGCTTTAGAAAAATTCGCTTACGCATCTGCTGGGAAAATTAGTGTTATTACTGAAGGATTTGTTGATAATCTAGTCGCCAAAGGTGTACCCGCCCAAAAAATTGTTCAAATTCCCAATTGGGTTGATGTCAACTTTATCCGCCCTTTATCCAAGGAAGATAACCCTTTTCGTGCTGTACATAACCTCAAGGGGAAATTTGTAGTTTTATATTCTGGTAATATTGCTCTCACCCAAGGTTTAGAGACAGTTATTAAAGCCGCAGCCAAACTTCGAGATGTTCCAGATATTGCTTTTGTGATTGTTGGTGAAGCCAAAGGTTTACAACGATTACAGCAGGAATGTTTAGATTTTGGTGCAGATAACGTTTTATTACTACCCTTTCAACCCCGGCAGGAATTACCACAAATGTTAGCTGCTGCGGATGTGGGATTGGTTGTACAGAAGAAAAATGTGATTTCTTTTAATATGCCATCAAAAATCCAAGTGCTATTGGCCAGCGGCAGGGCATTGGTAGCTTCTGTACCTGAAGAGGGAACTGCATTTAAAGCCATTAAGAAAAGTGGTGGCGGTATTTTAGTTGCACCAGAAGATCCCCAAGCTTTAGCTACAGCAATTTTGGAGTTATACCAAAAACCAGAAAAAGTGCAAGAGTTAGGTGATAAAAGTCGTCAGTATGCAGTAGATAATTATGCCTTTGAGCAAACCTTAAATCAATATGAAACATTATTTAGCTCCATGACCGCCAATGGGAAAGCCGTGAGTTCTTCAACCATCACCAAACAGGAAGTTTAGCAAAATTCGCCAAAAACTAGGATTTATCTACCAATATTATTCAGAGAGCCGACTCTGTGCAGATTGCAGTGTAGGATATGTTACGATTCAAAAAAACCTATTCACACAATTGCAATTCATTTATTTGTTATTTATTGGTAAGTAAGTTGAACAAGTAGTTGCAAAAGGAAAAAGCACCTGAGGTTGAGTCAGTAACCCAGCCCTAAAGGGACTGAGCTTGCAAGAGTAATCAAACAAGCCGTACTGACCAGACCACCCTGAGCCACTTGCCCTGACTTGTGCCGAGCGAAGTCGAAGGGAATCTCATGGTAGCCGTTATTTGAGTCACGACACCCCGGAATGCGTTCGCGCCAGCGTGCCGTCAGGCATAGCTAGTTCCCTGCTCTGTCATTTGCAATTAAACAGTTTTAAGGTCACTGAAACAGTGTTGCAAGTCTAAAAAGCTCTTATAACTGGTCCAAGCTAACATTACCCCAGAAATGGGAGGCTCTTCGGAGCAATACATTATGCGTACAGAGTTGAAAAATTTGAATCGG
>NZ_VILD01000001.1:425457-466811 GCF_009712085.1 Anabaena sp. UHCC 0253
CCGAATTGCCCAACTCCAAGGCGGTAATGAAGAAATATTTAAGGCGGTTAAAACCGCTCGTGTCGTGGCTGGTGAGCCATGTCGATAGCGTAGCGTGGCGTTAGCCATACTATTCCTCTCAGCTCTAAAGTGACTGAGTTTCCCACTTACCGCAAGGTCTTATGACTGAATCTTTTCAAAGAAATTTTCCATTGACAAAGACCCCTGTAAACAGACCTAAAACTGACATAGAGGCTACAAGTGAAAATTTAGCTCTAACCATTGCTGAAGCGGCTTTAGGACGCAAAGCTGGAGAAATTATTTTGCTAAACGTGGCAAATATTTCTTACCTGTCTGATTACTTTGTGATGATGACTGGTTATTCTAAGGTACAAGTCAGAGCGATCGCTGACGCAATCGAAGGACAAGTGGAAATTGAATGGCAACGACGACCCCTACGAACAGAAGGGAAAGTTGATGGAACTTGGGTTCTACAAGATTATGGTGATGTTATCGTCCATATCATGATGCCAAGAGAACGAGAGTTTTATAATTTAGAAGCGTTCTGGGGACACGCCGAACGTATTGTCATACCAAACTCCGATAATGTTGGGGGTTAACCAAGATGATGCGATCCTCCCTTGAGAATTGCCCAGTTCCGACAGAACAACAACCGCTCAATGAATATGAAGAATTAAAAAACTCTTGGCTATTTTGGGATAGTACCTTAAGCTGGGGCAACTACACCAAGAAAATTTTTTGGATTTGGGCTTGGTCTTGGCTAGTAGCAGGACCTGTAGCCGCAGCCAGCTTTTCCCCCCAAAAGCAGATTTTTAATTTTCTCATTTGCGGATCTGCTGCTGCTAGTGTAAGTGTAGTTCTGGTATTGGTGCGGTTATATTTAGGTTGGTTCTATGTGCGCGATCGCCTTAATAGTCCCACTGTATTCTATGAAGAATCAGGATGGTACGATGGACAAACTTGGACAAAACCCCAAGAAGTCCTGACCCGCGATCGCCTAATTGTTACCTACGAAATTAAACCCATTATCCAACGCCTGCAAATTACCTTTGCTGCTTTGGCTCTCATGTATCTCATTGGTACGATACTTTGGCATTTTTTATAAATAGTCATTGGTAAAATAATTGACAATTGACAATTGACAATTGACAATTGACAATTGACAACCAACAACTAACAACTGACAACTGACATTCACAAACAAAATAGATATAAACCCATGACAATGGGAAAAAGAACTCAAGCCGCAGCACTGGAAGTCCGGTTACTGCGTGAAGGTATTATCGAATCTCGGCATATAGTCCAGGCTGTTGTTAGCGATGACCGGGGACGGGTGCTTTCTGTGGCTGGTAACGCCGAAACTGCTGCATTTGTCCGTTCAGCCCTCAAACCCTTTCAAGCACTGGCTGTCACTAGCACAGGCACATTAGAACGCTATGGATTGAGCGATCGAGACTTAGCCATTATTACCAGTTCCCACAAAGCCAGTATAGAACAGGTAAGACAGGTATTTAACATCCTGTGGCGAGCAGATATTGACATAAATGCCCTCCATTGCCCAATTCCTGAAGGTAAACGTAGTCCTCTCGAATATAACTGCTCTGGTAAACACGCGGGAATGTTAGCTGTTTGTCAGCAACGCCATTGGCCATTAACTAACTATTTGGATCGTAAACACCCAGTCCAACAGTTAATTATCACCAAAGTAGCAGAATTACTACGAATGCCAGCAGAAGAGTTTCTCACCGCCCATGATGACTGTGGGGCACCTACATATTTAATGCAACTCAGTCAAATGGCCTCTTTATATGCTGTCCTGGCTTCTAGCAATAGCGTGGATATGGAACGCATTGTCCGCGCCATGAACCATCATCCGACAATGGTCGCCGGAAACGGAGAATTCGACACAGAATTGATGCGCCTAACTCCTAGCGAATTAGTGAGTAAATCCGGAGCGGAAGGAGTACAGTGCATTAGCCGACTTGGTGAAGGTATGGGATTAGCAATTAAAGTCATGGATGGCTCAAAACGCGCTAAATATGCCGTAGCTATTCACATCCTCCAACAAATGGGCTGGATTAGCCCTAGCATTGCCCAAAGCCTATCCGAGAAATTTATGAACCTGGGGAAATACAAGCGTTTGGAAGTAATTGGAGAATTATCGCTTTTGTAGTTGACAAACTTTTGACTTCGCGCTATATTAAAGAAGTCGAGAGACAAGCGACGAAAGCGACGCGGGATAGAGCAGCCTGGTAGCTCGTCGGGCTCATAACCCGAAGGTCAGTGGTTCAAATCCACTTCCCGCCACCAAATAAAAATAATGAATCCCTGTAATCTGAGAAGGTTGCAGGGATTTGTTTTTTAGGTCTGGAATGAAGGGTTGGACGTTGCTGATTTTAGCGATGAAAATAATTTTGCATACGTTCAAGACCTTAGTAGAGACGTTCCATGGAACGTCTCTACTACCTCCAAAAATCATCTGCCAATTTAGCAACGTCGGGTTGTTGGTAATTGATAATTGACAGGTAACAGGTATAGTTACTTAGGCAATACTCAATTTAGCAGAGATAATAATATCGTTGTAATCTTTATCTCCACCATTAGGTAAATCTTCAAAGCCAAATATATTATCTCCTAACATCCGAATATGATCAGCCTTATCTGAATTAATTCCTAGATAGGGAAAATAGACCTTAGGATCATTATTAGTGTTGCTATCAGTTAGTTGAGATAACGTACCATTAACGATAATCATAGGGGCTAAAATTGATCCAGCCGCAATCATCGCACTAATTTGGGAAATCCCTTGATTCCCAACAGCTAATTTAACTATCTCTCCAGTTTGAGCATCTTTTATCAAACTATTAAGTGCTGCTTGTAAATAAGCTGCTGAACTACTTGCATTAGTTTGTAAATCACCAATTTGCCCTTGAGCATTATCTACTCTATAGAAATAGACTTCATTATTAAATGCTGCTTCTCGATAAACAGAAAAATCAGCCTTTACTAATCCTACTTGAGTTCTTAAATCAATAACTTCTCCCTCAAATTGACTTTGTAATGCAGTTCCCAAGGTTAACTGTTCAGTTGTTGATTTAATTTCGACAACTAAATCTTTAAAATCTGCATTTCTCCCAGAACCATCTTTCCAAGCAAGATTAAAACCATCATCTCCTAAATTGGTAATTGTCTGAGTAGAAACATCTGCAAATAGGATATTGATATTTGTGCTAGTGCTAGTTCTGAAAACATCAGTAGTATTATTCTGCACCAAATAGAACTTTACGTGCTGACTAGAATTAAATTCTAGTAACCTAGAAATATTGCTAATGTTGAAACCATTAGGACGATTGCTAATAGCAGAAAGGATGACTTGTCCTTGAACTTTAATTCTGGCAAAAGCTGCCTCATCATAACCAGCTTGCCCTGGATAAATCCCGTCTATTTTTCCTTCCGCATTATCAACAATAAATACACCAAATTCATTGACAAAATTAGCATTAGATTCTTTTAACGTAACCTTTAACCTAATCTTATTTTCCTCACCTCTAATAGTAAAGATATTGTTCGTATTAGCGATAAGAGAATCTTCACGTTTCAGATCATAGGGTAATTCAATAATCCCCAATCTCGAAGGAATATTTGTGCCACCAACATTAAAATCATTGTCATTAATGATAGCAAAAGTATTACGAGCTACTAGAGCTAAACCTTCTAACTTTTCAACTCCGGTATAACCCAAATCAGCCGCATTAGCAAGAATCCTCTTTTTAACAGGAGTAATCTTAGCATCTGCTAAATCATCCACAGATAACTGTTCAATAGTTTTATCTGCGGGTATGCTGGTTAAATTAGCAGGATTATCGATATTAGTTGCTTGAGCTAAATCAATCTCATAGATGAGTTTATTAGCAGTTTGATCACTACGATCATCTCGTTCAACAACTGCAAATTTTCCATTACCTAAAGATACAGCATCACCAATTTTATCAGTTCTTGCACTACCACTACCAGTAATATCATCGAGAAGATATAGATATTCGGCTGTAACTTGGTTAGTGACAATATCAAATTCTAAAATGCGTAAATTTCGAGATTTTTTTGATTCTGTATCTACAGCATCATCAGGATTATCAATGGGACTTTGAATGAAAGCATAGAGTTTATTACCTTCTAAAGCTACAGCTTCAAAACCACGATTGTTGCGACGTTGAGCATAAACTTCTGGAAATATTTCTGTACCAAAAGTTCCTACTGTTTGATTTGCGGCTGTTGCAGTTCCAAGGGGAATAAATCGGTTGAGTAATTTACCATTGACATCGAATTGATAAATTGCTGGACGGTATTCATCTACCATCCAATAATCACCATTAGGTGCAACTACAATCCCTTCTAAATCTGCACCAAAAGGATCATTATGTAATATGTTACCAGCTAAATCAACACCTAATTCATCAGTATAAGCCGTGCCACCAGCACCAGCTTGTAAATTAGGAAGCCCTGTTAAAGGAGTAGTACCATCTGGGCGAAATAAACCTGTTCTTTGAGTAATTGTAATTTGATTGGTGCTGCGATTCAATTCAAAACTAACTATTTCTGGCTGAAAATTGGGTAATAAAAATGGTCTATTTTGTCCCGTGGCTTCACCATTGGGACCTCTATCTGTATGGGTAACAAATTTTAAATTACCATTAGCAGCAATTCCCTGAAAATATAAGCCAGAAAAACCACCTAAAAAAATATCTTCATTGTTGCTGGTTGTTCCTAATTTGGGTAAATCTGTAAAGTCGTAATTAGTAAGTTTGACTTGTCCTATTTCATAAAAACTCACAGTATTACTAACTTCATTAGCTACTGCTAATAAAGGTTTACCATTGGGGCTATCTTGCGCCGAAATGAATTTTAAACCTTCAGGACTAATATCACCTTCTGTGCGAATATATTGGACAAACTTAGGGTTAGTGGGGTTACTAAGGTCATAAACCATTACACCACCACCGGCTCTTTCTAAGCCGATAAATCCATAGGTTTTACCATCAACTATGCCAATAATGACGCTTTCTGGTTCTGGTCCTTTATTATCAGAACGAGTATCAAAGTCATTCGGACTGCCGTTGTTAGCATTGAATAATCCAGGAGTTCTTTGTTTGGTGATTTGTTCAAGTTGATCACCGCTATCAAATACTAATTCACCTTGATCATCCCAAATAGAAAACGAACGTGCGCCAAGAGTGTATAATTTTTCAAATTTACCATCTGCGTTTTTACCAAGAGTATTAGTGATAGTTAAACGACCAAGATTTTCGTCGTTTTTTAGTTCTGCAATGGTGTTACTGGAAAATACGTCTGGGTCAAGTATTACCGAATCACTGTTAATCCGAACTTCTTCCTGAAAAGCAGTATAATCACGTGCATCTCCTTCATTTGCAGTGATATAATAGGTTTTGCCATCAATTTCAAAAGAGCTAATCCCATCCGGTTGATACATTCCGAAGACTGGCCAATTTTGAATATTGATTTTATCATCTCTATCACTAGCATCAAAACCATTTCCTGGTAAGCTATGATCTTTAAAACCAAGGGGAACGATTTTAGTAATGGTAGCAGTGGCAATATCTAAAACGGCAAAAGCGTTATTTTCTTGGAGGACAATAAATGCAGTTTTCCCATCTGGAGAAACTGCTATATATTCTGGTTCAAAATCTTGTGCAGCAGAAGCATTGGGTCCATAAATTCTAATTCCTTCTGCTTTTAAGTCTGCTTCTTGACCGTTAAAAGCATGGAAATTAGCAGTGCTAACTTTACTCTGATCTAAAGCAGCAATATTTCCAGAAACATCAATAATGCTAACAGAACCTTCTGGATCAATGCTATAATCTGCGTTAGGTTCTCCTTCGTTGGCAACGAGTAGTTTGCTACCATCAGGAGTGAAAGTGAGCATATCAGGTAAAGCACCTACTTCTACTTCTGAAAGTTTAGTAAGTGTGGCTGCATCATAGAACGCAACTTTACCATTGTTGGTGTTAGTTTCAGCGGAAATAGCGATCGCAATAATACTATTTGCAGTTCCTATTCCTTTTCTAACAGCAACGCTTTGTACTCCTGCACCAATGCTAGAAAGATCAATATTTGTGAATTTTGTAGGGTTAGAAGGATCAGCAACATCTATAACTTGAATAACTGGTTTACCTGCGGCTTCTCCTGTGACAAATAAACGTTTTGATTTGGGATCAAAATCAGAAATTTCTGCACCATCGAGTTGAATAGTGCCACTAAGATGAAGTTGTAGTGTAGTTGTCATTGTTATATTTTTAGGTTGATGTTGTTGCTAAAAAATGGTGTTTATTTGATATAAACACCATGGTGTGATATGGATAAAAATGCCTTCTATCATCTAGAAAGTATCTAAATTAAGTTAAGATATAAATAAGGGATCGTTAAGGATTAATTAAAAATAGGTGAAAATCAGCTTGACTTAGCTGGTACTTATCTATATTTTGACACTCAAACCATATGTTTGTGCGTATTATTTCTTAGCCTTGTTCACAAATAAAATATTAGTCCTCTAGAATGATCAGCTTACTATTCACACTGAGAACGGGGAGATAAAAATACAGAATTGAGGTGAAATTCGGCTAAATATGTTTCTAAAATTTGAAATTGGCAAAGATTCAAACTATAATAAATCCATCGTCCTTCCTGACGGCTATTAACTAAATTGGCTTCTTTGAGAGTCTTGAGATGGAAAGAAAGTTTTGACTGACTTACTTCTAAAGCATCACATAAATCACATACACAAAGTTCACGCTGACGCAGAAGTTCTATAACGCTGATTCTAATAGGATCTGATAGGGCATGAAAACCTTCTGTAATTAAGCGAAGAGTTGTGTTTGTAGGAGTAATCATTAATTTATAAAAATATTCAACAGAAGAATTATCCAAATTTTATTATAGCTTTTTTGTTTGAATCGAGATTTATAAGATAGAAAACGCAGATAAACACAGATTATTTTTGTCTAATAGCGTAGTGTACCGTAGACATATCAGGATGTCTATGATTTTTTGATTGATTTACAATCTATTTATTTCACTAGCTAATTGTGCGTTGTTTGTAAGTTTAATTTGGGAATATATAAGAAATAGCGATCGCAAAGTCAAAGTGGCTAGAGGGCGATCGCTAAATATTAAAAATCTGGAAAAGCTATCATTAACAGAAATTAAGCATTTACTACTAGCTGCTTATTCTTTTGTTTATTTCTAGTAGAGAATATACCCATTGCAGCTAAAGCAATCATTCCTATTAAAGTAGAAGGTTCAGGAACATCTTGTGGTTCTTCTGGGGGTTCAGAAATATTTGCTACCATTGCTACTCCATCGTTAAAACACTCTTGGAATATCCAAGCTAAAATATCTCCTGAAGGTATTAAAGAACGCTCAATACTAAATCCAAAAGTTTGAGAACCAAAAGCACCAAAATGTCCGAAATTTATCCCACTTAAATCAGCAGGAAGAATATTACCAATCCATTGTCCTGCTGCAATTACACTATTAGTTGTATTACCAAAAGGTGATTGATGTTGAGCTAAATCTCCCAGATTAGGATTTCCACCTTTACTAGCTACAAAATTAGTGTAGGAACTATTAGTAGGCCAACCGTCATTAGCAACAGCTACACTTTTTGTAGCAGCGACTTGATATAATCCTAAACTAGCAGCAGAATCATTAGCATCAGTAAAATTAACTCCTAATAATCCCGAAGCAGTCTGAATAAATAAATCACCCCAACCGATATGACTATATCCACTAGCAACAGGAACTATTGCACCATCTCTCGCTAAATTTGAATTAATAGCGAAGGTGACTTTGTTACCCTGAACATCATCCTTCATTGCTAGACCATAAATTTCAAATGTCCCTCCACCAACGCTAGTAGGACTACCAGAATATGTCCTATATGTAGAGTCATTGAAAGAATCAATTGCGTAATTCCAACCATTGTGTAAAGTTGATGCTTGTGCTTCTTTGGCAATTCCTATTATTGTGACTAAAGAAAGAGTTACTGTTGTGAGTTTGACTAGATTTTTCATGTGTATTACCTTAATTTTGGAAATGAGGATGAGAGGAAATCTAAAATATCAAGCTGTATTGTCAAGAGTATAAAATCCACCATGTACCCAAGTCACTAGTTAATTGTGCGTTGTTTGTTCGTTTCATGGTATAATATGTAATGTTTATGAAAGATAAAATAATGGCGATCGCACTTTTATTTTCAGTATAGCCATTCCTATTCAAGGGAGGTACAAGCAGTAATAATTAAACGCAGATGGACGCAGATGGACGCGGATAATTTGCTATGTATCTAAATGAGATATAATGAAAATAAAAATTGCGGACCAAGGAGAATTACATTATGAATACCCAATTAGTTGAATCTATCACTCAAATCATTCTCTCTTTATCTCCAGAAGAAAGACAACTTTTAGAAAGCAAAATTAATACTGTTAAATCATCTTCCCTATTAGCAAATTCAATACAACAAGATATTTTAGATTTAGAACAACGGTTAAAGAATTTTGAGACAAAATATCAAATGTCTTCTAGTGACTTCTATAAAGAGTTTAAAGCAGGTAAGTTAGGAGATGAAATAGATTTATTTGAATGGAGTGTATTTTATGAAATGTGGACAAATGCTCAAAATAATATTTAAATTTAATCTCTATTTAAATAATGGAAATACAAGATTATATTAATACAGTAAAAATTAAATTAGCCACTAGCTGCATCATTATTAAAATCGCCATTGTGGAAGAGAAAATTTTATTAGATCGTGGCTATTTTCGTGCTAGATTAACTTTAGTTAATAATGATTTCTTAGCCTTAATAACGGTGCGTTAGGATGAAATCCATAACGCACCCTACAATACTTATTTTTTTCATAAATCAAATATGATTCCTATATAAGTATCATAACAGAATTAATTACATATTCGTTACTTACAAATTCTTTGCTAATTCCACAATAGAGATGAACCTGTTCCCAACGATACAGTTGATGAGATCCTAGTATGAGTAAGTTAATTGTGATTTCTGATTTATAAAGCCTTACTTAGTAGGTTTCCAAACATAGTTTCCAGACTTATCAATATAACCATATTCAGAGTTTTTATTACCTATTCGTGCGAGTCCATTTGAAAAAGGTTCTTCTGGATATTCATCAATAAGATTAATTACTGTATTTCCATTCTTATCTATAAACTTCCACTTATCATTAAGACGCACCGCAGCTAGACCTTCTGAAAATTTTTGTACTCTTTCAAATGTTGGGTTAATAACTATGTTTCCGCTTTTACCAATAAATCCCCATTTGTTATTAACTTCGACTTCTGCAAGTCCTTCTGAAAATTGACCTACTAAATCAAACTGAGGTTCAATAACTATCTTTCCTGTTGTATCAATAAAACCCCATTTCCTGTTATTTTTATTCATGACTGATGCTAAATCTTCTGAAAAAAGAGAAACTAACGTGATATCGGTAGAACTGAGATCAATAACTAACTTACCTGTTTTATCAATGAAACCGAAGGTGCTACTCTCATCATCATTTGTTCTAAATTTGAAGAATATAAGTGAAAGTCCTTCCGAAAATTTTGTTGCACCAGCAAATTGGGCGGGAATAATAATCTTCCCTGACTTATCAATAAAACCTACCTTTTGATCAATACGATCCAACTTATCTTGATCTTTCATCTGATATAGAGTAAGCCCCTCAGAAAAATTTAGAGGTTGAGAGTCAAAACTAGAAGGGTTATAAAGTTTAAAACCGAGCTTCTCAAAATCAATCACGGTATTTCCAGACTTATCAATATAGCTGTATTTATACTCTTGTTTCATGCTATTAATTACTTCACTAACTAATGCTAATTCTTCGGAGAAATCGTAGCAAGTATTATAAATAAAATTAATAACTGTTTTTCCAGTTTTATCAATATAACCACATTTATTATTAGAACTGGCAGCAGCAAGTCCATCTGCGGAGAAATTGCTGGTTATAGTTCCTCCAGTTCCAAATTTGGCATCAATCACCAATTTCCCTTGTGTATTGATATAACCAATTTTTCCAGAAATATAGACAGGAAAAAGAGGTGAACTATCAGAACTACAAGAAATCATTACAGGCAAGATATGACGGCTAGTAATATGAATGTTTGTAGTTTTTTCATTTGTTTGATAATAAACATATTAATTTTCCTTCTTGAATTGCTAAAATTGCTCTTACTTATTTAAGGTTTAGTTGAAATAACTCTTACTTCACCTATTTCTCCAGAATTAAACCGAGTGAACATCAAGTTTTTGAAACTATTAGCAAGGTTAATATCTGTGAAAGAAAATTTGAATCACTTAGTCAATATGAATTAAGGTATAAATACTTTAATTTTGTAAGGTTTATTTGATTGAGGAGGTAAGTTAAAAGATTCAGGTCCTTTAAACCCTTCATTTTCTGAGGCGACGAATTTTTTAGTGTAAGTAAACTCTATACCTTTATAAGTAGTGCTGAAAGAAATAATTCGAGGATCTGCTGCTCGATTCCAAATATTAATCCAATCCCTTGGTTTAGTTCTGAGTAGATATTCTTCAGGTTCAGGGTTAGGTCTAGTCCCACAACTCAGTTCAAGTGAAACACCAAAAATCTGACTTTTAGATCCTCTAGTAGCAAGTTGAGGTAAGCAAGCTAGAGTTACTTCAGAAACTTCTTGATATTTAAAAGAATGCTTACCAGTACCTAAAAAATAGCTAAAGTCGTCAATACCACCATTTCTTTTCCTAAGTTGAATTTTTTGTCCTGGTTTAAACTTTACTGTAGTCAAAACTTCGGGAATACTAGAACTCAGTCTATTGACACGAAAATATTCATAATATTCTCCAAAATCAGGGCGATCTTTTAACTCAATGGTTGGTTGAAAGCTTATATCACCTTCAAATGTAATTGTTCTTACTTGTTTGGTAGGATTTTTAAAAGTAACAACTATATTTCTATAATCAGGACGAGAGTCTTTATCTAAATCTGGTGGACATTCACTAGATATGAGAAGATCGTAGAATTGTTTTGTTTCACCACATTTTGTATTCAATTCAGTTGGGCTAGAATAGATACCCTCGATTAACACAATATCTCCAATTTCAGCATTTCCTACTTTGTTTTGAATAAATTCCTGAAATTTCTTGGCTGTATCAATGTCCTTGAACAAAGCAGTCTGGATTTTTTTAGAATTACCTGTAGATTGATTTTTGATAAATGCATCTGCACAAAACTCTTGTTTAATTTTTTTCAAATTATTTTCACTATAATCTAATAAGACGGGGTACATTTGAACAGGTGAGGAAGAAGTATTGTTTAATGGATCTCCACAAGAAGATTGTGGAAATGATAATTTCTCAAAAGGATTTATAGTAGGAACTTTTGGCGAGTTTTGAGATACTGGATTTGGCGAAGATGAATTTAAAGGTTTCGTTGTTGAAGAGCAACTAACGAAAGAAAAAGTTGAAAGGACAATCATTAAAAATTTAATATATTTCATATCTCCTATCCACTTGGTGGTAGCAATGAAGTTTATAAATGTGGAGTTTGATTTTTTGCAGTGAACTATAATAAACAAGATTAAACCCTGATATTCATTTCACTTTCGCTAAGAGTATAAAATATTTCATCTGTTCAAGTCACTAGCTAATTGTGCGTTGTTTGTACGTTGTATTGTATAGTTGTTGACTAATCGTGTATCATTCTCTCAGTGCAATCCAGTGTGTGAGATGGCGAGAAATAAACCAAAACTTTATCGGTTAACCACGATAGGACACAAGTTAGTTCAGGAAGCATTAAAGAGCTTTGAATCAATTAGTAGTTTTGCAATTGAAAAAAATCAACATCGTCAAACCTTTACTAAATTTCATGCTGGTGATGGTGTGATTAGAAGCACCGCTGAAACTTACTGTGATGTGTTAGATATTCCCAACTGGCGGGAAAATTGGGAGAATATTTTTGAGCTTGTACCTGAAAAAATCACAAATTGGCCTGTTTATGATCATGGTTGGGTAGGCCGAAAAAATCTTGTTAGTTCTTTAACAAAAAAGTTCAAGGAAGTTGCCGTTTATTAGTATTATTAGGAATTACAGGAATTGGTAAAACAGCCCTATCTGAACGCATTGCAGACGATATTCAATGCAGATTTAATAAGATTTTAAGAGTAAATTTTGATAGTGATGATAGTCCTAAAAACTTTGTAAATATTGCGGTTAGATGGTTAGAAGAATTAGGAATTTTAATTACAGATAACCAAACAGAAAACATCCTCAAAGAATTGATAAACCATTTCCGAGAAGAACGTATTTTAATTCTAATTGATTCTTTAGAAGCACTATTAACAGCAAGTGATGATGGTTGGGGAGATTTTGAAGATGAATGGTGGACTAGGTTTTTTGAGAGGTTTTTAACTATAGAATCTTCTGCAAGTAGATTAATTGTTACTTCTCAAGATTTACCCAGTAAAATCGAAACTTTAGCTTCTCGTTATCCTAATTCTTATCATCGAGAAATCTTGGATGGTTTACTAGAAGATGAACAAATTGATTTGTTTACTAAAGCTGGCTTAGATGTGAGTTCGGATTCAGAAGATAGGCAAATTTTAATCAGAATTGGCAAAATATATAAAGGACATCCTCTAACTTTGCGTGTCATTAGTGGTGAAATTGTCGAGTCTTTTGGTAGTAATGCTCGTGCTTTTTGGCAAAATGTTGGTGATGAAATTGAGTTAGTAGAACAGCATTTATTAGCAGCAGAATCAGGGATAAAATTAGAAGGTGTAGATGATGATTGGAAGTTACATAAATTAACGCGAAAAATCCGCGCTGAGGTTTATCGGCGGAGAGTAGACGCAGTTTTTCAGAGATTGAAAAATCAAAATGCTGATGCTTATTTATTGATTTGTGTAGCAGCAACATACCGTTGTCCTGTCCAAGATAGTGCTTGGTTACTACAACTAAATCGCTATATTAAACGGCTAAAAGATCAGATTTACAGTAAGGTACAACAACAGGAAGTTTTAGATGATTTATTGGCACGGTTTTTAGTGGAAACGTCTATTAATCATGAAAATAATCGTGTTTTAGGATTGCATAATTTAATTCGCAGTGTAGCTTTAGAACATCGTCAAACTTTATTTACATAGTTTATTTCATGTCAATTTTAACTAAAACTAAACAATTATATCAAGCTTTAGAAATTGATTTTGAGATTGTTTCTTTGAATCAACTTGATAATTATACTGCTATTGAATATTTCCTCACCTTGGAAGATGAACCACCAGAAAATGCGAACAATTTGCAAAAAATAAATCGCTATTTGCAAGTTTTCCATCATTTGTGTGAGGTTGCAGAATGGCAAAAAGCTGGACAGGTTTTATCATTTTGTCCTATTTCTAAAGCATTACATGAACAATTACGGATTTGGGGTTACTATCGAAAACAAATTGAATTATATCAAGCACTTTTAGGAAAGGTAAACTCTGATTATGATATGATTTGTTTGTATGGATTAGGTAGAGCTTTTTATAATCTTAGTGATTATGATCAGTCTTTAAATTACTATCAAGAATTACTAAAACTTGCTAGGTTAATAAATAATCGTCAAGCGGAAGGACTTGTTTTAGGTGGTTTTGGAGAGATCCAATATATTAAACAAAACTGTTCTCAAGGGATCGCCTATCTTCAACAACAATTAGATATTTCTCGTGAAATTGGGGATAGAGAACAAGAAGGTTATGCCCTAAATGGGTTAGGATACTTTTATTATTTTTGGGGACTAAATCAAGGTAAAGAAAATTATCAACAACAAGGATTAAATTATCTATTACAAGCACTAGATATAGTTAGGAATTTAGGGAACGAGGAAATAGAAAGTTTGTGTCTTAGCAATCTTAGTCAAATATATTTGAATCGTGGTCAATATGATCAAGTATTAATATATCTTCTGCCGCAGCTAGAGATTTGTAAAAGAAGTAATGATATATTTAGTAAATATTTCGTATTAGAGATTTTAGGGGAATGCTATGTGATGTTAAAACAACCTAATCAGGCTATCAAATATATGCAAGAAGCATTAATGGTTACAAGGGAGAGGGGTGATAAATTTCATGAAAGAATAATATTAAATGATTTAGGTGTACTCTATTGCTATAATTTGAAACGATATCAAGAGGCTTTATTCTATTTTGAAAAAGCATTAGAGATAATGCAAAAACTGAATCTTAAAGGTTATCCAGCTACAACTGCGGTGAATCTATCCGTTTGTTATTCTTACTTAAAAAATCAGCAACAATCAATTTTTTATCTCAATATGGCTCAGTCACTTGTAGCAAAATCTGATTCTTTAGAAGAGAAAGGACTAGTGATAATGGCCACAGCTAATTCCTATTGGCTACGTGATAAAATTTGGTATAAAGCCTGGGGAATATTTTTAGCAATAAAATCACTAATAATAATTCCACCTTGGCGCAGTGCAAATGGACGTTTGGCGATGGAATCTGCAATTAAGCAAATATTTGGTAGGTGATTTGTGGAAATATAACAGATGTATAATATGACTATGTGATTTCAACGAACATCCTGTAAATTTTAAAATACTATGTAATGGGTAATTTTTATATTGTATGGTATGGTGCGATCGCTATAGATATCACTTAATAAATTGAACTAGATTTATAGTAATGATTGTCAGAATCAGGATTTTCAGGATTTAAGGATTTACAGGATGTGATTGTTAAATGTTCCTTCAGTAAATTAGACTAGTACCGCAGGGCGGAATTAAAAATTAAAAATTAAAAATTAAAAAAGCAGATGATACAAGCTTTTTGAGAATTCTTAATGCTTGGTTGATTTACGCCGTTGTGTACTAGATTCTAGTCGGTTTTAACCGACTTTGGCTTTGAGACGAACAACAAAATTATGTATCTGCTCGTGAAATTGTCCAGAAATATTTGACATTGAGAATAGGTACAAATTAAGAAAACTTTATAGAATGTCGGGAGTTTTGAGGCGATCGCCATAATAAATAGGCAGAGGGAATAAAGTAAAGTGCAAGAATAGTTGCACCACCCACACCACCGGCAATCACCACAGCCAAAGGAGGCCAAAATCCACCTCCACCAAGAATCAGGGGGATAAAACCTGCCATAGTGGTAAATGTAGTTGTGAGAACATGGCGCGTAGTATGAATAACAGTTTCCACCATCGCTGATCTATCGCCTGTCTGTGCCAGAGTATCACTTTTAAGGGCAGTGAGAACAGTAATCGAATCATTCACGGCTACCCCAATCAATCCTACCGTGCCGATGATGGGATTAAAGCCAAAAGGATAGCCGAACAGCCAAACCGATAATCCGCCCAAACCGATGGATAAAATCGCCACCATGCCAATCAAACCCGCAAGGGCGAAAGAATTCATCGAAAGTACAAGAGTTACCACCAGGGCAATTCCTAGCACAATACCGTAACCGAGTAGTCCACCAGTGGCGCTATTACGTTCTGCTTCTTCACCACCAAATTCCAGACTATAGCCTTGAGGCAACGAGAAAGACTTTTGCAAACGTTGGCGAAAATCAACGAGAGCGTTAGCAGGTAACGTTCCGGCGGTGAGATAGCCCTGCACTGTGCTGACTCTACGACCGTTTTTGCGAGTGATGGCGGCATTTTTGGGGATTAAACTGAGTTTACCAACGGTTTCTAAGGGAATGTAGCCGTTACGATCGCTCGGTAGGAGATTCACCGATTGCAATTGGCTCAAGTTAGAGCGTCCGCCTCTGGCGGGGCGTAGCCCATCGCTATTACTCAGACGGACTCGCACAGGCACTTCTTCGCTATCTTCTAAAATCGTGCCACCGTTTACCCCTTCCGTGATGATTTGCAATTGTTGAGCAATTTCTCGACGGCTTAAATCCCGCGATCGCGCTTCTGGTTCGTCAATATCTAGGGACAGTTGGGGCAGCACATCATTGATGCGAGTACGAATGTGGGTAATAGTGGGAACTTCTGCCAAAATAGCCCGGAGTTGCTCACTTAATTGTTGGAGACGATCAACATCCGAGCCGTAAATTCGTAACTCAATTGGGGCTTCAAAAGGTGGACCCTGTTCAAATAGACGCACCAACGCACGAGCATTAGGAAAGGCGCTGTTAAATTCCGTTTGCAATTTGCGAATAAAGCCATCAGCCGCAATGCCATTAATCTGCACAATTGCCCCAGCAAAACTGCTTTCGTTCTCCCGATTAGTCAGTTGGTTATAATAGACTTTCGGCGCACTCTTGCCCAAAAACCAATACACTTTTTGAACCTCAGAATGACTGCGTAAGGTAGTTTCTACCTCTTGTGTCAACTGCTGAATTTGCCCTAAAGAACTAGCAGGAGGCAATTCTAACTCCACTATGAATTGTTCGCGGTCAGCAGCCGGAAAGAATTGTAAACTTAAAGTAGTCATGAGGGTAAACCCCATAACTGGTAAAATCAACGTTAGGGCGATCGCGCGTTTAGGATACTTCAAAGACCACTGCAAAGAACGACGATACCAGTCCGTGAGTCCAGAATGAGAAAATCCGGTTTGCCACCATCCTTGTTTGCTAATCGTGCCTTTAGAGGTGAACGAGCGACGATGATGCCACTGATAAATTTTCGCGGTGAGGGCTGGGGAAATCGTTAATGCTACCAACAGCGAAGCCAACACTGCCACAATTACATTTAAACCAATCGTCCCAACAAATTCACCAGTTGCACCGGGAAGTAAAGCAATAGGTGCAAAAGAAAATACAGTAGTTAATGTCCCCCCCAACAAAGGAGCGCGGAGATACTGCACGGTTTCTGCAATGGCGGTTTCTAAAGACATTCCCGCTTTTAGACGAATATTCATCTCATCCACGAGAATAATCGCATTATCAACCAGAATACCCAAAGCCACAATTAGCCCCGTTACCGACATTTGATGTAAGGGAATACCCAACAACCCCATAACAATGAGGGCGATCGCTACCGAAAGCGGCAGTGCCATTTGTACAGCTAATGCCTGTTGCCAGCCCATCATGATAATGCAAATCACGAACAGCATCAAAGCCCCAGACAGCAAATTACCGATGAGATTATTTAACCGCGCCGTTACATAACGACTCTGATCAAAGACAATCTCTAACTGTATCCCCTTGGGTAAATCAGCCCGAAAGCTATCGAGAACCTTCTGTGCGTCTACAGCCCAGCGATCCAGACGATATTGGGGCTGGACATAAACACCAACAGCGATCGCAGCTTTACCTGATGTAAATGCTAATTCTGTAGGCGGTGTAGCAATTCCTTTTTCAATAGTGGCGATGTCTGCTAAAAGGCGAAATTCCCGGTTAGATTCACAATTAGAACAGCGCACAGGTATTTGCTGCAAACGGTTCAGGGTATCCAATTCTCCCTGCACTTCATAGAGCAGAGTATTGTCACCGCGAAACTGTCCGGCGGAAGTTTTCGCATCGCTTTGTTGAATTTGCCCTGCTAATTCTGAGGCAGTAATTCCCAAACTAGCCAGAGTTTCTGTATTCACATTCACCGTAATTTCTTCTTGGGGTGCGCCAAAAATCTCCACTTCATCTGTACCAGAGAGCGATCGCAAAGCATTTTTTAACACCTCTGCCCGTCGCTGCAAAATGGCGTAATTTGGTGCATCAGACTGTTCCCAAGTCAGGGCTGCTAGGAGAGCATAGGCACGCACTTCTCCCTCATCTAATTTGGGTTCACTGGCTTCCCTGGGCAATTCCCCTTGCACCTCCCGCAACTTATCCCGCACTCTTGACCACACCAAGGGTACACGGTTTCTACTCACACTATCGAGTAAATCTACGGAAATGGTGGAAACCCCAGCGCGTGACGTGGACTCATAGCTTTTGACTTCTGGAATTTCAGCAATCTTGGCTTCAACGGGATCAGTAACCAGAGATTCCGTACGTTCAGCCGTTCCTCCTGGCAAAAAAGTAGTAACTAGAGCAAAACGAGAAGTCAGTTCAGGATCTTCCAGTCGGGGTAGAGATTGAAAAGTGACAGTTCCCCAAGCCACAATCAGGAAAATTGCCAACAATAGTAAGCGCAAATTGCGAAAAAATAGCTGTGCCATATCAGTTATCAGTCAATAGAGATCAGAGACTTCCAAATAAAAAAACACTTAACCACCTAACGCAAAAACCTCTCAAACCCTTATTCCTCTGTGTCCTCTGCGCCTCTGCGTGAGACATATTCTTAAATTGGCGTGATAACTGTTCACTGCTCACTGTCCACTAATTTCACAACTTGCCCAGAAACCAAGCGGTGAGTACCACTGTTGACAACTTCTTCCCCAGCAACAATTGTGCCACGCACTAAAACGCGATCGCCTTCGGTATACAAAACTTCCACATCCCGCCGTTCAATACGATAGGTGTCTCCTTCTGAGGCGATCGCAAAACAAGACCATAATCCCCTCTCTCCCTTAATTAAGGCGGTTACTGGCAACCAAAATCCTTCGGTAGATACCATTTGTTCGACTTGCAAACGGGCGA
The DNA here is from genome assembly GCF_009712085.1 of Anabaena sp. UHCC 0253. NCBI lineage: Bacteria > Bacillati > Cyanobacteriota > Cyanophyceae > Nostocales > Nostocaceae > Anabaena > Anabaena sp. UHCC 0253. The sequence continues at coordinate 444,066 of NZ_VILD01000001.1, forward strand.
TTTCTCCTGATGCTGGCATGGTTTGATTGGTAGTCATCAATTGCAAAACCACTGTCCGAGTCCGGGTTTGGGGGTTGATCTCTGGTTTATGAGCCAGAACTTGGGCAGTATCAATTTGATTCCCCCACTTGCACCTGTTGACGACTCCCCACTTTCAGGGTTTGTACAACTTGGGGCGGTACGCCAATTTCTACTTCAGGGGTGAGCTTTTCCACTAGGCGGACAATCGGCTGTCCTGCTTGCACCACAGTGCCTTCATCCAAATTCCGTTCCCCGATCACACCACGAAAGGGAGCGCGGAGGGTGCTTTTTTCAATATTGATTTCCACGTCGCTCATACTGGCTTGAAGTTGAGCTACCGTAGCGGCTTGGGCGGCGATTTGTTCTTTGCGTGTGCCGTTTTGCAATGCTTCTAATTCACTCTGAGCAGCGGCTAGGCGGTCGGCGAGGGCATCCCGATTAAATGCTACTTCATCCAACTGTTCACGGGAAATTGCTCCTTCTTGATACAGGGAACGGCGGCGATCGCGGCGAATATTTTCCAGCCGCAACCGATTTTCTAAATCCGCCACTTGAGAACGTGCAGCAGCAATGGTTTCTCTCCGTGGTCCATTCTGCAATTCTCTTAATTCTGCGACTGCACGCAATTTTTGTGCTGCTAATTGTGCTAATTGTGCTTTGAGGTTTTGCGTATCTAACTGGGCAATCACTGCGCCTTTTTCTACGGTTTGTCCACGATTAAAGATGATTTCAATGACTTTTCCCCCTCGTTCAAAGCCCAATTCGCTGCGGCGAGTGGCCACTACTTCACCCGTATAAAAGCGCGTCACTTGGTATGACTGTACAGGTTTGAGTTTGACGACTTGCACTGTTAAGGGGGCAGAAACAGCAACTTCTTGTTGAGCAGATAAGCGTTCATATACCCCGAAGGCGATCGCTACTATCATTCCACTCGCAATGAGCAGATTCCTAACTCCGATCTTTTTGGGATGCTTCAAAGCTGAGGCAGTCTCCTCCTCTCCCACCTGTACTATTTCCCAAGCTTGGGTTTCCATAAGCTGGCCACTCATTTTTGTGCTACGTTGACAAGAAAGAAGCGTTGCAATATTCAACTAATTGTTATAAAAATAGTTGTATATCACAAAGTTTATATACAACTAGTTGTCTATGTCAAGAAAGAATTATGAGTTTAGCCCATGCGATCGCCAGCATCTTGCTTCAGTCTCCTCGGACTGGTTATGATTTGAGCAAGGAATTTAATGAAAAAGTAAGTTGTTACTGGCAAGCCACCTCTCAGCAGATTTACCGAGAACTGGCACGAATGCAGGAAAAGGACTGGGTAGAAGTGGAAGTATTACCACAATCGGTTCGTCCCGACAAGAAAATCTATTCTCTCACCGATGCAGGTAGACAAGAACTAATTTCTTGGATTACAGAACCCTCGGAAGCAACTGCAATCCGTGAAGAATTACTAGTGAAAGTACGCAGTGGGTTTATCGTTTCTGAAGATATCCTCATCCGTGAAGTTGAACGACGCAAGCAATTCCATCAGCAGAAATTGGAGTCCTATCGCTCCCGCGAACTAGAATTTGGTGATCCAGATCATCTGTCTCGTCCGCAAAGACACATTTATCTCACCCTGCGGTGCGGGATTCGCTACGAAACTATGTGGATTGAATGGTGCGATGAAGCGATCGCCTCTTTACTAATGCAAAAAGAAGGTGACAGATAAAAAGAAGGCGTTCAGGAAGAATTAGAAGGAATCAATTGTTAATTATCACGCAGAAATAGCAACTTCGGGTTGATAGTAAATCCCTGCTTCTTTGAATCTTTGTAAAGCTTCACCCAAGCGATTATGGTTGAATTACAAAAATCTCCTCATTACGGTTTTTACGATAAATTTTAAAATCGCTATCTAAAGTCATAATTGCACTATTAGGTATTTGTTCAGACATTCTTACCAAACAAGCATCAGCAAAGGACATTGGTACAGATTCATAACGATTCATTAAATGTCTGATATTACTTGCTTCTCCTTGCAAATCGAAAGAGATCGTAATTACATTACCCTCAATCAATTCAACAATTCCCTGTTGAATATGAGGTAAATCACGAAAAAGAAAACAAGCTTCTGAAATCACAGCATCACAGGTGAATACAGGTAAATCAACCTGTCTCCATTGAGTTACAGCCCATTGATGAAAGCGATCAGATTTCCTGAAATAAGCAACTAAAACACCAGTATCGAGAATTATTTGCTGATTCATTTCTGCCCATATTCTTCCATATATTTTGTATTAAAGGAAAGATCATCTACCCCACCTTCAATAACACCTTCCCATTTTTTCAGGAGATCATGAGGAGAAGTTTTAGGATTGTTTGCAGTTGCTTTTTCAGGAGATTGATTAACTACGTCATAGTTTTCCTGAACTTCTTTATCTCTTAATTCAAATACCAGAAACTCAATAAAACGTAGAACTTGCTGCTGTTGATCCATAGGTAACTGCTGCATCGTAGTTACTACTTTTTCCAGAATTGTCATAACCTTAATTCTTTTGAGATTGTATATTCACCTTAATTATCACGCAGAAATAGCAACTTCAGGTTGATAGTAAATCCCTGCTTCTTTGAATCTTTGTAAAGCTTCAGCCAAGCGATCGCAATCTGCAATTAAACTAATTCTTACATAGCCTTCACCACCAATACCAAAGGCATTCCCAGGAGTCAGCACTACACCAGTTTGCTGTAAAACGTGCAATGCAAAATCGGTGGAATTCATCCCCAGAGGACATTTTATCCACAAATACATAGTTGCTTCGGTTTTGGGAATATTCCACCCTAATTTACCCAAACCATCAATTAAAAAATCTCGACGAGTGCGGTAACGTTGTTGCACTTCATGTAAATAAGAATCAGGAAGTTGTAAAGCGGTTTCTGCTGCTGTTTGCAAAGCGGAAAAAATGCCATAATCTAAATTGGTTTTGAGTGTCCGCAAACCTTGGATAACATGACGATTTCCGACAACAAACCCAACGCGCCAACCTGCCATATTATAAGTTTTAGAAAGAGTGTGAAATTCTACACCAATCTCCTTTGCACCAGGAATTTCTAATAAGCTTGTGGGTTGATAACCATCAAAAGCTAATTCTGCATAACATAAATCATGAACTAAAAGGATTTCATACTTCCGTGCAAAAGCGACAATTTCTTCAAAGAATTCGCGGGGGGCGGTGGCTGCGGTAGGATTACTAGGATAATTAAAATAGAGAATTTTGGCTTTTCTGGCCACTTCGTCAGGAATTGCAGCTAAATCAATTAACCAGTTATTTTCTTCTTTAAGAATTAAATTGTGAATAACTCCCCCAGCAATAATCGGTCCACGGAAATGGACAGGGTAGGATGGTGAAGGTACTAAAACAATATCACCAGGATTAATATAGGCGATCGCTAAATGTCCCAAACCTTCCTTAGAACCAAGTAAGGGTAAAGCCTCACTATCAGGATTAAGTGTTACACCATAACGGCGATGATACCATTGAGTAATAGCTTTGCGAAAATTAGCAGTTCCTTCAAATGGTGGATAACCGTGATTAGCGGGATTTTGCAAAGCTGCTATTGCGGCTTCTATTACTGGTTGGGGAGTGGGACCATCAGGATTTCCCATACCCAAATCAATTAAATCTAAGCCTTGTTCTCTAGCCTTAGCCTTTAATTCGTCCAAACGGGCAAATACATAAGGAGGCAATTTTTGTATCCGTTCTGCGGGACTAATCCAACTCAGACTCATTCTATAACCTCGAAATAAATAGGGAACAGGCAGGGGGGCAGGGGAGCAGGGAGCAGGGGAGCAAAGGGAGCAGGGGAGCAGGGAGCAGGGGAGCAAAGGGAGAAAAAATTTTCCCAATCACCAATTACCCATTACCAATCACCAATTACCCATTTTTAATTTTTAATTTTTAATTTTTAATTGATTTGGTGCAGTAGTAGAAACCATTGCGGCCATTAAGTGTTCCAACGCTACACTAAACGGTAAACGGTGGATATCAGAATTAGGTTCTAGACTAATTTCCGCTGCTGTTTGTAACTCAGCCAGAGTGATATTACCTAATCCCAAATCTGTTAATCTTTGGGGTAGTCCAATCTCTGCATAAAACTTCAACAATTGCTGTCTTGCTGACGCTGCTAATTGATTTCCCTGGATCATTTCTTCTAACCGCAGTTGTACTAGGATACCATAAGCAACCTTCTCACCGTGAATGCTACCATGCCCGGAAATGTGGGTTAAACCATTATGAACTGCATGGGCAGCGACTGTACGACATTGCGCCCCTCCTAGTCCCCCAATTACCCCAGCTAGGAGTACAGTTGCATCTACAACTTCTTGCCACACTTCGCTACCTGGGGATTGTAAAGCAGCAGCGGACTTTTGTAATAAAATATCTCGTAAAACTCGCGCTTGTTGGACTGCGGCAATGATGAGAGTTTGTTGTAAATGTCCACTACTCACTGATGCTTCATACCATTTAGCGATCGCATCCCCAATTCCTGCTACTAAAGTCCGTTGAGGTGCAGTCTGAATTAAATTATAATCCAAAATCAGCAAATCAGGACAGCGAGATAAAGCTACATCATACAAAAACGCCCCTGTTTCGGAATATACATTAGAAAGGGCAGTCCAAGCCGCACAGGTAGCAGCAGATGTGGGAATTGTCACAACTGGTAATGTCAATTGGTGGGCGACTAATTTAGCCGTATCCAAGGCTTTACCACCGCCAATACCGATAATTAGATCAGCCTGATGTTCCTTGGCTGCTTTACGTAAAGCTGTCAAACTAGCTTCACAACAATCAGCACCATAAGAGACAGAAATACTATGTAATTTTGGGGATTGGAAAAGAGATTGTAAACTCTCTTGGCTAAGATTGAGAGTCCGGTTTCCTGTGATAATTAACGGACGAGTTCCTAAATTAGCAACTTCAGCCGCGACTATTGACAACACACCCGCACCGCGAATTACTTTTCCAGGGGAAACGCTGAGGCTAAAAAATGAGCTAGTGGTTTGAGTAGATAAAGTTTCAGTAGAATGTTGATTAGACATGATCACTATTTTGCCAAAACTATTGATATTACTTAATCAAATTTTAAAATAACCTTTATTGTATTATAGAAGACAAAAAAATATACAAATAGGTAATAGGAAAAATATACAGCAGAATTAAGGAGTCAGGAGCAGGGAACAGGGGGAAAAAATTTACCAATTACCAATTAATTCACTGTCACCCTTCGGGTTCACCAGTCGCTCATGGGGGAAACCCCCAAGACCGCGCTGGTTCACCTGTCACCTGTCACCTGTCACCTATGAAGCCGTAGGTTTTGGTAATTCAGCAAACTTGTCTAAATAAACTTCTACTGCCATTTCTGAATCTTCACGACTTGCTAAAGTGCGTTTTACTTGACCTAAGTACACGGGTACAGACAACCCTATTTCAGGGTGAATAATAGTGCGAGCGCGGACTGTCAGTAGCTTGTTTCCGCCACTACCTAAGCGACCATAAGAATAGAGATTACTAGCTGCTTGACGTAAAGTAGCTTCTAATTCCGTAGGAGTAATGTTTGGTGGGGTGACAATTACAGTTTGATTAGAACCGTTGTCATAAACTAAGGTGTACTTGACCGCACCGGGAATAACTGTGCGACTCAGGGGAACGAGAGAAAGTGAAAATAATCCCCCTGTCAGTACCAGCATAAAGCCTGTTGTTCCCACCAATCGAAAGCGGAAGCCCCATTTGAAAATGAAAGCCAGGATTGTCAAGACTGCAAATACTATCGTCGCAATCCCACACCATTGGGTGTATTGCAGAAAATTAGCTGTACTAGGCATAAGGTTTTAATTACGGACATTCCCATTTTACACTTAGGGACTATATCTATGAAATTTGGAAAGTCTCTACAATTTCGGTTTTAGACTTTTAAAACATCCTTTTCCGGAATGGGATTAGGTAGTTCATCTTCCATCTGGCGCAGGTGGGGATACAAATAAGCAATAAAGGTGACTAAGATGCTAAATATCCCCATAATCACAAACATCAAACCAATACCACGACCAGTCCCAACACCAATAAATTTTCCAATACTAGCTGCGCCTAAACCATCAGCAGCCATTAAAGGTTCAAAAACTCGGTCAGCTAGTGGTCCTGCTATCAAATAAGAAAGTGGCAGAAATCCCTGACTTACTGCACTGCGAAACGCAAAGACTCTTCCTTGCACTTCTGGAGCAACTTGCTTTTGGAAAATTACTTGAATTGCACCATTAATGATTGGAACCATCAAAAATATGAAGAAATCAGAGATAGTAAATAGAATAGGTAAAGGACGCAAGCCAGCTAAAACATAGAATAAACCCAAAAAAAACATCGAGAAAAATATTATATTGATCTGGCGTTTTAGTCCCCCCCAAAAGATCATAATTAAACTGCCGACTAACATCCCCGAACAAGCAATAGAAGAGATTGTCCCTAAACCTTGAACGGAAGTGAAAGAAAGTACCAAAGGTGTAGTTAGAGCTTCATCGAAACCGATGAGGAAGTTACTGATAGCAATAAATATTACTAACCCAATCAGTCCAGGCCGCTCAATCAAATAATTCCATCCAAAGGTGACTTCTTGCCAAAATGAAGAGAGGAAACCAATTTCTTCTGTATTAGTTTCTGCGATCTGAACTTCAGGGAAATTAACTAATAACAAACAGATTAGGGCAAAGCACAATGTTGCTAAATCAATAACAACAATTCCCGGAATTTGCACAGTTGCTAACAGCGCAGTCGCAATTGCTGGTGAGAGAATTTCCGCAATAGCCAACCTAATCTGCGTCATCGAACTAGCACGACCAAGTTGTTCTTTAGGTACGAGTAATGTAGTAGCGGAAGAATAGGCAAGCCCTTGAAAGGCACTGCAACCAGAACTAATAGCACTAATTAGGCACAAACTCCAGACTTCTAAATTACCACTAACAAATAACCAGGCAATAGTTAGGGTACACAGACCAGCGCAGAAGTCACTAATAATCATAATCCAGCGACGACTCCAGCGGTCAACAAATACTCCAGCAATGGGGGAGATAATAATCCCAGGTAAGCTCGTTGAGAGAATTAGGAGAGTGAACTGGGTAATTGAGTTAGTATGCTGGTAAACCCAAATACTTAGAGCAAAAGTGGTCATGCGAGAGCCAACCAGAGATAACACCTGGCCAACCCAGATCAAAATAAAAGCACTCATGCTTTGAGTTATCTCTCCTTCCTGATTGGAGAAATACTTGGTCCACCTAAATAGAGACAATCCAAATCTGGGCTGTTCTTTCAATTCTGGTGGGTTGTTTTTTAACATAGCAACATTGACTATTGGTTAATTTGTGGCCAGACGTATTTTAAAATGTAGCATTTATTTCTCATTTTCCTGCTATACGGCGGTAAGACCAAAATATTGCGATGATTTGGTAGTAAGGGCTTCAGCCCTTAAATGAGGACTAAAGTCCTCACTACAAACCTAGAATTATTTAGTCCGTTTTATTTATGCAAATTCAGAAACCTGGCTGTTTGGGTGTTGGACGAGCTGCTGAAGAATTTCCTGGTAATAACTAAACAGAAACTCGATGGTTTCATTTGTAAATAACTCCTGGCTGTACAAGACTTTAATTTCCATGGTGGGATTATTTACAGAAGGTGAAGAAACATAAAGTTCTAGAGGAATTTCCTGAACCCATAAGCTGCGATCGCGCTTAATTGATACAAAGTCAACATCTAACATCCAGTTATGCCAATTTTGTGGAGGTAACATAGTTAGGGATGCTGAGATATTCAATGGTTGTTTACTGGTGATAGCGTCAATGACTGTTTGAATAGCAATCTCTTTATTGTTGATTGCTTCTGTGAGGGTTTCTTGGGCTTGTTCTAAAAGATTAATTCCGGTTTGTTCAGAGTGAAGATAGGATCTCAAAATTACATCATTGATGAAGCAACCGAGCATTTTTTCAGTTTCCACCGCACTCCGATTACCAATAGTTGCCATTACTAAAATGTCGTTTTGTCCACTGTATTTGAACAAAAGTATATTTAAAGCAGTGAGAATGATCGCAAAGATGCTGACCCTTTGAGAACGGCAGACAACTTCGATTGATACCACAAGACTTGCTGGCAGAATCACAGAATAAATAGCTGCGCTGGTGCTTTTGTTACTCAACTGTAGCTGATTGCTAGATACCTGATCAGATTCTAGTGAAGTATTAGTTAGTTTTTGTAGCCAGTAAGCAAGTTGCTTTTCTATGACCTTTTCATTAAAGTATTGCCGTTGCCAGAGGGTAAAATCTGCGTACTGAACAGGTAATTCGGGTAGGGGTGAAGGTAAACCATTCATAAAAGCTGCATAGAGGATTCCTAACTCCTCCAACAACAGACCAAATGACCAGCCATCTGTGATGATATGGTGCATATTGATTGTCAACCAATGTTCTTCTGGAGTTAGTCGCAATAAACTGGTTTTGATGAGAGGGACTAAAGCCAGATCAAAATGGTGATTATATTGCAGCGCAGCTAGTCTTTCTGCTTCAGATATTCGCTCTATCAAGGGTAGGTTTTGTAAGTCTATAATCTCTAATGGGATAGTCAGAAATGGGGTAATTACTTGTACAGGTTGACCTTCTACCATCGTAAAACCCGTGCGTAATATTTCATGACGACGAATTATTTCATTGAAACTGGACTCCAACACAGTTGCAGAAAGAGAGCCAGTGAAACGTAAAATAAAGAAGCTGTTGTAGGCGCAACTTTCAGGAGCTAATTGTTGTAAATACCATATAGACTCTTGTGCAAAAGACAGGGGGATATAAGTGTCTCGTGCTTGAGGGACAAGGGGTGGTAAGGTATCAACTGTTATGGCATCCAGTTGATGTGCAATTATTACTTGACTAAGTTCGGCGATAGTCGGGGCTGTAAATAGAGAACGCAGGGGCAGAACTATGGAAAAATGTTCTTGAATGCGAGATATTACAGATGTGATCAGGAGAGAGTGTCCCCCCAATTCAAAGAAGTTATCATAGATGCCCACCTGCTCCCGATGTAATACCGTACACCATATTTCCGCTAATTTTGCTTCTAGGGCAGTCCCTGGGGCAACAAAAGCGGCTTCTAGTTCTGAATTTGTTGTTTCTGGCTTTGGTAAAACCAGCCGGTCAACTTTACCATTAGGAGTTAGAGGTAAGGTTTTGAGCATCACAAAAGCCGCAGGTATCATATATTCAGGCAGATGTTCTTTGAGAAATTGACGTAATTTGCTACTGGTCAATGTTTCTGTTTCGCTAACAATATAAGCCGTTAAATACTTGTTGCCTGGATGATCTTCGCGGACAATAACTACTACCTGCTGAACTTGAGGATGTTGGGTTAATACCGTCTCAATTTCTCCTAGTTCAATCCGAAAACCCCTAATTTTGACTTGAAAATCAATCCGTCCGAGAAACTGAATATTTCCATCGGGTAATAATTTAACTTTGTCTCCAGTTTTATAAAGGCGTTTTCCAGGTTTAAAAGGATGAGGGACAAATTTCTCGTGAGTTAATTCTTGACGATGAAAATATTCTCGCGCCAACCCATCACCACCAAGGTACAATTCTCCTGGTACGCCTATGGGAACAAGTTGGTGATAGGAATCAAGTACGTAAACTTCCGTGTTGGCAATTGGATGACCGATGGGAATTGTTTCCGCATTTGGCTCTACTTTTTCCACAGGATACCAAGTTGAAAAGGTGGTATTTTCTGTAGGTCCATATAGGTGTAATAAATTCTCAGGCGCACCTTTATTTATCGCTTGTCGTACCCAATGCGGATCTACAGCTTCACCACCAAATAATAAATAGCGCAAGGGTTGAAAGGCTGTTGGTACTTCTTGAATAATTTGATTAAATAGAGCCGTAGTCACAAATAGAGTATTAATTCCTGTAGTGCGGATACTATTGGCTAAATTCTGGGCTGATGTAACAGTATCTTGGTCAAGAATCACCAATTTTGCCCCGTTAAGCAATGCTCCCCATATTTCAAAGGTCGCGGCATCAAAAGCAGTATTTGCCGCTTGAGCTATGGTATCTTCTGGTTGTAGATGCACATAATCGGTATTGATTACCAATCGGACTACGCTCTGATGCAGAACACAGACTCCCTTGGGCTTGCCTGTAGAGCCAGAAGTATAGATTATGTAAACTAAATTTTCAGGTGTAAAATTATTAATAGGATTATGGGAACTCTGACTGGCAATACTTTCAATTTCTAAATCTTTATCCCAACAAATAATTTTAGTTTGCGGTTGCTCTAGGGTTAATGATAAATGTGGGAGTAATAAAGAATGAGTTAAGATAATGGGCATTTGTGAATCTGCCACCATGTAATTGAGGCGTTCTGGAGGATAGTTAGGATCAAGTGGCACATAAGCACCACCAGCTTTTAAAATGCCCAAAAATCCTACTATCATTTCTAATGAACGTTCTAAATAGACACCCACTAATATTTCTGGTTCTACACCCAAAAACTGCAAATAATGAGCTAGTTTATTAGCTTGTAAGTTTAATTGTTGGTAGGTTAATTGCTGATCTTCAAACACTAATGCCACTGCATCAGGTGTTCTGGAAACCTGTTCCTCAAATAATTGATGAATGGATTTTTGGGGATAATCAGTTCCCGTATTATTCCATTCAACTAATAACTGATGCTTTTGGGATGCTGTTAGTAAAGGTAATGTTCTAATCTGCTCTTGAGGATCTGCCACAATTGCCTCAACTAAGGTATGAAAACTCTCAATCATCCTGGCAATAGTATCAGCATTAAATAAATTAGCATTATATTCAAATGCACCTATCAATTCAGTTCCTGATGCTGAATCTTTTTCCTGCATTGATAAGGTTAAATCAAAAGTTGCCCCCGCTGTCGCTTTTGCTAATTCTATTTGTGTAACTTGTAAATCTCCTAATACCAGTTTTGACACCGGAGAATTCTGCAATACAAACATGACTTGAAATAAGGGACTATGACTGAGGTGGCGCTGAGGTTGGAGGGTTTCTACAAGTTGATCAAAGGGGATATCTTGGTGAGCATAAGCATCAAGTGCCATCTGTCGCACCTGTTGGAGTAATTCTATAAATGTGGGATTTCCTTCCAGACGAGTTCGTAAAACCAAGGTATTCACAAAGAAGCCAATTAATGGCTCTAACGCGACACGATTGCGATTACTAATGGGAGAACCAATGACAATATCTTCCTGACCACTGTAGCGGGAAAGTAAGATCACAAAAGCAGTGAGAAGTGTCATAAACAGGGAAGAACCCGATTTTTGACTGAGGCTTTTAAGTTTGTGAGTGAGTTGGAAATCAAATTGAAATTTCTGGAGATCACCGCGAAAGGTTTGAATTGCTGTCCGTGATTGATCAGTAGGTAATTCAATTACTGCGGGAATATCTGCTAATTGTTGTTTCCAGTAATCAAGTTGTGCGGTTTGATTTTCCAGCCATTGTCGCTGCCAATAAGCATAGTCGGCATACTGAATTGATAATTCAGCTAAGGGAGAAGGTAAACCCGCTGTCAAGGCTGAATAAATAACCGATAATTCTTGGAGAAAATTTCCTGCTGACCAGGCATCAGAAATGATGTGGTGCATTATTACTAATAACTGATGGGATTTTTCTCCCAATTGGATTAATGTCACTCTTAAGAGAGATGATTCAGCTAAATCAAAAGGGCGAAGATATTCATTAGTAATTAATCTTTGTGCTTCAGCCATTTTGTCATCTTCTGCTAATTCCTGTAAATCTATTACAGGTAAGGTAAATGCTAATTTATCAGCAATAATTTGGATGGGTTGACCATCGGTAATTCCAAAACTGGTACGCAGGGTTTCATGACGATTAATAATTGTGGCGATCGCCCCTTCAAGTGCCGTAAAGTTAAGTAATCCTTGTAGATTCAAGACTCTGACAATATTGTACGCAGGATTTGGTCCTTCCATTTGATCAAGAAACCAAAAACGCTGCTGGGTTAATGAAAGTGGTAATTCGCTATTTCGAGAAACTGGTTCTAAGGTTGGCAGTAAATTCTGAACAGAAGTGCCAATTTGTTCACTAAATGTGGCAATTGTTGGTGCGGCAAATAAACTGGCAATTGATAATTCTAGGGATAGTGCTTCACGCAATCTCGATATAACTAAACTTGCTAATAGGGAATGTCCACCCAATTCTAAAAAATTATCATGGATGCCAATTTTTTCGATTCCTAAAACTTCTGCCCAGATGTTAGCAATAATTATTTGTATAGGTGTTTGCGGAGGAACAAATTGACTTTGAATCGCCGATAAATCAGGCTCAGGTAAACTGTTACGGTCTAATTTACCATTAGGTAAAATTGGTAATTGCTCCATGACCATTAAGGTATGGGGAATCATATAATCTGGCAGTTTACTAGCAAGAAAATTGCGTAATTCTCCCAAATTAAAATCTTGATTATTGACTACGATATAAGCAACTAACCGCTGACCACCAGATACATCTTTTCTGGCAGAAACGACAGCTTCTCGAATACTAGGATGGAGTTTAATTACTGCTTCAATTTCTTCCAGTTCAACCCGCATTCCTCGGATATTTACTTGAAAATCAATCCGACCAAGAATTTCTAAATTTTGATTAATTGAATAACGGGCAACATCCCCGGTTTTAAAAAGTCGTTGTTGAGAATTAAAAGGATCAATAATGAATTTTTCCCCATTTGCTTCGGTGCGATTCAGATAGCCTCGTGCTAAGGTAGAACCCGCAATATGTACTTCTCCAGACTCACCAATTTTTACTGGTTCAAGTTGGGAGTTGAGTAGATAAATCTGCTGAATATCTGGGAGAGGATAACCAACTGGTACATATCCATCTTCAAGGTTGCAGTCGTCTGGAATGGGATAAAAACCATGTCCAATACTTTCTGTTTGACCGAGAATATTAAAAAACAGGGGTGGTGTTTTAAACAGGTTGTGTAACTTTTTAATTAGTTGATAGGGTAATAATTCGCCACCAAATACTATTAATCTTAATTTTGATTCGCTCAGGGCTTGTGTATATTTTGGCTCTAAACTTTCTAAAGCAATTAGTCCATATCTCCATACAGAAGGTACACCGTCAGAAATGGTAACACCACGTTTTTGAATTAATTCAAATAGGCTTAAAGGAGTTCTTGTTTGTTCACGAGTAGCCAGAATACTGGTTGCACCTTGGGATAAAGGTAAGAATAATTGTCTGACTGAAGCAGTAAAAGAGAAAGATGCTGTGTGCAGATAAATATCGTGGCTATTAACTGGTAATATTTTAGCGATCGCCTCAAGATAATTACAAACACTAGCATGAGGCATTTGTACTCCTTTTGGCTTGCCAGTAGAACCAGAAGTATATATTAAGTAAGCCAGGTTTTCTGCTTGTACTTCACTAATTGGATTTACTTGACTTTGTTTTTCAATCTCGTGCCAATCTGCATCTAGACAAATGACTGAGGCACTCATAACAGGAAGAATTTCTAGCCATTGCACGTTAGTTAAAAGAATTGGTAATTTGGTATCTTCTAACATAAATGCTAGGCGTTCTTGGGGATAAGCAGGATCTAAGGGAACATAAACTCCACCCGCTTTGAGAATACCAAGAATTCCTATTATTACTTCTAGAGAACGCTCTATACATAGACCCACCAATACCTCTTGACCTACCCCCATTGCTTGCAAATGATGTGCCAGTTGATTAGCTTTTGCATTCAATTCTCTGTAGGTCAATTGTTGGTTTTCAAATATTACTGCTACCGCGTCAGGTGTTTTTTCTACCTGCTCTGCAAAAAGGTGATGAATGCACTTATTTTGAGAATATCTCATGTTGTTATATCTATACTGAGTTTTTGCTGATTCTCTGTCTAATTGCTCGCAAAGGCTGTAAAACCATATTGGTGACACTATTAAATAAGGTTGATTCACCATCTGATAAACCAAAGTCCAATTTTTCATAATTTTTTGGTACATATAAAGAACCAAAAATCCAGTCCCAAAATGCGAAAATATAACCAAAGTTTTTATCATAATGTTTGGGATCTACACTATGATGAATTTGGTGTTGCGCTGGACTGATGAAAATATGGCTAATCCACTGAGGATAAGCTAACCAGATATGAGAATGACGCAAGTTATAACCTGCTAAATAAAAGATAAAAATCTCAAAGCTGACTCCATAAATTAATAGCTCTTTCATCCCATTACCAAATAAGTAGAACCAAATACCTGTTCCTAAACTGGACATTGTTACAATCGTCGTTGTACCTAAAAACATCTCAAATGGATGAATACGATATACCGTCAATGGTGTGAGGGCTTCGGCTGAATGATGTACTTTATGAAATTCCCACAAAATTGAGATTCTGTGAGCAAGATTATGGTAGAAAAAATTAGCAAAATCACCTAATAATGCTACAAAAATGCTGAATATGATATGATGCCACAATTGGGGATGCGTTAATAAAAAAGGTGTGGTGATTCCTGTAATTTGTGTGATACTTTCGCAAGTTATGTCGGCAATTTTTGCTACATATATTGTTGCTGGGACTACGAAAAATATCTCGAATAAAGAAATCAAAAAAAAATATTTGTATTGAGTAATAGATGAAGGATGTAAATAAATTTCTTTGGGTAAAAGGTATTCTAGTAAATTTTTCTCCTTGTCACGATTGGGTAAACCAAATATATATAGTATTGTCGCCAGTATTATAGTTGAAAGCAGATACAACCAATAAATTTGGGATGCTGCCATAAATGGCACTTTAAATGGATATACTATACGGTTGACTATTTCCATCATTAGTAAATTCAAAGATTTGATCCAATACCTGTAGATATCTTATTATTAAGATTGCATCTTTTCCCTATTTCCTGCTATATTGATACATAACTCCACACAATGCAGCGACAAAAATCCAAGAAAGAGTATTCAACCGAATATCAAAAATAGTAATATCAACAGTATTAAATAATATCCAGCTTATAAAAGTGATAATATAACTAAAGAATATTAGGCGATTTTTTGGTTCTATAGATGGGGATTTCCAGAGAAGTTGACTAGCTGCAATTAATATCCAAATTAGTAACCCATAAAATAGTAAAGTAGTAATTAAACCAGTTTCCGCAGACAGCATTAAAAATAGGTTATGGGGATGGTTAACATCAATTTGCATCTGGGTTTTATACAGTCCACCAAAACTGCGTAAACCTGAACCAGTTAAAGGATGTTGTTGAGTTAAATTAAGAGCAAATTCCCATTGGGTTTTCCTCATTAATGCCACTGGTCTATCAGGAAACATATCATCATTTAACCGCGCCCAAATTCCGTAGGGAACGAAGTTACGGAAAAATTGGGAAATGGGTGAAGGGGCAAAAGCTGCTAATAGAAAACTACTGCAAATACTAATAATAGCAGCAACAATTAACCGCCAACCTTGATATAAGGCATAAGCTAAACAGGCAAAGATAGTGATTCCCCAGCCATTCCGAGAATTAGTTAAAATCAAAGCGATAAAATTCGCAAATACCGCAATTGTTAAAAAGATAATCAGGCGATTTTTTTGTTTGAGTTGGCGATAATTTTCTAGCCATAAACCTAAACCCAAAATAAAAATAGTTACTAAATAAGCGGCTAAAGTATTAGGGTGCATGAAGTTAGAAGTCATGCGTCCTGATAATGATTGTTCTGGTGCAACTATCCAATCAAAGACAATCCAGAGAAACTGAAATTGGAAATTCCAACCAAGAAATAATTGCCCAAAACCTATTATTAAAACAGGTACAGAACCAAACACCATTATCCAAGAGATTTGTCTTAATTGGGCTGGTGTTTGAATTAGGGGTGTGAGTCCAGTGAAAAAGAAAAAGAAGGGGACTAAGTTGAATAAACCTAAAAAAGCCTCTAGTTTATGAGAGGCAAATCCGGTAGTAATGAGTAGTAAGATACTCAAAAGAGCAAATCCCTTGTGAATTGGATTCTGGCTAATAATCCGGTGTTGTTTGCGCCACGTTAATGATGATGCCACAACTATAGAAAGACCGCCTAAAAATGGACTCAGGGGGAAAGATATTAGTCCAAATTGCAGCCAATTCCAAGGGGTTTGTAAGCGGGGGTTTGGATGATAAAAAGTTTTATTTAAGCGATTTCCCAGCATTCTGTACGGGTAAGACGAATTTGCGCGAGGGTGAAGACAGTAGGAATAATTCTGCCATAGTTTGTGGAGATCGCTCTCCAACCCAAATCAGCAAAAAACCAAGCCCACATCACTGGACCCACAAAAGCAAACATACTACGAACAGCACTATAACGGGCTGCACTCACTGTCATCCCCCGTCGGGAAATTTGTAAAGCTACATAGTTTTGAAACTGTTTAGTTGCTAATCCTGTCCCTGTAATTGCTGCTTCTTTAGCTACTTGATAAGTAGCAAAGTGAATAGCAAATTGACGCGCAATTTGTTGGAGAACATAAGGTTGAATCACAGAAGTGACAGCTAAGGCGCTACCACCTTTAAAAATTAATCCTAAAGGATCATGTTGCAATGATAAAGGTAATGGTTGTTTAAGTTTTGATTCTACTAATTGACGTTGCACCTTGATAGTTAATTCTTGTTTTTCTTGTTCTGGTAGTTTTTTCCAAACCTTTCCTAACAGATGCAAAAATACCTCGGCTTCTAAATCAATTGTTGTTAAATTTTGATAATAGTGAATTTTGAGATATTTACATACTTGAATTAAGGCTTGTCGGTAAGTTACTTGATCAGTACGTCGCCGTAATACCGTGATCCCATCAGCCGCTAAAAAACGAAACCGATCTTCTATTGCATCTAACCAAGCTTGCCGATCTTGGCTTTGCACTGTTATGGGTTCGGGTGTGTGAACATAATCTAAGGGGTTAAACTTGCGACTAAACAGAATTGCTGTCAAGTCCTGTAGTTCTTCTTCCGTGGCTAGTTCCAATACCGCCCTGAGTTCTTCCAATTTCCCTTCCTCTCTTCCGTGCAGCTTGTCTGTACCCTATTCTACCTAAGAAGGGAACAAGAAATGGAGAACTCTTAACTGTTTTTCTTCTTTCCTTCATTCCCCCACCAAGATCAGTAGCAGATTTCAGCCTTTTGTATTCCTCTCTATTTATTTTTTACAAAAATAACCAGAAATTTATCAACTTTTTGCCCGTTATGTAACGTACATAGTAAGTTTAAATTTCCAGTAATTTTAACCATAATTAATATTTATAATAAGTGCCAAAAAGTGATCCCTAATGGTTAATACTGCGTTTTGTGTATTTTTTTATGAGAGCCAAAGAAATTTGGCATAATTATTATTATGGAGCTAAAGTCATATATCTTAACGGCTAATATACAACAAATTAAAGTCAAAAAGCCTTGCCGTAAAAAAGTTTGTAGGGATAAATTTCGTAAAATAACAGTAAAAACTCTGTTGAACAAATTTACTAACTTTAACAAACAGGAGATAAAAATCATGCAAACAGTAATTAAACTAACACAGCAAGCCGTTATCGGTGAAATTAACAGTGTATTAGATACATATCCATACCAACCTTATCAACAAGCTTTTGCAATTCCTGATTTACGTCAAGAGTTAATTTCCTTCGTTATTCATCGTCTTCCTTGCTTTCATAACCAAATTTCCCATAGCTTACTACTCAATGATGATGTTCAAGTTCACTCTTTTCGGAGTAAGTTACCTCTTTATCCTTTAGAACAACAACTACACTTACAAAAGTTAATTCATGAAGGTATTTCCTCAATTATCAGAGATAAATCAGACTGGATTAGTAATTACCTTTGTGAAACTGTTGAACCCAATTGTCAAACCTCTCATTGGTTTGGATAAAATCTGTGTCATCAAGTTAATATTACTTTACAAAAAACAACTTTACGTAACATTTAGTTTTTAAGTGCGATGTGCTTAAATTTCGACAACTTTCCGAGTTGTCAGAGTTACAAGGAAGCTACTCAATCGCACTGACAGCAGAGAACAGGGAACAGAGAACTGGTTGAAAGTCTGGCTTTGACAAAGCTTTGTTCTTAAACTTTGTACCTCATTTACCTGAAATCTGCTGTATTTTATCTTGTAGAGATACTCAAAACTTGATAAAATATTGACAATCTAGCTGATGAGTTGAGAAATATGCCAAGCATAAACATTGAAGTTCAATTATCTTCAGAACAACTGCTTAAAGCTGCTGAACAATTAACCCACAATAATTTAGAAGAATTTATCTCTCAACTTGTGATTTTGTCTACTCACAAAAAAGCAACCAAGTTGCTAAAAAATGAAGTACAATTATTCTTGAAAACACATCAAGATATGGTCATAGATCATAATAATTATGAAAATTTGATAGATAAAAGAGAAGTAGAAACATTAACGAAAGAAGAATATCAAGCATTATTATATCTAGGTGAACAGATAGATAGATTACAAGCACAGCGCATAGAATATATGGCAGAGTTGGCAAAAATACATGGCATTTCTTTAACTAAACTCATGGAAAGTTTAGGTCTTGAATAGAATAAGGAAAGTCTCTACAAGAGTTTTAAACCATGCACTTTTAGATTTTAGATGAGAAAATTTGGTATAGGTTCCCCGTCCTCTACTGACGGAAAAATACTCGCTGCGCTGCGTACGCTTCGCTAACGTAAATCCCAAATCCAAAATTGTAAATCCAAAATCGAGTGACGCTCTTGTTACCCAATATTTATAAGTATTTGTTGGTTTTCGCTGTCGCTTAACCCAACCTTGTATCTTAGAGTTCTCTTAGGGACTTCCAAATAAAAAAACACTCAACCACCTAACGTAAAAAACCTCTCAAACCCTTATTCCTCTGTGTCCTCTGCGCCTCTGCGTGAAACAAATTCATACTTTCATTTAGCAACACCAATAATTAAAACCTTAATTAGGTATTGGCAGGTGTAGCGATCGCCTGTATATTTTATCATATTGGATATACAGGAAAATTTTATGGTACGGAAAGAAGCACAGTGGCTGCAAACCGCTTTACGAATCAAAGGTTCAGTAATTTCTGCAATTTACCAACAGGTGATTTTATTTGGAATTTTTGGGGTATTAATTTCTATCCTTTATCATTTTAAAGTTCCCGTTTCTCAACCTATTTTAGGTAGTGTTATTCCTAGTATTGTCTTAGGTTTATTATTAGTATTCCGCACCAATACAGCTTATGAACGTTTTTGGGAAGGGAGAAAAAGCTGGGGTTCAATGGTTAATGCTATCCGTAATTTAGCCCGACAAATTTGGGTATCTATTGATGAAAAAGAACCAGAAGATAAAAGTCGTAAAATTGATGCCTTAAACTTACTTGTTGCTTTTGGAGTATCAACAAAACTACATTTACGAGGTGAACCTATCAGTAGTGATTTAGAAGAATTAATATCCCAGTCTAAATATATCAAATTAAAAAATATGAATAATCCACCTTTAGAGGTTGCTTTTTGGATTAGTGATTATTTAGAACAGCAGTATAACCGCAATTGCATCAATAGTTATCAACTAGCATCTTTACAATCATTACTAAATCTATTGGTAGATAATTTAGGTGCTTGCGAACGGATTTTGAAAACACCAATGCCCTTAGCTTATGCTATTCACTTAAAACAATTATTGTTATTATATTGTTTTCTTTTACCATTTCAAATAGTACAAAGTCTTGGTTGGTGGACAGGGTTTATTTCTGCTTTAGTCAGTTTTACATTATTAGGTATTGAAGCAATTGGTTTAGAAATAGAAAATCCCTTTGGTTATGATGAAAATGATTTACCTTTAGATGCCATTTGTACCAATATCAAGTTAAACATTGATGATCTAACTACCCTGACTCCTAGTCTTCATAAATAGCTAAAATTTCCTAATTAGGTACTTAATTCTGAATCATAAATTCTATTTTGATAAATTTCCACAAATCAGTTAGAATAGTTTCAGTATATCCTCCTTTCCTCGGTCCCTAACTAATAACTTAAGTAGGTAGGTGGGAAAACTTATAACTATGTCATTGCGAGTGGAACGCAGCAATCCCAACAGTTTTGGGTAATTTACAGTTCGTTACATAGTTGGGTTGATTAGCATCTACCTACTTACATCAAAGAATCCTCAATGATTCCTGAAAAATCTGGTTTTACCTTTTCCTTTATGTAAAACAACATTTATAAGCATTTTTTGGGTTGCGCTGTCGCTTAACTCAACCTACAAAAATCAAACAGGATTCCTCTAGAATTTTCACATAATTTGTATTTTCATTTCCTACCATGATTTCCCTTTCTCCCGAACTCCAAGCTAGACTATCCACCCCTCTAAAAATTGGTTCATTTGAAGTTAAAAGCCGTGTTTTACAGTCTCCATTATCGGGGGTGACAGATATGGTATTTCGTCGCTTAGTGCGTCGTTATGCACCAGAATCTATGATGTATACAGAAATGGTAAATGCTACAGGTTTACACTATGTTAACCAATTACCAAAAATAATGGAAGTAGATCCTCAAGAACGACCTATCAGTATTCAACTATTTGATTGTCGTCCCGATTTTTTAGCAGAAGCAGCAATAAAAGCCGTTGCTGAAGGTGCAGATACTGTTGATATTAATATGGGATGTCCTGTTAATAAAATTACTAAAAATGGGGGTGGTTCTTCCTTATTGCGTCAACCAGAAATTGCCGAAGTAATTGTGCGAGAAGTTGTCAAAGCAGTAGATGTTCCTGTGACAGTAAAAACCCGCATTGGTTGGAATGATCATGAAATTACCATTCTTGATTTTGCTAAACGCATGGAAAATGCGGGTGCAAAAATGATTACTGTCCATGGACGCACTCGCTCTCAAGGTTACAATGGTAATGCACGCTGGGAATGGATAGCTAAAGTCAAAGAAGTTTTATCAATTCCTGTAATTGGTAATGGGGATATTTTTTCTGTAGAAGCTGCGGTAAAATGTTTAGAACAAACGGGTGCAGATGGAGTAATGTGTTCTCGTGGAACTTTAGGTTATCCGTTTTTAGTTGGTGAAGTTGATCATTTCTTGAAAACTGGAGAATTACTACCATCTCCTAACCCAATTCAACGCTTAGAATGCGCCAGAGAACATCTTTTTGCCCTATGGGAATACAAGGGAGATAGGGGGATACGTCAAGCTCGTAAACACATGACTTGGTATGCAAAAGGCTTTGTTGGTGCTGCTGATTTGCGGGGGAAATTAAGTTTAGTAGAAACTGTCCAACAAGGTTTAGATTTGATTGACAGTGCTATGGAAAGATTAGCCCATGGTTATGAACTTGAGGAAGAAACAGCAGCTACTACTGCACTATAGAAGGAGTTAGGAGAAAAAAGATCATTAGTTGATATGGAGTTTTATTTATCAGGACTAATATATCCTTCTTTTTTCAATTTTTCTAATGCCCTTTCGGCTGCTTGTTTACCATATCTAATGCCAATTGCTGTAGATTCCTTAGAAATTTGAGGAATCACAGCTAATGTTTTCTTTCCTAATGGTGTTTCGTAAAATGCGATAATTCCTTTGATTTCTTCATTAGTAAAATATTTGCTATAAATGGGGATATATTCATCTATCATTTCATCTTGTTTTAGTTCAGCCATAAACGTATCCCAAAATTTTGCAGGTGCTTGGGGATATTCAGCTTTCAAGCTATCTATTAGTTGCGTAATTATTTTGCGAGAAAGATTTCGTGAACCAGTTATATCTAATAATTTTTTAACGTTATTGATTTTTTCTGCTTCTTGAATGGAACTAGCTGGAGTTTGTGCGAAAGCAGGTAGACTAAAATTAGTAAGCAAGGAAAGTGAAGCTGCAAAAACGAAAGTTTTTATCTGCATTGATTTAAAACCTAATTCTGTATTCTTATTTTATAGCACTCTTACTTGATTTATAACATTATACAAGCAAATATTCGATTTTTTTATGTTGTAACTATATTATAAATTGGCGTTGCTGATTAACGGTATGAATTTTAGTCTCACGCAAAGGCGCAAAGACGCAAAGGTAAGAGTTTTAAAGTTCAATTTAGGAATTTCATACCTCAATATGGCTATCGCCACGCAGGCTATCAGCAACGCCATAAATTTAAAGTTAGAAATCGTGGATCTTACTTTTCATAACTTCACAACTTTTAAAGTCTGCAAAGTTTCATCTCCACAACCAGTAATAAATCCCCCTGTCATTTTAACTTGTTGAAGATATTCCAAAGCTGATTTTGTAATTAATTCTCCTGGCATTAATACAGGAATTCCTGGAGGATAAGGACAAATAATTTCTGCACAAATCCGTTCTTGGGTTTTCTCTAAAGGGAGAATTTCACTATTAGCAAAAAAAGCCTCACGGGGAGAAATGGATATAGTACTGGTAAATATATCATCGTTTTTATAATTACATACCGAATACTGAGTTGTCAACAGTGTGATATGGGTAAGATGATTCAGTGATTGAATTAATTGTTGAATATCCGTTTGTGTGTTTCCTAAACTAATAATAAAAGTAAGATTTTGCAAAGATGAAAATTCTGGAGTGACATTAAATTTTTTATCTAAAATTTCTTCAGCTTCAAACCAGTAAATCCTAATTTGTGGACATTTACTGTTAATCGAGTTTTGTCTAAAATCT
>NZ_VILD01000001.1:468006-472535 GCF_009712085.1 Anabaena sp. UHCC 0253
AAAAACCATGTTTTCTCAGATCCAAAAGCCTCCGCGGCTAATTCTTGTGCTGCTAAAATCACGTTTTGGGGTGTGAATAAATTATCTAATTCTGCTAATTCTGTTAAGTCAGCACGAAGGACATCTTTACCTAATAAATTGGTTAAAACTGGAGAAATACCCACACCACGTTTGTGTCCTGGAGTGTAAAAGGGTGCATGAGGACGGGTTGTACAGGCTTTTAAGGCATCTATGAGAGGGGTTTGGTTTTGATTGAGCATTTTGGGAAAAAAAATTGCTTTCAGCTAGGGGGTTTGAATATATAAGCCACTGGGTTGGTATTCTGGGCTTTGAGTCATAGTCGCAACCTCACACTTTTGTTTTTGTCGTTAGCGTCGGTGTATTACTCTAAAATATTTGCTACAATTGCTAGTCAACTATATGTATGTGTATAATATGGGATTAAGATGCAAAATAACTGATATTTTGCACGATTTTCAATTAATCATATTGTATCAAAGTATTATCATGAATAAGTCAGAGGCTATTAAGTTACTACGAAGTGAGGACTGGACAAAAGAAGATGCTATGCGTGCATTGGAGACTGTTAACTTTAAGAGCAATCCTGATGAAATTACCATTCGCAGAGCTATTTCGCATTTTGCTGGTTCCGAACTAATAAATCGTCAGCGTCTTCAAGCTGCTCAGAAAGGTTTGGTAACAAAGAAAAATAAAGAGATTGGACAGAAAGATAATGAAAATCAAAGTTTGTACTACCAAAACAAGATTTTAGAACTTAAAATCAAGCAACTCATTGAGGACAATAATGATCTGATTGAAACTAATGAGCAAATAATCAAAGAAAATAAAGCCTTAAAAAATTTAGTGGATGAAATACGAATTAAGCTGGCTATAAATACTAAAAAACTTCTTCAATATGAAGATAGTGAAATTCGGAAAGCCTTAGTTCATATGTTTAATTTGACACTTGGTTAAGTAACTATTTCTATGAATCATCAAAAAAGCAAAAAACAGCATTTTCAAGGAAAGAGTTATCGTGAAGTTCAAATTGCTAATTCCAAAAATCGGAATAAGCTTCATAAAAAAGACCAAGATTGGCTAATAGAAAAAGATTACCGAAATATTGGATGGAATAATATTATTAATCTTTATCGCAAGATAGAGGAGTTTTTAGAAAAATACAGTTGTGAGCAGTTGACAATTGAGGAATTATTTTTAGAGGCTGATCGTATTGGTAATAAATATATGACAAACCATGAGATAGAAAAGTTTAATCAGAATCTATCCCAAGCGGTAAATGAAATTGCAGAAAAAATTGATCAGCAATTTCCTGAAACTGAAGTAGAATTTATTGATTACAGTGGAAAGACTAATAATAGATATCGAAAAAAACATAATCAAAAAACATATAGTACGGTCAAATTGTAGTTATCCATTTCCTATTCTTTAATAATTGTATTAGCTAAATCAGATAATCTTTCCAATTCTGGATCTGTATCCCAAATCAAACGGAGATAATTATAAACAACATGAACTTAAAAGATATCAAACACAAATTATTCCCCATCTTCAAAATTATATCCATCACACTCATAACCAGTTCCATAGGTTTAGAATTATGGAATATCCAAACATCAATAACTAACAGTCAACTACCGAATATCTTAACTCCAGCATTGATCATTGCTCATGTTGCACTGTCGGCTCATTTTATCGAAGGAATAATTGCCGCTTATTATGCACCATCTCGAAATCAGACATCAATTAAATATGCAACTTATACTTTTTTTGTGGGTATATTTGGTTTATTAGAATTGTTTGACAATGATGAAGAAAAAGGCTTAAAGGAAAAAGGTTAAAAATTTTTCTTTTCCCCTTACCTTCCATCCTTCTATTCCCGAAATCATTCTTTTCTATTGATGAAGGTTTTCAACTATTCCATCATCCTGTTGAGAGAACTTTAATCAATAGTTTGCTGTTCTTGTAAACGGCGTTGTTCTCCCTGCTGAATCTCACGCTCTAAGAAATAATTTAGCAAGGTTCGCAGCAGTACGATCGCTCCTAAATTCAAGATATCCTGACGAGTAGGTGCTACTGCTGTCCGTAAAATATCACTAGCAACGGTGAATTCTAGTCCTAATGCCAGAACTCGTCCCAATTGCAGACGAATTCTTTCTGTGGCATCAAATTGTTGTTTGGAGCGAGATAACAATAATCGCAAATAGGCAACAATGCCTTTAATCACTGCTCCACCAATCACAACTGCTGCGGCAATTTCTGTCCCTGCTGCTAAATAATCAATAATGACCTTGAGCCATATTTCTAAAGGAGTAGTTTCTCTGCTCTCTCCCGTACCTCCCACATTCACATTCAACAGTAAAACTAGCCCTAAAATTAGTGCTAGAGGTAATAGTAAATTAATTAATGAATCCCGTGATGTCTCTGGTTTCATCCCTACTATATAAATCCTAGTATTATTCACAAGTCAGCAGTTCCAAATTATGACCATTGGGGTCATAAAAATAAAAACCTCGACCACCTCCTCTATGATTTATTTCACCTTGATGTTGGTGCATAGGGTCGCTACTGTATGTCAAACCCATCTCTTTAATCCGTGCAAAAATTACATCAAATTCTTCCTCACTGACATGAAAAGCATAATGGTGTGACTCAAAATTCTCTCTGTTGTCAAAATCAAAAGTTAATGTATCGTTCACACGGACAACAGCAAAGTGAGCCATAGGAGGCTCTATTTTTAACCCAAAAATCTGGGCAAAAAACTGTGCAGATGCGTCTTTATCGTGTGCAGGTACTATGGTGTGATTAAGAGTAATTGTCATTTTATACCTCTTTTTTTAGGAAATTATTGATCTCAACTAGGTGTAAAAAACGATAATATTAAATCATTAGTATCCCTGATAAATCCACTCACGGGCTGCTTTTTCGGCTGCTTCTGGGCTGAAGTAAATTCTCTGTTCTCCAAAAATTTCACCACCCGCACTAATTAACCGAAACTCCCAACAGTCCGATTCTGTGTAAAATACCAACAAGGTAATATTATTAATAATAACAACTAGATGAACTCGGATAGACATAGTGCATAGTTTTGGTTGTCTACCTTAATTAAAGCATATTTCCTCAAAAACTATGCTTTTCTCCTTATTTTTGTTCTCTATCGAGATTGGCAATTCTCTCTTCAGAATTATTAAATACCTCTTGGAGATAGCGATAAATTTCTCACTCATAAATTAAGCAATTATAGTTAATTAGGACTTACGCAAAATATCTCTCAAACTCTCTTTCCTTCGTGTCCTTCGTTCCTTCGTGGTTCATTCTTTCATGACTCGTGCGTAAGTCCTATTAATAATTACTTACAGAGGATGTTTCAAAAGAGGGGGCTATTGCGAGAGAGTTATCTTGGATTAATGTGTCGAATGGTAGAAGACTTGAGAGAATAGATAGAGCTAATATTAATATATGTATACAATCACATTTGCAGATTTCAACTAAAACCAGATTTTACTTACCTAAAAAGCGAAGCATAGAGTTAAGTATCACTCGTAATGAAAAATTGTTTGCTCATTTCATCTATCAGGAGCAAGAGGCAAACATCTACTACTAGATTTACTTCCTATATATACATGAGTAATAGATAGTCTTTTGATCCTGGTAGTAACAAGTATTATTCCTAGAAGATGATTACTGAAATTTGAGTATTTAGGGGGTATTTTTATTCACCAATTTTATACATTTATTACTTCAAATTACAGGAGAAAACAATGATTGATTTAAATTCATTCATGGATTTTTCATGGTGCTATCTACATTTAGGATTAGCACCAATAAATGCCTTAATTCCAGCACAAATACCACTTATTTTCTCTAGTCCTAAATTTTTTGTGGCATTGTTATCAGGTGTCCTCATGGCATTTGCTTTTCAATTATTATTCACAAATCTCTCTGTAGCTGCGGGAATTTCCGCGATAGGAACTGGCGCATATTCTGATGTTGATGATCCACAAACATTAGGCGGAAGTATTCGCAAAGTTGAAGCTAAAGTTGGGACTTGGGCAATTTTTTCTTCTAGTATTGCCTTATTTATTGCTTGTTTTTTGGCAGTTAAATTGAGTTTAATTCAAAGTACATTTTTAGGAGCAATAATCAGTGTCGTTATTTGGTCTACTTATTTCACTGTCATCATGTGGCTAGGTTCTAATGCAGTAGGTTCATTAATTGGTTCTTTTATTAGCACTGTAACTTCTGGTATTCAAGGTTTGTTGGGGACAGCAACTTCAGCTATTGGTGCTAATGTTGCTCAAAAACAAATGGTTTCTACGGCTGAAGAAATTACTGCCGCAGTGCGTCGAGAATTAACTTCTGGTTTTGATCCTGATAGTCTTAGAAATACTTTGCAAACTTCTTTGAGTTCTTTACAGTTACCACAACTAGATATCAAGGAAATTAGAAATCAATTTGATCAGTTGTTAAAAGATGTAGATTTGCGAGATATCAGAGATAGTAAATTGTTA
>NZ_VILD01000001.1:472560-492315 GCF_009712085.1 Anabaena sp. UHCC 0253
GGAAGCAAGTTATTAAACCGACAAAGTACAACAGAAAAGTAATTGATTTATTGAAGTCTGCTAGTCCAGAAGAATTAAAATCAGAAAAACTAGGTGAAAGGCTGCAACAACTAATAACTGTTGGTAATGGAAATGGCAAACAAAGAAATGGTTTCCTCAATCAAGCTGTTCAATATGGTTTAGGTGCAGCAGGAACAGCAATATTAGAAAGAGCTAATATTTCTGATATTAATGTTCAAGAAATCACCACTGAATTGAAAAAAATCGGTAGTCAAGTTCAAGATGTTGATGTTAATAAAATTATTGAGCAAGTCAAACAGGTTGCTAACCAAACAACTGAACAAGCGAGTAAAATAGGTAATCAATTAGGAGGAATATTCTCTACACAACCTGAGAATACAATCAAGGCAGATGTAGAAGATTATATTCTCAATTCTTTCCCTTGGCATTTTAATCGCCTCACAATTCAAGAGGAATTTCGAGAAGTAATTTATGACCCTAATGCTAACCCCAGTCAAGTCCGTCATAATTTAGAAGAAATAAATCAAAATTATTTTCGTAATTTACTCCAACAACGAGGAGATTTTAGCGAAGATAGGAGAAGAGAAATTTCTGAACAATTAGAAAATATTCGTCAAGAAGTTTTACCAATTGTTCAACAGGCAGAAAAACAAGAGAAATCACAACGGCTTCGCAGTCAAATAGAGGATTATTTACGGAATGCTAAAACAGAAGAATTGACTCCAGAAGCGATTGAACGCAATTTTAGAGCTATCCTGGAAGACTCAGACGCTAGTTTTGAAGAGTTACAAGAGCGGTTGAGTAAATTTAATCGGGATACCTTCTTTCCATTACTTCAAGAACGTCATAATCTCAGCGAAGAGGAAGTTAATAATATTATTGGTCAACTCGAAAGCACTCGCGATAATATTATTGATCAAGCTAGAGAATTGCAAGAACAATCTAGAAACCAAGCTAATGAGTTGCGTCAAAGGGTAGAGGATTATTTGCGAAATACTCATAAAGAAGAACTCAATCCTGATGCCATTAAGCGTGATTTCCAAGTGCTTTTAGAAGATCCACAAGCCGGAATAAATATTTTGCGTTTTCGCTTATCGCAATTCGATAGAGATACTTTAGTTCAATTATTAAATCAACGTCAAGATTTAAGTGAAGAAGAAATTAACCAAACTCTAGATTCTTTAGAGAAAGTCCGCAATAATGTTCTTCAAGCACCGCGAAAAGTTACGGAAAAAGCACAAGAGCAATATGAACAAACAACAACAGCTATAGCTGAATATTTGCGAAATACTAACTTGGAAGAACTGAACCCAGAAGGTATTCAGCGAGATTTGCAGAAGTTGTTAGATGACCCCAAAAAAGGTGCTGTTGCATTACGCGATCGCTTGTCCCATTTTGATCGGGAAACATTAGTGAAACTGCTGGCTACACGGAAAGATTTAAGTGAAGAACAAGTTAATCAAATAATTGATTCTGTTCAACAAGCGATCGCTAATATTATTAAAGCACCCCAACGTTTAGCCAAACGCACGACTAAACAAGTGGTAGATTTTGAAGCAAATTTGGAAAATTATCTCCGCAACACCAACAAAGAAGAATTGAATCCTGATGGAATTAAACGCGATTTACAATTGTTACTATCTTCACCTCGCACAGGTTTGGGGACTTTAAATGATCGTCTTTCTAAATTCGACCGTTCTACATTGGTAGCCTTACTTTCCCAACGTGAAGATATTTCGGAAGCAGAAGCAAACAGAATTGTTGACCAAATTGAATCCGTGCGTGACTCCATAGTTCAACAATTTGAACAAATTCAGCAAAGAATGCGATCGCTCGTTGATAGTATTTTTGGGAGAATTCGTGACTATCTCAACTCCTTAAACCGTCCTGAACTCAATTATGAAGGCATCCAACACGATTTTGCTAAAATATTTGACGACCCGCAAGCAGGATTTGAAGCATTGCGCGATCGCTTAAGTCAATTCGACCGTGATACCCTAGTTGCGCTTCTCAGTTCTCGTCGAGATATCTCCCCAGAGCAAGCTAATCACATTATTAATCGGATTGAAAGAGCGCGAGATAGTGTCTTACGTCAAGCGGATCGCATTCAGCAAGAAACCCAAAGAAGACTCCAAGCAATGAGAGAACAAGCCAAACAGCAAGCAATTGATAGTAAAAAAGCCCTTGCGGACGCTGCTTGGTGGCTATTTAACGCCGCTTTTGTCTCCCTCATCGCGTCAGCCATAGGTGGAGTTTTAGCCGTCATTACTCCCACTCTCTTTATTTAGAAACAGATTCAACCATAGTTTTTCAATGTAGAGACGTTCCATGGAGCGTCTCTATCACATTTTTTACATCATCAAGTTGGACTTACCATGATTAATCCCGCTGCTATCTCCATCCCCGAACCCCAAATTCCCACTCCTGAACCGTACCCCCTACCATCTCCTCACCCTCACCCTACACCAGAACCCACCATTCCCTCACCCGCACCAGAACCAGTCCCAGAACCAATTCCCCAAACCGTACCAGGTCCCATTCCCCAAACTGTACCCAGTCCCATTCCTCAAACCGTACCAGGACCCATTCCTCAAACCATTCCTCAACCCGTTTGAATTATCCTTATAATTGAAACCACATTCAAAATCGAAAATGCTAAGAGCCGGAATTGTCGGACTTCCCAACGTCGGAAAATCAACCTTATTTAACGCTGTAGTCGCTAATGCTAAAGCTGAAGCGGCTAATTTCCCATTTTGCACCATTGAACCGAATGTTGGCATTGTTTCCGTACCAGACGACCGGTTAGACGTTCTGGCGAAAATTGCTACATCAGTGCAAACTGTCCCCGCCCGTGTTGAATTTGTAGATATTGCCGGCTTAGTCAAAGGTGCAAGTCAAGGTGAAGGACTAGGTAATCAATTTTTATCTCACATTCGAGAAGTTGATGCGATCGTTCATGTAGTCCGTTGTTTTGAAAATGATGATATCATTCACGTTGCCGGTTCTGTTGACCCAGCGCGGGATATTGAAATCATTAATTTAGAGCTTGGTTTATCCGACTTATTCCAAATTGAAAAACGCATTGATAGAACTCGCAAACTAGCACGCACTAGCAAAGATGCCCAGTTTGAAATTACAGTTTTGGAAAAATTAGCCGCCGCTTTAAATGAAGGTAAATCAGTTCGTCAAATAGAATTGAGTACCGAAGAAGCCGAAATTATTAAAGGTTTAGGATTACTTACTAATAAACCAATCATTTACGCTGCTAATGTTTCTGAAGATGACTTAGCAACAGGTAATAATTTTGTTGAGAAAGTCCGAGAAGTTGCTGCTCAAGAAAATGCCCAAGTTGTCATTGTTTCCGCACAAGTAGAAGCAGAATTAGTAGAATTACCAGAAGCAGATAAAGCTGATTTCTTGGAATCTTTGGGTGTCAAAGAAGGCGGTTTAAAATCTTTAATTCGGGCAACTTATACACTTTTAGGTTTACGTACATATTTCACCTGCGGACCAAAAGAAACCCGCGCTTGGACAATTAACGCCGGAATGTCTGCACCCCAAGCCGCAGGAGTCATTCACTCTGACTTTGAACGGGGATTTATTCGTGCAGAAACAGTTGCTTATAACGATTTAGTAACTTATGGTTCAATGAATGCAACAAAAGAAAAAGGCTTAGTCAGAAGTGAAGGGAAGGAATATATTGTCCAAGAAGGTGATGTAATGTTATTCCGGTTTAATGTATAGGAATAGGTGCGTTATCTACAGCATAACGCACTCTTTGTGAGATACATTCAGCCAATCGCAAACTCTGTAGGGGCGCAGGGCCTGCGCCCTCGATTGTATTGCATCAAGGGCGATAAGCGCTATAGTCATCTAGTTAGGGCTGGTAATCCTGTTCATCCTTAAATACTGTACTTTGGCTATTTTTAACGCCAACCTTGCATTTCTACCAAATCCATACACAAATCATTAATTTGTTCCAAATCTGGACGATGTGGTAAACTAGATTGCTCATAAAAAACATCCATTTGAGCAACCAAATCATTCGCTATTTTCATCAACTCTTCATAACTATAATCACCCCGCAAAATAGCTTTTAAATCATCAAGATCACCAGCTAAGTTTCTATCTACAATCACTTCTCCACGCTGCAAAATTTCTAACCCACTGCGTAACAATCTAATACAGTGCATTCCATGTTTTAAATCATAACCTGATTTTTTTTCCATCTCGGCTCTAGCGGGATTTCTATTTTCCTGCCAAGATATATAAGCCTTCCATTCTCTCAAGGCAATTTGATAACTTTGACTTTTTTGTAAAAGACGAATAAAATCCTTACGTCCGTGAGTTAAATTTTGGGTATATTCTAAAGTTTCATCTGCTAAAGTATATTGTTTCAAAACCCCTTTAAAATCAATATCCGCTGTCAGCAATTTATATAACTGTTCTGCTTCTTCCAAAAACTCAATTTTTCCCCTAATTAAAAGATACAGATATTCCAAAAAAGCATTTAACTCATCTTTGCTTAAAGGGATTTCATCAGTAATATCAAAATCCGAGGGAATGGGTTTTTTAGTCGGTGGATTTAATAACCATTTACGGTGAGTTTCCATTTTCTTGATTTGAGCAAAAGCATAACCAGAATAAGTATGTTTTACCTTTTTACTCAAAAATAAACGGCGATGATTAATTAAATGTTGTCCAACATTGGTTATAAACGGATAATTATTTAACCACAGCAATTCTAAAACATTGGGATTTGCACCCGCCAACAAATGGAGAACCTTTCTTAATTCATAAATAACCGTATCTTCATTACCATCTATAAACGGAAATATCCCTGGTTCATCCCACCCAGAATCTTTTTGTTCAACACTATCAAATCCCAAGTAATAGCGTTTGGGCGCAATAAATACACCACGATAATCATAATCTGATTCAGGACGATTTAAGCCATAACCATGACTACCAGCTAAACCCACAAAAATAGTTCTTTGTTCAACTTCAATTCTTTTCATATTTATTTAATAAAAATTTAGTTAGAGGACAATACAATCTTCTGAACTCTATTGATTTATCGGACTATAAACATCTTAAATTATTTATGAAAAATTCTAAAGTGGGATATAAAAAAAATCTGAGCGACTTATCAGGCTACTCAGATTGGTTAAATTTTCATTCTGTCTGTGTCAGCATTAACTACAAACTCAAGAATTACCTTTTCGGAGATCACTGGAAAATAAAATTATATTTCCTCAAAGGTTGACTGATTAGCACCTAGTCAGGTAATATATTAGATTGTCTGTCTAATTCCTGCTCGGATCAGGTAGACATACTGCAAAAGCTGGCAAAAGCTATCAATAGCGTCTCTACAAGAGATTATAACCAGCTACCTGTACGGCAACCTCAAGGACGATTGAATGACCTACGCAATTATTGAAACTGGCGGTAAACAAATGAAAGTAGAAGCAGGCCGCTTTTACGACATTGAATTACTAAATGCCGAACCAGATGAAAAAGTTACTATCAACGCAGTATTACTTGTAAACCACGAAGGTGCAGTTTCTATTGGACAACCTTTAGTAGAAGGTGCAACCGTCGAAGGGACAATCATGCGACATTTTAGAGGTCGCAAAGTCCTGGTGTATAAGATGAAACCTAAAAAGAAAACCCGCAAAAAACGGGGACATCGCCAGGAAATCACCAGATTTTTGATTAATTCTATCAATCTCAACGGCGAAGTTTTAGCTTACGAAGAAGCACCTACTAGTGCTGAAGGTCCAGTTATTGATGCTGACTTCGTAGAAGAAACTGCGGACGAATCCTCTGAGGAATCATAAATAAGGTTTAAGTTGCTAGTTAGGCAAGAAGCAAGAGATAAGAAGAGTAATGAAAATTTATCTTCCTAATCACCAATTACCAATCACCAGCTTAAACTAGATAACTAGCAACCTGGAATAAATAGAGTAAATAGAAAAGAGGAAATCATGGCTCATAAGAAAGGAACTGGTAGTACGCGTAACGGACGCGACTCTAATGCTCAAAGACTGGGTGTAAAACGTTATGGTGGACAAACTGTACGTGCGGGTAACATTCTTATCCGTCAGCGTGGCACTAAGGTTCATCCTGGTAACAATGTTGGCATTGGTAGTGATGATACCTTGTTTGCGCTAGTTGACGGTGTAGTTACCTTTGAAAGAAAGGGTAAAAGCCGGAAGAAAATTAGCGTTTATCCAGTAGCAGTAGAAGTAGTAGAAGCAGTAGCAAGCTAGTCATTAAGTTACAGCAGGATTCGATGTAAGGGCGAAGCATTCAGAAAATAAAGCTGGGAAAAAACCGATAATTTATCGCCCGAATGCTTCGCCCCTACTCAGTGATCTACAATCTGCTGTATTAACAAATTAATGACCAGTGACTAATTTTAAATCTGCTGATTAAGGAATGCCCCCAATGCTAAACCTAGCAGTGAGCAAAGAAACGTACATCCAAAAGCTAATGCTGGGTTTAAACCAACTGATTGAAAGTCTATTTTCGCTAAGATAGTCGCACACAAAATAAGTAAAGTATCAAGAAATACTCGAAACCAGGCAATCATTAGAAAAAATAGTAAAGCGGCTAAGACAGTCACACCAAAAGTCCTAGCGTTTGACTTAAACAAGATACTAAAACACTGATTGAGTTTTAACCAGGGGTTGGTAACACATATTAACGACAGCAGGATAGTTACCACAGTTATCAGCCAGATATACCAATGGGCTTTTTCTTCAAATATTACCCAGCCCAATGTACTGTAACTCAATAATACAAGTGTGAGGGAAAACCAAGGGATCTTTTTTAAAATTGACATATAGCAGGATTTAGAAGTAATACAGGCTTTAGGGGTTTGATAAATGTAAAAGTTCTGTGCCTCACAAACCGCTATATACTGGTGTTTCCAGTATCAGGTGCATTCATTATTTCACAGTTTTACAGAACCCATAAAGTTTCTAAATGTTTAATTTCATCTTTAATTCCTAATTTTTAGCGAATAAAGATCAACATTTAGTTAAATATGTTCATAAATCTTTGTAAACTATTAGCAGTTGAGTAGCCACGTGGCATATCATTAAGGATTGATCATGAGACAACTTGTTATCGTCGAGCGCGTATGCCTAATTGGCCATATCGTTTCTATGGTATTTGGACTGGTAGGAATATTAATTGTTATTCCCAATGCTGAATTAATTGTCAGCTTATCAGAGGTTGGTCAGAGTGTCATGCAGTGGAGCATGGCGGGTGGCGGTGTGGTATACATGATTTTAGGGGCGCTGGGAGTGTTCCTTTATGCTTACCGAACTTTAGGTTTGGCGCGCGCTTTAGGATTTTTAATACCATCTTTATCAATTTCTCTTACTAGTGAATTATTAGGAACTAGCACAGGTTTTCCCTTTGGTCACTACAGCTATTTGAGTGGACTGGGGTATAAAATTTCTGGTTTAGTACCTTTTACAATTCCCCTGTCATGGTTTTATGTAGGATTAGTTTCTTATGTGTTGGCGCGTGCGGGTTTAGAAGTAGATAAAAAACCCAGCTTGTTCCGTCACTTGGGAGCAATTGTTTTAGGTTCTTTGCTGCTCACTTCTTGGGATTTTGTCCTTGACCCAGCAATGAGTCAAACTTCCCTTCCCTTCTGGTATTGGCAACAACCAGGGGCTTTCTTTGGAATGCCTTACCAAAATTTTGTTGGTTGGATGGGTACTGGGGCTTTATTTATGACCGTAGCAGCTTTGTTATGGAGCAAAAACCCGGTTAAATTAGACCATTATCAACTAAATATACCTTTACTAGTTTATTTAGGTAATTTTGGTTTTGCTACAGTTATGAGTTTGGCTGCTGGGTTTTCTATTCCTGTATTGCTAGGTGTGGCGCTGGGTGTAGCTCCTGCTGTACTAATGTGGTCTAGAGGTTCTAGTGCATTTGCAACTGTGCCTATTGAAGCAGCTACAAAAGAAGTTGCTGTTGCTAATGTGAAAGTAGCTTTCAAATAGGGAAGAGGGAACAGGGAATAGGGAATGGGGAACAGGAAAGAGGGGAAGAAATTATTTCAATTACCTCTTTCCCAATCATATAAAAAGAAAGTTAATGCTTATATAGTAGTTAAAATCATCAGTGCTAGATGGGTGATATCAGAATTAAGCTTTATGTGAATATTGCCTGATTTCTGAACATAATACTATTGGACGTTATACTATATATATTTAGTTTTAACTTAAAATAACATGAGCGATCGCTCAATTCAGATCACCATCCATAAATGCGAACCACGCTATTTACTGTTAATTAATCCCAACTTGAGAGCAATTTTAAATATGGACAATCCCGATGAAATTAAATGGTACGTTACAGTATCCTAGTGAGTCAGAATTTAGGAAAAAACAAATATGTCAACCCATAACTTATCAACTACAATCGAACTTAGTGTCCAGATTCCTGATATTTCTGAATCGAGCCGCAAAGAAGCAGAATATAAAGCCAAAGAAGCCTATATTATAACTTTACTTAGATACGGAGAGATTAGTAGTGGACTAGCCGCCAGATTGTTAGGAATTTCTCGTCTAGAAGTTATAGATTTAATGGCAGTTTATGGAATATCTGTTTTTTTCACCCCAAACCAAGGAAGAATTAGAACAAGAAGTTGCTGAAACCCTAGCTATGTTGGAGAAATAACAAAAGTGATTGTTGTTTCTAACACCACCCCCTTTAGTGAATTGGCAAAAGTAGGACGAATGAACTTATTAGGGGATATTTTTGGAAAAGTCATCATTCCCCAAGAGGTTTACAATGAAATCACAACAGGAACTCATCCAGCCGTCAATGCAGTAAAATCAGCAGACTGGATTACAGTTTTATCAATTCGCAATTCTCAGCAAGTCTCTATTTTGCAATCAGAAACCAATCTAGATTTAGGTGAATGTGCCGCGATTATTTTAGCTGAAGAATTGGGTGCAGATCGAGTTTTGATTGATGAATGGGCGGCGCGAAAAGTAGCAAAATCCAGACATTTACCTGTAACTGGTACTGTTGGTATTTTGTTAATTGCCAAACACCAGGGATTGATTGAAAGTGTCAAACCAGTGCTAGATGAATTGATTGCTCAAGGTAAACGTATTAGTCAACAGCTTTATCAAGAAGTTTTGGATATAGCCAAGGAATAACTATATCAATAAATTCCACAGGTTGAAATCCAAAAGTCAGCAGAGGCGGATTTCGCTCTGGTAGCGATAGCTATTGGGAAATTTAAAATGATTCAATATTGAAATTGCGATAATTATGCTGGTGGTAAAATGAGTCGCTGGATAACTAATTCTGGATTTTCTAAGAATGGATTAATTTGGTTAAAATCAAATAGTCCATTGGCAATATCCCTCTTCTGTCACTCTCCGAAAAATCTTACAATTTCTAAACTCTGTAACTTTTGCCTGGAATGCGATCGCTCTGTTCTTTCGTAATAGGAATTATACAAGATGAGCAAAGCACAAAATTTTGATGGTAAATACCTCAATCAGTTGATATTGCGTCGCTTGAAAACCTTTTATTAATAGGAAAACTCGGAAAGTGACAGAAGAGGGATATTACATCCCGGAATTAATAAAGGATTCAATTTCTTGCTTCAAGGCAGATACCTGAGTAATTAAATTTTTCCATTTAATGTCATCCCCCTCGTTAATACTTTTTTTCACACTGCTTTCCCACGCTGTACACCATACTGTCTGGTTCTTTTCTGTTTCCTGTATTAATTGGTTATAAATTTCTCTAAGACGTTCTGAAAGGGTTTGACAATATTCATCAACAACTTGTCCTATTACTTTATCCAGTTTTCGTTCTAAAGTCTGTCTTTGGTTATCTCTTGCACTACCGATAATTAAATTACTAACTAACTCAATAATTTTCCCTACAACGCCTCCAAACATCATTGCAACACCAGTAGCTAGTCCAGCCAGGATAGGAGAATGATCAGTATCTATTTTAAAGTTATTCAAGTTAGGAAAATTAATATCTTTCGCAGCTATTTGTTTTGCAAATTTTTGATTAACTTCATCTTGTAACCACTTAAAATTATCGGAAATAACAATTAAGGTATCATTCTCTAGCTCTTTTTTTAAAGATAAAAGTCGATGTTTAAGAATCTTAGGCATAACTGACTCTGACCAATTTTTTATGTCTTTTGAATTATGTAATTTTATGGATAATTCTCTCTTTAACTCTTCTTGAAAACTGATAATTTTTTGATTCCATTTCTGCTCATGCTGTTTACGCCTTTGCTCGAAATTGTGCAAAATATTTTCCCAAGCAAGCTGAGAATTTTTCATGTATTGGTCTGCTTGGCCTAAAACTTCTCTCCTATCTATTGCATCACCACGCTCAATTGAGATTACTGATTGACCAATTTCAATTAAAAGATTGAGATAATCTATCAGTTGGTTTAATACTTTTCTTTTGCGCCCAATTCGACGTTCTCCTTTGTTCACCATTGATTCAATCTGAGTTCGCACTTGTTTAAGTACGTCATTTTCCGAAGCACTAGACCCCAGTGGATGTAGAGGAAGAATGGGAATTGCTGTAGAGATTTCCATCACTCTGTTACTGATAACCTCAAGTACACTTCCTTTCTCCTGTTGAGGAATTTTATCTAGGTTTGAAACAGCAACAAAGACATTAGGAATATGACGACCTAAAACTTCTTGTTCCAAAAAAACTGCTTCTGTCATGCTAAAAGGTGATGTTGCACTAATAAGAATGATGGCAGCATCACACTTACTCAGCACATCATACAGTAATGCAGCACGATGACTACTTAAATCTCCTGCTCCTGGTGTATCAATTAATTCGACATCAATAGCTTGTAGCCAGGAATGATTAACAGTTAAACAAACTTCAGTTATTACATTTTGGTTGTCACTAACCTGATGATTAGCTAAGAGATCACTCCATGAGGATTGTTTGATTGTCCTGATTTCCCATCCGTTTTGAGAGGAACGAACTTTTAAACTTTCTTGTGTTCCTGCAACAATTGAAATCAAGCAACCTGTAGTAGGTATAGCTCCAACAGGAAGAAGATTTCGACCTAGTATACGGTTGATTAAGGTACTTTTACCACGACTAAACTCACCAACAAACCCTAAGCGAAAGCCTGGTAAATTCCAGCGTTCTTTTAGTTCTTTTAGTTCGGTGATAACATCAGTACAGGAAACAGATTGAGCCAAACTTATAGCTTTATGGATGAAATTATTAATAAGTTGATTTTCATTCTTTCTTAAATCAATTATTATAGTTGATTTATCTGAATAAAAGCATTTTTCCAGATATTTAATATAGCTGTCTATAGAGTGATTATCTAATATTTTTTCTGGTTTTAAATAATTTGCCAAATTTCCCTTAAATATCTCGCTTTTAAGTCTATTCCATCCCGTCAAATCTTCAATCTTTTTTTGACCTTTTACTAGATAATTTAGAATGCCAGTATGTTGATATTCAATGGGTATTGGAGTATCATTGAGAACTAGGCTAGTTATGCCACGACTAATTGGCAAGTGTGGTACTATATCATTGCCATATTCAACACGATAATGAGTTGGTTTGTATGACTGCACAAATACTTGATCACCAACACGAGGTGATCCATAGGTATAGACGGCTTCAACCTCAATAAATGGAGAAAATCTAGTAGCCGCTAAAATAGCTAATGCCCCACCAAGGCTGTGTCCAGTTAGTAATAATTTCTGGTTTTTATTTAGTTTTCTTTCAATTATATTTTTTATATCGATATAATGTTTGTCAATTATATTAGCAAAACCAGAATGAATCATTCCTTGACTATTAAAATCTTCTATCTGTGCAAACTGAAAATTTGTAGCCCAATCTCCCGGAGCTTCTGAACCTCGGAATGCTATGACTATATATTCATTATTTTCATATTGAAAATATCCTACAAAGCCTGATAGATCCCCGTGACTATAAAAAAATGGTTCAACTTCAAATGTTTTAGTTAATTGAAATATATTTTTTTTAACTGCTTCAGGTATAGGAGTGTTTAACCCATAAGTATATTTAGAAGCATAAGCAAGACAGAGAGCTATTTCTTTATTAAAAGGTTGGATAGGCATAAAATTATCCTAAGTATTAGTTTTGATGTAAGGATTCAGGTCTAAACTTTTAACACGTTGGTTGATGAATTTGAGTAGTAATAACAGATGGAGTCTATTAACAGTATACTACTCAAATTGGGGTGCAACTTTTAATGAGATTCTGGTAGGGCCAACTCTATGATTAGACTACTTAATTCATGATCAATATCATTTAAGTCTTTGAGAAGAGATTGTAATTCATTAATTTTTTCATCAACGTTATCTTGCCCTTTTTGCTTTTCCCTAAGGATTGAATTGACTTGCTCCCGAACATTTTCAATCTCTTGTCCAAGCCCCTTATCTATCAACTTCAGATTCTCACTTAGCTTTTGTATTACAGTCTCAGCTATATCTTTACCCTGTTTTTCAGATGTGTCCCGAATTTTATTTGCATATCTCTTCCCTATTTCCTCTTGAATTTTTTTATTTGTAGACCTCATGGTAAAAAATCCGTGAACCGCTCCGCTAGTTGCCATAAGTGGAAATATTGCCCAAGGATTTGTACTTAGAAGAACTATTGCCGCCACACTCAACAATAATTGGGGAATAATAGCCTTTGCCATCTCTTGATAACCAAAAACAGCACCCATACCGGCTAATCCAAGATTTCCTAAGACTCCCCCTATTAACAATCCTCCTGCGGCTGCTAAAATACGCTCAATGGCACTGACTTTTGTTGTCTTGATATCATGTACTAATAAAATCTCTTTACCTGCAATTTCAAGTCTTAGAGTATCTACTTGGTCCAAAAATTGTTTTGTACTATTACCCAACTCTTCGAGAAAGCGTTCTAAATAATTACTGATTAATGGTTCTAGTACTTTGCTTTGCCAGACTTGTAACTCACTCTCCATTTGGTTAGAAAAATGGTCACTCACCTCCTTAATTAATCTTTCAATCTGAGGTTTACTACCTTCCCATGAAAGAAAGTTAACTACCGTTTTTGGCTTAAGAGTGTTGTTCCACTCATCAACCTTATCAGACATACTTTTATAGAACTTATCTCCCTCATGACTAATATTCTGCTGTAGCTGCTGAAGAAAGTTAGAGATACGCAGCACTATGAGTTCTCTTTCCGTTTGAAGACGGTTTAGAGGTTCCTGAGCAGCTTGATATCGCGCTTCCAGAGTTTTCAAATTAGTTCTGAACATAGACTCTCGTTCAGGTATAACATTCCTTGCAGCCTGAATTACTCTTTTAAGTTCTTGAGAAGGTCGGAGAATTTTAATTCGCCCTTTGTCAGAAGCTAGAAAATTTTCTAGTTCACGTTCTACCTCTACTATCCCAGAGTTGGCAACTCGCGGCTCATCTTTTTCAATTCGTCCTTCCAAAGCATCTAACGCGCTAATAAAAAATATACGTTTTTCCCACGGTTTTGTTTTATCCTTAAGTTTAGATATTCCATAACTCTTAATATTTTCTTTTTCCCTATCTTTAATCATGTTAAAGCGGTTGCAAATAAAGAACATCTCATTATGTCCTGCTGGGCGCAGTATATTATCAATTACTTCCATTTCAGACTTGGAAACCAGTGCTTCACAGGAAAAAACAAATAACACTGCATCAACAGTAGATAAATAGTCTATTGTAATTTTTTGGCGTATATCATGCTCGTTTAGACCAGGAGAATCAATAATTTCCACCCCATTACGACAGAGTTCCAAAGGCCAGAACAATTCAACCTTATCGTAATGGTTGCCATGAATCTCACTCACGTCCTCTGTAATCACGACATAATCTTCAATCTTATTCACATCAATTTCTTGAGTTTTTGGCTTAAGGGTATTTTCATTTCCATTTTTTGTAAGATGCAATAAAGCCCGTTTAGATTCACCCCATTTCACTTCATTAATAATTGCAGTACAAGGTCTAGCGTATGCTGGTAAAACTTCATCTTCCAGCAGAGCATTGATAAAAGTGCTTTTACCCCGCTTAAACTCCCCCAAAACTAATACTTTGAAACTATCTGAAAGAACAAGACTCTCTAGTTCCTTAAGTGATTTTTCAAAGTTGCTCATATTTAATGAAGATATTACATTCGACAGACGTTTAATTAAAATCAAA
This sequence comes from Anabaena sp. UHCC 0253, assembly GCF_009712085.1. Classification (NCBI taxonomy): domain Bacteria; kingdom Bacillati; phylum Cyanobacteriota; class Cyanophyceae; order Nostocales; family Nostocaceae; genus Anabaena; species Anabaena sp. UHCC 0253. Next base: position 486,810 of record NZ_VILD01000001.1, read on the forward strand.
AGTGTAGCTTGCTTCTTTTTAAATGCTTCATACTGTTGGTAATTGTTAGCCTGAACCATATGAACCTCCGTATACGTTATTTATGTTTTTGATGGACAAGTGCTGACGCTAATTTATTGGGCTATCGCTCGCAAAATGTCTTCTTTCAAGGCAGAAGCTTGAGAGATAATAGACAACCAATGAGCCTCATCTAACTCACTTGTATTTACTCTTAGGGCAGCTTCGTAGGAAGCTTGCCAAGCAGTCTGTTCTTTTGTAATTTCCTCAATTAACTGGTTGTATAGCTGTTTAAAACGATCTGCTAGACGTTTATAATATTCATCAATAGTCTTGTCTACACTGCGTTCTAGCTCTTGCGTTATTAACTGTCTTTGCTCCTCCAACTTTACTTTTACCATTCGATCACCTATAACCCATGCTGTTGAACTCACGGCTACTCCAACCGGTCCAACAAAAATATAGCTAAAGATACTGGCAGCACTGCTTCCAAGTAGCGTTAGAAGCCGATATTTTTGGATATCATTAACCGCAACCTGTCGTAAATCTGGATCTATTTCCAGTGCTTCCAAAGAAGAAATTTCTTTCCCAGTTATGTTGGTAGAGAATAGATGAGATACCTCTGCTTGAAGCCATTCAAAATCTATAGCCAGAGCTTTTAATACATCGTTTTCTAATTTTCGGCTCAGGCTGAAAAGCTCACATCTTAGAAGAGAAGGTAAATCAAATTCCCACCAAGTTTTGGGGTCTTGCGCTTTTTTAAGTTCCAAAGAAATAGTTTCTAATAACTCTGCTTTTACTTGAAATACTTTTTGATGTAACATTTGGGTCTTATCCAAGCGTCTTTGATCCAAATTGAGGCGAATTTTTTCCCAGTTGAGTCGGGCATTTTGGATTTCTCCATTTGCTTTATTCAAAGCTTTTTCTCGCTCAGATGCGTCCATCTGAACTGTAGAGATTGCTAATTCACCAACTTCTATCAGATGTGAAAGATAATTTGTTAATTGACCTGCTATTTTGTGGCTACGCCATATTCTGCGATCATCCTTTGCTAGCATTGACTCAATCTGAGATTTTACTGTTTCAAACGCTTCAGAATCTGAGATTTTATCACTGATTGAATGGAGGGGTAAAACAGAGATTGCTGTTGCTGTTGAAATTTTTCCTATTCGGTGGCAAATTCCCTCTAAAATATCAGATCGTTCCTCAAGAGAAATGGTGTCAAATTTGGAAACAGCAACCAGAATATTGGGAATATGACGACCCATTATCTGTTGTTGTAAAAAGGTCACTTCTGTTTTGCTAAAAGGAATTGTTGCGCTGACAAGTAGAACAACTGCATCACACTGACTTAGTAGGTGGAGTGTAAAAGCAGCACGGCGCTCATTTAGGTCTTCTACTCCAGGTGTGTCAATTAACTCAGCATCAAGTACTTTTAACCAGGTATGATCCAAAGTTAAATATACTTGGGCTATCACATCTTGCTCATTACCATTTTGGTCAATAGCTGTCAGGTCTCTCCAAGATTGTTCTTCCATTGGACGAGACTCCCATTCTTTTTTGGGATAACGAACTTTCATAGAGTCTTCTGCCCCTGCTACAATCGAGATCAAGGTAGCTGTAGTTGGAAGACCGCCAATCGGTAGAATATCTTGATTTAACAAGCGGTTTATCAAAGAACTTTTACCACGACTGAATTCACCAACAAAAGCTATACGACAACCGGGTAATTCCCACCGTAAGTCTAATGCTTCCAACTCAGACGTAATGTATTCACAATTAGAAGATTTTGATAAGACCAAACTTTTATCAAGCCAAGAACGAATTTGCTCAGTTAAGTCATGGATATTTTCGGAAGATGAAGGTAATTGGAAATTCTGTTGGGTTGCATTTGAGGGTTCTATAGGCTTAGAGATATTATTATAACCAAACCATTCATCAATAGAATTTGAAAAAGTATTATCAATCATAAAAATATATCCTCAATCTGGATAGTGATCTGTTTTGTTATTTTATAGTTTAATTAAGTCCTTAATGGCGATGGCACGCACATAAAGCTAAATTTAACTAGGACTAGATTTTCAAGTAGGCCGATCTCATCCTGAACGCAAAATCAGTATATAGGGGATGCTGAATAAATGTAAAACCTAGATCAATCAAGGGATACAGGCAGATAAAATATGAATAAAGTGCAAGGAAAAAAGGATGAGGGCATCAAAAACCGACCACTTTTCCAGACTTGATACTACTGCTAACTTCTTCTAAATTCTCCTGAACTCCTGATAGCACAGCGATACTTCTGAACTCCTAGCCCTCACAGATAAATTTTTCAGCAAACCCTATTTACTGCATTCAGTTTCTTTTCTGATTCATACATAGAGTGCGTGAATGTTACACTAGTAGATTGATTAGGCTGTCATTAACAAATAAACTCTATATAATCCCTTTCAAGCAATGGAAGTTTGCCAACTTAAGCAACGGAACTTAAGAACCCTGACAAACGATCGCTCACACCCCTCTACCACAAACCTTTCAAGCGTTGAGACTGTAAGCAAATTAGACCGCAGAATTATTTCAAATTGTTAAAACTTCCCTTTTTTGCAAAATGCTGTATTAATAAACACATCAAGCAATCGCTATACTCTGTTCAATCTCTTAGTTGTATCCTTATACTCTTGTCAGATTAATCCCGTTTTTCCGGAAATTAGTCATTTTTCCAGCGGTTAGAGCTAATCCTCTTGCCCTATTTTGTCTTGCTTAAAAAAATTTATATTTTATACTCATGGATCTACCAAAAAAACGTAAACGTGGGTCAATCCTCACCCATCAAGGTTTAGATAAACTTAAAAACGCAATACAAACAAAGGAATATGCTGAAAATGACGGCAAGCGATTTACCCTAGACAATCTCTATGAACAGACTCGCTTAGACTCTCATACCTTATCCAAAATTTTTCAATGCAACGTAAGAGTTGATAAAAAGTCTCTAGTTCAATGTTTCAAAGCATTCAATCTGGTACTAGAGTCTGATGATTATCAATCACCTCTTCCCGTCTCATTAGTCAAACCAGAAAGACACTCAACACAATTTCCTATCCAACCTCTACAGCTTCTAATTCATCCCTATGGGGATTATGGTTTAGCCCCCCATGTCTCCGTTTTCTATGGACGCACCGCAGAATTAGCAACGTTGAAGCAGTGGATTCAGGTCAATCGCTGTCAATTAATCATGGTCTTAGGAATGGGTGGTATGGGCAAAACCAGTCTCATAGCCAAGTTAATGGCAGATTTTATCAAAAGCACAGGCTCGTCATCATCAGAATTTAAGTATGTCATCTGGCGATCGCTTCGTCATGCACCAACTGTAGAAGAAACCTTAACTGAGCTAATTCACATCCTCTCACACCAGCAAGCCGTTGATTTACCAAAATCTCCAGATCAATTAATATCAAAGTTAATGCAGTATCTCCATCAAACTCGTTGCTTACTGGTTTTGGATAATCTAGAATCTATTCTGCAATCGGGAGAACAAGGGGGATCTTATCGAGAAGGGTTTGAAGGCTATGGACAACTAATTCGCAGAATCGGGGAGTCTACCCACAAAAGTTGTTTAATTATCACCAGTCGAGAACCACCGATCGCATTTATTTTACTAGAGAAAAAAGCCAATTCGGTAAAATCATTTATCCTGAAAGGGCTGCTTCCTGAAGACGGACTCAAGATTTTACAGTCAGAAGGGATTAACGAAACTCAAGCAGAATGGCAAACTTTACATCATCACTATGCCGGAAATCCGCTGATACTGAAAATTGTTGCTGCCACTATTCATTTTCTATTTTCTGGCAAAATTGATATTTTTTTAGCCCACGGTGTCACCATCTTTGGCGGTATTTACAATTTGTTAGATCAACAATTTCAACGCTTATCAAATTTAGATAAAACCGTGATCTATTCCTTAGCGATTCACCGCAAACCCATATTTATGCCAGAATTACTAAACGCCATCATGCCTCCTGTTACTTCACAAAAGCTGTTGGGAAGTATAGATAGTCTACAATGGCGATCGCTGATTGAATGCAACTATAACGGATTCACCGTGAAAAATGATCTGATGGAATATGTCACCAGTTCTGAATCCTTGTAGAAACGTTCAATGAAATGTCTCTACATTCTTTGTCGGAAATATTTAATAATTTAAGTTAATTTACATAAATTGCGAGAAGATTTAAACTAGCTAGTTTATACAAAAAAGTCAGGGTTAAAATTGTTAAATATTATTCCGCTCCTATTGCTACTGATCCAAGTACCTGCAACGGCGATTTTGCTTTCCCGGTTGCTCAAAGGTCCAAGACGTTATCCAGCCCTGCAACCACAACAACCCACACCGGAACTTTTGGGAAGTGTGAGTGTGGTTGTACCGACATTAAATGAGGCATTGCGGATTAGTCCACTGTTGGCTGGTTTGAGTCGCCAAAGTTACGAAGTTCGGGAAATTATTGTTGTGGATAGTAAATCACAAGATGGTACTCCCGACTTGGTGAAAACCGCAGCAGTAACAGACCCCCGCTTTCGGGTGATGACAGATGACCCCTTACCTTCTGGCTGGGTTGGTCGTCCTTGGGCGTTGCATAATGGCTTTTTATTCACTTCTGAGGGGAGTGAGTGGTTTTTGGGAATGGATGCGGATATTCAACCCCATCCGGGTTTGGTGGCGAGTTTGGTGAAAACTGCGATCGCCCAAGGTTATGATTTAGTATCTTTATCACCACAGTTTATTCTCAAGTATCCGGGAGAATGCTGGTTACAACCGGCTTTGTTAATGACGTTACTGTATAGATTTGATCCTACGGGTATTTATACTGAACAAGCAGAACGGGTGATGGCCAATGGCCAGTGCTTTTTGTGCCGTCGGTCTGTATTACAAGCTGTGAATGGTTATAGTAGCGCCAAGGGTTCTTTTTGTGATGATGTGACTTTGGCGCGAAATATTGCCTCTGCGGGCTTTAAGGTGGGCTTTTTGGATGGGGCTAATGTGCTAAAGGTGAGGATGTATGAAGGGGCGCTGGAAACCTGGAAGGAATGGGGACGCAGCCTCGATTTAAAAGATGCAACTTCCCGCGCTCAGGTGTGGGGGGATTTATGGTTATTGTCTTCCGTTCAGGGTTTACCCCTATTGATTTTACTTGGTTATTTGTTGCTTCCCTCGGTCGTTCTAGCACTACCGGCGCTACTGTTATTGGGATTGAATATATTTTTGGTGGTGATTCGCTTTGCTTTATTACTCGCGATCGCTCCATCCTATGATCGCAAAGATGCCACAGGTGGCTGGCTATTCTGGCTTTCTCCCTTAGCAGATCCTTTAGCCGTGCTACGCATCTTTTTATCTGCACTCCGCACTCCCAAAGAATGGCGTGGACGGAAATATTAAGAGGGAGAAGGTGACAGGTGACAGGTGACAGGTGACAGGGAAGAAGGAAGAAGGAAGAAGGAAGAAGGAAGAAGGAAGAAG
>NZ_VILD01000001.1:493226-495603 GCF_009712085.1 Anabaena sp. UHCC 0253
TATTGGCATCACCATAAAAAGAACGGACGCTGGGATAAACAACTTCTTCTTCCGCGGCTGCATGGACACGGAGATCCTTATAAATTTGCCCAAAGTATTCTTGAATTTTTTGAGCATCATTGCTTTGCAAAAGTTCTGTAAACAAGGTATTCACCTTTGTATGATCCATGCGGATAATATCTTGGATATTCATATCCTGTTTATCAGAGGTTTGGGTAACAGCACTACCAACTACACCACTAATTGCAGAGATCGCATCTTGAACTCTTGACCAAATTCCTTGATCTGCATCTTGTCCAGTCAATTCCCGGACACCTAAAATTTCTAAAATTCCTTTCAGTTGTTCTTGATGGGCGCGGTTCTCAAAATTAATCGTATTTAAAGGTCCAATTGCTGTTATGACATCAGCGCCAACTCTCTGAGCGGCTTTATGAATTGTCAAACCATTCATTACTTGTTGATGTTTTAACAATTCATGCTGAAATACTTTTTCCCAAAAACTTAAGTCATCACTTTGCATGAATTGGCGGACAGTTTCTGCTACTTTCTGGACTGTTTGATCAGGTTTTTTTTGAATGCCATACTGAATGACTACAGTATCAAGAATTCCTTGATTTTTCCGGTCATCTTCTAGCATTTTCCGAAAATTATCTCTAATCTCATCATCAGTACAATCTCTCGCAAATTGTTCCTCATTATTAATGAGCAACTCTTGGAGTAATTTCATATCAGCCAATTTCACGGCAATAGCATTACGTTTGGTATCGTCTAAAGTGACTACCATTCTAGTGTTCTCCTCAAAAGGAATTTTTTTACTAAACTAAGATTGACATAGATGCTAGGTAGATTCCATCTTTCTTTTGAGCGATAACTATATAAACTGAAGATATAAAATCTGATTAAAAAATTTATCTTTGTGCTGTTAAATCTAACTTCCTTCTATTTAAAGATAGAGAAAATATTAATTCTTATTCCATCGCTAGATAGATAAAATCTAATGTTTAGTTTTCTCAAATAGAAAATAATATGCTGGCTAATTTCGACGGCTGAATCAAAGGAGATAAATCATGGATAGTACAGAACCAACTTCTACACCATTCCCGAATATTCCTCCAATTATTGAAAGTAATGATAGAGAATACCAAGATACTGGAGTACCTAGTACAGTAGCGATCGCTGGACATCCCTTACATCCTTTAAGTATCATTTTTCCTATCGCCTTCCTAGCAGCAGCATTGGGTAGTGATTTTGGTTACTGGTTAACTCGTGATTTCTTCTGGGCTAGGGCTTCTCTGTGGTTAATCGGATTAGGTTTAGTAACTGGTATCATCGCCTCAGTAATTGGCATGAGTGATTTTTTACAGATTGAACGAGTCCGTAAACGCGTTGCAGGTTGGACTCATCTGATTCTCAACCTTTCTATTCTCATCTTCACAACCTTAAACTTTATTTTGCGGTTCGGAGATGCTGAGTCACACATCCTCCCTTGGGGCTTGCTTCTTTCTCTGGTGGTGGGGACATTAACGAGTATTACTGGTTGGTTTGGAGCAGAACTTTCTTATCGTCATAAAATCGGCGTAGTAGGTGCTGGTAGTAAGAAATACCCCTAACCATCAATATGTTGATTTATTTAACTTCCGTAATTTGTAAGGTGTAAGGTAGATAATCATTTTTCTCGTAAGAACCAATCCAAATTTGGTATTTTCCTGGTAGCCATTCCCCCACAATACCGGGATTTTTGCCATCAAAATCATCATTACACCAAGTTCCACCAGGTCCTTTGATAATCATTGTCGTGTCAGCAGGACTTTGGACTACTAATTTCAAGTAATCAAATTTACTGATCAGATTCAGAGTGTGATCTGGAGCAAGATCCACAAATCCTTTACATGGACCGGTTGGTTGTGTTTCTTTTTTTCCAGCTATTTGGGTGGCTGGTATTGAACCACCACTCATCCCCCGCACTGTCAAAGGATCTGGGGAAAATGGATGTTTAATAGTCACATCTCCAAAAATCGGTGAGGCTGGTTGAGCATTAGCCACTGCTGGAATTCCGGCTGTAATGCTAAATGTAACTATAATTCCTGTAATAAACGCTGTTTTTGACATTGTAATTATAGAAGATTCCTAAATATCTAAATAAAGACATTAATCTAATATCCCAAGTTCCTTGCCAATCCAAATAAACTTTTTAGAAATTCTCCTGAAAAAGATATCGCCGCCGAGCTAAAGTACGTAAGTAGCGATAAATTAACCAAGCCAAAAGTCCTAGAAAAAGATAAAACAATATTTGTTTAATTATAAACCAAGAAGTTGCCTGTTCTAACAAAATCTCCCATCGCAAAGGCATAAGTTTTCTACTGAGAAGAAACAATCC
>NZ_VILD01000001.1:495628-501385 GCF_009712085.1 Anabaena sp. UHCC 0253
TAACGGAATTAATAAAACTAAAACTCTTTGGTAGTAACGAGTCTGAGATGTATATCCCGAAATTAAACAAATAGGACGTTTACCTTGTAATTCTCTGAGTAATTGTTCCAATCGCCAAAACATCCATAACAGGAAAGGAAATAAACCATAGATTAAAAAATATATTGGTGGTGGAAACCTGCCAGCATGAGATAAAACATTCACTAAAGCATGAGCAAAGACAGAATTTAGCCAAGCCGTAAAAAACAAATTTCTATCTCGATTGAATCTGATACTCGAAGAAATATATATACCTAGTGCGTATCCCCAAGGAGCAGAGAAAATTGCATGGACTGGTGTCCCAATGGTTCGTTCTAAAATTGATGCTGTGCCGTGAAATAGATAAATCCACGTTTCCTCGGCTGTAAATCCCAAGGCTGCGGCGATAGTAAATAGAAAAATAGTAGTAGCACGCAAATAATACTGGCGTTGTAAATAGCAAATAGCCAGAACAACTGCTGCTAACTTACAACCTTCTTCAATAGGAGCTATGACTAATATCTGCCGCAAAATGACCACGAAGAAGTTACGCTGCATTTGTTGCCAGTTTACAACCCAGTTAGCGACAGTTTCCACCCCCCATTCTAGGCCAAGAGCAACAAAACCAGCGATCGCCCCCAGAATGAATAGACCTAGCAGAGTTAACAGCGGTGGGGCAGCAGGAGTCCGGCGGTAGTAGAACCACAACAACATCAATGGGGGAATGACTGCCCACAGCACTAAAGATAAATTAGCCACTCACCTGAGCAATTACAGTGCGGTGACGGGGGCTATTACTGGTAATGGTGGGAGTTTGGAAACCTGCATTAATTAAGGCTTGTTCAATGTCCAAACTGAAATATTCATCTAAATAAGGTTCGGTGCTTTTGAGTAAAGTTAATATATATGTGGGCATTTTTTTGTAATTTTCTGATTTGGGATTCATGTCCATAATCGCTAAATGGCCACCTGGACGCAAAACACGCCTAGCTTCAGCAAAAATTTTGTGAGTTACTGATTGGGGTAATTCATGACACATCAGAAAAATCGAAACTAAATCGAAGGAAGCATCTGCTATGCCTGTAGATTCAGCTTGAGCATGAACCCAGTTAATTTGGGCTTGACGTTGTTGGCTACGATAGTTAGCTACAGCTAAAAAGTAAGGAGATAAATCTAAGCCGGTGATCTTGGCTTGGGGATAAACTGCTTGTAGGGCAAAGGTACTTAATCCTACGGCACACCCTAAATCTAATACATCTTGTGGTTGGGGAGAAATTTGGGCTGTCAAAATATTGTGATAACTTTGGCGGAGTTTAGCATCTCCTTGCGCTCCGGCTTCACTCCAAATGCTGGCATGGACGGTGCGGGCTGCTACTTCTAATTCAAAAGCAGCTTGCCAACTCAAGTCTCCTCCTTCGTAAGCATGGAATGGCCGCAAGTAGTATTCTGGGTAATTAATCTGGGAATTTTCTACCCCAGCTAAATCATTTGCCCAATCACGCTGTTGGAGTTGATCAACTTCTTGCATCCAAGGTACGCCTATTCGCTGGGCGCGTTTAATCATCATTTGTCTGGCTTGGTGTTTGGCCAGGTTGGCTAAGGGTTTAATGGCCAAGATGCCATTGACGAAACGGGAAGCTAAATCAGGTGCAGTGTTGACAGCAGTAGTCATAGGTCAATTTTCTTCGCCCAATATTTTTTAAACATCCTTTAAAATAGAATACATCACGAGTTGAAAATAAGAAATGAAATTATTAATTATAAATTTAACCCAAAATTTAGATTTTGCTTAACCTGAGATAGAGGAAATGGTTTCCAGAAATGTAATAGTATACATAACGAGTTAAAAATAAAAGATGAACCCATTAATTACTACTTTTATCCAAAATTTGGATTTTTCTCAACCGGAAATAGAAGAAATACTTTCTCAGCCCTTAAATGAAGTTATCAATTCCCCGGCGTTAAAACAAGAATTAGACACTTTAAATATTGACTTACTCAAAAAAACTTTACCTACAGCCGGTGCAGTATTAGCGGAACATTTACCACTTTTTTATGACTGGCTCAAAAACGAATTAGGTGTTCAGCGTGTTCCTGATAGTCCAGACCATACCACCAAATGGGTTATTGGTTTTCTCAATAATCAAGAAAGTATTAATCATTTGGTGGAGTTACATCGTCCTGTTCCACACGCAGCTTTAGAAACAGCAGTTCCCCGTTTGGTAGGTTTATTTGATGGGGTTGAAGATGTTACAGTCCGAGAGGAATGGCAAAAGGCTGTGGCAGCACTTTGTTTGGTTTTAGTAGTTGATGCTCGTGAACAAGAAAAGCTGGGACAGTGTTAATTTCGCATTTGAGTACCCAGGTAAATTGTCAGAAATGGCTAACGCCACGCTTTGCTATCAGGATTTACAGGATTTAAGGATTTACAGGATTAAGAGTGAGATTTTATTACCAATCACCAATCACCAATCACCAGCCTTATAAGAAAATAGGCTGAAAACCCTTGAGGTTAAGTTTTGGAGCTAGGTGGTCAGTGAGCTTGTCGAACTGCGGAAAAACTTAGCCGTCCTTTAGGCAAGGGATGAAAGCCTATGGAGGCGTTTACGCCTCAGTCACCTGTGCTATAATCACTCTAACAGGAACGGTAATTAACCTGTATAAAAACCTAACTGCGTAATGGCAATCTGTACCTTGACAACTAAATCTATGGGGTTCTACTTCGTAGTTCTAGTATCACCTGGAAGTAGGTAAAAGATTTACAGGTACTAGACTTGTATTGAGCGAAGTCGAAATACAACACAGAATTAACTCAAACAAAACTTGTAGTAATACAACTACCTCCGGGCAGGGGGAAAGTAACGCTTGGGGAGAGAACCACCTCTTGGTTAGACACCGCAAGGGATCTAATCTAAGTGGACTCGTTGAACCAAGAATCCTCGCACCTTTAGGTCGGGAAGTGTCAAGGTAAAGTCAGAATTTCCACCCCATATTCTGTAACAGCAATAGTATGCTCAAATTGGGCGGAAAGTTGGCGATCGCTTGTTACCGCAGTCCAACCATCATTTAACATTTGAGCTTCATGAGTGCCTTCATTAATCATCGGTTCAATGGTAAATACCATACCCGCTCTGAGTTTCTTACCTCTACCTCTTATTCCATAATGGGGAACATCTGGTGCTGTATGGAAAATATGACTAATACCATGGCCAACGAAATCCCGGACTACTGAAAAGCCAAAAGATTCTGCATACTCTTGAATAGCTGCGCCAATATCCCCAATTTTTGCCCCTGGTTTTACCTCTGCAATTCCCAAACGCAGACACTCTGCTGTCACTTCTACTAATTTTTGGGCTTTGGGGGATGGATTACCAACTAGAAATGTTTTGGATGTATCACCATGATAACCATCAATAATGGGGGTGACATCTATATTAATGATGTCCCCATCTTTGAGGATTTGTTTAGCATTGGGAATCCCATGACAGATGACTTCATTAACGCTGGTACAAATTGATTTAGGATAACCTTTATAGCCTAAAGGGGCGCTTTTTGCTCCATGCTGTTGAGTCCATCGTTCTGCTTCATCGTTCAATTGTAAGGTACTTACTCCCGGCTTGACTAAAGGTTCTAGATGTTGTAGCAACTGGGCGGCTAAACGTCCAGCCCGACGCATTTTTTCTATTTCTCGCTGGGATAAAATCACTATGGTTTCGGTTTTCATCAATGTATCTAAGTAGGTTGGCGTTAAAAATTGTTGTTATGAGCAGGGAATAGGTAACAGGGAACAGAAAGAGAGTTTTGGGCGATTTTACTTTTCTTCACATACCTTTAAATTCTTCTATTCACTTACTTACTCTTTTAAAAATATAGTTAATCCTGTTGTCGCCGCCCTGCGTGCAGCGTCTGCTACTTTCAGAGTATACAAGCTTTTTTCTGGGGTGATATATAAGGGAATATCATCAAAAAGATAATCTAAGACCATAGTTGTATCTTTGGCAAATAAACCCCGCCGCGTACCTATTTCAATCAACTTTGTTTCCTCAGCTAACACCAGCATTCCTGTATCACCATCGAGAATTATCCCCCCTTGTTCACCGTGAACTTCTAATTTCCGTTCTGACTGCCACAAAGTTTCCCCTTTACCATAAATTACTTGTGCTAGTAATCCACTGTCAAAGCATAGTTGGGCTGAACAAAAACAGGTTTGGTAATAATCAGACTCTGTTTCCCAATATCGCTGGTGACAGTTGACAGTGAAGACTTCACCAAACAAATCAATCAGACGATGTAATCGAGATAATGCACCAATTAACGGAAAGCCAAACTTCTCATGATGATAAGTCCACCTGCGTGGTGAGGGATGTTGAGGGTTAAGGGTGCTATAGCGAACATAAAACAAATCACCAATTTGGTCTAAGTGTTGTTTTAAAGTTTGATGCCAACCACCCAAAAGTTCAATGTGTTCAACGTGCAGTAGTTTGTTGACTGTTTTTGCTAAAGCAATTAGTTCTTCAGCTTCTTGGACATCCACAGATAAGGGATATTCAACGATGACGTGCTTGCCCCCTTCTAAAGCAGCACGGGCGATTTTACCATGATCCTGATTAATTGTGGAGATGACCACGATATCTAAATCGTCTCTGGCTACTAGCTGTTGCCAAGAATTCATGGCTTCAATTGTATATTCTTGAGCTAAAGCTGCTATCCTTTCTGGATTGCCAGCGTTGCTGGAAGCGAGCGAAGCTATCGCTATTAAATCAGTGCGTGGATCTTGTCGTAAGGCCTCAGCCCGGAGTTTAGCCGCATACCCAGTACCTACTAAACCCACTCTGAGAATTGTTGTGGATAAAGGTGGCTTGTAATTGGACATGAATTATCACCAGTTTTTTTTGTTGGGTTTAATGCCGTTCCTATTTTATCAAAAAGCCAGCATCAGGAAATCTTAAACACATTGATCCCATAAGTACCATACATTCCAATACTTGTCGGTTAAGAGCAGCGGCAAGAAAAACATGAAATCCTTTTTCATTAGCCGTACTCATCACGATGTACTTTAACATCTATCCAGGCGAGTATTTTATATAACGAAAACTTATTAGTCATAAGTAACTAAATTTCATTACTAATAAGGGTCAATTTTCTGTCATAAGTTTTAACTTTTCCCTTAGTATCAGAATTGAAGCAAATTTAAATCAGCAGCTAATCCCCTAAGAATAGCTGTAATAATTGCTTGAAAATAAATTAAACTGCCGATTTGACAAGAGAGGATAATTAAATGGCTGCTACTTTCAAAGTCACTCTAATCACCCCAGACGGTACTAAAACTATTGACTGCGCCGAAGACACTTATATTCTAGATGCAGCTGAAGAAGCTGAACTTGACTTACCTTACTCCTGTCGTGCTGGTGCTTGTTCAACCTGTGCTGGTAAAATCGTCTCTGGTAGTGTTGACCAATCTGATCAGTCTTTCTTAGATGATGATCAAATCGAAGCTCAATATGTATTGACTTGTGTTGCCTATCCTACTTCTGATGTAACCATTGAGACTCACAAAGAAGAAGACCTCTACTAAGCTTTAGCCATTAAAATCCGCTATTAGCAACAAGAATCCATTACAAATAAGGGATTGGAGAATAAGTAAAAGTTCTACCAATCCCTAATTGTGCCTTGTAGATAATTGACAATTAACTCCTTTTAATTCTTCTTCCTTCTTCCTTCTTCCTTCTTCCTTCTTCC
>NZ_VILD01000001.1:501617-506796 GCF_009712085.1 Anabaena sp. UHCC 0253
CTCTCTTCCTTCTTCCTTCTTCCTTCTTCCCTGTCACCTGTCACCTGTCACCTGTCACCTGTCACCTTTAATTTCAGTACCAGGATAATAAAAGTCTAGAATTTTGGCACTAGACCAACCTAATTTAGCTAGGTTTTGAGCGCCTGTTTGACTTAAACCGACTCCATGACCTAAACCACCACCAATAAAAGCATATCCCCAAATATCTGTTTTCCCTTTATTTAAAGGTTGAATGTAAAAAAGGGTGCTGATGGGTGCGGCAAAGGCGCTACGAATTTCATCTTTTTGTAAAGTAAAAACGCCAATATCTGTTTTAATGGCCAGCTTTAAAATCCGTCCGCTAGAACTACGTTCAACTACAGACATGGCCTGAATTTTTTGGAATTTGCTATATGGGCTTTTTTTTGCCTGTAAAAATTTCTGTAAGTCTGTGGTAATTCTATTGATGTCTGTTTCTCTATTCCATCGGAAGACATCCCATTTACTTTCATTAAATCCTGTTTTGAGATTGATAAATTTTTGGAAGTTCTGCTCGTTGGCTAAATCCTGACTCGACAAGTCCCAAATATTATTATTAGGCGCATCTATAACTGGTTTTAGATAGGGACGATCTTCACCATTCCAAATATCGCTAAAATTGGCTGTTACACCACCAGTAGTGGAAGAATACAAGGCATCAACTATTTCATTATTATAAGTCAGAACTTGACCTCTAGTAGAAACAATTGCCTGATCCGTTTTTTTGGCAACTCCGCTGATTCCTTGATATACTTGGCAATGCGTGTCAGCACATAGTTGATAATTGTCTGCCGCAAATCTGCGAACATTTCTTAAAGCATAAGTGCGAGCTATAATTGCTTGTGCTTCTAGGGCTGCCATTGGTGCATTTGTCCCAATTTCATGGGGTAGAACTCCACGCACATAAGTTTCTAATGGGACTGTATTTACTAGGGTATAGTGTCCATAGGCATTAGGCTGTAAAGTCATTTGTCCGGCATAAACACGCTTCGTTTTGAGGTTTTCATCTGTACTCACCCTAATTAAGTCTTTACCCGCCTTCACTTCTAAATTATTAGGACTATAGTTTTTACCATTTACAGACCAGGTGATTTTTGGTACTTGTTGCAGAATGTTTGTTGCTAAGTAAGCAGTTTTATCACCAGATGTTTCTATACTTTGTAATAGTAAGCGACGAATTAAGGGGGTGCTGTATACTTCTCGTTTTGCCCATACTTGCCAGCGTTCTGGCTGGGTTATTTCTACTTCTATTCCCTGAGAACGCCAGCGGTTAGCACTATCTTCTGCTGTTTCAAAGGTGCGGAAGTCCCCCAGCACTAATACTTCTTGAACCGCTGGTTGGGTTAAGGGTTGCATTACTGTTGTTAACTGGATGGGTTTGTCGGTAACTAGCATTTGGGGCTGACTACCAACTGCAAATTTTAATGTGAGGCGATCGCCTTTTGTCGGTGCTAATTCTAATTTGGCTGTGGGTTTAGCCCCAAATCGCTGCACAATCCCAATTTGCAATTTTACATCCTGATTTTTGCTTACAGGCTCTGATGCAGCAGCCAATCCTAATAAGCATAAGGTGGTGATTAATTTGTAGGAAGAACGCCAAAAAAATATTTTCATAAGTAGTCGTGCAAAATAAATTGTACATTTAGGAGAGGCAACAGGAAACAGGGAACAGATAAACACTACAGGGATTTGTATTTGTTCCAAAAATATGCAATTAATTTTGCTCAGGTACGTAAAGAGTGATTACCCAAGTTGCTAGTAGCGCAAGGCGGAATTCAGAATTAAAATTAATACAGCGTCAGCTTTTTATGAGGTTAGAAATGGTTGATTTAGTCCGCAGTGTACTAGTTTACCGAAATGGCTTATGGCTGCACTAATGTAATTCGTAATTACTCCTTTTTTTCTTGATATTGACGCTTATGCGCTTCTATAATATCATTACACTTTGTTTTTCGGCAAAATTGCCAATAAAAGTCATTATGAATATGATTTATTTAAGATCAAATTAATGTTTTGGAGATCACAATCATGTCATCTGTTGCAAATAGTACAAATATCAACATCGGTATTGATGATCAGCATAGAGCCAAAATTGCCGATGGTTTATCTCGGTTATTGGCTGACACCTATTCACTCTATCTAAAAACTCACAATTTCCATTGGAACGTTACTGGACCGATGTTTCAAACCTTACATTTGATGTTTGAGGCACAATATACAGAATTAGCTTTAGCTGTAGATTTAATTGCTGAAAGGATTAGGGCGCTTGGTTATCCTGCTCCAGGAACTTATAGCGAATATGCTAAACTCAGTTCAATTCCCGAAACTGCTGGAGTTCCGAAAGCAAAGGAAATGATTCGTCTCCTTGTAGAAGGCCAAGAAGCAGTAACTAGAACTGCACGCTCTATTTTTCCATTAGTAGATGAAGTCAATGACGAACCCAGTGCCGATTTATTGACTCAAAGAATGCAGGTACATGAAAAAACAGCTTGGATGTTAAGAAGTTTATTAGAAGAATAAAAGAATTTTTTTCCTGATTCCTATTCCCCACTCCTCCTTTAACCTATGCCCCAAACTGACTTTACCCAGAATTTGCAAAATTTGATGCACAAGGTGGGTTTTGCTAGTTTTAAATCTTTAAGTCATGCTGCTGGTGTTTCACTGAGGCAAATTTTACAGTTAAGGAGGGGAAAAATTGGGACAATGCGGCTGGAAATATTACTAAAACTATCTCAGGTTTTACAGATATCTTTGGATGAGTTGATAGCAACGTTTGCAGTTGAGATTTCATCTTCAAGTTTAAAAACAACACATCAAAATAATACAAATACAGAAATATCTAAACAAGTTATAGATTTACAAAATGAGTATCAGCGTTTATTGCTAAAGCTATCACAGCAAAGAGAAGAATTGCAACAAGAATTTCAGCGTTCGAGTTTGCAAATATTAGAGTCTTTAATCTTGCAATGGCCTACTGTAGCATATAGAGCTAAGGAAGATCACCAATTAGCAGCGGTAAAAATAGTACCTTTGGTGGATAAGCCGCTGGAGAAATTATTACAGACTTGGGGTGTGAGTGCGATCGCTTACGTAGGAGCAGAAATACCCTATAATCCACAGTTACATCAGTTATTAGAGGGAACAGTACAAACAGGAGAAATAGTTAAAGTCCGTTATGTAGGTTATACTCAAGATGACCAACTACTGTATCGAGCTAGGGTTAGTCCCCTATAAAATTTACGGTTGTTGAATTAAGAATTAGATTTAGAGAAATACATCGGCAGTGTGGCGTAAGTCATACGCCCATATTTGCTATTATTATTTAAGTAAATTTGATAATTTTTTATGATGAACTACTCAATATTTTTGTGTAATAAATGTCTTTATATGTTGAGATATTAAGATATACTAGCAACATCAGAACATTCTTAAATTAAATCAAGATTAGGATCTTATGAATGACCAAGTGAAAGTAATTACACTCAGCAGCAGCTTCAATACCAATGACTTACAAGAATTTCAGCAAACTATTCAAACAGTGATTAGCAGTGGTATCAAAACTGTGTTAGTTGATTGTCAAGGCATCACTTTTATGGATAGTTCTGGATTAGGAACTCTGGTTTTAACATTTAAAACTCTACAGGAAGCTGATATAAAGATGGTTCTTTGTTCGATTAATGAGCAAGTGAGGATGTTATTTGAATTAACTGGCATGGATAGCATATTTACGATTATTCCTAGTAAAGATGCGTTTAACAATCTTTCACTTTCTGCCACTTTAAGTTAGGTTGGCGTTAAAAATTGTCATTGGGGCAAGGGAACAGGGAACAGGAAGAAGAGAGTTTTGGGCGATTTTACTTTTCTTCACATACTTTTAAATTTTTCCGTTCACCTACTTAGCTAATCAAATAAATTTAACTTGAAGAATAGATAAGTCATCTTCAAATGTCTCTTTGGAGTTTAAGTTAATCAGATAATTTAGTATATAGTCAAGTTGGTTATCAACAGAATACTGCAAACTAATGAGAATCTGAATAAATTCTTCTAAACTCCAGAGAGTACCATTTGATTGGGCAATTTCGTAAGCTCCATCACTAAAAATATAAAGGGTACTAGACTCTTGAATATAACAACTAGCATCAACATACTTGGCTTCAGGAAACATACCTACAGGCATTCCAGGAGTTTTCAGTTGTTTGATATCTGTATTCATAGGAGAGTTGCCAGAAATTAAAATTGCTGGTGGATGTCCAGCACTAGCATAAATTAACTGACGAGTAACTCGATTATAAACTCCATACCAAATCGTAAAATATTTATCATTTTGATAATTCATCTGAAAGGTATTATTTAAAGCTGCTAATACTTCACTTGGTTGATAATAATTTAAATCTTTAAGAGCGCGAGAACGTAATAAATTCAATACAGAAATAGAAGGGAGAGTTGCTTTGAGTCCATGGCCAGCAGTATCTAACAAATAGATAGCTAAAGAATCAGCATCCAGCCAATTGTAGTCGAAACAATCTCCACCAAGTTGTCGTGATGGTAGAAACTTAAATTTGATATTTAGAGGTTTATCAATCGGGAGAGGTAGAAGAGATTTTACATATTCTGTAGCTTCAGCTAATTCTGTTTCTAAAAGCATTTTTTGGGTTTGGAGATCCTGACTCAATTGATGTAGACGTAAGCCGGCTCTGACTCTTGCTTGTAATTCATTTTGTTCTATAGGTTTGGTGATAAAATCATCAGCACCTGTATCTAATCCTTTCACCCTGTCAGCAACCGAATCTAGAGATGTTAATAAAATAAAAAATGTAGTAGATAATTTGGGATCTTTTTTAATGCGATCGCATACTTCTAAACCACTCAATCCAGGCATCATCCAATCACATATAATTAGGGCTGGAGGTGAATTGAGAGTTCTTAAAATTCCTTCCTCTCCCGTACTAGCAGTAATCACTTCATAACCTTGTTTTTCTAACATCCTTTTGAGGAACATTTGTATGGAACGGTCATCATCAATAACGAGTATTTCAAACATAGGAACAATACATCTATAGTTTTAGTGGGTATCTTTCAACCCAGATGTTCAAGATTAGACGGCTAAACTAAAACAATTTTTCTTAGCTGATTTTTGTATTTTCTCAGGTATAAATTTTAA
>NZ_VILD01000001.1:506821-511496 GCF_009712085.1 Anabaena sp. UHCC 0253
GCTGATTTTTGTATTTTCTCAGGTATAAATTTTAATTAAGAAAGGGGATTTAACCACAACACTAAAATCTGTTTTAATGTGTTTAAATCACGGTAAACTTCTTGCTTGAACCATTGTCCTAAAGCATCAAAAGGACTAAACGCAGTTCCTTGTTTCCATGTAATATCTTGTCCTAGTGGTGTAGTATGAGTTCCGGATAAAGTTTGTATAGTTACCATATCAGGAAAGAGTTGTTGTAAAATTGGGGTTAAGGTTAATGATTGATCTAATGTGTCTTTATTAAATTTTATGAGTAAATTGCGCCGGATTCGATAGCTTTCTCGGACTATCTGGTTAGTTTGTGCTGGGGTGGGTGTAAATTCAATAGCTAATGTAGAATTTAATTGTTCTACTAAGGGGATGGCCTCATTTGCTGCAAAGTTATTAAAAGATATTAAAATGTTACCTGCACGTTGTACAGGAAAAAGACTACCAATTAACAAATGCAGTTTGCAACCCATACTATGTCCTACTCCATAGGTAGGGAGGTAGAGTTTGCGTAATTCTCCTGAGTCCTGTAAACGTTCTCTAGTGCGTTCAAAGTTGAGTAATACGGATTCGGCGATCGCAATATGATCTAATGTATTCACAAAAGGTGTAGCAATAACCACATATCCTTGATTAGCCAGATGTTCGAGTAACCAACGATACGTTAAATGTGGTAAAGTGGCGACAAAAGCACCACCTAAAAAATGAATAATACCGATTGGGTTGCGAGGAACAAGAACCCAATTACCCCTAATTTCTTTCCAGTTCATTTCCACAGTTTTGGAGTGTGTGACAATCGAATTTCTCAAATATAGATGAAGTCAGGGAAACTTGAGAGAATATATTTCCCATGTCTACATCTTAATCTAAACACATCTATTGTATTATTTTTAACTCTTGTTTTTTAAACTTTTCATTTCCTGCTGTACATCTAAGGAAATTTGCAACGCTTCATTTAATAATCTGCTATGTTCTGTAGCTTCTTCAGTCACTTGCATTGATGCTAAAGCTGCTAAATTATTGGCAAATAAATTAGAATTGGTAATAATAAAATTTTTATTCTCTCGCAAAATTTTTTCTGTCTTTAAAGCGCGTATTAAATCTTCTTTTGTAAGTTTAAGTGCTTCAATTACTTTTTCTCTTCCTTCTATTCCTACTTGGAGATTTCCAGCTTCCTCAATTTGGTCATTAATATCTATCGCTTTAATCACAGAATTATATCTTTCCACATCATTGAGTAAAATTCTCAAAGAATTTGTGATGTTCTTTTTGAGAATCTTGCTTTTATGCTGCCAGATTAAATACCATAAAGTTTGTATAGTTCCACCTATCCACAAACTGAAAATAATCAACAATAACCAAGATGGAATTGTTAAATTGTTAAAAAATAATTTAACAACAATATCTACTAATAGATAAGTAAAAACCGAAATAGAAAGTCCGACAAAAACTACAGTTGCACTTTCCGTCCCTTGGGCTTTTCTGAGTAAGTTTTGACTGAATTGCTGAATTTTATCAGTAATAATTATTAATTTATTATTAACAGGTAAGTTAGTCAATTCTCGCAAATCATCATGACTAATATTCAATCCCTGTAAATCATTTCGCACAGTTGCTAAATCCTTAACATACTATTGATTTAGTCTAATATAACAAGCAGATTTTATTAATTATAGTAAATTCAATATTCTGTTGCTGCTCACTGCTAACAATACCAATATACACCAGGAGTCAGGGATACCCCCGTACTGGCTTTGTGTATAGGTTTAAATTTAGATTCTGTACCTCATTAGATATGTAATCTGCTGTATAACAATCCTCAATCATTTCTAGCTCTAGGATAACTAGTACAGTAGGGCGTAAGTCAACCAACCATTAAGAATTCTCAAGAAGCTTGTGTAATATGCTTTTTTAATTTTTAATTTTTAATTCCGCCCTGCGGTACTAGGATACTTCTAATAAATAGCTCATACAGTGTCCCATTAAAAAATAAACCACCAGCATAGCTGCGGCAGCTAGAGCCACGAGTGTACCAGCCAACATGAGAGAGAATTCTTTATGCTCATAGGCTTTTTCCATCAGGTGTAGAGACCATGCTACAAGTGCTACATCAAAGATTAAAATAGGAATCAACATATTTCTTAATATTTCTTAATAGTAGTCATCTAATCTTAACACTATTTCGGGTAACTGTGCTTGATTCCAGAGATGTAGTTAGTCGTATCGGATGTCAAGTAGAAAGGCGAACAGGAATATGGCGTTCATGCAAATAGGTTTTAATTTGGGAAACACTGAGTTGACCGTAATGTAACAATGATGCGAGAAGTGCAGCTTCGGCTTTACCTTCTGTTAAAGCAGTGTGGATGTGTTCACAATTGCCAGCACCACCAGAAGCGATGACAGGAATTTCTACTGCATTAGCGATCGCTTTTGTCAACTCCAAATCATAACCAGCTTGAGTGCCATCAGCATCCATACTTGTCACCAACAATTCTCCAGCCCCCCGTTTTGTGACTTCTTCAGCCCACCAGAGGACATCAATCCCCGTATTTTCCCGCCCACCACGGACATAGACATCCCAGCCAGGATTTTCAGGATTAACCCTACGTCTGGCATCAATAGCGACAACAATACATTGATTACCAAAGCGATCGCTTGCTTGATTGATGAAATCAGGATTTCTGACCGCCGCAGAATTAATACTAACCTTATCAGCCCCGGCTCGTAACAAACCTTTAACATTTTCTAAGGTTTGAATCCCACCACCCACAGTTAATGGAATAAAGACCTGTTCAGCAGTCCGGTAAACTACATCAATAATTGTGTCCCTGTCTTCATGAGTAGCCGTAATATCTAGAAACACTAACTCATCTGCACCGGCTTCATTGTAAACCTTAGCTAGTTCTACGGGATCACCCGCATCCTTCAAATCAACAAAGTTAATTCCTTTAACAACTCTGCCCGCCTTAACATCTAAGCAAGGTAAGATTCTTTTAGACAACATAACGACTTTTCACTCCTAGTAATTGCTCGAAATTCACATTGTAAAGGTAATTGGGGAATAGGTGACGAGACTGAGAATTTAATTAAGTATGGCTAGTATGTAGGGGCGCAGGTCCTGCGCCCAGTCAGGAGTATGGCTTACGCCACGCTATCAGTAAACCATAAATAAATTTGAAGTGCATTGAAACTTTACTTGTCATGTCGAAGCAGTAAAAACGCAGAAATTAAAGAGTTAGGGATGAAAAATCTTAAATTTCAATAATAAAAATTGCCCCCATGGGATGATTTTCCTCAACTTTGATATATCCCTCATGAGCTTCAACAATCATTTTACAGAAAGCTAAACCCAAACCAATCTGATATGCACCTGTAATCATATTTCCTATTTCATATTTTGCAAAAATAACTTCCCTTAATTCCTCTTGTACTCCTGGACCAGCATCACTTATTTGAATGCGAAATTTTCCTGATGATGTATATTCAGCAAAAAAGGAAATTTGACTTTCTTCAGGTGTAAATTTAATCGCGTTAGAAAGTAAATTATCAATAACGCGCCGGAAAAGACTTGCATCTACACTAACTAGAGTTCCTGGTTCAGGGAGTTTAGTAATTAATTCTATATTCTTCTTATTTATAGTTAATTCTATATCGGAAATAGCAGATAAACAAATATCAAATATATCAGTATCTGTCCGGTGAATTATCATTTTTCCCGAATCTAATTTTGCCATAATTAATAAACTATCAATCATAGCCTGTAATTTTTGGGCATTAGTGATAATTTGACTAGTTTTTTTCTCTTGACGTTCTGGTGAATAGTCTGTAATTCGCAAAATTTCCGCAGACATAATAATAGCAGTCAGGGGATTTCGCAAATCATGAACTATCATATTAGAAAGGTCTTCCCGCAAATATAAAGTTTCTTGTAAAGCATCATATTGTTGTTTAATACGCAACATAGAACGCATTCGAGAACGTAATTCTAAACCATTAATGGGTTTACTAATAAAGTCATCTGCACCTGCTAATAAACATTGGGATAAATCCTCTTTACTAGAAAGGGCTGTCACCATAATCACAGGGATATGTTTCCAAAGAGAATTGGATTTGAATTTTTGACAGAATTCGATACCATTCATTTCTGGCATCATCACATCTAATAAAATTACATCAGGTTTAAAATAGCCTAAAAGATCCAGAGCTTGTTTGCCATTACTAACATAGCTCAATTCATAACCTTGATTATCTAATAATGTATCAATTACATCAAAATTATCAGGTTCATCATCAATAATTAAAATTTTAGGTGGAATAGCCATATCTAAAGGTTAGGATTGAGTTAATAGGGTTTGAATTTTATCAAGGATAATTTTCAATTTGACGGGTTTTGTAAAATATTCATTTACTCCGACGGCGATACATTTTTCTCGATGACTGCTATCCATATTATTGATATCTGATGGAGTTGCAGCCGCCAAAACAATAATAGGTATATGCTGAAACTGCTGATTGGCACGAATGTAGGGAATTATTTCTAGTTTATCTATGCTTTGTATTGGCATATCTATAAGAATAAGATCAGGGTTTTCTGCTGTAATGATATTTATAAATTCTGCTTTTTCATTTACCAAAAATCACGTGATAT
>NZ_VILD01000001.1:511725-529674 GCF_009712085.1 Anabaena sp. UHCC 0253
TAGGGTTAACGATAGTATGAATAGGTACTGTGAATGAAGTAGTTGCTTGCTTCTGTGTTCCATCTGCCAACAAAAATTCTGATTGATTAATTCTCCTGTGTATGGAATATAGACTTGAAAACAACTACCCGTATCAATTTTACTTGCTACTGTGATTTTACCTCCATGTAGTTTTACGAGTTGACGAACTAAAGATAAACCCAATCCAGTGCCATTGTATTGACGATTGAGACTACTGTCAATTTGCACAAATGGTTGAAAAAGTTTATCTAAATTAGCGCCATCAATACCAATACCATTATCAATAATGGAGAAACATATCCATTGAGAAAAAGGTGGCAGTGCTGAAGAATCTTCAATAATTTCTTCTCTCTTCCCTTCTTTACTGTCACCTGCTTCTACCTGTTCTACTAATAGTTGAATTTTGCCACCATCATGGGTAAATTTAACGGCGTTATTCAATAGATTAATTAATACTTGAAGGAAACGGCGTTCATCAACAATGATGTTTGGTAAATAGATTGGAACTTCTACACTAATCTCGATATTTTTCTTGAGTGCTTGTTGTTTAACAAATATCACACTGGATTCACAAAGGGAACTACAAGAAACGGTAGCAAGTTGTAATTCTAATTTACCAGCTTCAATTTTTGACAAATCGAGAATATCATTAATTAATTCTAGGAGGTGTTTGCCACTGCGTTCAATGGTTTCGACGGCTCGTTTTTGTAAATGATTAATTGTGCCGAAAACACCTTCTTGTAAACCTTCAGACATTCCCAAAATGGCATTTAGAGGAGTACGCAATTCATGACTCATGTTGGCGAGAAACTCACTTTTTAAGCGAGTAGCACGGGCTAGTTCTGCATTAGTTTGACGGAGTTGTGCTTCCATTTGTTTGCGTTCAGTTATTTCTGAAGCTGCGCCAATAATTTGTTTAGGGAGGTTATTATTATCCCGACTAAATACAGTATCATGACTGAGAAACCAATACCAGTTACCTTGACGATCGCACATCCGGTATTCTATTTCTCTGATTTCTTCATCACTAGCTGTAATCAAAGCGGCATGGTACTCAGAAATTCTGATTAAGTCATCAGGGTGCATAATGTGTACAAATAATTCATTACCCATATCTTGTATTTCTTGAGCAGAGTAGCCAATTAATCTAGCAATCTCACGATTTATATAAACATTACGTTGTTCATGTAAATCATAGATATAAAGAATATCTGGACTGGCTTCTGTAATCCGCTGAATTAAGTATTGACTGTCTTTCAAAGCTAGTTCAACTTTTTTGCGGTCTGTAATGTCTAAAGCCGCACAGGTGATCCCTTCTATATTACCATTGCGATCGCGTAAGGGATGAATTGTTAATACATAACAAATGAAATCATCTTCTTCACCTATGACAATTTCTTCTCTCATGCTTTGACCGGTAGACAAAACATGGCGTTTCCAAGATGTTAATTTTTGAGCATCTTTAGGTAATAAAATATCATCATCAAACTTACCAATTACGTCTGCAACTTCTAAGCCAAAGGCTGGGTTGTAAATCCAGGTGTAACGTAAATCAATATCTTGGTTAAAGACGACAATTGGCGAATTATTTAAAGCAATGCGGAAACGTTCTTCACTGTAGCGCAGGGCTTCTTCAGCAGTCCGACGAGTAGTAATATCTTCATAAGTTCCCAAAATGCCAATAATATTACCGTCAAAATCTCGTAAAGGGACTTTATTAGTTTCTAACCATATACATGAACCATCAGCTTTATGCAAAGTTTCCTGGATGTGTAATTGTGGTTCACCGTTGTTGATTACCAAGCGATCGCATTCTATGTAATATTCAATTTCTTCGGAAGTGGCCGATATCTCATGAGAAGCTTTACCGACTATTTCTTCAGGTGTACAACCGACATCTTCAGCAAAGTTACGATTACATCCTAAGATCACCGATTGACGATCTTTCCAAAATACCCGCTGGGGAATTGTATCTAATACCAATTGCAGCATTGCTTCGGATGCTTTTAATTGTTCCTGAGCCAGTTGCAGATCAATTGTCCGTTGTTGGACTCTAGCTTCTAGCTCTTCATTTAATAACCGATAATTTCCTTCACTTTGACGTAATAATTCTTCAGTCTGTTTAAGTTCTGTAATATCTGACAGTGACATGAGAAAAGCCTTTTCACCATTCCAAGGAATTGATGCCGGCTGCATATTTACTTTCCGTCGTTGCCCTTCTGGTTGCAATATTTCAATTTCTTGGACTTGATGACTATCACAATCATAAGGAAGTGCAAAAGGCCAACCTTGCAGTTCGGGAATATTTCTGCCAAACATCCTGGCTGCTGTTGGGTTGACAAAGAGAATTTGTCCCTGCATATTGACAGTTACAAAACCACTGGCACTTGTTTCGACAATAGTTCGCAAGCGTTCTTCACTATCTTTGAGTTTCTGTTCCATTCGCTTGCGATCGCTAATATTTCGGCAAGAATAAAGCAGAGTCCCTTCACCGATTTGCACCTTTTTGATATTGACTAAAACAATATGCTGTATTCCTTTTTGATCATAAATTTGGCGTTCAATATTCGTAACTTCTCCAGATATTGCCAAATCTTCAGGAGCAAATAATGTTCCTCCTAGTAAGTTGTGAATACTTCCCATTTGAATAATATCTGCTGGTGAATATCCAAAAAGAACATCAATATTAGGGCAAATAAATGTAAATTGACCTTGGTCATCTGTGATAAAAACCGCGTCAGAAATATTATTGAGGGTGGTACGGTACATTTCTTCCGATTTACTTAGAGCTATTTCCGTCCGTCGTCGTTCTTGAAGTTCTGACTGGAGACGATGATAGAGTTCGGCTTGTTGGATGGCGATAGATACATGAGTAGCTAACTGTTGTAGCAATTCTGTCTCTTCTGGTTGCCAAATTCTAGGGGCATCATTTTGACAGGTGAGCATTAATCCCCAAAGTCTTTTACCAACAACAATAGGAACGATAATTTTAGCTCTGATTTGTAGACGTTCTAGTAGTTGCCAATGACAGGGAGTCATCCCCGCCGTATAAATATCTTCTACAACCTGAATTCGTCCCTGAATATATGGCTCAATCCAGTCTTGAGCAAAACAAGGGTCAAAAATCTCTTCTCCTTGAAAAGATAACCAGCCGCTTTTGATATCTTCTGCAATTACCATACCGTTGCCACTGGGATACAGTTGGTAGACAAGAACGCGATCGCAGTTTAATAATTTTCTGACTTCAATCGCTAGAGAATTGAGGATTTCTTCTAAGTCTAGGGAAACTCGAATCCGGTTAGCGATCGCACTTAAGAGCCGTTCTCGTTCTGTCTGTTCTTGTAATTCTGCTGTGCGTTTTTTGACTTCTTGTTCTAGTTCTGCGTTCCGATTTTGCAGTAAATCTAGCTTTTCTGTTTCTAGTTGGGATACTTTCTGCTCTAAAATTTGGACTATTTTATAAATATCTAACGGGTTTAAAGCTTGCAATATGGTGGTGTACGTGACAAAGCCGAGCATCTCTCCTTGTTCCCCTGTCACCACAACTCTATGTATTCTTCTTTCTTTCATCAGCATGAAAATTGACCACAGAGATTGATCCGGTGAGACGGAAAAGACTGGACTACTCATCACCTTGGCAACGGAAATACTCTCTAAATCTAGATCCAATGCTTGGAACTGGACAATATCTTGTTCAGTAATAATTCCGATGGGAATAGGTAAATAATTTTGCTCTTCTATAATTACTACTGAACTGACATTGTTCCTTGTCATTAATTTAGTGACCTCTAGGATGGAGGTTTCTGGAGTAGCATGAACTAGACGAATATTCATAACTTCCGAAACCAAACGCAACTTTAACAAGTCAATCGGACGCAGTAATTGACG
This sequence comes from Anabaena sp. UHCC 0253, assembly GCF_009712085.1. Taxonomy (NCBI): domain Bacteria; kingdom Bacillati; phylum Cyanobacteriota; class Cyanophyceae; order Nostocales; family Nostocaceae; genus Anabaena; species Anabaena sp. UHCC 0253. Next base: position 515,635 of record NZ_VILD01000001.1, read on the forward strand.
CAGGTTTTCATGGGTAATTAGTCCTAATAGCTGGTTATTATCATCTAAAATTGGCAAATGACGAATACGATTACGCCTAAATATATTTAATACTGTAAATAAATCATTAAACTCCGACTCTCGAATGGTGACAACCGAGGAAGTCATCACATCTGCAATTACCATTTCCCCAATCTGTTGACCGGCGGCACTTAAATGGACAACATCGCGTTTGGTAAAAATTCCCACTAATTGGTCTTTTTCCATCACCAAGACACAACTAGCACGAGCATCAATTAATAAATAATTCTGATCAGGATTAATATTTTCTAATTTACAAGTAGCTCTAGCATGACTCATCAGAGCGATCGCCTCAGTTACTGGTGTATCAGGAGTCACAATCAGCGGATTATGAGTGATCCCTGCGGCCAGTGAAGCGATCGCCTGTTCTAAATTATCAGCTTCTATCAAGGAAATAAGTGACATAAATCATCATAAATTACGTAGGATTCAGGAGTAAAAGCCGATTGACTTTTGATCGTACAGCCTGGTGTATGCCATATTATAATTTTTAATTTTTAATTTTTAATTCCTTACCACACCTTTTACAAAATACTGCATCTGTATCATGAAAAGCTAAACCGCAATTTAAACAAACATTTTCTATTTGATTAGCTGTTTTTACCAATCGCCTAATTAAGTCTCCTACTTGCCAAGGAATCAATGCCACCCCTGTTAAAATCATTAATACAGTCAGTAAACGGCCTAATTCCGAAATCGGAATCACATCACCAAATCCCACCGTCGTCATCGTCACAACCGAGAAATAAAAGGCATCTAAAAAAGTGTTAAAGTTCTGGGGATTAGCGGGATGCTCAACTTGATAAATTAACCCAGAAAAAATAAAAACAATTGCAAATAAGGTAAATAATATTCTAGCAAAAATTAAACTATCTTCATTACTAATACTACCAATTAAAAATTTTCGGTCAATAAATCTGAGTAAACGCAAAATCCGAAACCAACGCAATAACCGGATATAGCTAATATCTACCAATCCTATAAAAGATGGCAAAATTGCTATTAAATCAATCACTGCATAGAAACTAAAAATATATTTAACTGGATCTTCTGCACTCCATAAGCGCAGTAAATATTCCACAGCAAAAATAATTAATATACAAGTATCTAATGCTCTCAACTCCAAACGAGCATCTGGAGGAAGTTGATAAGTTTCAGCTACAAAAATTCCTGAAGAGACTAAAACCAATAAAGCAATACTTAAATTAATTACTTTACCGATAGGAGTTTCCAGGTCTTTTAAATAAAACTCTATTTTTTCTCGATTTATTACCATCTTTTACATAAAAAGGAAAGGGAATAGGCAATAAAATCATATTACCAATTACCCATGACCAATCCTTAAAATCTTAACCCGACACCACCCTGTAGAGATAGAGCCGTACCACCCCCATTCCGGTAAGCATCAAAGGCAATAATAGCATTACCAAAAATCACAGTATTACTATTAGGAACAACGTAATCAATTCCCGGTTGTAAAGCAAAACTAATTTTATTCCCTACAGGGGAAGGTGTATCACCACTAGTCAAAACTAAACCAGCCCCTAAATAAGCATCAGTTTGCCAGTTGAGAGGGAGATCATAGGAAACAGTAGGTACTACTGCTGTCCCTTTACCAATTAAAGCTTGAGCGCGGAAAGAAAGAGGTGCTTCTAGTAACTTGTAGCGGAAAGCCAGCACCCCACCAAGTTGAGTACCATCACTCAATCCAATAGCAGGACCAATACCAACATAACTACCATAAGCCACTTGAGCTTGTGCTGGTTGAGAGTTAATAGCTACACTCAAAATTGACCCGATCCCTAGAACCCAATACTGAAGATGCTTCATGACCCAACTCCTGACACAATCTTAACACTTAATATTATCAGTATAATGCTGAGGTGCGATCAACTCAGGAAGACGCACCTATACTTGAGACAAAAAGTAGTATTTAGTTTTATTTATGGACAACGAGAATGCTGTCCACCTTGAGTACAAATAAAAGCCAGTTGTTGAGGATCTAAATTTTTAGCTTTACTAAAATCTACTCCTTGAACTGAAGCATTTTTTGAACCAAGATCAGGAGTTTGCACAAATTGATCTGCTGGATCTTGTCTACCTACAAACAGAATTGTGCCTTGAAAATCTGCTCCAGCCACATTTGCTCCTCGTAAATCAGCACGACTTAAATCAGCATTGCGTAAATTAGCGTTTTCTAAATTAGCAGAACGTAAACTCACCCCAGTCAGTCGAGCAATACTTAAGTTAGCATCACTGAGATTTGCATAATCTAAAAATGCTTCTGATAAATCAGCACCTTGCCAATCGGTTTTAGTTAAATTTGCATAAGCCAATTGTGTACCAATAGCAGAAACGCGGCCTAAGTGAGCAGCATATAAATTTGCTTCTGTTAAATTTGTATCGCTCAAGTCTGCACCTGTTAAACTAGCATTCTCTAAAATGGCATTTCGTAAATCTGCGCCTACTAGCTGGGTACTGCTGAGATTAGCAGCAAATAAACGGGTGTAGGATAAATTGGCTTTATTAAGAGTCGCGCGACTTAAATCACTACGACTCATTAAAACACGACTCAGATTAGCACCATTAAAATTAGCTTGTTTTAAATCAGCGTTGCTCAAATCGGCGATGACATCATCATAGGTATCCCAACGCCCATCTTCGCCGACACTGCGAAAACGACTCCCTTGGAAATTACCTTGGTTAATATTTGCCGATTTCAAGATAATTCCTGATAAATCAACATTATCCAAGATGAGATTAAATAACGATTTTTCTCCAGATGCTTGAAAACCTAATTTAGCGTTGCTCAAGTCAATATTATTAATTTTGCCACTGTAGATTGTCAGGATTTTATTAATTACCTGTTGGGTGATCACTAACTGATTTTGTCTAAATTCCCAATTTGGACTTTTGCCCATAGATTCCAGTTCCCCAGCTAGGAACTGATTCATCCGCTTTAATTCTGGAATGGCTTTCAGACCAGCATTAATTAAAGCTTGTTGAATAGTATCTAAAGTTGTCGGATCTGTCTCTTTTACCAGTAAATCAACGAGCAATTTGACAGCTTGTTGATCATTAAGACTACCCAAGGCTAAAACGGCTCTTTGACGATCTTCATTGGCAACGCCGTTATTGGGATTAAGTGCTTTGATGAGTTCGATAAACTTTTGGCTATTATTTTGTTCGCTTCTGCGTTGGCTTTCTTGAGTTTGGATATAGATTTGTGTACCGATTAAAGTTGATAAGACAGCAATCATACTAGTCAAACCCACTATAAGGAGGCTGAGATTAGGGTTGCTGCTTTGGGAACGAGTGGGAATAGATGGTTGAGTAGGGGCTTTATCTACAACATTTGCTGCTACTTTTAATTTTTCTTTATTTAAAGTGCTTTTAGCGTCTATTGTATATGTCCCTGCTAGTTGATCATGTAAGGCGCGGCGAGGTTTTCGGGCAGGCCAGCCTATTCCTTCTGCCAGGATCATGAACATAGTTAATGATGTGAACAGAGCTAAGTTAGGAAAAACAAAGCTGTAGCGCCAAAGCAGATAGGCCGCAGAAACAGGTATAGTCCAACGCCCTAATCCTTCTCGTACCACCACTGCACCTAAACCAGGGGCTGTTCCTTCTTCGTTAACTACCTTGACACCAAACCAGCGTTTGGGAATGGTACTACCAGTTTTGGCTAGTAAATACAATTGTCCACTGGAGAGGGTAGTCGGTAATAATAGAGCTAATATCCACAAGATATTAGTCGGCCAGGCAACGTTGCGAATACCATAACTTACAGGTAGTGCTAATGGACGGGCGATCGCTTTTTCTGTAACTACTAAAACAGGATTCAGGGGGACTCGATTGATATCGCTACGAGAGTTAACATACACACCCAAAGAATACGGAACTAACCCACTGGCTACAAAAATTGTTATTTCCACTGTCCAAGCAACAAAACGCCTAGTTACTAGTGATGTAACATTAGTTTTTTTTGGTTCTTTTGGGCGGCTAGACTGATTACTACTTCTCCCGATAATTGGATTCGCCATTAGATAATTACCTGTGAATTTATTTTTACACCAGTATCGGCGTGATTAAAATAGGCTATTGCTTATTTTTCCAGCTATTAGCAATAAAAAATTTGTATCCAAGATACACTAACCCCGCCAAAACTGCCAGAGTGATGACAGAAGTAACTAAAGCAAATACTGTTTGTAACATCCAAACAGTTAACAACATAACTATTCCTGTCACTCCCAGCTTTTTAATTGTTGATAAACCATTAAACCAATTTCTGGATCTTTCTAGATATAAATTCCATTTGTTAGAACTTGTTGTCGGTGTCGGTGCTTCTGCTTGAGTATCATTAATCCCAGAGGATTTTATTTCTGCTTCTAGATTTTGGAGACGACGCTGCAAATCTTCTTCTGGTTGATAATTCATAAATCTTTGCTCCCATACAAAGTAATTATAAGAAAAAAGGCTGAAAACCCTTGAGGTTAAGTTTTGGAGCTTGGCTTCAAAACTTAACCGTCCTTCAGGCAAGGGATGAAAGCCAGTTGAGGCGTAAACGCCTTGGTGATTTGTGATATAATTATCCTTACAGGAACGGTAATTAACCTGCATAAAAACCTAACTGCCTAACAGCAATCTGTACCTTGACAACTAAATCTATGGGGTTCTACTTCGTAGTTCTAGGATCACCTGGAAGTAGATAAAAGATTTACAGGTACTAGACGACACAGAATTTAACTCAAACAAAATTTGCAGCAATGCAACTACCTCCGGGCTGGGGGAAAGTAACGCTTGGGGAGAGAACCACCTCTGGGCTAGATACCGCAAGGGGTCTAGTCTAAGTGGACTCGTTGAACCAAGAATCTCCGCACCTTTAGGTCGGGGAGTGTCAAGTTACCGCAACTGCCAAGCTGGTGAGGAAATTAACTCACAATCAAACAAAAGACCCAAATAGGCTTCCCACTCTGTTATCTGCTATAGCTAATATCTATATATATTAACTAATTTCGCATATTAGGTACTGAAAAACCAAAAAAATTGAGTGACTATCTTGAATTGGGGTAAATATTTCTCCAGACAGGAACTTACCAAAACTTTTCTGCCCGTGAGTCATGAATTCAGGATATTTTGATTTATTCACATAACACTAGGACTGACACTTTAGTGTGAGTTTTGACATTATTTTTCCGAAAAATGGTATTATCCAATACAATCAGCTACAAACCATCAGTTATCCTACTGTGATCCATCAGCAGATTAAATCAGATTAAATTGTGGGATCGCTTGCACAATTGTTCACAATTTGTTACAAAAATATAAAGAACTTCTAGAGACTAAAACCTAATGTTCGGCGGACTTACTGGTTTAACAGAACCCAAAAGCACCGATTGGGGTGAGCGAATGCTCAACACAGTCGCCAGCCAAACGATTCGCCACTTGTTCACCCAAAGCGAGTCAGTAGAAGTCTTTGTGCGCTGCTACCCCTCCAGCAAACTGTTGCAAGGCAGCATTGATAGCTTTAAGATGAACGGTCGCGGCTTAGTAATTCGTAGAGACTTCGCAGTGGAGGAAATGTCTTTTGAAACCGATGCAGTAGCCATTGACTTCGGCTCGGTTTTAAGTGGCAAACTTACTCTCAAACAACCCACCCAAGCTGTAGCTCAGGTGATTTTATCAGAAGTTGGTATTAATCAAGCTTTTCAGTCGGAACTGGTTAAAAAACGCCTACTGAACCTTTCTGAACCAACTTTGATAGCTATATCAGGTGGTGAACCAGTTTCTTTTACAGATGTTGAAGTTAAGCTATTACCTGAAAATCGTGTGCATTTGGTAGCTAAAGCCGATTTAAACAACGGCGAACTCATACCCCTAAGTATGACCATTGGCATTGGTATTGAAAGAAGAAGGCGGGTTTCTTTCAAAGAACCAAAAATTGAACTTGAGGGAGTTCCAGAATCACAACGAGAAGTTTCTCAGACTTTAAGTGTGGCATTGGTAGAAATCTTGGATAATATGGTTGATTTAGACCGTTTTGACTTAGATGGTGTAAAAATGCGACTTAATCGTTTAGAAACAGAAGGTCAAAAATTAATTTTTAGTGGTTATGCAGAAATAGAAAGAATTCCTCATAGTTCGTAAAATTGATAAAATATTAAATTAACGCCGCCTAGTTGACTCTAGGCGGCGTTTGCATTTTTATAGAAGTCAGGAGTTAAGAAAAAGAAATTTCTCCCCTGCTCCTCTGCTCCCCTGCTCCCCTGCTCCCCTGCTCCCCTGCTCCCCTACTCCCCTACTCCCTATCTATTACCTTCCCACACCAACATATTGGAATCCAGCTTTTACCATTGTTTGGGGATCAAGGAAATTACGACCATCAATCATGACAGGGTGGAGCATTAATTTTGCCATTTTCCCATAATCCAAAGTGCTGAACTGTTCCCATTCTGTGACGAGTACCAAGGCATCACAGCCATCTGCTAGTCTTTCAGCATCAGTTTCTACTAATACACCAGAAAGACCGTGACGCATACCTGTTTGGGAAATAATGGGGTCATAAGCCTTAACTTTAGCGCCCAGACGGTTGAGTTGTTCAATTAAATTCAGTGCGGGTGCATCCCGTAAATCGTCGGTATCTGGTTTGAAGGTTAAACCGAGTAATCCCACCGTTTTCCCTTTGAGGATCTTGAGAGCCTGTTGGAGTTTTTCCAGAGCTATTAGGCGTTGGCGTTCATTGACACTGACAGCAGCTTTCATCAGTTGGGCTTCATAGCCATAATCATCAGCGGTGTGAATGAGAGCGGAAACATCTTTGGGAAAGCATGAACCACCCCAACCAATGCCAGCTTGTAAGAATTTGTTACCAATCCGGGAATCTAAACCGATGCCTTTGGCTACTTGGGTAACATCCGCACCGACGCGATCGCATATATTAGCAACTTCATTAATAAAACTAATTTTGGTGGCTAGGAAGGCATTAGCGGCGTATTTGATCATTTCTGCCGAACTTAAGTCTGTCACCAGAACAGGTACAGGAGGTAAAGATTTATCAGCCGCAAATTTGCGTTCGACAATTGGGGCATATAGTTCTTTCATCATACCGGTGGCTTGTTGACTATTGCCACCTAAAACAATCCGATCAGGATTAAAGGTATCAAAAACTGCTGAACCTTCCCGTAAAAATTCCGGATTACTGACTACATCAAACTGGGTAGCAATCTCAGATAATTTATCCTCACTGGCTGTATCACCAGCGGCGACCAATGTTTTTTGACGTTCGGCAATACCGTCTAAAACAATCATTCTTACCCAGTCACCAGAACCAATCGGGACAGTAGATTTATTAACAATTACCTTATAACCACCATTGAGATTTTCGCCAATCCCACGCGCTACAGCTTCTACATAACGGGTGTCGCTTTCACCATTGGGTAAAGGAGGAGTACCGACAGCAATAAACAGGATTTCCCCATGTGCAACACCAGCCGCAAGATCACTAGAAAATAGAATATTGCCGCTATTGATGGCAGACTGCATAATTTCCGAGAGTCCAGGCTCGAAAATCGGCGACTGTCCAGACTTCATTAATTTTACTTTTTCTTCGTTGTTATCTATGCAAATTACATCATGGCCGATGTGAGCTAGACAAGCACCTGTAACCAAACCTACATAACCAGTACCAATTACGCAAACACGCATTCTTTAACCCCTCGTTTTTACAGTTATCAGTTGTGAATAAATGATTAACTAACTAATTGTTACTTTTAACACGTTGACGGAAATCTTCTATCATCAGTTTTAACCCTTCTTGGAGAGGAATGGTAGGTTGCCAATTTAACAAAGTTTTGGCTTTGGTAATATCGGGACGACGACGGCGAGGATCATCAGCAGGTAAGGGTTCAAATTTAATCTGTGCATCTGGGTTAATTAAGTTCTGCACTGCTTGAGCCAATTCTAAAATAGTGTATTCATCAGGATTACCCAGATTTATTGGTCCTGTGTGTTCACTATTCATTAATCGCATTAGTCCATCTACTAGATCAGAAACGTAGCAAAAGCTACGGGTCTGTTGACCTTCCCCGTAAACAGTTAAGGGAATACCTTGTAATGCTTGGGCGACAAAATTACTGACTACTCGCCCATCGTTTTCTAGCATTCTTGGTCCATAAGTGTTGAATATTCTCGCTACTCGAATTTGAACTTTATTTTCTCTGTAATAGTCAAATGCAAGGGTTTCGGCAATTCTTTTACCTTCGTCGTAACATGACCGGATACCAATGGGATTAACACTGCCGCGATATTCTTCTACTTGGGGGTGAACTTCTGGATCACCGTAGACTTCACTTGTAGAGGCTAATAAAAATCTCGCTTTAACCCGTTTGGCTAAACCGAGCATATTCAGTGTACCAAGAACGTTAGTTTTAACGGTTTTGATTGGGTTGTATTGATAATGGACTGGAGAAGCTGGACAAGCCAGATGATAAATTTGATCCACTTCTAACCGAATTGGTTCGGTGATATCATGACGGATCATTTCAAAATAGGGATTATCTAACCATTTGAGAAGATTATGTTTTTTTCCTGTATAAAAATTATCCAGGCAGATGACTTCGTGACCATCTTTCATTAATCGGTCAATGAGATGAGAACCAATAAACCCTGCACCGCCAGTCACTAAAATTCTCATATTTTCCCTTTTACTAACATATATTTTCAGGTTGCGATCATGCTTTTTTATATTAACCACATAGGTAACAAAAAAGCGGATATCTATTCAAGATTTTTTCTGTATGTTTTTTAGTTTGATACTAATTGTCTACAAGTTATTCTCTAATAGATAGGTTTATTGTGGGGCTTTTTCATCAAAGCTTTAAAAAAACAATACAGTTTTTTCACTGAAGTTCCTAACTGTCCAAGTAGCAATACGGAACTGATAATTAGGGCGTTCACCTACCCAGTGAATCCTGATTGGGCGCAGGCCCTGCGCCCCTACCTCCTGACTCCTTGAGAATAATGATAGAGCAGGTGAGTTGTCTAGCTAATTGGGTTGTGACATCATGGTTGGCTAATCCTCCGGGACTGGTATGATTGCGTATATAAGGAAAAACTACTAGATCATACAGTCTTGCGGCTTGCAAAATTGCTTGTCCAACATTTTCATGAATAATTATTTGAATTTCTGGGGGGTTAGGCAAATTTAATTGTGATAACCATTGATGTAGATGCTCATGCCTAGCTTCAATTTGACTAGAATTGCTGCTGGAATTTCGTGTGGGTAACTGGTTTTCAGTAGTCTGTTTATCTGTCTTTAACCTGCCAATTTCACTTATACACACATTTAATAGAGTCACTTGAGCTTGATTGGCATTTGCCAGGATTTGGGCAAACTTGACAGCCTCAAAACTAGGTGTAGTCAGGTTTTCGATGGGTACAAGAATGCGTTGAATTCTGCTTGGGGATTCTACTAAGCGTGCTACAACAACTGAACAGTGAGAAGACCAAAGGACATTATCAATCACATTGCCAAATAAACGCGCTCTCAAGCCATGACGTTTACCCCAACCCATAATAATCAAACTAGCCTTTTGTTCACGGGCGGCTCTACTGATAGCTGGGGCAAAAGCATCATCAATTCGCAATAGGGGTGCGACGGTTGCGCCTAGTGATTGACATTGGGTGGTAGCTTTTGCTAATAACCTTTCACTGCGATCGCAAGCTTTTTCTAGACGGTAATTGTGCATTTGGGCAGTAGCATGAGCGATCGCTAAAGGGACAATTTTCCCATCAGCTTGACGTGCTAATAATGCCGCCATTTCAATTAAATTCTGTTGAGTTTGGGGATTATAAACAGGTACGAGAATATTAAAATCCTGCTGTTCTGGGTGTTGTTCATTTCTAGATAAATTAATTTTCTCACTTTGATTAACTACTGCACAAGTCAGTTTCCCAGCAAAGCGACTGGTTAACCAAGGGCTAAATAATGATGTGAACAGGGTTAAAATAATGATGTTGTTAAATACGGCGGATGACAATAAACCAGAACGATATCCCACCAAGGTAACTGCTAATGTTGTCCCTACCACAGGCATAGATAGTGACCACATTGTGAGAGTTTCTTGCCAATTATATTGATATAAAATTTTGATGAAGAAGGCGGTTATAAATTTGCAAATTATTAACCCCAAGAGCATGAATATTAATAGCTTAATAGTGCTATTGCTATTAATAAATTCAGATAAATTTAGGACTAAACCCAGATGCACAAAGAAAACGGGAATAAATAGCACACTGCCAATAAACAGCAATTTTTCTTTAACTGGTCCATCTTCTACTGCATCATTTACTGCCAAACCTGCTAAAAATACGCCGACAATCTTTTCTATTCCCATCCATTGAGCGACGACAGCAGCAAGAAAAACAGAACATAGCACGAATAAAAATTTGTAGCTTTCGTTATCTCCAAATCGCCGAAAAAATTCTTTACCAACCCAATCAATACCAACTACAATCACCGTCATATAAATGATGATTCTAGGTAGAATAATCATAAGTTGAGTCAAGTCAATAAATTGAGCATTGGGAATTACTATAGATATGGATAAAATTAACAGTGCAGATATATTAGTAATTAGAGTTGCTGCCATTGTCACATTGACAGATGGGTTATTAACTATTCCCAAGCGGCTAATAATTGGATAGGCTAAAGGACTATAAGCGGCAAGTAATGCCCCAATTAATATAGAAGTATTTTCAGTCCAATTAAAAATTTCTCCTAGTAATATTCCTAGAACCAGGGATAAACTAACAGTCAAACCACCAAAGATTAAAGCCGGAATTTTCTGGTTTCGGAAAAGTTGGAAATCAACTTCTAGGCCAGCTATAAACATTAAGTAAGCCAAACCGATGTCTGAAACTAGGTTAATCATCGGTAATGATGACGGCAACAAATTCCATCCTGATGGACCAAGGACGACTCCAGCACCAACTAAACCCACTAATGCTGGTAATTTGAGCCGGTCAAATAGAATCGGGACAACTAAAATAACTAACAGTAAAATAGCCAAGGTAATGATTGGTTATGAGATTAAAAGTAGAGAGAGCATAACTGTATTTTATACAAAAAAGTGGCCAATTTACGTTGATTAACTCTCATAAATAGAATACCGACGCTACATAAACAAAGTCTACCTTTATTAGTGAAATACATAAACTTTGCTCTATTTCCTGTATAGAGGAATACTACACAAACAAAGTCAAACTGCACGGACTAAGGGAAAATCAATGATTTACAAACCACACAGGTGGGTTATTACTGTGTGATTTTTCCTTCGGCAAATTCTACTAAAGCTGTGAGTTCTGCTGCTGATCCTACCACTAATAAGCGATCGCCTGAAAGTAATGTAGTTTGACTATTAGGATAATCAATTTCCTCACCAGTAGCGCGACGAATAGCCATTAAACTCACCCCAGTTAAATAACGCATATTCACTTCTTCTAAACTCATGCCAATTAAAGGTGAATTAGCTGGTAAATCATACCAACGACGATTCAGATCACGAGTGATTTTTTGCAAATATTGAGAAACTTCAGCAGGTGAACTTTGAGGACGTAAATATAAATAATGATCTTGGCGAATTTGCTGCATTTTCTGTTGGATAACTTCCGGTAACAACCCCACAGCAATTAAGAGATGAGTGACCATTTCTAAACTCGCTTCAAATTCTGGTTGAACTACTTCCTTTGCTCCCAATTGATAAAGGACTTCAATATTTTTATCTTGGGTAGCACGGACAACTAAATCTAATTCTGGACATACTTCCAAAGCTCGTTTTAAACATAGCCTAATACTAGCAGGATCTGGGAGAGCGATCGCCATACCTTGAGCATGACTTACCCCAGCAGTTTCCAATACATGAAGACTGACACCATTGCCATAAACATAGGGAATTCCCGAATCTCGTAATTGCTGAATGCGACTTTCTGATTGATCAATAACCACCACAGGTAATTGATATTGCTGTAACAACTTCACTAAATTCTTACCAATGCGGCCATAACCACAAACGACAATATGATTTTTCCGAGGCAAATCTTCAGAAAAATCATGAGCTTGATCATCCACAAAGTAGGGTTTTAACCAAGGCATAGATTCAGCAAAATCGAATAAAAAGGGAACTAACCGCAAGATAAAAGGAGTCAGCATTAAAGTAACTGCGGTAGTTCCTAAAATTAATAAATATATCCGCCGAGAAACCAAACCCAAAGTTTGCCCTTCACTAGCCAGCACAAAGGAAAATTCTCCAATTTGGGATAATCCCAAACCAGCAATTAAAGCTGTTTTTAAAGGATAGCGAAATAACTTTACTAAAGGAGTGATAATTAAAAACTTCCCGACAAAAACCAAAGCCACTAATCCGAGAATCAATTCCAGATTTTGCCACAAAAACACGGGATCAATTAACATCCCAATAGCGGCAAAAAATAAACTAGCAAATATATCCCGCAAAGGTTCAACAATAGTCAAAGTTTCATCAGCATATTCCACCTCAGAAATCATCAAACCGGCGACAAATGCCCCCATTTCAATAGATAGCCCTAAATATTCCGTAAGGAGAGCAATTCCTAAACAGATAGTGACTACACCTAATAAAAATAACTCCTTACTTTCCGTCCCAGCTAATAATCTCAATAAAGGGGGAATTAACCAAATTCCCGCCACAATTGCACCAGCCGCAAATAAACCAATTTTTAGCAAAGCCATCACCACAGCGACACCAATAGCTTCCGCTGGTTCATGGAGGGCTGGTAACACAGCTAACATTAATCCCAGAGCCAAGTCCTGGACGACCAGAATCCCCAGCATTACCTGTCCGTGGGGTGTTTCCGTCTCATTCCGTTCCATGAGGCATTTGAGAACCACAGCGGTGGAAGACAAAGACAAAATCGAACCCAAAAAGACACCTTTAGCGGGTAAAGTTCCCCAAGCACCTGTAACACCGCATACTAAGACAGTGATCAGAATCGTGAGAGTAATTTGTAAAGCGCCTCCGCCCAGAGCGATCGCTTTCACCTTTTTGAGTTCCGTTAAAGAGAACTCCACACCCAAAGCAAACAACAAAAACGCTACCCCAAACTGAGCCAACGTTTCTACCTGAACCAGTTCCTTAATTAATCCCAGTCCAGTTGGACCAACAACCATACCGCCGATGAGATAGCCCAGCAAAACAGGTTGTTTTAACAGCGCCGCCAATAATCCACCACAAGCAGCGACAGCGAACACCGAAACCAAATCAACAATTAACCGAAAATCTTCTTGCACCTGTTTTAATAAGAACTATAAAGAACTATATATATTCAGGATACAAAGTTTTACCTGTTTCCGGTGAGAGTTGGGATACAAGAAAAACAAAATTTGGACCAACCCTGAAGAGGCAGGGGAGCAGGGGAGCAGGGGAGCAGGGGAGCAGGGGAGCAGGGAGCAAGGGGGAGGATTGAAGATTCCTTTGCTCCTTTGCGTCTCTGCGCGAAACAAAATATTTACCCGCAAATCACCCTAAAACCCGATAACCAATATCTCGGCGATAATACATCTTCTCAAATTGAATATGTTCAATACCTGCATAAGCTTGAGCGATCGCTTGCTGGAAATCCGCACCTAATCCTGTCACATTTAACACCCGTCCACCATTCGTCACCACTTCCTGGGCTGCATTTAACTTCGTCCCGGCATGAAACACAGTCGCTCCCGCTGTCTCGGCTGCTACAAAGCCAGTAATTACCTTACCCTTAGCATACTCTCCCGGATAACCACCAGCAGCAGCCACCACCGTAGCCGCAGCCCCTTGTTTCCAAGCAATAGGGGGCATATCTCCTAACCGCTGTTCGATACAAGCTAAGATCAAATCTTCCAAGGGTGTTTCTAGCATCGGTAAAATTACTTGGGTTTCAGGATCACCAAAGCGACAGTTAAATTCT
>NZ_VILD01000001.1:530202-531407 GCF_009712085.1 Anabaena sp. UHCC 0253
AAAGCGACAGTTAAATTCTAAAACGCGAAAATCACCGATCTGGTGTAATCATTAACCCCGCATACAAAACGCCTCGGTAGTCAATCCCCCTAGATTTTAAGGCTGTGATAGTTCTTTCTAACACCTCAGTTTGCACCCGTGCCATTAATTCTGGTGTCGCTATCGGTGCAGGAGCATAAGCACCCATACCGCCTGTATTTTCTCCTGTATCACCTTCGCCAACGCGTTTATGATCTTGAGCCGGTAATAAGGGGCGAATGGTTAAACCATCGGTTAAAGCTAAAACTGATACTTCTTGTCCCAGTAAACATTCTTCAATGACAACGGAACTACCAGCCGCACCAAATTGTCCTTGAAAAATCGCCTCAATCGCTTCTTCAGCCTGAGCAATGGTTTCAGCAACTGTGACACCTTTACCAGCAGCTAAACCATCGGCTTTTATGACTATGGGCGCTCCTTGAGTTTGGATGTAAGCTTTTGCTGGGGCTGCTTCCGTAAATACCGCAGCTTTGGCAGTGGGAACTCCAGCTTCTGCCATTAATGCTTTAGCCCAAGCCTTACTTGCTTCTATTTGCGCTCCTGCTTTGTTAGGTCCAAATACCATTAAACCTTGATTTTGCAGATAATCAGTAATTCCCTGAGCTAAAGGAACTTCTGGACCAACTACTACTAAAGAAATACCATGAGCGATCGCATATTGACTAATACCTGCAAAGTCATCTACTGCTAAAGACAAGTTTTGACAACCTTGCATACTTGCTGTACCCCCATTACCTGGTACGCAGACAACTTGCTCAATTTTATCAGATTGCAGCAATTTCCACGCTAGAGCGTGTTCACGTCCCCCATTACCGATAACTAAAACTTTCACTTATTTCCTCATAGTTCTCTTACAGTCATAATTAAGAATACTCGCAAATCAACTGTTTACTATACATCTTTTCAAGAATGAAACAAAAATCAGTTAATATCTAATAGTTGTGAGCGATTATTTTCTGTCTAAAGTGATTAAGTCTCATCATTTTTCTGCTATTTTGTCAGCTTCTCCAGCGGTTTTCAATTGGGATAAAAAGGACTTTATTGCTGTTTTAAAAAATGCGGCTGATACTGCTGAATTAAATGTTGTTGGAGAAATAGCGGTTGAATTTGTCCCCCAGGGAATTTCTACAGTAGTTTTGTTAGCAGAATCTCATATAGCGTTGCAC
>NZ_VILD01000001.1:531432-557017 GCF_009712085.1 Anabaena sp. UHCC 0253
TGATACTGCTGAATTAAATGTTGTTGGAGAAATAGCGGTTGAATTTGTCCCCAGGGAATTTCTACAGTAGTTTTGTTAGCAGAATCTCATATAGCGTTGCACTTTTGGCCGGAAGCAGCAAAGGTGACAATTGATATTCATATTTGTGATTACCAAACGGATAATTTAGAAAAAGGTAGATTTTTAGCTAACATTCTGACTAGGGAAATTAGTAATGATGATAGTTTAGAAAATTGGCATTATTTATCTATTTCTGATTAAGGACTTCCAAGAAATAAATAAACGTTAGCGTAGCGTGCGTGTAGCGCATACCGCAGAGGACACAGAGGAATAAGGGTTTGATAGTGTTTTTTTGGGAAGTCTTTTAAGTAAGCGCCTAAAAGCACCAAGCAATTAGAAAGGAAGCAGAAATATAAGCAAAAGTTTCAATTAAACCTGCACCAACATTAGGAATTTCTTGATTAACAATTTCATCATAAAACCTGACACCGGGAACTAAAATTAAATCGGCTAACCAGCGAATTCCTATTAGAGAAATTAAACAAAATAAGAGTGTTAAACTGTATTGAGTAAAACTAAAAATCCAATTTTGAAATTCTGTGGAAAATGCGACTATAATAATATTCCCAGTCGCAATTAGTAAACCAGCTAAAGCTACACCTGCGGCTGGATTATTGCGTCTTTCTATTTCCGCAAAAACATTATATTTAGTAATTAAGGGATAAACATAAGTGACTAAAACCAGGACACATAAACATTCCAAAATAATAGCTAACTAAAGCAATAGCAACCGCAGGATTATCTTTTACAAATAATTCTACATTCAATTCCATGCGCCGTCTAAATAATTTTTGATAGGCGAATTGTCCTATCCAAAATAAGCCAAACCCTACTAACAATTCTACAGTAATAACTCCTGCTTGAGTCAAAGCTGACATGATTAATTCATTCATTTTTATTCCCTATCAATGTTTGAAATAAACTAATTAAAGTATCAGCTAATTGATCATAAAAGAAGTAATCATGAGCGCCGATAGTTTTTCTATATGTGCCACCAAATCTACTTTTAAATTGGGAGAACTTAGTATAAGCATGATTAGGTTCTTTGGTAAATCCATAGAAATCATAAAATTGACAACCCCGGATTTTAGCTTTTTGCATTGCTTCCCAATGTAAGCCATAACTGGCCATAACTTCTCTATGCAATAAGCTCGTTCCACCATATAAATAAGTTGCGACATTACCGCAATATATCACTAAAATGGCTGCTATTATTTCCCCTTTCCAGGTAGCTAAACCAATTTCTATCATGTTAGTTGTAAATAATGTTTGACAAAGATTGATAAAAAATCCATAGGGTTCAGCAAAGAAATTTTGACGCTGTGCAGTTTCCCAAAATAAATCATAAAATAAGGGAATTGATTGGGAATCATTACTAAATTCTATATTGACATGATACCGCTGACTCAACCGGATATTATAACGCCCTTTTGGCTTCATGGCGGCTAGTATTTGCTCGTTATCTGGGCGCAAGTCAATTAATAAGGTTTCATTGGGTAATAAGTCAGCAGGAGAGCGTACAAATCCTTGGAGATAATCGGGTTTTTCGTGCCAATTTGGTTCTATTCGGAAAGCTATTCCTCCCATTGTTTGAGCTATTTTTTCGGCTGTTTTTAATAATAAATTTATGCCTTCTTCTGGGTAATTTTCTGGTAAAATTGGTCCACCAGGGGAAATTAATAAATTTGCTTTGTTAGTATGGGGATATAAATAATAAATGCAGCCACCTACTAAATAATTATTTAAAAATAAGCCATAGCGAAATGTTTTGTATCCTTCTAATTCTTTAAAATCCGCCCAAGTCCAAGTTTGCATAAAGGAGCTAAACTGGGAATTATTGATGAGAATTTGCCAATTTTCTTGATCTTTTTGGGTTAGTTTTCTAATTGTTAATTGGTTTTGATGAGTCATGGTTTGTTTTTGTTTCACGCAGAGACGCAGAGGAGCAAATACGCAAAGTCAGAAATACGGTATTTATTCATTTTTGAAGCGATGAAATATACTGGCTAACCAACCTACTCCTACCATAGTTAATATAAATCCAAAGACTTTATTTTCACCACTAGAAGAGTAAGCATTACCAGAACTTGAACTTCTAGAATAGTAACCTTTTGCAAATACAGAGTCTGGTGCGACTAAATTGGCCATTAATAATGTGACTGATAAGAGGGTGATAAATTCAATGGTTTTTGGTGATAAGTTGGTTAATGGTTGATTAGATTTGATTTTTTCGGCTAAATTTTTGAGTTCAGTCGCAATTTGCGGTGGTAGTTCTTGCGCTCTTGCTAATAAGCTATTTAATAGGCTTTGACAGTCTATTTCTAGTAATAAGTCTTGGATATGTTCTAACCATGATGTTGTCATTTTTTGGCTATGATAGCGATGACGAACTGGGATATATTGATTAATGTCTATTGGGGGGTTTTTCTGTATCTGCTTGGGTGTAAATATTTTCTAACCAAAATTTAGCTACTGTGTCTAAATCTAAGGCATTACTATTACCTATTTCTGTGCTTGTTTCTTCATTAATGTCTAGAAAATTAATAATTTCCTTTGCTTCTAAATTTGATTCTAATTCAGAATTATCTATGCCATTTAGTAAGTAATAAAATAACTGTTTGTTTTCTATGGTATTAACCATGAATTGCTGGCGGTTTTTAGCAATTTCTTCGTCAAAGATAAATGCTTGGATAATTTTTTCGTAAGTTAAATATTGGAGGTTATCGGGAAGAGAAATTTTTTCTATTTCCTCTCGCTGAATTACTTCGGATGATGCTAATAAAAATCCCCATTTTCCATAATCATGATCACTAAATGAGGGAATATTTAGTTGTAAAGGTTTGGTAAATAAACCCGCTGATATTAATGTTTGATATAAACACCAAAATGCTTCTGTGTTATAATTAGGAGAAACAGCATTAATACAAGTTAATCCAGCGGGAATAAGTACGCGATTAATTTCTTGAAACCATTCTCGGCTATATATTGCAGTTTCTTCGGCTGTGTTGGGATAGGTAAAATCAGAAATAACTATGTGATAATGATTTTCTGGAAGTTGGGAAATAAACCCAAATGCTTCTTCTGTGTAGATGGTGACTTTTTCCTGTTCTAGGCTACCATGATTGTAAGGTTTAAATACTGTTTTGGCTAGTTCTAAAACTTCTGGATCATAATCTACTAAATCAATCTGTTTAACTTCGGAAAAACGTAATATATCTCTAGCGGCTAATCCATCACCTCCACCACAAATTAAGACGCGTAAATCTGTGTCAGGAAATCTGGAAATTGCCAATTTTATCGCCGGAATTACTAAATATTCATGATAAATGGCTTCATCTTGACTATGAAACTGTAATTCACCATTAATATAAAAGGCGATATAATCGTTTTGTTGTTCAATGAATAGAGAATTAGACATAAAATTTTATCCAAATATCATCATGCAAACACCGACAATCAGCACCATTAATGCTATGACAAGTTCACCAAATAGACTTGCATCTAATTTCAAGTTAGATGATTTTTTAACTACTCCTTTTTGAATGTGAGAAAATTCTTCAATTTTGACAATTTTAGTGGAGTAAATTTCTATTTTTCCCTGGGGAAAGGCTTCAATAGCTAAGTTGGTGATATGATCTTTATCCCAGTAATCCCAAGTAATTCGAGATTGGGTTTTGTTGGTTGATTCATATTTACCTTCTGTGTCAGACTCAAAGTAATAAGATTTATAAAAAAGCTGCAATTCTGGATAGGGAATACTGTCTGCTTGCATTCTTTCCCAGAGTTCAGGTAATATATTTTGTTTAGATTCTGGTACTAATAAGCGAGCATTTTGGACTAGATTAGAGATATACCAAGTAACAAGCCAGGATGGTTCTTCAGAATCATATTCTCGCAATAAGTAATGTTCAGTTCCTCCTGATGATTTTAGTAACCATTCATCAGTTTGATAACCTTCGGTATCTCGATAGGTACTGTAATCTTCTATATCCCAATCTACACCATGATACCTGACGCGATCGCCTGCACGCATATCCTGGAGTTGTTTTTGAGCATCAGTTATAGACATAAATGCTTTACTATGAGCAAGTGTGACTTTTAAAACAGCGTTGATTTAGTTTACTATATAAAGCGGTGGTAGCAAAATTTAACAACATGAGTGGTAAATTAATTGTATTTGAAGGGGTGGAAGGTTGTGGGAAAACTACTCAGATGCAACTGTGTTCTCAGTGGTTAGAAAGTTTAAATATATCTGTCGTGCTGACTCGTGAACCGGGGGGAACAGAGTTAGGAACGGATTTGCGGAGGTTATTATTGGAAAAGTCACCTAGTAAACCAGTGGGGGAAATCACGGAACTGCTATTGTATGCTGCGGATAGGGCGCAACATATTGAAGAGGAACTAAAACCGAGTTTAGCTATGGATAAGTATATCCTATGCGATCGCTATACTGATTCTACTATTGCCTATCAAGGTTATGGCAGGGGTTTAAGTATGAGTATAATTAATCAACTTAATCAGATTGCTACAGGTGGTTTAGTCAGTGATTTAACTATTTGGTTAGATGTAGATGTAGAGGTGGGGCTTTCTCGCAAACGTGGACAAGCTACACTAGATAGAATTGAACAAGAAACTATTGCTTTTCATCGTCGAGTACAGCAGGGATATACTGAGTTAGCTGTATCTTATCCATCCCGAATTGTGCAGGTAGATGGGAGTGGGAGTCAAGAGGTAGTGCAACAAAGTATACAGGAAATTTTAAGCGATCGCCTGTTTTTATAATTATGTTTTCGCCATTAGTCGGACAACAGCAAGCGGTAGAATTATTAACTCAAGCTGTTAAACAAGACAGAATTGCACCAGCTTATATGTTTGTCGGTGCAGATGGTATAGGCAAAAGTTTAGCAGCCCGGTGTTTTATTGAATTACTTTTTTCTAGTTCTCTAAAACCTGATCAAATTCCCATTTTACAAAATCGGATTCGTCAAAGAAATCATCCGGCTTTATTGTGGGTAGAACCAACTTATCAATATCAAGGACAAAGACTCACCCCAGCAGAAGCAGCAGAAAAGGGAGTTAAACGCAAAGCACCTCCAGTGATTCGTTTAGAACAAATTCGAGAAATTACCCAATTTCTTTCTCGTCCACCATTGGAAGCATTGAGAAATGTCATAGTTCTAGAACAAGCAGAAACAATGGCAGAATCTGCCGCAAATGCGTTATTAAAAACTTTAGAAGAACCAGGAAAAGCGACATTAATTTTAATTGCCCCTTCACCGGAATCTGTATTACCAACTTTAGTATCTCGTTGTCAAAAAATTCCTTTTTATCGTTTGGATACTGCGGCTATGAATCAGGTTTTAACACAAACAGGAAATGGGGAGATTTTACAACATCCAGAAGTTTTGAATATAGCCGCAGGTAGTCCGGGAAATGCAATGTCATCTTATCAACAATTACAAAGTATTCCTAGTGAGTTTATAGCACAGGTCAAAAAAACGCCGACATCTTACCGTCATGCTTTAGAATTAGGAAAAAAAATTGATAAAGAATTAGATACCGAGTCCCAATTATGGTTAGTTGATTATTTACAACAATATTATTGGCAACAAATACATGAACCAAAAATTATTCAACAATTAGAAAAAACTCGAAAATATTTACTTTGTTATGCCCAACCTCGCTTAGTTTGGGAATGTACATTTTTAGCTTTATTGCAAATATCGCAAAATTAACTTCTGCCAATTCATCAACATTTAATCAATAACCGTCACGGAAATAAACATATAGGAACTATTAAACGAATTAACCAATAATAATGATGTTTTACACCAAAAAAATTATGATAAGTCGTATTTTTTTTATGATTATTTTGAATTCCCTATCCTGTAGTATTAAGAAACCAATAATAATTTCCAATCCCTCTCCAAAATCTACACAAATATCCAATGCTTCGCCACTTCAAAAGCAAGAATCTAGATCCCTTTTTCCTATTATCCAAAATAGTAAATGGGGTTATATTGACACAACTGGAAAAATAGTGATTCAGTCGCCTTCAAACTTGGTTAGAGAATTCTCTGAAGGATTGGCTGCTGTTAGAAGAGGGACTAAAGTAGGCTATATTGATACCACTGGCCAAATGGTGATTGAACCTCAGTTTGACGAAGGTTATGACTTTTCCGAAGGATTGGCAATAGTTGGAACTGGTACGATTTCTGTAGATAGTCAACCACCCAACATGACTAATGTGAAATGGGGCTATATTGATATTACCGGAAAAATAGTTATTAAACCTCAGTTCAAAGACAAGCCAGGTAATTTTTCCGAAGGACTAGCAGCCGTAAATATTGGGGATAAGTGGGGCTATATTGATACCACTGGAAAAATAGTAATTAAACCTCAATTTAATTGGGCTAGTACCTTTATACAAAGGCTTGCACTAGTAAAAATTGGTGAAAAACAAGGCTATATTGACACCACTGGAAAATTTGTCTGGAATCCGACTAACTAAGAAGTTAGGTAATCAGTTGAGATATATACAAGTAGTCTAAGTAGTCGCAATTAATTGTACATTTTGATTTATTTGGCATGGATTCCCTAAAATCGTTATATCCAGAAGTTAGAGCAGTTCTTCAGAATTCTATTCCGTATTTTTGGCCAGAATTGAAGTTAATTCTGGAGAAATTATTGGTTAACAGTGGACATGAAAAGTGCTGGTTTTGTTGCTACAGCCTGTGCTACTGGCGCTATGGTAGGAACTGATAATATTGAATTAATTGAAGCTTGTGGAATCTTTGGTCATCATTTAGGAACAGCCTTACAAATTTTAAATGACATGGAATCGATATGGCAACCTACTGGTATCACTGACTTACAACAAGGAAAAATTACCCTTCCTTTACTATATGGCTTACAATTCAAACATCCTGATCAACAAGAACTTCTCTCCATAATCGCTACTAATGAAATCGCAAATTACGCTGAAAGAGTTAAACAAATATTAGACAATATTGATACAAAAAACTTCCTAATTTGGGCGGCTCTAAAAGAACGGGAACAAGCCTTAGAAGCTATTAAAATTTGTCCCAACAGTGAGGGAAGAGAAGTATTGGAATCCTACATAACGGGGATGTTTGGAGACATCGATTTACTATTGCAACAACCAGAAGGTGAACAAACTTAATCATAGAGGAGAACTTCAGAGCGCCATCAATAGCCTTGTAACTTGTCAAGATATTCAGCAGCGTCTTATTCCCACCCCGTAATTTAGTTCCAGTACCTTAACTACGAAGGATTCTAAAAAAATTATGGTTAGCTTATCTACAGTTTTGGAAAACATCACTTATGGTTTTCAGTCCATGACGTATCCAGGTGATTTCAACATTGTTATTGTTGTCTGTGGGAAATGAAAGCACAACTTCCACGATGGTAAGTAGGTAAACATAAGAAAAATGATATATGTTTAGTTCCAGTACCGTGAACTACGAAGGATTATTAAAAAATTATGGTTAGCTTATCTACAGTTTTGGAAAACATCACTTATGGTTTTCAGTCCATGACGTATCCAGGTGATTTCAACATTGTTTATGATAACAGTGAAAATAATTTTGAATGTGTGGGAATTCAGCAAACTTTTGTGGGGAAGCATTGGACTGAATTGACTTTGGAAACACTGCTAGAACAAAAATCTGCTCTTGGCTTTCTGACTCCAGAAGCATTCCAATTTTATCTCCCAGCTTATTTGTCAATTGTAATTCAGGAGTTTGATGAAGTTGACGTTTTACCAGACAACACTGTTTTTTATTTAACGCTTCCATTAGAAGTTGATCAGTTATATCAGTTAAACGCTATTCAGGATTTACCAAATGACCTCCAGCCTGCATTTGGTCAATCAGCAAATGAAATTAAGTTCATGATTAATCAATTTCTGCTTGAAGAGCTATCTCGTTCTACTCAAAAGGTTCACAATTTTATAGAGCGAGTTTCTGGATTTAACCAACAACAAGGTCAGGCTATTCGGTATTATTTAGAATACCTGTCTGAAAACACAGATTATTTTATTCGTGATCAACCAAAAGTGGCTATTGATCGTTACTGGTTCATCTTCCCGCTTTAATAAATGAAGATGAAGTTAAAAACTAGCGTATACAATATTGTTGATCAGATCAACAAACTTCATCTTGAAGACCCCAAAGTATATGATTATTGGGATGATTTGACAAAAACACTTTCGGCAGATGAGAAACTAACTATTCAATTTCTTGAGAGTTTAGATGATAAAAATACCGTAAATACTATCAGTGCTGTATTTGAGGATGTAGCATATAACTTACAGAGTCTAGCATTTATTAACTATATAGAATCACTTCAAACGAAATTTCCTGATTTGTTATTGGAACACATGGTAGACGCAGCTCGTAATACCATCAACATGGATGATGCTGAAGTGTAATCAGTCGCAAAGAGAATACCTATTATTCCTACCTAAATTCACGAATGGTTCATTAAATATTATCCTACTGTGATGAAATTTCTGAGTGCGATCGCCTGACGTAAAAGAGATATATTCTCAACATCTGAAAATAGCGGAATTCGCCGATAAGTGACTAAAGTTAAAAAATATACTCCCCCTAGCACATAAGAACGACGATTATGAGATTTTCAAATTTAGCCTCAAGCTGATTGCCAGTATTAATACGGACATGATACCATATATTTACTAAAGACTCAAAAACCGCGAGGTACGAGTATGTCATTCCAGCGCGTTCATGACTCTAGTCCGAAAAATAGTCAAACATCCTCAAATCACTACCCATTCGGACCTCGTCCTTTCCCTGTCCAACAGCCTCAAAGACCACAAACACCAGAAGAACTGGAAAAACAGGCTTTTAAACAAGACAAGTTTGAAGCCATGGGATTAGAAGTCAAGGAAACACGCGGCACAATTACACCTGAAGAGTCAGAACATCTAACTGTCCTACAAGCGAAAATGGATAGCTTTTTGCAAAGACAGTGGGATGCAGTCAAAGGAAGACCGAATCTTTTGGATATTGCCATAAATAATCATCAAGCTGCACAGCAAAATCAATCTGTACAACAGATTCAACCTAGTCTACTTGCGAGTAAACCAATTAGGGCAAATTCCACACACAGATCATCAGCACCTCTTCAACCTCAACTAAATACTCATCAACCAAATAGGATAACTTTCACACCTTCACCAACAGTATCTCTTCAGGCCAAATTAACTGTTGGTCAACCAAACGATCAATATGAACAAGAAGCAGATCGAGTTGCTGAGAGGGTCATGAGTATGTCTCCTCCCTCAACTCCCAATATTCAGCGTCAAAGCCAGGAAGCATGGACAACAAACATTAATCAAAAACCAATAGCCAGCAGTATTACACCGCTAGTCAGTCGCAAGGCAGAATCAGAAGAGGAAGAGGCTATTCAACCCAAGTGTGACACTTGTGAACAAGAAGAGCAAATTCAACTATCGCCTAACCCAATCCAAGCATCATCCGATGGTACTATTCAAGCACAACCAAGTCTGGAAAGTCGGTTAAATGCCACTAAAGGTGGAGGAAGTCCTTTAGCTGATGGGGTGCGAAACTTTATGGAACCCCGTTTCGGTGCTGATTTTAGTCAGGTGCGGGTACATACGGGTTCTGAAGCGGTGCAGATGAATCGGGAATTAGGCGCACAGGCATTTGTTAATGGTAGTGATGTTTATTTTGGGGCGGGGAAAGCACCGGGAAATAATGAGTTGACGGCACATGAGTTGACTCATGTGGTGCAGCAGACAGGGGCTGAACCTAATCATACTAAACAACCAGCATCAGAACAACAATATAATATTAATATTCAGTCAAAATTACCAGCTGAATCTATTGTGCAACGTCAAGAACTCTCCACAGATGTACAGACTGAGCAAACCGAAGAAGAGGCAACTAGAGCAGCAGAAATAGATAGAATACGTGCTGATCAAGAAGTAGTAACAAGAGCCGCTTATGGTCTTTACGCAACGGATGGCTTGACAGATGTTGCAGTAGGATTAAACGCTGAATTAATGTCTGGGAGACTTGGGGAACGAATGACGGTAGAAAGGGCGCGTACACTAATTAGCATCTATCATATTTTAGAGACTCGTTTACAATCGCCAAATGCACATCTTGATGAAGATGGTTTACCTCAACCAGTTGGTTCACCGTATAGATTAGAGGAAGACAGGGGAATAGACGAGCTAGATTGGGATTCATCATCTCCCCTAGCTGGTATAGTGGATGACATACCACCGTTTGGCAATCTGGATTACTGGATAACATTAACACATAGTCCAACTACATCACCGCGTCGGCGTGCAAGAGCTACAGATGGAACTACTGAACCTGAACCAGATATATCTGGTGTTGACCAAGCACCAAGTCGTGCTGGAGCTTACGGTGCTGCATTAGGTCAATTAACAAATGTGGATTCAGAAAGTTTTGATGTTGAGAATGCTATATTAACTGCTCTTTCAGGTTTATCAGCTAGTTTAGGATTTGCGGCTGAGTTAGGAGAAGTTTTTGGTGGCAGTGTGGCTTTGTTTTTCACAGACGTTATTTTGACATTAGTGGGTTTGTACTATACAGTTGAACAAATTACCCGTAGAACCCTAGCTGATTTAGCTAATATTGCTGGTAGAAGTGCGTTAGCTGCTGCAAATAACTTAATTAGGCATTGGCAAAGACAAGGATTTTCTTTCCCTAGCATTACCACCAATGATCTTGATAGAAACAGAGAATCAGCCTTTGCTCAACAATTTAATCAATGGATAAGTTCATCTATAGGTGTAGGAACAGATCGTCAACGCCGTCTGGAAATGGTTCAAGAATCAGAACGTCAATCATTAGCAAAATTAGCTGAAAGTCTGACTCGATTTCTGCAAAGGGAAGATGAACGTTTTAGAGCGTATCTGAATCAGCGAATCACAGAACAAAATCCTGGCAGAACTCCTGAGCAGATTGAGTCGGTAGTTCAAGGAGTATATAATCGGAGTATTCATAATCGTAGGATTCAGATACTTCAGGAAGTTATTGATTCTGCTATTGGAGAATTGCGCTCTGTAAGAGATTAGTGCGATCGCTATCAGTACACCAATATTTAATGTGTCTCTGCCTGCTAGTTGGTTAACAACTTTAGTTAAAGTATCACAGATGTCACTTTTTTAGTGTGATAGCGAAGCACTGCTGTCCGCAGATCGCTTTTGTAGAGACTGTCTTAATTGTCAAGCGATCGCATTTAAAAAGTTAAATTTTCCCAATCACCTAAATAGCAGAAAAGTAAACTTTAGACTTTACTGGATCAGGAATCATTGTTTTATCTCCTGGTTGCCAATCAACGGGACAAACTTCATCAGAGTGAGATTGAACATACTGCACTGCTTGTAAAGTTCGCAGAGTTTCATCCACACTGCGACCAAAAGCTAAATTATTAATTGTAATATGTTGTAAAATGCCGTCTTTATCAATAATGAACAAACCACGTAAAGCAATACCAGCTACAGGATCAAGAACATTATAAGCGGCACTAATTTCTTTTCTAATATCAGAAATTAGGGGATAATTTAAATCACCAACACCACCAGATTTCCGATCTGTTTGAATCCAAGCGAGGTGAGAAAATTCACTATCAACAGAAATACCAAAAACTTCTGTATTCAATTTGCTAAATTCTGGATAGCGATCGCTAAAAGCGGCAACTTCAGTGGGACAAACAAAGGTAAAATCTAAAGGATAGAAAAACAACACTACATATTTACCACGATAATCAGACAGTTTAATGGACTTAAACTCTTGATCAAATACGGCTGTTGCGGTAAAATCAGGAGCTTGTTGACCAACACGCAGGCATCCTTCATTTCCATAAGTGAGATTCATAAACCTAATTCTCCTTCACGTTATATCCATATTCATGATTCCCTGAACACTGTCAGAGTTTAATTGTATCAGGTCACGGTGAATGGGAGTGTGTGCCGAAGACTCATAAAATCGCCATTGTCCAAAAAGAACCGCAAAGCAGGAGTAAAAAACCTGACCAAATAATTCTGTAAAAATTTGATATAATTTGGCATTAGCATTAGTAAATAATATTCGGGAATGTAAACTTGTGAATACATCAGAATGGTTACTGACTAATGGCTTGGGTAGTTTTGCCAGTGGCACAGTTTCTGATGTCCGCACCCGTACTTATCACGGTTGGCTATTTGCTGTTGGAAATCCCCCTTCAGACCGAAAATTATTACTTTCTCACTTAGAAGCAAGTTTAGAAATAAAAGGGGAAGTGATAGCACTGGGGACAAATTTCTGGAGTAATGGTCAAATTGATCCCCAAGGCTATAAATTATTACATTCTTTTGAACTTAACCCCGTACCTAAATGGACTTGGGGTGCAGAAAATTGGCAGTTAACTAGACAGTTAATTATGCCTTATGGATTGGAGAAAGAAGCCCTTAGTTCGGCGATATCTTTTAACCAAAGGCTGTTAATTCAGTATCGCTATGAAGGCAAAGAAACAGCAATTTTAAAGTTACGGTTAATTATTGGCGATCGCAATTTTCATCACCAACAAACTCATAGTCAAGAATTACATTTTTCTCAATTATTGGGTCAACAACAAGTCTGTCTCCAAGCCATTAATGCTGACCAATTTGGGACACCTTGGCATTTACGTTGGACAAAAGGAGAATACAGCGGAGATGCAGTTTGGTATTGGCATTATGGATTACCAGAAGAGACAAAACGGGGATTAGGCGATCGCGAAGACCTTTATAGTCCTGGATATTTAACAGTTCATTTCCAACCTGGAGATATCATCACCTTAGAAGCAAAAGTAGGTTTACCCGATGCCCATGAACCACTTCTTTCACCCGATAGTTTTGCAGAAGCAGTAGACGCAGAACAAGAAAGACTCACAAATATTTTTACCCCCAGTGAACAAAAAGAAAAATCTTTTCATTCCCTATCAACGACTAAACAACAACTTCTCAAAGCAGGGGATCAATTTATTGTTCACCGCGCTTCTATTGCCGGACCCACTATCATTGCTGGCTATCACTGGTTTAATGATTGGGGCAGAGATACCTTAATTGCTTTACCCGGATTGGCGCTAGTTCCCCAGCGATTTGATCTAGCCAAAGGACTATTAAATACTTTTGGGAAATATTGTCGTCATGGACTAATTCCTAATGCTTTTCCTGATGTTGATGGTGAACCTTTTTATAATAGTATTGATGCTACCCTCTGGTGGATTGAAACTTTAGGACTTTACTTAGAAGCTACCCAAGATTGGCAGTTTTTAGCAGCACAATTTCCGATTGCCCAACAAATTCATAAGGCTTTTGTGGGTGGGACTCGCTACAATATTCAAGTTGATGCCACTGATGGGCTGGTGAGTTGGGATACTTGTGGTGTTTCCCTAACTTGGATGGATGCGGTAGTTGACGGCATACCTGTTACACCCCGTCGAGGTAAAGCAGTGGAAATTAATGCCCTGTGGTATTCAGCGTTATGTTGGTTTAGTATGTGGGCAGAAAAACTGAGTCAGCTTGATGTTGGTGACGCTGTGCGGCTGTCTAAACAGGGAAAACGCTACGCCCAACAAGCAGAACAGGTAAAAGCCTCATTGCAAAAATTTTGGCATCCCCAGTTAGGCTATTTGTATGACACCATTGAACCAGATGATCGTCGCAATTCCCAAATTCGTCCCAATGCAGTTTTAGCTTTATCACTACATCATTGCGGTTTTGCTCCATCTCAAGGACAACAAATATTAAACTTAGCCACCGATAGACTACTTACACCCTATGGACTACGTAGCCTTGATCCCAGAGATCCCCAATATATAGGTAAATATGAGGGCAATCCTCAAAAACGCGATCGCTCCTATCATCAAGGTACAGTCTGGAGTTGGCTAATTGGCGCTTATATCCGCGCCTGGCAGCGTTTTTACCCAGAACAACCATTACCTTTTGACTGGCAACCATTATTAGATCACTTTCATCATAGTGCTTGCCTGGGATCAATCTCGGAAATTTTCGATGGTGATGCTCCCCATTTACCCAGAGGAGCGATCGCCCAAGCTTGGTCTGTAGCCGAAGTGATCCGTCATCTGTGAACAAACAACCAGCCAAGGAGAAATATACTTCGTTCTTCTGTTGACTCCCAAAAAACTTTAATATTCCTGCTGGAATTATCCTCTGTTAGAAGTTATTATTGTAAAGATAATTTGCATCTCAGAAATGGCAAGATAGTCTAAAAAATAAGAATTCACAAAAACAAAGTTTAGGTGCAATCTTCTATTATATCATCGAACCTCAACAACAAGTTCAATTCCTCTCTGATTCTTGCTTTTATACTACATACCTCATCCTGCGGATGATTCTGTGAATTCTTTCTTGATAAAATTTCTATTCAACTGATCCGAGTGAACGATAACAGCTATGTCTTACGTATCCCTTTTGAAAAACATACCAGAAATATTAAGTCAACCAACGGGGGTAGCCGCTATAGCCTCGCTTGGTATTCACGGTGCTATTGCCTTAATTGTGCCATTCATGCCAGTTAACTCTAGTCAATCTTCAAACACTGACTCCACAAAAGCAGTCGGGCTAATGGAATTGAGTCCCGCAGATCAAAGCCGACTACCACAAGCCCCCAGTACATCCCCAGTAGCTTTACAGCAACCCCAACTACCCCTACAACAACAGCTACCAGCTAATAACTTCGGCAACTCATCAACTATTTATCCCCCCATCCAACCATCATCATTATCTACTCAACCAATATTACCCGTTATTCCTAGCTCACCAACCAACTATAACCTCTCATACCTACCTCGGAGGCAATCTATCCAAAGATTGACTCCCAATAATTTACAAGCAGAAATATCTCGGTTGCAAGCGAGAAGTACATTTTCTCCATCTACTTCTCCGTTCGTAAATAATAATAATTTCAATACCAGAAGAATCCCCGAAACTGAACCTCTAGATATCAATAGATTGCCACAAGTTAGGCAGAATAACGAAATACCTGGAGAACCACTAAATAACCCATCATCTGAACCTATTGATATTGGTAGTACAATAGCCGCAGGAGTTGCACCACCACAAACAATAGAGTCAGAAGAAAATAAAGTTAGAGTTGTTCAAAATGGCGAAAAAATAGCTTTAGCAGATACTTCTGTGAGGAAATCACCAGAAATTCTCACAAACCAATCTGAACCAAAAAGCGAAGCAAATAAACAACTGTTGGCTAAACTGGATGCTTACAACACCCTGAGACAAAACATTCGCCAAGAATATCCGAATGTCAAAGAAAAAGGGGTAATTAGGGAAGTCATCTCGACAGGTAAATCAGAGATGGAAGGTACAGTTTTGGGTAGATTAGTTGTAGATCCAGATGGTAAAGTCTTAGATATTAAATTCCAAGAAGGAACGGGATCACAGAAGTTACAATCTAAAGCTAGAGAGTTTTTTAATGCTAACCCACCCCAAGCTGATAAACAACTAACTACTTCTTATGCTTTCCAATTGCGATTCCAAAATAATCCTCCTGCTTCTGGAGTAAGTGCTAATATCCAACCTGCACAAACTCTAAATCCTGAAAAAGTATCTACTTCTGAAAAACAACCTGCACAAACTCTAAATTCTGAAAAAGTATCTACTCCTGAAAATTCCCAGAATCGTCTAGATACCCCTAGAGTAAATACCCTTAATCCTACACCTTCACCTACAGAAAACAACGATAAGCCTACCGTATCTACAGAATCAAATCAACAACTCATCCAAAAATTACGTCAAATCAAGGAAGAGAGAAAAAACCCTTAACTAATCCTGGCGACTAGAAGTCACGCGCCACTTGCTACAAGTCGGGGAACCCGCCCAACGCAGTGGCTTGGCTACACAGACAAAACCCCTTCGGGTTCGCCAGTTCCCTACGGTGGGAGACCCGCCTACAGGACTGGTCTCACCACCTCCGTGGGTTAAATTCCAAATTTCTGTTAGTCCACGTAGGTGGACTTTGCTTGTGTAGTAGTGAATTATATTCGCCCAAAACTTTTCAAACATCCTATTTCCACAATGGACAATGTACAATTGACGATTAACAATGAGTTATGGATACCGCAGAAATATATTATAAATGGATTGGATTACTCTCCTGCGATCGCTACAATCTGACTTTCTCAAAAGGTTAACATCTGGTTGTTTACTCCATTGTGAAATAGAAGGTCAACATAGTGAATTAACTATTATTTCTGGTAACAGATTAAAAACATTGCGGGAATTTTGCTGGTTAATGGCAGAAAAATATAAACGTACTTCCCCAGTCCGTGACGTTTTTATTAATAATCTCAAAGGTAAATTAGGTGAAGAAGTTGTTAAAGAAAGGTTAGCGGATTTTATTACTGAAATTGATTATGAAAAACGTTTTGGTGGTGATGGTAAAAGTGATTTTACTCTGACTGCTAATTCTGTAGTTGGTGTGGAAGTAAAATCCCGTCACGGTAGTATTGATAGAGTTAGGTGGTCAGTTAGTGCTGAAGAAGTGGAGAAGAATGCAGTAATTGTCTGTATATTAATTCAAGAAGAAGTTAATGAAGCCCAATCTGCATATCACCTTTTTTTGGCTGGATTTCTCCCCACTCAAATGATTAAATTGAAAACTGGGAAAATTTCTTTTGGCATTAATCAATTATTATATGGTGGTGGTTTATTTTCTTATTTAGAACAATTTCAAGTTTCTAGTAATTCTCATTTATCTCAGCATTCATTGAGTCCCAACCAATCTATTCCTGTTGATTTAACTAATGTTTATTTAACTAGTGGCGATGAATATTTCCAAAAAGGGGAATATGCAGCCGCAATTAATAGTTATAATCAAGCATTAAAACTTAATGATCATGACGCTGATATTTATTATAAACTAGGTTTAGTTAATTATCAATTAGGAGATTATCATACAGCGATCGCTAATTACAGCCAGGCAATAAATATTAATATTAATCATGGTAAATCCTATCATCAAAGAGGTTTGGCATATTATCAAATAGGTGCTTATCAAATAGCCATAGAAGATTATACCCAAGCCATTAGAATTAATCCCCATATTGCTATTAATTATAAAAATCGGGCTGATGTTCGTTCTCATATTGGTGATAATCAAGGGGCAATAGAAGATTATAATCAGGCAATTAATATTAACCCTCATTATGCCACCACCCAGAAAAACAAACAAATATCTCGTTATTTATTAGATTATCAACAGCAATTACAGCCAGTAATTAATATTGATCCTGATGATGCTATTGGTTATAAAAATCGCGGTAATAATCGGGCTGAATTAGGAGATTATGAAGGGGCGATTGCCGACTATACCCAAGCAATTCAAATTAATAATCATGATGTTGATGCTTATTATCATCGCGGTAATGCTTACTCTGATTTAGGAAATTATTCAGCCGCAATTACTGACTATACTCAGGCAATCAAAATTAATTCTCAATATATTGATGCTTATTATAATCGGGGAAATGCTCGTTTAGAAGTAGCCGATAAACAGGGTGCAGTTGAGGATTTTCATAAAGCCGCAGATTTGTATTGGCAACAAGGAAAATTAGCAGAATATAAAGATACACAAGCTAGAATTATAGAATTAGAAATAGAAGCATCTTTAGACATTTTAAACTTTTAAGGAAAAAATAATGGGTAGTTGCAAAAATATCAAGACAATATGTGGCTTAATTTTGATAACTTCGATAATCAGCTTTGGGAATGCAGTCATAGCATCTGTGAAAAATCAGCCCCAGATCATAGTTAAACAGCAACCGCAGAGAAAAAATTCTCAACCCCATCCAGCTTTTCAAGCAATTCTCCCGGCTTTAAAGCAAAAAACCCAGATTAAGATTTTATTACCTAAGTATATTCCTGAATCAGACGGAGAAAATCCACTTTACGCGATTATCGAAACTGCTACAAAAAATAAGTACGAGATATTACTAGGATTTAGTCCAGATTGTAATGGGGGTACAGCCTGTCGTCTCAGTATAATTACAGGAGAAACTATTACACGGGCAACACCTCGCCTAACTGGTAAACCTGTATTTCTAGCTCAGGGTATCAAAGGCTATTTTGTTGATTCTCGTTGTGGTGCTAATTGTTCAGATGCCACATTAACTTGGAGACAAGGAGGGGTGCAATATAGGATCGGATTAAAAGCTGGTCTTTACAATTCCTTAATAAAAATGGCAACCTCCGTAATTTCGCCCTAGTTAAAACAAAATTTTGTATACAGAATAGGAATTGCGAGTTACATCATTGGGCAATACCATGAATTATCAACAGCAATTAGCAAAGTATCTGAAGTATCCAGTCTTATCAGTAATGTTAGGGGCTAATTTAGTAATCACAGGTATAGCGTCTACCGCTTTAGCCCAAACAACGCCAGTATCATCGGTGGGTCAAGGTGTTACATTTACCTGTAATGATACAGAAGCAACCATCAAAGCCAAAAATGGACCCAAGGTAACTGTTGGGACAACAAGTATCTATATTGGTTATCAACAAGTATCATCTGTCAATAAAAATCCCCGGATTGTTCGTTTTGATAATGGTGTGAAGAAATGGTGTCGTAGTGATTATGAAACAACTGGTGATGATGGTACAGGTTATGGACTAATTTGGGATGGAAGCGGAGTTTTATATGGCGTTTTCTCCTCTACAGGTACACAGACTGGCAATGATTTCCGCCGTTTTGCTAGTGGACGTTGGTTAACCAGTTATGGTAGCGGTGGTGGGGCAAAAATAGGAGTTATAGCCCGAATTAATCCCATTAATGGGGATGTCAACTACGCTACATTTTTACCCGCTAAAAAAAGCGATGGGAAAACTAACTCTCTAACTGTTAAAGAATTATCATGGAATGGTACAACTCTGACTGTAAAAGCAGATTCTACATGGAGTCCACTGCGTGCGAATAAAACTCGCATGACTTGTGTTGCAGGTACTCCATCACCTATTAAATACACAGCCGTATTTACAGGCGATTTAATCAAAGTTAATTCTGCTTCAGCTATAGGTTGTAGTTAGATGGGAATTCAAATAGATAACATAAATTGCTAGTAGTTTGTCAAAAAGTAATTGACAGGTAAATAATCTTCCTTCTTCCTTCTTCCTTCGCGCTCTTCGCGTCCTAATGCCTACGGCACGCTCCGCGAACGTGGTTCATTTCTTCTTTATTCATCAAAATGTATTTATAGATCAGGTGCGTTAAAAGTAGTTAACGCACCTTCTTTATTTTACTTTTGGGAGACCATATTCATATCCCAAGTATACAAACCAATTTGGTGAGGAACTCTGACAAATCGGCCTGTGCGATGACCCCTAGATAGTTCATTGAGAACCTTATTTTTGACCTCTCTAACTTCTTCTGCATTCAGATGTCCATAAATGCCATTGACGATTTCATTAACATTAAAAATTCGTCCAGCATTGTCTTCTAGGAATACAGTTAGAGCATCAATTAAAAATTGACCCTCAAATTGTGGCAACATCGGT
Source organism: Anabaena sp. UHCC 0253 (assembly GCF_009712085.1). Classification (NCBI taxonomy): domain Bacteria; kingdom Bacillati; phylum Cyanobacteriota; class Cyanophyceae; order Nostocales; family Nostocaceae; genus Anabaena; species Anabaena sp. UHCC 0253. The sequence continues at coordinate 551,084 of NZ_VILD01000001.1, forward strand.
ACTACTTTCATCTGAGGTCTGATGAAATGTTTGTTGGTTTTAGTAGCTTTAATGCCTCTAGATATTCCCTTAGTATGAATAGGAGCAAGTGAACCTAAATCTAGAGTGTAACAGCCAGGTTCATTAGGAATGCCAGACCAATAGCCACTTTCTCGTCCTTGAGTCAGAGATGATTGGACTCTACCTTTAACGACTTTAAAGATAGTAGACTCTAAATCACCATAAAGCGATCGCACAATAAAATCTATGTGACAGACGGTCCCAACAAATTCTCGCAAGAGCTTCTTTAAAGCCTCCATGCGAGTCATATTCCCATAGTGGGGAAGCATAGGAATCTCTTCCCCTTTCGTGACATAGTGACGACGCTTAGGGGGCGAATTATCTGAATCTCTAACTTCGGAAAGGGAATGAGTGATTTCTAAAGAGTCTGATGTTGAATTTTGCGACTCTAAAGACCGCCAAGTTTCCCGATTAGGGCTGTGGTTAGAAGACAACAATAACAATGAATCTTCTTCAACATCCTCAATTTGTGATAGTTCTTCATTGTCATCAGTGTAAGACCAAGTAGACAACAAAGATTCTACATGATCTAATTGCGATCGCGCCTCTATGAATAGACGTTGGTATTTTTGGGCGAGACTCCCATAGTAATCTCGTAATTCCAACAATGGCGTAATAAATACATCGGGTGGTGATTTTAATTGTCCTGGAGAATTCATAGCAATTCAATCAATCTAAAGTTGTATCGCTGGTATAAGACATCGGTCGAGGTTTACTCGGTTGAGATACCTGTAATGATTTTTTAGGAGGTTGGGGAGGACGACAACTTTCACAATATAGAGGGCGTGTTCCGAAAGTTTCCCGCTTTGTAGCCTGATTACATTCTTTACAAACAAAGTTAAAAACTCTCGTGTGAATCAGCCTTTTGTGCGCTCTGACAGTATATTCTCTAACATCAATTACTTTGGTTGCCATAATTAATAATTGCCAATCTCAATCCTCTTTATATAGCTATTCAAGCAAATGAAACTGTATCAGTGTGTGTTTTTATGGAAGTTTTCCAAAAAATCGAAAAATCCTATCCAAGCCAGAAAAAAGAATAGCTATTTCCGATATATTAACAGTGACAGAGATATATTTACTCATCCATTAAGTCATAGGCTTAACAGGAATATATAAAAAATTATTACCCGCGTAATTACTAAATACAACAGTGCTTTTTAACATCTATCCTGAGAATTAATTATATAATTGCAAATATAGTTTTAGGCATATTTTCAAACATAGGTAATCACTAATTAGGGCTTGCGGAAAAAGTCGTAGGAGCGTATCTCTGACGGGAGATGGAAGCGTCAGCATTTGGTGCAAGGGCGTATCCCTGACGGGACTGGAAGCATCAGCATTCGGTGTAAGGGCGTATCCCTGACGGGACTGGAAGCATCAGCATTCGGTGTAAGGGCGTATCCCTAACGGGGGCTGGAAGCATCAGCATTCGGTGTAAGGGCGTATCCCTAACAGGGGCTGGAAGCATCAGCATTCGGTGTAAGGGCGAAGCATTCGGAAAATAAACTTGGGAAAAACCGATAATTTATCGTCCGAATGCTTCGCCCCTACTGGGGAAAAAACCGAGAATTAATCGCCCGAATGCTTCGCCCCTACTTGGGAAAAACCGATAAATTATCGTCCCTACTTGGATAAAAATGAAGGATGAAATGAAAAGTCATTCCACCCTTCAGGGTTTAACCTACAATTAACCCAGAGGAATTTTCACAGCTTTGTGTCTTCCTTCTTCCGCTTTGGGAATAGTAAGACGGAGAATTCCATCCTTATAATCTGCCTCTACTTTGTCATTTTCTACGACTGTAGGCAAAGCGATTACCCGTTCAAACCTGCCATAACGAAATTCCGAACGAGTTGTACCTTCTTCTTCCGTTTTAGTTTCCGATTTCCTTTCACCACTAATAAAAACGGATTCAGGAGTGACTTCGAGATTAATATCTTTCGCGTCTAAACCTGGTATTTCCACTTTCAAATTCAAATTACCATCAGCTTCAGAAATTTCAGCAGCAGGAATAAAAGTTATTCCTTCTCTTTGATCTCCATTAGTTGGTAATAATTGTTCAAACAAGCGATCCATTTGTCGCCGGAGAACGCCCATTTCAGAGAATGGATCCCAGCGTTCTATTTCCCGGAAAGGTTCCCAACGTATAAGTGCCATAACTATCTCCTCAAAAATTCACTATTGGATTTCTTGATTTGTTAAGCCTAAAGCTTCAGCTTGTCACTTGGTAAACAATAATACGACTGGTCTAACTTTTAACTTTCAAATTTTTGAAGCTTTATCTTTGGCTTCCTACCTAAATAATAACACTAGAAAATAAATTGATTACAGTTCGGTTTTATAGATATGATTATCGTAATTACCGTATTATTGTGGCGATATTTCCAAAATCAAATAATTATCCTATATCTTGTAAAGATTGAATAACACTTTTAAGTAAAATATTTCTAGCTTTATTAATGAAAAAGTGATCACCATCTATCATTTGCAAAGAAAAAGGAGCAATAGTTTGTTCACACCATGCTTCTAGTTCATAATCAGTAAATTCTTGATCTTTTAACCCACCAAAAACACTAATAGGAAAATCAAAAGCTGGTTGATGTGTGTAAATATAGGTATCTAAAACCGTAAAATCTGCCCGGAGAATAGGGAGAAAAAGTTTCATAATCTCTGTATTTTTCATGACATCATCAGGAGTGCCATTAAAATTCCGAATTTCCTGCCAAAACTCTGGATCTGGTAAATTGTAAATAGGTTTTTTTGTCGGAGTAACTTGTGGTGCATTGCGAGCAGCAATAAATAGATGTAATGGAGTTAAGCCATAATCTGACCGTAGTAAACGAGTTAATTCAAAACTGACTAATCCACCCATACTATGACCGAAAATAGCAAAGGGTTTATCTAGATAAGGGCTGATATTTTGGGCTATTTCCTTGACCAACAGTTGCATTTTTGTGTAGAGAGGTAATCGCATTTGTCTTCCCCTTCCAGGAAGTTCTAGAGGACACACTTCAATACTTGAGGGTAAATAATCCGGCCATGTCCGAAAAACCGTGGCGCTACCCCCTGCATAGGGTAAACAGAATAGACGTATTTTGGCTTGGGGGTTGGGTTGAGGACAAGTTACCCAGGAATTAAAGGTGGTTTTGGTTGTCATAAAATTTTAAGTAGGATTTGCTGAACAAGTCTTAGATGGGTTTTTATGGAAATGCAAAGTTTTTGATTTAGAATAGATTCTAGCTTTATATGGCTACCGCCCCGCTATTCAGCAAGCCCTACTTACAACTGGCTAGGTTATTGAAAGTTCAGAAGATTCAAGTCTTTAACTGTGGCACTGAAAACAACCGAGATGAAAAAAAACCCCGTCCTTGAGGACGGGGTATAAAAAAGTCGGGACAGGGCATTGCCACGACTATAAACGGGCGCACCAGAGAGAGTAAGACTACATCGCTAGTGCGACGCTGCCGAAAAGGTAGTATCAGTCAGTGAAGCGTCAATACAGATATGAATTAGGAAGCTTGAACACCTGCCAATTTTTTGCCCTTTCCGCGCTTAATCAGTAAGCCTCCAACTCCTAAAAGAGCAGTACCTAAGATGGTACTAGATTCAGGAACTCTTTCAGGAACAGCAGTTTGATTAATTGGTGAAATTTCCAAGTCTCCAGAGAGAAGCAGAGAAAAAGGTAAAGACTCCGGTGTTTTTGGTAATAGTCCTATAAACTCTTCAACGTCAGATGGATTTGCGTCAGATGGAACAAGAGTTAATAACTCTGGTGGTAGCACCTGTGGTAATAAGGCATTACCATAAATTCTGATCGTATCTATACTATTTGCAAAAGCATTAATTTCAAAAAATAACCCAGAGGAATCCACACCAGTTGAGCCAATATCACCATCAGCAGGCACTATGTTTCCAAGTATAGTAATCGTATCCGCAGAAACTCCAGAAGTAAATAAGTTATCTAATGCAGACTTAGATAAATTATAAGTTTGGGAGGAAAGAGCGGGAGCTAAAACATTCAAATTAAAATCTGTAATCAAATCACTAAAATCCGGGCTGGGAGAGTCATTAATATCAATTGTTCCGTTAAAAACTAAAGGTGGTGCAGAGGAACAATCTATCTCAGAATTAAAAACAGTTAACTTACAAGTAGTATTTTGGAAACTAAGTCCTAATGTTACGGCTGATGCCGTTTGTAAATTAGCAAAACCTATTATTGTTCCAGCCATAACAACGGAGACCGTTGTTGTCAACATTTTAGTAAATTTTTTGATCATCTTCCTTGAAAAGTGGTGCAAGTAGTTTTGCTTGTATAGCAAAAACTACAGATATTAAGTATTTCAGTATAATCAACGCTTTCGTATATTTTGTCTATCTATCTAGAGACATAGATACAGTTGAACTATTGTATAGTTATCTAAAGATAGATTTTAAAATCTCTTGAGAAACACTCTAAAGACCCAAAAATCACTATGCCAACAATTAATAAAAAGTCAACAAAAAAAGCCTGGGCAGGGGCAATATCTCAACCGGCAACAGAGTTTCCTGTTACTCAACTACCTATAATTGCTGGTAAAATTCCTGCTAGTTTGCGGGGTACACTCTACCGAAATGGACCAGGACGACTAGAACGAGATGGTATTCGTGTGGGGCATTGGTTTGATGGAGACGGGGCAATTCTCGCTGTTAATTTTAATGATGTTGGTGCTACTGGAGTTTATCGCTATGTGCAAACCATTGGTTATCAAGAAGAGACTGCTGCGGGTAAATTGCTGTATGGTAATTATGGCATGACTGCACCAGGAATTATCTGGAATCAATGGATAAAACCAGTGAAAAATGCGGCTAATACTTCCGTTTTGGCATTACCTGATAAACTTTTGGCATTGTGGGAAGGTGGTAAACCTTATGCTTTAGATTTACAAACTTTAGAAACTTGTGGTGAAGATGATTTGGGAAGTTTAACTAAAGACTTAAATTATTCTGCCCATTATAAGCATGATATATATACAGGAGAAATTTTTAATTTTGGTGTGAGTCCTGGATTAAATGCCACACTTAATGTTTATAAAAGCGACTCTACAGGCAAAATTATCCAAACAGCAACACATCAATTACAAGGAGTACCATTAATACATGATTTTGTATTAGCGGGACAGTATCTTGTCTTTTTTGTTTCCCCAGTTCGATTAAATATTTGGCCAGTTTTGCTAGGAATAAGCACCTATAGTGATTGTTTAGAATGGCTTCCTGAATTAGGAACTCAAATTATAGTTTTTGACAGAGAAAGTTTATCTTTAGTCAGTCGGGGTGAAACTGAACCTTGGTTTCAGTGGCATTTTGCTAATGGTTATGTAGATCCTAGTGGTGCAGTGATTGTAGATATTGCTCGTTATGAAAATTTCCGAACTAATCAATATCTACAAGAAGTAATGACAGGAGAAACTCAGACTATTGCTAATAGTACATTTTCCCAAGTGCAACTTAATCCTCAAACTGGAAAGGTAATTAAAATTGAGCAACTTTCCCAGCGACATTGTGAGTTTCCTAGTGTTCCTGGACAAAATTTAGGTCAATTTTCTCGCTATACTTATATGTCAGGATTCCAGCCAGAAACAGATGTTAGTAAGGAAATTTTAAATAATATTGCTCGTTTTGATCACCAAACTGGAACTTTAATAGAAGCAACTATTGGCGAAAATTGCTATCCTTCCGAACCAATTTATGTTCAAGATTCACAAAATTCTGGACAAGGTTGGATTTTAACTGTGGTTTATGATGGTAATAATAATTGTAGCGAAGTTTGGGTATTTGCCAGCGATTTACTACATGAAGAACCTGTTTGTAAATTAGGATTACCCAATGTTATCCCC
>NZ_VILD01000001.1:557689-559593 GCF_009712085.1 Anabaena sp. UHCC 0253
GCTTGTTGAATATCGGTTCTTGTAGTCCCTTTTTTGCATAGCGATCGCCACTGTTTTTAGTAGCATCAAAAGCCATAGCAGTACGCCACGTAATTAAGCTTTGTTCACCCCAAAGACGATTAGCATTGCGGACAAATTCTTGATTATCTGAAACAGTAATTTGCCAAGGAACTACTATTACCATACCATTTACCGCATCACCAGCAGCAATAACTTTTTTAGTTTGTAAACTAGGGTTTCCTAATAATAATAACTGTCCTTGATTATGATTAGCTAGTTCGATAGCTTGATCAATTCTGTCAACTTGAGGATTTAGGAGAATAGTAGTTACTTTTTGCTTAATTGCACTTTGGAAATCATTAGCTGCAAAATCGCATTTAATTTCATTAACTAACACCAGATTTTTGCTATGAATAGCATTAACAAAAGCTTTTTCAAAAGACTGATCTGCGGCCTTAGAATCACTACAAATAACAATCTTGCTTTTTCCAGTATTTTTGGCATATTCAACCAGAGTTTCAGCAGTTATATTAAAACTAATAACAGTTCTATAAATATAATTACCATCAGTCCGATCTTGACGATCTGTTAATTTTGTAGAACTACTAGTTGGTGAAATCATTACCAACTTTCCAGCTTGATATATATCAGCAGCAGGTATACTGGCATCACTACTATTATGACCAACTACTGCTAAAATCTCCTGATCTTTGACAAATTTCTGAGCAATTTCCTTAGCTATTGCCGGATTATTATCATCATTAGCAATTTGTATTTGTAAGAACTTACTATTTACCCCACCATTATTATTTATTTCTTGTTGAGCTTGTGCTACTCCTCGCAGAATTTCTTGTGCTACGGAAGGATTACTACCTATAGGTACAGCTACACCAATTTTGATTACTTTTTTATTGGCAACTTTGGCATTTTCTAAAAATATTTTAGCTTCTGGATCATGGGAATATTCCTGTAAATAATTAGTAAATTTTTTAATAGCTTGATTGTAATTTTTCCATAAAAATGCTGTTGTACCTGCTTGCTTATCTAAATTAGTCACTGAGGTAAATAATACTTTTTCACCATAACTAAAGCGATTCCGCAATTTGATTTCATTTAAACTCAACCATAAAATAGTACCAATAATCATGAATAACATAATAGCTATTCCTGACTGAAAAGTTACCTTTTGTAAATTGCGAGGTTGGGGATATTGGAGTAATGCTGCTGCTGGATTTTGAAAAATTACAGGTATCCAAGAAGCACAAGGATATTGACTTTCTAAATTTTCTTGTAAACGCACACGAGCTTGTTGTACAGAGGTATATAAAGATTCTCCAGATGCAAAAACTGTGAGAAAATATTCTAGAAAATGTTGAGCGACAATATCAGGAACAGGTTCTCGCATGACAATAGTATAAGGAATTCGCAAATCAGCTAAATTGCGTGCTAATCCTAATCCATCACAAGAATTAAAAATCGCTAATTTCAATCCTTTTTTAACAGCATATCCCAAGGTATGATGCACTTCTAAAAGTGATAAAGTTTCATGATCATTAATTTGAATTTCTCCCCAACTATCACCTTCTTGACTGCAACTATGTCCAGCAAAAAATAAAATATCCCAAGATTGATTCCATAATTTATCTGCGATCGCTTGACGCGATGGTTGCAACAAAGGTTCAATAATTGCACCTGGTAATTTTGCTGTCAATGCTTGTAAATCTGGTTGAATATTAATTTCTTGACTATTCCCTAAAATAGCCAGAATTTTTACAGGACTTTTTAATTTAATTTTTGACGGTTCATAATCTGAACCAATTACAACTTCTGGTTTATTATGACTAGTATGAAATATTTCCCATAAATGCCAAGGAAGTTTTCTTAATAATAAATCTTGTGTTTGT
>NZ_VILD01000001.1:559618-565500 GCF_009712085.1 Anabaena sp. UHCC 0253
GTTTGTAAAATAAAGCGAACATGATCCCATTCACCAACTTTTTGTAAAAATTGCCTTTCTAATTTTCTTACAGATGGTTGATTTAACCAATTATTAAAACTAGCTTGGAATTTTTGAGCAGCTTCATCACAAATTTCTGTCATGGATACATTAGTGATTTGAGTTTGGGGAACAGTAATTAACCAATTACCAGGCAATTGATAATAAGCTGATTGCCATTCATAATAAGTTTCAGGAATTTCTAAAGCTGGTGGAAACCTGCCAGAAATTTCTGTAAAATGGGGTTTACTGTCTTCCCAAATTCTAATTTTTACCGGAAATCCTTTTTCAAAACTACCCTCTCCAATCTCGAATATTACCAACTTACCCACGGCTTTTACCCTAAGTGATTTGTCTGACTAAATGACATACAGTTCAGTTAAGGCTAACATACCTCTAAGATACAACGTTGGGTTGTGGAACGTAAACGTTCGGGAAGCAATAAAATGAAACCCAACATCTCCGCGAATTTGTTGGGTTTTACCACCATTCGGTTATCTAAGTTTAAGCTAACCTACAATTTTCTTAACTAAACCGTATTGGTCTAAATGACAAACTTTTCTGTAATGACTGCATTATTTAGAGTAACCCGAATTTGGAATTTTTCACTTAGTTCAGCACAAAATTTTAATTGAATGTAATTATCTTGTTTTTCTCTAGCTTGAACTTCTAAAAATGGCTGTCCATTTTCATATAATCCTGACAATCGTAAATCCGTTGGTAAATAAATTTGATTACCCATTGGATATACTCGTAAAAGTACGGCAAAAGTTTTATCTATTTTTGGTAAAATAGCCACCATTAAAGCTACAGATTTTCCGGCTAACTGCATTCCTAAATCCATAACTCTTCTAGCAGCAATAACAGGATGATTTGGGGTAATTGTCCATAAAATCTCTGCTAGAGTCCAACGAGTTTCTTCATCATCTGTAGTTTGTAAAAGATGAACAAGAAGATCATTTACTTCTACATCGGAATTCTGTAATAATTTTGATGGTAAGATTTTTCCCCAACTGCGCTGGGGATATAATTGTTCAATCACTTGCCAAACTTTTTTGGATGTATCTATCTCAAATCCCCGCACTTTTGAAGAACGAAAGGCCAATTGTGGGCTTTTTTCAAAGCTAATTCCTCAATACTTTGCCATTGAGATGTATATATTCCTTCTAACCATTGTCTTAATTGTACACCCGAAAATTGATGATAATGTTCTATTAAAAGTTCTAATGGTTGTAACTGTTCTATATTAATTTCTGTTGTCGTCACTGCGGGTAAAAATCCTATAATTTTGGCTTCTTGGCAAGTTTGATTAATTTCCACTACCACATAACCAAAACGATGATGCCAAACTTCAGGAGGAATATGACAAATATGATCACCTGTTCGGATATATCTACATTCTAAATGTCCAATTCCAGTTAATAATAAATCTGCCACATCTGCACCCATTCTTCCCCAGTAATCCCAACTATAGCTGGCTTCTATTGTGGTAGAAATATCTAATAGTTGCAAGTAATTATTTATGACTTGCACCGCTAAAGTATTCAGGTAGACTTGTTTAGCTTTTTCTGGATTTGCTTGTTCTTGAGCAAATTGCAAAGCTGTATCTCGGAACTTTGCAGAAATAGGAATAGAAATGCTTTGTTGTTCAGTAGGATAATTCATAATTTACTATATATCAAAGTAACCTTCACTATCAAAATAAGCTTGAGATTTACCAAAATCGAGAAGACGGGGAAAGCATTGACGTTGATAGAAATTGCTCAAAGTTGCGACAGGTATACCAAACTCTACAGATAAATCTAGCCAAGATGTTTCCGGTGGTAAACGACGGGAAATTAAAACGTAACAATTAACATCTGGATGATCTCTGACATGAATACGTTTTAGTTCTGAATAATTTGTTTTTAACCATTCTTGAATTTCATTTAATATTGGTCTTGGTTCTGTAGGTGCAGGAATTAAATTTGCAGGATCTATTTGTTGATCGTTTTCTTGTGAAAGTAAATCGAAGTTATTTTTTTGTTCATAAAAACTAATGCGTTTATCTTGCAACCGATAAGTTAAGTAACTGTTAATCCAAGTAATCACGCTACTTTTTTCAGGATTATAAGGTTCTTTTGTAGTAGTCGCTTCACAAAGATTTCGGCAAAAATACCACCAAGTTTCCTGTAAAGCTTCTTCTGCATCAGGTATACCTACACCACGCAATAGTTTACCTGTTTTTTGAATCAATAAAATAATCTGATTGAGTCCTTTTTGACGGGCAATACTACCCCTGGGATGTTGACAGGTTTCTTGAACAATTTGCAGGATTTTTGCTTCTAATTCATCCATTTGATTAGGTTAATTTAATTGTTGATTTATTTACACCATTGTGTACTAGGAAACGCTCTAAGCTGTATAAAATATTCTTACTTTAGCATGAGGTGAGGTGTAAATACTGCTGACTATTAACCACCACCACCATCTCCACCACCTCCACCACCACCATCTCCACCACCGCTATATCCACCACCACCATCTCCACTACCACTATATCCACCACCACTATATCCACCGCTACTATATCCACCGCTACTATATCCACCGCCACCACTATGACTACTATTACTAATTAGTGGAATCACTTCTTTATACTCATTATGGTAAGAGCAGTTTTTACAGTGACAGATTACCCTGCGTGTTCCTGCATATCGAGTAGATGCTGGCAATAATACTTTATAAGTCCGGTTGAGGGTCAATTTTTTGCATTGAGGACATTTCAGATGATTAATTAAACAAATGATAGTAAAGGCCAAGAACATAAAAAAAACCATATATATAAATCCAAGAAAAATGGTGTTTCCGGCTTTACCTTTTTGCCAATTAGGTTGAGTTAGGTTAAGAATGTTGCTAGGAAATGTGATCTGAACTTCTAACTCTTGTTGTGGGAGAATAGATTGATTAGCAACAAATTCAAAAGTTCTAGAATTGACCTGACTGGCTGTAGCTGGTGTACCAAAATTCGTAAAATTAAGGACTTTGCTTGATAATAATTCTGGTAATTTTACTCGGATCTTTGCTGCATTAACAGGAGCTTTTCGCTTCGGAAAAATCGCTTTCCAGTAAACTTGAGTATTCTGACCATTGATATGTAACCCACCAACTACACGATATTTTAAAATAAAGGTACGTGCTTCTGGTGGTGTTAATTGATGTTGCCAGCGAATCCAAAATTGATTATTTTGAATTCCGGTTTTGCTAGGAATAATTTGGTTATTTTCTTGAACTGTCACATCCCTAATTTCATCAACCTTATTTAGATAAATATAGCGATATCTTTTATGAGAGTGAGCAGATTCAAAAACATATTTTTGTTCCTCTGTAACCAACATATCTCCGTTCGTTTGCACATCAATATTCACATGGATATAGTCCCAATAAAATGGCACTTGTTGGGCAATAGCATGAGTAGATGTAATCAGAACCATCACTAATACAGCTATTAAAGAAAACCCAATTCTTCTCATCAAAAATTTCTTCATATTTTCCTTTTCTCTGTGTCCTTTGCGCCTCTGCGTGAAATAAAATCTATATCTTAGAGATTAGCCACCACCGCCGCAACCACCACCACCGCAACCACCACCACCGCAACCACCACCGCCGCAACCACCGCCGCCGCAACCACTACTACCACTGCTACTACCACCACTCCTGCCACCACCACTGCTACCGCCACCACCTCTGCCAATAGATGCAAATATGAAGAATGTCACAAAAAAAGCGATCGCTCTTAAAAACCAAGTGACGATAGTATTTTCAAAACTTTGCGAAGTTTGGGAATTGCTATTATTTGATGCCAATAAAAGCTGAGAATTAGTGAATATTAATGTCAATGTCAACAGAAATGCTAGATAAAATCTATGAGGAATAAAACGAGAAATATCTATCTGAGGAAACTTTAAATTAGGTTTGGATACAATCCAATTTTTGTGAGTATCTACACGCTGAAAATTAGCATTTAGATCAAAACGAATATGAGGTGCTGGCCAAATATCTATCGGTGGAGTTTCTCCAAAAAACTGTTCATAACTGGCTACAGTATTCAGATACCAATTATTAAATTTATGATATTCCTGATTACCGCCACGAGTGGGTCCATGATCTAGTTGTGTACCCAATATTCCACAAAAATCTTGCCAATAAGATTGAGTATATGTTAAATGTAGATGCCAAACTTGATCTACTTGATCAGAAGGCGTAACGGGATGTCCTGCAAAAACAGCAATAACGGCAAACTTTTTATATTCTTCAATTACACGCTGAGTATATAAAATTGTCCAGTTATTTTCCCTTGCTAACCTCTGACTAAAAGAAAAAGAAACATTTTTTTGATCTAAAGAAAATTCTTGAAGACGTTGATATAATTCTGCTTGTTGAAGATTCATAAATTTTTGGAAATTAATCTTTGCTTATATGAGTTCTTCTGTCAATGCAGAGTTATATTATCTATAACTTTACAAAACTTTACAATCAAGAGAAAATAAAAGGTGGGAAACCCCACCCTACCTTTCATTATTTATAGGACTTACGCAAGATTGAACTCAAAACCTGATTCTTGCGTAGGGGTAATTCATGAATTACCCCTACTTCCGTTCTGTTTTGCGTAAGTCCTGATTTATAGCGAACTGTACCTAGACAGAAATAGATGTTAGCTGTCACCTGCTGTATTATCTATTTCCTTAACTTAATAGTATTGCCAATGACAGTCAGACTTTCTTCAAATAAAGCCTCACGTCCCCAGCGTTGTACCTGTTGACTTAACAATACTTCTGCTTTTTGTTCCGAAAGAGAACTTACCTGTTGGAACAACCCAGAAGATTGAGCGCCGCCATGGGTTTCCATTCGCATACAACCGCCAGTTTCTGAGCAAATTACAGTTCCGCAATTAGCTTGAGGATTGGTAGAACTTAAACGCAAACCAATCAAATCACCGATAATTTCACCCATATCAGCAAGAGGAACACCTGCTAACTCGGCTTCTATGTGTTTTTGGTCTTGAGACAGGAATTGGATATAAGTGATGTCATAATCACCGTTTTCCTGTCTATAGGAAATTGGCTGCCAATCTAAGCGATTAGCCAACCAACCCAAGTACAGTAATGCTTGAGCAGCATTACCTTTTTCATAATCAATATTGACACGATCAATTTCCTTGAGGGCTGCGCGACGGTTAGGAGCGTCGAAAGCTTCTGCTGTCAATTCTTGCCATGCTGACAAACGTCGCCAATTCAAATCAGCTAAAGGTACACCAGTTTCTACCAACTGTTGCAAGCTGAGTAAATCATCTTCTGGTGTATTAAAGTTGCAAGAATCAACAATGACATTATTGCAAACTGCTGCTAATCGTTTAAACAAAGGATTAGCAGCATCTGGTGTGGCTTTCCACCATAAAAATTTAGGTAAACCACCGATTAACAAAGCGGGAATCATGCCCCCAATGCGTTCTAAAGCCGCAGCAGTCCCGGTGAGTGTAATATATTCACAGCATATCAGCGTGCTAGAAGACTGCTTTTGGATTGGGCAATAGGCAGATACTTGAGCCTTTACCCCTTCATCATCCCCAGCAATAGGACATAAAGCAATAATCCGACAAGGATTACGGATAGCAATTTCATCAGCCAGGGTGGGGCTAGTGGGGCTGAAAGTATAGCCCATTGCTGCACCATGATTATCTCCCTTTGGTCCGGGGTGTTGCTTTTGGAAATATTCTTGCCGTAAAGCCGTTAAAGTTTCTGCTGTAGGACTACCAGTTTCTGGAAGTTGATGTTTTTCTGTACAGCCTGCAATGCTGTTTTAGT
>NZ_VILD01000001.1:565706-570795 GCF_009712085.1 Anabaena sp. UHCC 0253
GCCAAACTTGATTGAGTTCTGCCTCAATTTCTGTGAGGGAAACATCCTTGGGTGCTTGCAAAGAAAAAATCGTAGGTGCTTGGGAAACCATAGTTAATTTTGTCAGTTGTTCGTTGTCAGTTGTCAGTTGTTCGTTGTCAGTTGTTCGTTGTCAGTTGTCAGTTGTTTTGCTACTGACCACTGACCACTGACTAATTAAAGTCTGCGCCAACGACGGCCGTCTTGGTTAATTAATAATTCTGCTTCTTCTGGTTCCCAAGTACCAGCTTCATACTGAGGAACGGTAGCAGGATTTGCGGGTAAATCCCATACAGAAAGGGCTGGTGTAACTACTTGCCAAGCTGCTTCTACTTCGTCTGCCCGTGTGAATAGAGTTTGGTCGCCCATCATACAATCAAGGAAAAGGCGATCGTAAGCGTCGCTTGTAGCGGAAATACCAAAAGAACCATAGCTAAAATCCATATCTACGGAACGGGTGCGGAAATCACCACCAGGCATTTTTACATCGAACCGCAGGGAAATACCTTCATTAGGTTGTATCCGCATAGCCAAAACGTTGGCGTTTGCTTGTTGAGCAGCCGAGGGGAACATTCTAGAAGGAACTTCGCGGAAGTGAATGGCAATTTCACTCACTTTTTTTGGCATCCGCTTGCCAGTCCGTAGGTAGAAAGGAACACCTTTCCAGCGCCAATTATCTACTAGAAACTTCATGGCTACATAGGTGGGAGTAGTTGATTCAGGATTAACTCCTGGTTCATTGCGATACCCTTCCACTTGTTTACCTTTCATCCAGCCAGCACTATACTGTCCCCGAATTGCTGATTGTGACAAATTATGGACATCTGCCAAACGAGTAGCTTGTAGCACCTTTACTTTTTCTGTACGGATACTATCAGCATCCATAGAGTTGGGTGCTTCCATTGCTGTTAAACAGTAAAGCTGCATCAAATGATTTTGTAACATATCCCGCAGTGCGCCGGCGCTTTCATAGTAACCAGCCCGGTCTTCTACTCCTACGGTTTCTGCTACGGTAATTTGGACATGATCAACAAATTGCCGATTCCATAGAGGTTCAAAAATGGCATTGGCAAAGCGGAAAACCAGCAAGTTTTGAACTGTTTCTTTACCCAAGTAGTGGTCAATACGATAAACTTGGTTTTCTTTACAAAACTTCTGTACTACTTGGTTGAGGTTTTGGGCAGAAGCTAAGTCACGACCAAAGGGTTTTTCAATCACTAGACGATGTTTTTCTGAGTCATCTAGCATCCCCGCTAATCCTAGCTGCTTAATAGCTTCAGGGAAGAAGTTAGGTGCAACGGAAAGGTAGAACATCCGGTTTCCCCTTGTTCCCCGTTTCTCGTCTAGTTCAGCCAATAAGGTTTTGAGTTTTTGGTAGCCTGTAGGGTCATCTATATTCCCTGGACAGTAAAACAAACCTTGAGAAAAGTCTTGCCAAAGTTCGCCTAGTTCTACACTAGCGTGAGCTTCTTCCATGCCTTTTTGCATTTGCTCACGGAAGTATTCATGACTCCATTCTCGACGGGCTACTCCGACAATGGTTGTTTCTGCGGGAATACGTCTTTCTCTCCGCAATTTATATAATGCTGGGACTAACTTCCGCCAAGTTAAATCTCCGGAAGCACCAAAGATGACGATAATTTGCGGTTCGGGCATCCCTTGTTGCTGTAGACCAACGCGCAATGGATTTTCTAACAGACTGACCATAGGAGTTTAGATTTTAGATTTTAGATTTTGGATGTTGAATTGGGGTTTAGGTGGCAAGAAGGAGGCACAAAGTAAGGATCTATATTCTCCTCATTTCCTGATTTTTTGATCCTTTCCTACCCCTACTTCCCCAATTCCCTCTACAGGTGAGAATAGCTTGACTTTGCTTTGTAAAGAGTTCATGAATGACACAGAAAGGACACAGACAGCATATTGTAGGTACATAAAGTACAAAATTTAAGTCAAAAGTCGAACATTAACTTTGTTATATTTATGACTCAGTGATTTGGTTATGCAAATCTCTATCCATAATGTTATTTGTGGATAGAGAGTCAATCGTTTTAGAACCACCAATATTACTATTAATGTTGGGGTCTTGTAAGGTTTTGATGAGTGTAGAAAACTCTAGTCAGCTTTTTTGGAGCGATCGCTAGAAATTTCTCTTGCTTTTTCCTCGTAGATTTTGGTATGAATGTGAAGATTGGCAGATGCTATAGTTTTGTCTATTTACCTGTTTGCAGAAAAGATTTCACTTTGTCCACATTTTCTTTACTGCCAATAATTAACGGTGTCCGCTGATGTAGTTTGGTAGGTACTACATCTAAAATATCCATTGTTCCTGTACTAGCAACACCGCCAGCTTGCTCAATTAAAAATGCTAAAGGCGCAGTTTCATACAACAAACGTAATTTACCTTCTGGTTTTTGTAGTGTTCCTGGGTAAAGAAAAACTCCGCCCTGTAATAAAATTCTGTGAATATCGCTCACCATTGCGCCACTGTAACGGGAGCTATAGCCTTCAGTGCGATGCACATAACGGATATATTCTCTAAAAGGTTCATCCCATTGCCAGAAGTTACCATCATTAACGCTATAAGTAGCAGCGTGATTTGGCATTTTGATATTTTCTTCACACAGAATAAACTCACCCAGGCTAGGGTCAAGAATAAATGAATGTACTCCTGTACCTATCGTATAAACCAGCATGGTGCTTGGACCATAGAGAATATAGCCTGCGGCTAATTGCTTGCGTCCATCGGTGAGCAAATCCTTCGCTTCACCATCAATATCTGTTCCTTCTTGCTGACGAATGGCAAAAATCGAACCTAAACTGAGATTGTTATCTGTGTTAGATGAACCATCAATGGGGTCATAAAGGAGAGTATAACGACCAATGGGGCAGTTTTCAGGGATATAATAGGGTTTTTCCATCTCTTCGGAAGCAAGACGACAAACTAAGCCGCTTTGTTTGAAGACGGAAATAAATACTTCATTGGCGTAAACATCCATCTTTTTGACGGATTCTCCCTGGACATTGACTTCTCCAGTAAATCCTAGAACCCCTTCCATTAAACCAGCACGACTCAAACGACGAGCAACCAGTTTACCTGCTAAAGCGATGCGATTCATGAGCGCACTTAAATCTTGTGCATCTGGACCAAAACTCTGTAGTTGTTGGAGGACGTGGCGGGATAATGTTGTACAATCACGATCTAGGGCTTTATCTGTAGCACTGTTGACAGATTCTAAAGATTTTTGTGCTTGCGTCATGTTTATTATTTCCTCCCAATTTGCGATTGGGTGATTTTTTGCTTTTGGCGATTTTATTCGCTACTTCTATCTTAGAAAAGTAATTTGATAACTTAAAACTGATTTTATATAAACTAAAGAATTCAACTGCTTTGAGACAATCCTCACTAGCTACTGGAGTTATTCGCTTCATAAAATAAGTATACTGTTAAACCTAAGTAGCTTGGGTTGTTCGTGTTAGCATTGCAAAGCAATGGAACAAAACCCAACATTTATAAGCATTTGTTGGGTTTCGCTGTCTTTTAACCTAATCTACAAAAACTCTTAACCAAACAGTATTGATTTCACATCTACCTACTTACTGAACAGGCAACTGCTGAGAAAGATCAAAGTTGGTAACAATATTAATATTTCCTAAAAGTAAAATAACTATTGTCAACCCTGCAACTAAACTTGCAAAAAACTTTGTTTGTCGAGATGGAATTACAGAATGAACTAAAAAAGGTAGGATTAGTAAAGAAGTCAATACTATGAATAAATACTTTGTTATTGATAATTCTAGCAAAAAATTACCTAATCCGTACTGAAGACTGTAATTAAAACTCCACGCTCCTATAAAAATACTGATTAAACAGGCACTGATAAAGTCTGGATTGCTGATAAAATCCTCCAGAAATATTCCTAATGCTAAAAACAAAAAAGGAAAATATGGAATCAGATACCAAGCATAGAAATGGCTTTGAGCGCCAGAAAATAAGAGAATAAATGAATAGACAATAATGGGAATATAAATAAGTTGGTATTTGATATTAGTTGAAAATGTTCTAAAAACTGCAATCAAAATTAGCCAACTAAAAGTTAACCAACCATCTTCAAAGAATACAGGGTACAAGATGATTTCTTTAAATAACAGGAAATTCTCAAATCGGTTAGTATGAGATTGAAGTACCTTAAAGAAAAGATCAATATCATAAACACTACCATAAATAAAATATACAGATAATATTAGTAAGCCAATTACAAAAACTACTAAACTTTCTCGCCATTTCTTTTGATAAATCAGCAGTAAGCAAAGCACAAGGACAAGAAAAAAGCCAGTTATTTTAGCTAGAGATGCTATCCCAGCTAAAACAGCAGAAATGTAAAGATAGGTTGAATTAGCAGATTCGCAATATCTTAAAAAACAAAGTAAAGTAGATAAACTTAAAAAAACAATGAGATTTTCGCTAACTGCTAATCTAGAAAGAAAAACAGTATTAGGATTTGTCGCAAAAATCAAAGTAGAGATAATTGCAATATTCGTATTACATAATTTTAAACTGAAGACATAAAAGAGAGAAATAGAAACAATTGGAATCGTCCACCTTTAACTCGTAAAGAAAGAGCAGAAAATGTCCGAAAACGAGATTATTTTACTAAATATGGTGAAAAAGCAAGGGCGGTTTTAAATGCACTTTTAGAAAAATATGCTAATGAGGGAATTGAAAATATTGAAGATTTGTCTGTACTGAAATTAGAACCGCTAAAACAATTTGGTTCTCCTCCAGAAATTGTGAAAATATTTGGTGGTAAATCTTTAATTTTATGGGGCGATAGTGATAAAATTTTGGGAACTGGGGATGCTCCAAAGTTTGCTAAAGCCATTCCCCAAAGTAAGCTAATTTGGATTAAAGATTGTGGTCATATTCCCCATTTAGAACAACCCCAAATTGTCGCCCAACATATATTAGAATTTCGCAATTAAGCTCCTTTAATTAACAAAATCCCCGACTTCTTCAAAAAGCTGGGGATCTAAAGAAATCATTTTCACCAATCAATCATATAACCAAGTATTA
>NZ_VILD01000001.1:570820-586520 GCF_009712085.1 Anabaena sp. UHCC 0253
CCAGTTATTTTAGCTAGAGATGCTATCCCAGCTAAAACAGCAGAAATAGTAAAGATAGATTGAATTAGCAGATTCGCAATATACTTTAAAAACAAAGTAAAGTAGATAAACTTTAAAAAAACAATGAGATTTTCGCTAACTGCTAATCTAGAAAGAAAAACAGTATTAGGATTTGTCGCAAAAATCAAAGTAGAGATAATTGCAATATTCGTATTACATAATTTTAAACTGAAGACATAAAAGAGAGAAATAGAAACAATCCCCAATATTAAAGATGGAATTCTTATAGACGTTAATGTACAATCAAAAAAAGTCTTTGCACCTCCTAAAATTGCTGCGCTACCAACAATTAAACTAAATAAAGGAGGATGATCTAGCCACGGTGTCACTAACTGATAAGTTCCATTTTTCCAATACACTTTGGGAATATCTCCATAAGCTTTTAGCCAAGACCAACTTGTAGGTACATGATCTTGAATCAAACTCATACCACTCCATGCAAAAGCATATTCATCAGCAGTCCAATTATGTGCAGGAATTTGATCATAGTTATAGATTCTAATTGCAGAACCTAAGATGGTAATAAGTGTACAAAAAAACCAATCTTTCCGAGCAAGTAACCTTGTTAACAATGGTAGGATTGAATCTAGCACTTGTATAATCTCTATTATTAATGCTGGCTAGAAATATTATAATTCTGCTACCTTTTATAGACACGCCATTTTGCTGAGTTTATTACCAGTCGTAGAAAGGTTATATTTCCCACAACTAAGACATCCTCTGAAAGGGGTATTGTTTTGGCGGATTTCTAATACAAAATGGCGCAAGTTAACTAAAAATTAAACATTTCACAATATGATTAGTGTGCGCTGGGTTTTTCTAATGCACCCTGAATATTTTTTATTTATCGTAAACCGTGAACAATAAAAGCAGACCAGTAACGAGGATTTACAAAGGGAAATTCTCCTTTTGCTTTTTGGAATTTATCAATTGCTATTGATATTTCTGCATATTTTTTATATTCTCTCATACACTCTAAATACTCTTCTGAATCAGAGGGGTATTTTTTTCTCTCATTTCTAGCTTTTTTTCTTTGAATTTCTGCTTCTTGACACATTTCGTCAAGGTCAGCTTTCCTCAATTCTCTTAGCTTTATTTGAGCTTGTTGTAAAGATTCTGGGCGACTTTTACCGAGTTTTCGCTGTTCATAATAAAAGATAGAAAAGAAGGCTGTTGCTAAATCATTAACTGACCACAAAGAACTAACTACACTTCTAGCACCAGCACATAAAAAGCCTGTGGAAAGAGTGAGAATATCATCAGTTAAAGCAGGTGTACCTAAATTCGTTTCGCAGCATGAGAGAAACACATCTATAAGATTAGGTAAACGCCAACCTGGTGACATTAATTGTCCTAAAGTAATATTACCATCAGCTAATATCAATCCTGATTCTAATGGATTATCAAGGCGAGATTGGGCATGGTGACAAGAGTGAAGAATTTGCACCTGTTCAGCTAATTGACGGTAATTTTCACGAGTAGCTTGACTACTACCAATTAATCTTTTTTCTATTGGAATATTATATAGCTGGGCTATGTTTTCACCTTCAAATCTAGCACATTGTAGATCATCTGTTGCGTCTTCTACTGTTCCGTATTGTAGAGAATTAATATCTAATGGTTCTAAATTTGGACGTTGATAGCAAAAATCTAAAATTTGACAACTGGGAGTATAACGAATCAAAAATTTATCTACTAAATATTCTTGATATCCTATTGGTAAAGCAGCAAAGGGAACTTGATGTAATAATAAATGAGGTACTATAATTAATTCTTCTATTTCTTGAAGATGTTGATCAATTAATTCCGATAATTGCAACCGTTGAGAAAGTTCACGCAGAATAGCTTCGATTTGACTTTCCCATTTTTTAACATCACTAGTATAAGTTAATAACCAATTTTGATAAATCCATTGTTGTAATATTTCCAAGCCTTCTCCGGTGCAAGTATGAAGAGTTATTCTGTCTTTTCTGACTATAAAAATATGGGTATCAGTGTTCGTAGTGTAAAAAGAGAGAATTGCTGTATTTTGATTATCAATTAGTCTCTGAATTTCTGACAAACTCAGAGGCTGAACTTGAATTTCTCCAGCTAATACAGGATCTTCACGTCTGAGATTTTCCCAAGTTTGTTGTTTCTCCGCTTCTAGAGAGGCTATTTTCTCGTTGTATGCTTGCCAAACTGCGCGGGTTTCACTGCGGTTATTTTCTGATTTATGCTTTTGACGTTCTGTGTTAATTAGTTGTTGTAATTCTTCATATTGCTGTAATAACTCTTGGACTTTTAGCGGGATATTCTCACTTTGAGAGAGGTGATTACTTGCCATTAAATCTACTAGAAGTTTAGAACGAGAGCGTTCAGAATATTCAAAGGCTTTATCTATTTGTCCAGCATTGATACAGGCTTGTATTATATTTTGGTAAATATCAATTGATTCTTCTAGAATTTCTTGACGACGTGACTCTGATTTTGCCCAACTGCGGCTAGTTTCTACTGCTTCAATTGCTGCACTATATCCTTCGATAGCTTCTTTCCAAAACTGTAATTGAAATGCAATTTTCCCTAAATTTCTGCCTGTTCTAAAATATGCTAAGTGATCTTTTAATAATTTTTCTATTTCCAAAGCATTTTGAAAAGATTTTATTGATTCTGCAATGTTTTCTAGATAGTAATAAACATAACCCAAATTCATTTGAGTTTCTGCCCATTTCCTTGGTAAAGCTTCTATAGTACGTACTCGTAAAGCTTGCTGGTAGTAGTTGAAAGCTAATTGAACATTTTCTTTCTTATCTCCTATTAAGCGATTCAAGTAAGCAGTTCCTAAATTATTCTGAGTTTCCGCCCAATCATAAGGAAAAGTTTCGTAAGTACACCCTTGTAAAGATGTTTCTAATGACTTAATTGCCAATTCTAAGTTTTCCGTTCTCCCTCCTCTAGTTCGATAGAGGTAAGCATCTCCGAGATTATGATAAATATCTGACCATTGTTTTGAAAACTTCTCAAGATTATAAATTTTTAGTGCGTCCTGATAGCATAAAATTGCTAGTTCTATATTTTCAGATCGATTTCCCAAAATTCTGTCTTTATAAGCAATACCTAAATTACCTTTAGTGTATGCCCATTTTTCAGAGAAAATTTCACTATCTAACATTGACAATGCTGCTTTTAAATTGTTAATTGCTATTTCTATATTTTCTCTTCTGTCTCCAAAAATGCGATCTAAATAAGCAAGACCAAGATTATTTAGGATGTCTGTCAATAGTTCTAGAGAATGTTTACTATACAAAACTTCCAAGGATGATTTAAAACAATTAATTGCGTGTTCTAAATTCTCTGCACAGTTGCCCAATATTCGCTTTCTATATACTTCGCCAAAATTATTTTGAAGTATAGCTAAAAGTTCTATACCCTCTGAAACTTTGGAAAATTCTGTACTATTAATAATCAGTGCAGCCAATCTGTATCCAGTAATAGCAATCTCTAAGTGAATTTTTATATTTCCTATAGGTATACTAGCAATCAAATTACTGAAATGCATAATATCCATTCCAACTTTGATTGCCGTTATTTCTGGCTCTATAAATGGTAAATTCAACCCTCCCCATTTCTCTAAAAAATCCTGAAATTTCTCATCAAATTTATCCAAATTGGCTAAAAAAAATGGGTAAACTATTTGTGGTTCAGCATTACTATCATGAATTTTTTGTAACACTGCCCACAAAAACTCTATATTTTCCTTGCTATATTGATTAATTTTGTTCTTATTTTTGTTGTTATTACCGAATCCCTTAGCCATATTTATTCCAGCACCCTTAAATAATAATTAACCCAAAATCTCCGTCAATTTCTCTAGCAAATCTTCCGCCAAATCTAACAACTCAGTTTCATCAATCATATCATTAGTAGAACTGCGATCGCTTCCTGCAAACGCAACACCACCTACTAACAAATCCTTCGCTGCAAAAATTCTCTTATTCTCTGTCAATTGACTCAAACAATATTCTAAACCTTCAATAATTTCGGAAACAGATTTATTCTGTAACTTTTCCCGTACCTTTACCGCGATCGCATCATCACTTTCTAAGAAAGTTGTCATCTTTTCTATATAAGTTGGTTCATCATTATCATCTCCCCAAGTATCTAACCAATCACCCTCAACATCATCACAATACAAATAAGCTGCATCTAGTCCATATTTCATGATATCATCTTGTAATTGTTGGGCAGCTTTTACAGATTCTAAAAAACTTTCTAATCTCTGTTGACGGTCAGTTATTTGTTGATTAACCATAATTACTCACTTCCTTGAAAAATATTCTTAGACAAAACATATAACTTTAACTAACTCAAAACTATAAATTTAATTTGCGATAAATACCCATATTAAGATTATCGCTATTATCTAACGCTGTATTGACTACCTGATTTATAAAATCATTTGCACCGGGATTATAACTTAATAATAATCCTCTTTCTATTTCCCAAAACAGCAGAGTATTTTCCCAATTATTAAATTTATCTTGTAAAAACTCTTCAGATATGCTAGTGATTTGCACACAGAGTGGTTTGTTCTGACTACTACTAACAATTATATCAGTTGCCATTGACAAGTCCACAATATATCTTTTGACAACCGTACCACCACCTTGCTCAATAATATCAGCAATAGAGTCAATCAGTTTTCCATCTTCTTGACTGAAATCACCCGCCATTAGTTTTCGTCTCCAAATAAAAAACTTGGAGTCATCTTTACTCAACCACTTGGGAAACAAATAACCATACCAATACTTTAGCGTGGGCGGTAGTGCATCTAAAGCTAACTGTTGTTCTTCTTCAGAAGATAGGGATTTGAGTTTCAGCCAAGCATCAGTATCTTGGATAAACTGTTGCAAAAATAACAGTACAAATTTTTTGGACATCAGCGTACCAGGTTTAACATCTTTTATCCAGAGGTTAATCTGGTTTAATCTGATTGCTAAACGGGTATCTACTGTAGATGCTTCCTCAATCAGTGAATTGAGTTTTTCCTTAATCTTTAGTGATTGCAAAAAATATACACCTGAAAAATCGAGTTTGTTTTAGGTATTTTACAATTATTTAATAGCTTTATCAAGTTATTTAATCAAATTTCTAACTTAATTTATATAAATTATTTTCCTGTATTTATTACCAGTTGCAGAAAAGTCATATTTCCCACAACTGGCATAATTGATGATTGCCAAACTATGACTTTATTTATGACTGTCTAGTAACCCATGGCGAGAAAAAATTCCCTTCAATTTCAAATTAGTTAATACAGTTATAGAATTTACTAATTCTCGTTGTGCAGAACTTAAATTTAATACTTCTAAAGCTTGATCAATATTATTGCCTTGATGTAATTCATGGGTAAGTAGATTGCGTTGAGATAAATCTAAAATTGCGGCAATCTCTTTATTGCGACGCTGACGGATAGCTTGTAGTGATTGATGTTCTTGAGGAGTAAAATCATCTTCAGAGAACTTGAAACTATCATTAATTTCGCTGTTATTTGAGGTCAAACTTGCTGGAGAATTAGAAAAGTAGTGATTTGCAGAAGCAAAAGGAACTGCCAAAGAGAAAAAGGACAGAGTAAAAACAAGCGTCAAAGTCAAGAACCGTTGTGTCAATTTACTAATCATGTTGATTTTGATGTTAATAACAGCTTAAGTCAAATTTTAACTAGAGGAATAGTGAGTATTTTCTCCAGTAAATAATAACTTGGATAATTTTCCTACTTCTGGGTGCTACGTGACACAGATCAAAAAGTATTGATCTGCACTTATTCAATAGAACAATTTTACTAGTGTTGAAACGCTATAAATCCTGAGTTCAAGACACAGACAAGGAAATCAGGCTGTTTCTATATTGGAGGTGAGGTAAGATAGATAATGTTTTCTCTATGACCAAACTCGGAAATTGATAAGTAAGAAAAATATATCAGACATATTAAGATTATGTTCTTTTATATTTCCCCACTCAACGCTATCATCAAATTCATTAACAGAGGTGATAGCATGACGGAACAGATATTAGAAAAACAAATAGATCAAAATGGCGAAATAGATATAGAAACAGCATTCCAAGAATCTCATGTGCAAGACATTCTGGATAAGCTAGATCAGGAGTTAGTCGGCTTAAAGTCCGTCAAGAACAAAATCAAGGAAATGGCGGCTTTGTTGTTGGTTGACCGTATCCGTAAAAGTTTGGGTTTGAATGCAGGTGCGCCTAGCCTACACATGACTTTTCTAGGTAATCCTGGTATGGGAAAAACTACTGTAGCAATGCGAATGGCGGAAATCCTCTATCGTCTGGAATATATTCGCAAAGAAAATGTGATGTTGGTAACACGAGATGATTTAGTTGGACAAGGTATTGGACAAACAGCACCAAAAACAAGGGAAGTCTTAAATAATGCCATGGGGGGTGTTTTATTAGTTGATGAAGCTTATACTTTATATCGTCCAGATCACCCCGGAGATTTTGGTTTAGAAGCTATAGAAATTCTCATGCAGGTAATGGAAAACCAGCGTGATGATTTAGTAGTCATTCTGGCGGGTTATAAAGACCAGATGGACAGATTTTTTCATAGTAATCCGGGGATGAATTCGCGGATTGGATTACATATTGAATTTCATGATTATGGTGTTGATAGTTTAATGGTGATAGCCCAATCCATAGTCAAAGCACAAAATTATTGTTTTAGTCCAGATGCTGAAATAGCCTTCCGCGAATATTTAATTAAACGGAAGACAATGCCCCATTTTGCTAATGCTAGAAGTGTACGTAATGCTATAGATAGAGCGCGGTTACGTCAAGCCAATCGTTTATTAAGCAGTGGCAAACTGTTAAAAAAGCAGGATTTAATTACCATTGAAGCAGTAGACATTCTCGCTAGTCGAGTATTTAGAGAAGGTGTTCCTGACTGCGAAACAGAAAGTTGATTTAGTAAAAATACGGGCGAAGCATTCGGGTGATAAATTATCGGTTTTTTCCCAAGTTTATTTTCCGAATGCTTCGCCCTTACACCGAATGCTTCGCCCCTACAAATCCTGCTTTAATTAATTAGACTTTCTCATTTTGTTAATTTCTTCTTGTAATTTTTCAATTTCTTTTCGCAGTTTTTCCGCTTCATTTTCTGATGTTTCAACTTTAACATTAACTGAGCCAGGAGCCGGTTTTTGTTGATAGTTGCCTTGGCGAATTTCCTGGTATTCTGCTGATACTGCCCAACTGCGTAAATAATGTAACCGTTCTACAGGAAAGGGATGACTCAGCATCATGCCTTGAGCGCCATTGTAGATGAGAAACTTATATACTTGATTTAAGCCATCATCATCTAGGGCTTGATATTTTTCTGACTGCTGGATAAATTCTTGTAAACTACATTCATGGGCGTATTTATTACTACCTCCAGAAATTTTCATCATGGACGACATGACTGTGTTTAAGTCATCCATGACTAATAGTGCTGCCCGATCTGCGGATAATTCAGCTTTGCGTCGCCACTCAAAAAAGGCATAAATTAGGGCTTGACTGACAAAATTACCTAAACCAAAGGTGAGTTCACCAATAACAGAAGCGGCATTCATCGCCCACATCGCCATTTGAATTAAAATAGTATGACCACATTTAATATGTCCCAGTTCATGGGCTAATACTGCCCGAATTTCGGCTTCATTGAGTAACTCTAGTAACCCAGTATTGACCACTATGTAAGGATTTTCTTGTCCTAGCGCATAGCTGTTAACTTGGGGATTTTGGGAGATAAACAATGTAGGTTCTGGATAAATGTCCAAATCTCGCACACATTCTCGGAACATCTGGTAAATAGTGGAATATTGGCGTGGTCCGACTTGAATAGAGTTACCCATTAAATAGACGAGTTGGGGGCGTTCATAGACAAATTCCACAAATTTACGAGCGATTAAATCAAATCCCGGTAAACTGCGGAGAGCTTCTTCTGCTTGACGATCTAGTGGATGTCTGAAAGCTTCACTGGAAATTCCGGTATAAGTTGGCATAATTTAGGAGAATGGTGATTGGGATAATTGACAATTGACAATTGACAACATAATAGAAATGGGGTAGTTCCAAAAAAATAACTTGTTATGGAATTAAAAGCACGTGATTGAGGCTGAAGTTCATTTGTCATTGCATAACTTCCTGCGATCGCAGGCGGGTTTCCCTTCTTGGCCTCATCATTTGACTATGGCTAGGTTGGTTGCACGCGCTTTGCGTTTGGGACGTAGTGCTTTAATCCAGGTAGGAGCAGTTTGTGGACATCAAGGGCGATATCGCACCAGTTTTATTGCCTCTGCTTTAATGTGGCACGGTTCTGTAATTATTGTCGCTTCGGAAACGGTACAGCAACGTTTGTTGAAGGTGGAAATTCCCAGACTCCAACAATGGCTACCAGCAAATAAGCCCATTAGAACTGGTGACGCTTGGCCAAGTCCTGATTTTCACGGTTTGCTGTTGACTTCCCCGGAAGCTTGGTTAAAAGGGCAATTGGCTGATAATGGTCAATTTCCTGCCGATATCCCGACAATTATTGATGGTGTTGACGATTTAGAAGATTGGGTGCGTTCTCAACTGACTCAAACTATTCAACCCCATGATTGGGATCAGTTAATGCTGGCTTACCCATATCAAGCGGAGATGATTCGGGAAGTTAGGGTAGAACTGACATATACATTATTTCAGCATCCCGAAAATCCATATCACTGTTATCTAATTTCTCAGCCAGAAATCGAAATTTTACAAGATTTATATTTGGCTTTGGATAAAACGAATCTTCCCGAAGTTTGGCGAAATTTTTGGCAACAATTCCCATATTTAGAAGATTCTGCTTCTGAGACTTGCCCTTCACACTATCCTTTATTTTGGGCAACAATTGCCCGCCGTCAAGGTTTATTTTCGTTACATTATGCCCCAATTGAATTGGGTAAAATCCTCGCACCAATTTGGCAACGTCAACCTGTAGTCTTAATTGGTAGTGCTTTAGAACCAGAAACGGAAGCGCCTCTATTTCGTCAACGGTTGGGTTTAGAAGATGTTACTTGCTTGAGGTTTACGGCTGATAGTCAAGGGGAAGCGATTCAACTGTATGCCCCTTATAAGTTGCCTTTGCCGAATACACCGGAATTTCAAGGAGCTTTGATTCATCAAGTTCGCACTTTGGTATGTTTGAGTGCAACTGCACCAGGAATGACAGTAATATTGATAGGGGATGTGCCACTGAAAGCCAGAGTGGGGGCAATTTTGGCTTCTGAGTTTGGTTCACGGGTGCAGGTAGAAAAAACTTGTTTAGATGAAAATGGGATTTTGATTACTGGTTGGGAATTTTGGCGAGAAAATCAAAGTGTTTTACCATCACCCAGATTGTTAATTATTGCAACTTTGCCTTTACCATCTTTGGAAAATCCTTTAGTAGCCGGGAGAGTAGCTCATTATAAGCGATCGCACCAAGATTGGTTTCGTCTGTACTTATTACCCACAGCCATGAATGAATTACAAAGAGCGATCGCACCTGTTCGCGAAAATCAAGGTATTGTTGCTTTACTAGATAGTCGTGTCGTTAACCGCAGCTATGGCGCTCAAATCCTCTCTTCTCTTAGTCCCCTAGCCCGTTTAAACTATCTTGATCCCAGTTTATTCTCTTCCACACATGAAGATGATTCTGGTTAATTACTTGCAATCACCACTAACCAAAGGCTAATTTCTACTAAAATCTAAATTGAACTCTAAAGTTGTAAATTTATTAAATTATGGGTGAAGCAAAACGCCGTAAAGACTCTCTAGGAGAAGAATACGGGCAAGACACTACTAAAATCTTACCTTGGGTTCCCATCACTAAAACCCAGGCTGAACAATTTGTAGCTATAACTACTCGTGGTGCATGGATAGGTATTAGCCTGATGGTTGTTGCATGGGTAACAATCCGTTTTATTGGACCTGCTTTCGGCTGGTGGGAAATTGTTGGGTAATTGGTAATTGGTGATTGGTAATTGGTAATTGGGTAATTTTATTTCTTCCTTCTTTCTGATAGCGCAGCGTGGCGTAAGCCATACTCCTGTAGGGGCGAAGCATTCGGGCGATTAATTATCGGTTTTTTCCATGTAGGGGCGAAGCATTCGGGCGATTAATTCTCAGTTTTTTCCATGTAGGGGCGAAGCATTCGGGCGATTAATTCTCAGTTTTTTCCATGTAGGGGCGAAGCATTCGGGCGATTAATTCTCGGTTTTTTCCCAAGTTTATTTTCCGAATGCTTCGCCCTTACACCGAATATTAATGCTTCCAGCACGATCCGCGAACGCCCTTATACCAAATGCTTCGTCCCTACGAATCCTGTCTCCTGAAATCCTGAACTTCTAAAAATAAAATGCTCTTACATTTAAGCACTTGGACTGAAGTTGAAACTTATTTACAACAATCTCAAGGAATTATTGTACCAATTGGTTCAACGGAACAACATGGACCAACGGGATTAATCGGTACTGATGCAATTTGTGCAGAATCTATATCAAAGGGTGTTGGTGAAGCAACTCAAGCAATGGTAGCACCAACAATTAATGTTGGTATGGCATTACATCATACAGCTTTTCCCGGAACAATTAGTTTACGTCCTAGCACCTTAATTTTAGTAGTTAGAGATTATTTAACTTGTTTAGTAAAATCAGGTTTTACCAAATTCTATTTTATTAATGGACATGGGGGAAATATCGCCACTCTCAAAGCTGCTTTTTCAGAAACTTATGCTCATTTAGAAGAGTTACAAATTCCCAATTCCTCAAAAATACAATGTCAAATTGCTAATTGGTTTATGGGTGGTTCTGTGTACAAACTTGCCAAAGAATTATATGGTGATCAAGAAGGTTCTCATGCTACCCCTAGCGAAGTAGCTGTTACCCAATACATTTATCCAGAAGCAATTAAAAAAGCTCCTCTTTCTCCAGAAGTTGCTGGTGGACATAAAATTTATAGTGCTGTTGATTTTCGTTCCCGTTACCCAGATGGCCGCATGGGTTCAAATCCAGATTTAGCAACTCCAGAACATGGTAAACAATTTTATGATTTATCCGTCGAAGAATTAAGTAAAGGATATCTGGAGTTTGTCAAAGAGGAATAAATTTTGACTCCTGACTGGGCGCAGGCCCTGCGCCCCTACTCCTGGTGTATCACTTGCTATATAATTTACGCAATGGAATTTTGGCACATCCATAATGTATTTTCAGTCTTTGTTATAAACCTACAAACAAAATTCAGGGTTAGCGATTAAGATAATGAATGTTTTACTTATATATCCTCTGTTTCCAAAAAGTTTTTGGTCTTTTGAAAAAACCCTAGCTTTGCTAGACAGAAAAGCAATGTTACCCCCTCTGGGCTTGGTGACAGTAGCAGCGATTTTACCTCAAGAATGGAATTTTAAGCTAGTAGACCGGAATATTCGTGATATCACAGAAGCAGAATGGGCTTGGGCTGATTTGGTGATTTTATCAGCGATGATAGTTCAAAAAGAGGATTTACTGGCACAGATTCAAGAAGGAAAACGCCGTGGTAAGCGGGTGGCTGTAGGTGGCCCTTATCCAACAGCATTACCCAACGAAGTTACAGATGTGGGTGCAGATTATTTGATTTTGGATGAGGGAGAAATTACCTTACCATTATTTATAGAAGCAATTTCCCGCGGTGAGTCTTCAGGAATGTTTCGCTCTGGTGGAGAAAAGCCAGATGTCAGCACCACCCCCATTCCTCGCTTTGACTTGCTGGAATTTGATGCTTATGCGGAAATGTCGGTACAATTTTCCCGTGGTTGTCCCTTCCAGTGTGAATTCTGCGATATCATCGTTCTCTATGGTCGCAAACCCCGCACCAAAACACCAGCGCAACTCCTAGCTGAACTTGATTATCTCTATGAATTAGGTTGGCGACGCAGTATTTTTATGGTAGATGATAACTTCATCGGCAATAAACGCAACGTTAAATTATTCTTGAAAGAACTAGAACCTTGGATGGTTGCACATCACTATCCTTTCTCCTTTGCGACAGAGGCTTCCGTTGATTTAGCCCAAGATCAAGAATTGATGGATGCAATGGTAAGGTGTAATTTTGGTTCTGTTTTCTTGGGTATTGAAACCCCCGATGAAGAAAGTCTCGCTTTTACTCAAAAATTCCAAAATACACGAGATTCCCTCAGCGAAGCCGTATATAAAATTACGCGCTCAGGGTTACGAGTTATGGCAGGTTTTATTATTGGATTTGATGGTGAAAAAACAGGTGCTGGGGGAAGAATTGTTAAATTTGTGGAACAGACATCAATTCCCACTGCTTTATTTAGTATGCTGCAAGCCCTACCAGATACAGCATTGTGGCATAGATTAGCCAAGGAAAACCGACTCCGGAGTAAATCGGCGAATATCAATCAAACCACATTGATGAATTTTGTCCCCACTCGGCCTTTACCAGAAATTGCTAGTGAATATGTAGAAGCGTTTTGGGAACTTTACGAACCATCACGATTTTTAGATCGTGCTTATCGTCACTTCCGGATTTTGGGCGAAGCAACTTACCCGAAAAAGGGCAAAGGTGCGAAAAAACCCTTGAATTGGAAGGTATTACGGGCTTTGTTGACTATTTGCTGGCGACAAGGTGCTTTACGTAGTACCCGTTGGCAATTCTGGCGTAATCTGTGGAATATGTACAAACATAATCCAGGTGGTATTAGTAGTTATTTAGCTGTTTGCGCTCAAATTGAGCATTTCTTAGAATATCGTCAGATTGTGCGGGATGAAATTGAGGCGCAAGTAGCTGAGTTTCTCAAAGCAGAAGCTGAGGTAAAGCTGGAAGAGGAAAAAGCGCAAGTTTTAGTTTAAGTGAAATAGATTGTAGAGACGTTCCATGGAACGTCTCTAGAAAGGTTCTAGGAAACGCACATTTAATTTTCACTCCTATTTAAAACTTGATCGTTGCACCAGCTATAGCCAAAGCAGCCCAACCAGCCATCAATGCTAATCCTCCGAGTGGGGCGATCGCTCCTAAAGATTTGATTCCTGTTAAGCTGATAGCATACAAGCTACCTGAAAAAATCACGACACCAATAATAAATAACCAACCACTCACTAAAAGTGTAGTTGGTGGATTTTCTAACCGAATCATGAGAATGGCAACTAACAACAGTGCGATCGCGTGGTACATTTGATAACGAGCGCCAGTATCAAATATTTCCAGGGAACGGGCGCTAATTTTTTCCCGCAAAGCATGAGCGCCAAAAGCACCACCAGCAACAGACAAACCGCCAAAAATGGCGGCTATAGTTAAAAAAATCTGTGTCATCAGACCTATTACACATCAAAATGATATGATACAGCCCCTTCTTCTGTTACTTGAAAATTCGCATTGAATTCTTTAGCTTTCTCATCTAAATATTTTTTAGCTTCTGCTGCTGGTAATTGAGATTGCATGGCAAAATTTAATAAAGTTACTCTTCCTTGATTTTGTTGTAACGTTTGATAAAATTGCGATCGCAATTGTTCGTTATTTTGTTGCTTTAATACTTGTTTATCTTTGCGATTTTGTTGGTACAAACTTAATGCTAACCAACTACCCAATATGGCGCTAGGAACACCAAAAATTATCCCCCCTACAATAGCATCTTTACTTGTCTGAGCCGGATTTGGAGATGAAAATATCTGTTCTCCCTCGACAGGATATACTTTCACTCCAGATTGTGCCGATTTATCTATGATTTCTGATACTGATATCGCCAAAAACATAAATCCGAGTGTTAGTAACCAACCAGCAGCCAATTTTTCAGCCGTCTTCATAGTTCCACTTCAGAATTAGACATTGCTTGTGATTTTAACCTCACTTGCAAAAAGCTTCCACTAATATTTGATTTTTGTATCCTTTCCGGGAGGTGAAACCATCAAGATACGTAGTAACCTACCGTAAACTTGATTAATGGTGCGTTATGCGATCGCAATAGCTTTACGCACCTTACAAATACTTAGATTTTTTCAAAATTCACATATGCTATATGGGGTTTGCTGAATAATTGTTAAAAGCCACTCGATTAAGAGTGGTTTTTATTTTGGGTGAAGAGTTGGATTACCCTGAAATTACTGGAACTTGCGTGAAATTGGGATGAAGATTTTTGTTTTTAGCTATTTCCAAATATATCAATAAGGCATTGATATCTGCTGGGTTAACTCCGCCAATTCTCGCTGCTTGTCCAATAGTGAGAGGTTTAACTTTATTCAGCTTTTCTCTGGATTCTTTAGATAGAGTCTCAATGGCTGAATAGTCTAAATCACCAGGTAATTGGCGATTTGCTTGACGGGCAACTTGGTCAATTTGATTTTGCTGTCTTGCTAAATAACCAGCGTATTTGATGTCAATTTCTGCCCCATCTTTTTCCGCTTGCTTGAGGGTAGGGTTGCCGAGTCCGTGGCGTTCTAAGTCCACGTAATGGATACCCGAACGACGCAGTAAATCAGCCAGGGTAATAGAACCTCTAATTGCTTCTTGGGTATCGTGAGCGATCGCTTGTCCCACTGCCTCATGCTCTTTAATTCTAGTTGCCTGGAGGCGTTTTTTCTCCGCTGTAATTTGCTCTTGTTTTTGACTATACAAATCCCAGCGGCGATCGTCAATTAAACCTATTTCCCGTCCCAATGGTGTCATGCGGATATCAGCATTATCAGATCGTAGTAATAACCGATACTCTGAGCGACTGGTGAGCATTCGATAAGGTTCGCGTAAATCCTTCGTACACAGGTCATCAATCAACGTGCCAATATAACTTTGCTCACGAGGGAAAATAATCATTTCCTCACCCCGCACAAACCGCGCTGCATTGATTCCTGCCACTATCCCTTGAGCAGCAGCTTCTTCATAACCAGTAGTTCCGTTTACCTGTCCTGCACAAAATAACCCCGGGATTTTCTTGGTCATCAATGTCGGATAACACTGAGTTGCGGGTAAGTAATCATACTCTACCGCATAAGCTGGGCGCAACATTACACAATTTTCCAAACCAGTCAAACTTCGCAACATCAAAATTTGCAAAGTTTCGGGTAAACCAGTAGAAAAACCTTGAATATACAATTCCGGAATATCTCTTCCTTCCGGTTCAATAAAAATTTGGTGGCTTTCTTTATCAGCAAAACGGACAATTTTATCTTCAATACTCGGACAATAGCGGGGTCCTTTTGCTTCCACCCAACCACCATACACAGGTGACAGGTGCAAATTTTCCCGAATTAAACGATGAGTTTCTGGAGTTGTCCTGGTCATGTGACAAGGCATTTGTTCCCGTTCTACCCACACTTCGGGGTCAAAACTAAACCAACGCACAGATTCATCTCCCGGTTGAATCTCCATTTTACTGTAATCCACGGAACGCTTATCAACCCGTGCTGGTGTCCCGGTTTTCAGTCTGCCGGTTTCAAATCCCAAACGGTTGAGAGTTTGTGTCAAACCTTCCGCTGCAAACTCTCCCGCGCGTCCTGCGGGCATTGATTTATTCCCCACCCAAATTTTCCCACCTAAAAATGTCCCGGTGGTGAGAATTACCGCTTTGCAATGAAAAGATACGCCAAAATAAGTTTCTAAACCAATA
>NZ_VILD01000001.1:586545-598113 GCF_009712085.1 Anabaena sp. UHCC 0253
GAATTGTCAAATTCTCTTGATTTTCGACAATTCCCTTCATTACTGCCGCATATTCTCTTTTATCAGTTTGCGCCCGTAATGCCCATACTGCCGGACCCCGTGAAGAATTGAGGATGCGTTTTGTAGGTATGTTCGGTCTGCTATCTTGCCAATTTCCCCACCTAAAGCATCTATTTCATGGGTTAATTGCGACTTGGCAGGTCCACCTACTGCGGGGTTACAGGGTTGCCACGCGATTTTATCTAAATTTAGAGTTAATAGCAAAGTTCGACAACCGAGACGGGCAGTAGCAAGTGCGGCTTCGCAACCGGAGTGACCTGCACCGACGACAATTACATCATAAGCATCTTGGAATTCAAATGAATTGTGCATAGTCATAACCAATTAAGAATTAAAAATTAAAAGTTAAAAAAGCTAGTTACAGTCAGTATTCTAGCTTATATTGAAAGTAACTTTCAGTTTTTATTACCTTGGCTACAGGAATAGCCGGGAAAAATCATTATTTGTTCAACCTGATTCAGTGAAAAAATCCCCAATAATTCAAACATCAAAATGTCTTCAATATCAGAAATCGCCGTTGAATTTCAGGATGTCAGTTTGGAAATTAACTACCGTCCCTTATTATCTCATCTAAATCTTAGCATTTATCAAGGAGAAGCCTTAATTTTATTGGGGCGTAGTGGAAGTGGCAAAACCACAACTTTAAAATTAATTAATCATCTCCTTGTACCCACCCAAGGACAGGTTTTAGTAAGTTCCCGGCCGACGACTAACTGGGATGCTATTAAACTACGAAGACGGATTGGTTATGTCATCCAAGAAACAGGTTTGTTTCCTCATTTTACAGTTGGGGAAAATGTCGGACTTGTCCCATCTTTAGAAAAATGGTCACCACAGAAAATTGAGGCACGAATATATGAAATGTTAGACTTAGTGGGACTAGAACCTAAACAATTTGCTCAACGTTATCCCCATCAACTATCAGGAGGTCAGCGTCAAAGAGTGGGAGTTGCAAGGGCTTTAGCCGCAGATCCACCAATCTTATTAATGGATGAACCTTTTGGCGCACTTGATCCTATTACTCGTTTGGAATTACAACAACAGTTTCAACATTTGCAAAGACAATTAGGAAAAACGGTGGTATTTGTCACCCATGATATTCAAGAAGCTTTCTTTTTAGCAACTAGAATTGGTTTAATGTATGCAGGAAATTTAGTATTTTTAGGAACAAGAAGAGAATTTATCCAATCTCAACATCCAGAAGCAAAGGCTTTTTTGGCTTGTTTAAATACTGCCAATAGTTGGGAAAACCTTAATTAAATTTAGAGAAACAACTACAGAGATTATGTTTTTATTTCAATATGCTTCAGAAATTATTCTTCGCAGTGGAGAACATTTAATATTAGTCATAATAGCTATGACTGTAGCTATTTCCATTGGTCTTCCTGTGGGAATTTTCATCACTCGTCAACCAAAATTAGCTTCTCCTATTCTTGGTTTAGCAAACGCTATCCAAACTATCCCTAGTTTAGCCATCTTTGGTTTTTTAATTTCTGTTCCTTTTCTGGGAGGAATTGGGAAAACTCCCGCTATATTTGCTTTGACTCTTTACGCTTTATTACCCATTATTCGTAATACCTTTATTGGCATTAATAGTATCAATCCCGCCATTAAAGAAGCTGGTGTAGGGATGGGAATGACAGATCAACAATTATTATTACAAGTAGAAATTCCCCTGGCTTTACCAGTTATTTTAGCAGGTGTGAGAGTTGCAACTGTGATATCTGTAGGAATTGCCACAATTGCTGCTGCTATTGGTGGTGGTGGTTTAGGAGTATTTATTTTTAGAGGAATTTCTACAGTTAACAATGAATTGATTTTAGCAGGTGCTGTACCCGCTGCTTTTATCGCTTTGAGTGCAGATTTTGGTTTAGGATTATTAGAAAAGAATCTTACTAAACAAACAGAAAATAAAGGTAAGTTTAATCAACAAATAGGTATCATTCTAGGAATAATCGGTTTAATTATAGCCGGATTAATAGCATTTAACTATCAACAAAAACCAGCAACAATTATTATCGGTTCAAAAAATTTCACAGAACAAGTTATTTTAGGAGAAATTCTCGCTCAACAAATAGAAACTCACACAAAATTAAAAGTAGATCGTCGTTTTAATTTAGGTGGAACATTTATTGCTCATGAAGCAGTGAAAGTGGGTAAAATAGCAGGTTATGTAGAATATACAGGTACAGCATTTACAGCAGTTTTAAAAGAAAAAGTAATTACAGATCCTCAACTTGTTTATGAAAAAGTTAAAAAAGAATATCAAGATCAATATAAATTAACAGTTATGCCATCTTTAGGGTTTGAAAATACCTTTGCTATGATTATTCGTGGTGAAGATGCAACAAAATTGCAAATCAAAACTTTATCGGAAGCTGCTAAATATACTCCCCAAATGCAAGCAGGTTTTGGTTATGAATTTTTAGAACGTGCAGACGGTTTTCCAGGTTTATCTAAAACTTATGGCTTAAATTTTGCCAACATTAAACAAATGGAATTAGGATTAATGTATCAAGCTTTAAAGGAAAAACAAGTAGATTTTATCGCTGCAAACTCTACAGATGGCTTAATTCCAGTTTTAAACTTAGTTATTTTAGAAGATGATAAAAAATACTTTCCTCCCTATCAAGCTGTACCTATTTTTAATCAAGAAATTCTCCAAAAATATCCAGAACTCACAGATACTATTAATCAATTATCTGGTAAAATTTCTACAACAGAAATACAAAAGATGAATTATCAAGTAGATAATCAATCTCAACCTGTTTCAGAAGTAGTGAGGGAGTGGTTAAAATCTCAAAAGTTATAATTTTCAGATGTTTGATTCTCAAAAATATAAACCTTTTTATAAAGTTTTTTCGGCAATTTCAATAAATTTTTTGCTTTGTTCAATCAAAATTCTCACATCTTCCTCACTCAACTGAAGGGTATCATCAATACTATAATCTCCTTGTGTCCTTTTATCTTGAGCATCAATCAAATAACGGTGAAACTCCAGGGGAACAATTCCTTTTTTAGCAACTTCTCTACCAAAACATGAAATCACAGCAGAATGACTTGAAAAAGTTAACTCTTGCTGCCACAAAAAGGCTTCAGCAATATAAAACATGGTATAGTAAGCTCTGGAAGCAGCAAAGTTATATAATTTATTTTCTGCTAGAATCTCGGAAGCTAGTAAGCTTTCTTTAGCTTTTTTTATAAATTTTTTCTCCTGAGATGTCATAGAAAAATGCCTTCTTTTTTGACATTATAATTAAAGGGAGTATTTTCATTTTCAAACTTTGCTGAAGAAATAAAGTGACGAGAAATAACAACATCGTTGTTTAGACAAATATTGGAGATTATCTGACTGGTTTTATCAATTTCATGATAGGGGTTAATCTCTGATTTCAGAACAACGAGAATATCAATATCAGAAAATTCTTTAGCGTCTTCCCTCGCTTGAGAACCATATAGAATAATTGCTTCCAGTTGGTTTTGATAAAGTTCTTGTAACGCTTGTTTAACTTCTTGTAATATGAGATCAAGCTGTGATTTTTTCATTGCTTAAATCATTCCTTTGGTTTCAGATGATTGGGTTTCGGTCTATAAATACTATTTTATCGCAACCCGTAATATAGCGATTCTTATCTAAGCGAGGTACACCGAAGAAAGAATTAACCGCAGATAGAAGATGATAAACGCAGATAAACGCAGATAAATTTGTACTTCAGCGGAAATGTAATAACCAGGAAGTCGGGTAGTTAGTTTTTACAACTGTTCCTTAATTTTATCAAATATCCAATTAGGTATAGCGTGTTCTGTTGCGTAAACGTAATTATATCTATCCTCTATTTTATCCCAATCAATTCTTGTATATGATAAAATTTCCTCCGTAAACATATCTAAAGCTTTACCTGTTAAACATTTCTCCAAACATCTTTTCATAAATAACCTACTTTCCTCAATTTCTATTTTTCGGAAAGTAGGAATTAAATCTATATCATCAAATAAATTGTATAGATTATTTCTAGATGATGTTCATGAATTGTCAAACTATCAATTTTGACAACTGAAATTTTCATTATTTACCATCCCCAAGTACCTGGTTCACCTTTAAAGGGTCCAACAATATCAGAAGTAATCCATCCCCCATAAAAACCACCAGATTGAGCTTTAACTAACTCATCATTCACATAACAAGCATCCATTAAACCAGGATAAAAACTATAGTATTCTTGGATGGATTGAAAATTAGGAGTAGGTTGAATATATCGCCAAGCAGCATTATTTACATATTTATCCCCCACAGAAACATCATAATATTCAGATATACCTTTCCATTCACACATAGTTTTTCTAGGTGTAGCTATTAAATATTCTAATTTAATATCTTCAGCAGGAATATAATAACCAGGAGGATGACTAGTTTCTAAAACTCTTTTTGCTTTATTAGTTTCTGCTAAAACGATATCATTGTAAATGATTTTTAGATGTTTGTCGGTATCTTCCAAAATCGCTGGACGGGGATAGTCCCAAACAGATTCTTGACCGGGTTGTGGGGGAATGGGATTTGGTCTCATTGTGAGTAAGTTCCTTTTCTGAAGTGGAAATTAGAATTTCCAATAAATTCTTATTAATCTAATTCTACAGTATATCTTTTACTTCGTTATATTTTAGATTCGTAATCATGATTATCAAAAGAATTATATTTATCTATACTACTAAATAATTTCATAGTTTTATACTCAATCAAACTTACAGGAAACATAATTCCCGGCTTCTTATTAATAGGATTTAGTGTATTAAATACTCTATCCCAAAAGCCATGAATGCCATAATTTCCATTGAAACCAGTGTGATGAAGGTCATGAAAATCTGAGGGAATAAAAAATATTGATAAAGAACTATGTCCTTCTAAATTATAAATATTACCTATCAAAGTCCATGCACAAAGTTGAGTTATATCATATCCAAAAATAAGGATAGGTAAAACATCTGTGATGGTAACAATAATATATTCCAGAAGGCTTTTATGTCCAGCTACAAAACTTGATGTATCTTGAAATTCATGATGTTTAAGATGAATTTTGAGAAATGATTTTGTATGAAATAATCTATGGGCTACATAAAAGCAGAAATCAGCCGCAACTATTCTCATCAAAAACCATCCAAAATTTAGAATTAAATTATTATCTCTATGAACTTCTGGAGCTAAATATAGTATGATTAATGCTGCTATTAAACTTTTAATTTCTCCTGTAATTATACCTTTTAAAGTAAAAGCAGGAAATGATTGCTTTTTGACTTTCTTAACTCTTGCAGTTAATTTTTTAGTTAAACTATCTTTACTTTTGATGAATTTTTCAATGAAAAACCCAATCACATAAAATGAGATAGAACCAATCAGCCAGTATAGTAATACCTGGGTGATAAAATTAAGTTCTATATTATTGAACAGAAAATAAAATACTTGCTGAACAATTGTACAACTAATAGCAATCTTAAAATAAAATTCTAACTCTAAACAGCAATTAAAGAACTTTTGCATTTTTATAACCCATGAAAATCATCTCAGTCAATGTCTAGAGATAAGATATAGCGTTTCTCGGTTGAGTGAGGTACAAGAACCCCACCCCCAACCCCCTCCCCGCAAGCGATGAGGGGGCTATGATATACCTCATGTGATTAGGAAACGCTATAATTCAAGATGTAAAGAAGTATCTTGATATTATTGTTATAGAGAATATCATTGTTGGTGAATTTAAGAGGCATCCTAAAAACAAAACTTAACTAATTGCCTAATTTGCCCACATTTGTGAAGAATGAGGATTCAATCACTCAGAGTATATCAAATTAATCTTCCTTACTTTCATTACCAGCAGGAAGGAGAATACCTTCCACCAATAGAGTATCCATAAACATTTTCCGCAGAATTCGCTGGATCTGAATATGTTTTCCTGGTTTTACCTTTGTCAAAGTTCGCAGCAACAAATTAGATTCACCCATACTTTCTACCCCATCTACTAGGGTGGGTTCAAGGACATCTGGATCATTTGTTTTTAACTGCTGTCCTATTTCTTCAATCACTTGATATATATGAGTTAAATTAGAATTGTAAGGTACATAAACTTCCACTACTGCAAATATGTATTGTTTGGAATAATTAGTAATTGAACCAATATCCCCATTACGAATAATCTGTAATTGACCATTGGGATGTCTAATACGGGTAGTTCTCAGTTCAATGGCTTCAACAGTACCTTCTACTGTTTTCTCTTCAGCTTTCCCAGCTTCAATATAGTCACCTACCAAATAGTAATTTTCAAAAAGAATAAAGAAACCACAAACTATATCATTAATTAGTGTTTGTGCGCCTAATCCCACAGCGATACCAACAATTCCAGCACCAGCTAGAATAGGAGTAGGATTAATATCGAGAATATAGAGAATGGAAATTGCAACACTGAAGTAAATTAAATATTGTAATAAACTACGAAACAAAGGAATCATAGTTAAACGTCTGCTTTTTTGGGTGTCAGTCAAATCCTGATCTTTGAAAAGCACCTCTTCTAGTAATAAGTAAATCACCTCAAACATCACACGACTTATGAAAATGATAGCGATGATTTTGATAATTTTTAAACCAAAAGTAGCCAGCTTGGCTATTAACTGCACCTGCTGAATTACTAATGTGACAGTGCAGACGTAAATCACAAATTCTAAACACCGTTTCAAAAAAGGAATCAGGTGTTGGAGACGATCATAAAATCTTAATAGATTATCAGGACTGGAGTATCTAACGCTCAGAACATCTAGAGTGTCAACAATGGCCGCAACTGCTTTGAGAATGAGTAATCCCACACTAATGATCAAATAAATCCGCAATGCGATATATAGATATTCAGAAACTACTGCGGGTAATTTGAGAAATTGTGTACAAGCAATCAGAACCCATAACCAAATTCCACCTCTGATTCTTTGATTGAGTGCGGTAAAAAAAGCGTCAATACTTTCATCATCGGCGGTATTTTGATCTAAGTTCTTAGCGCGGTTACTAGCTATTTTTAACCAAGATTTGATAACTTTTAGAGTTATGACCGCTGCAATTACAACAACACTACTTTCAGCAATACCAATTCCTAATCTCATCCAAAATCCTGATGGAATCTTGCGAATCAGGGCTATTGTATATTGTTGGATGTCTTCACCCCGATAGATCAGATAACCATTAGCACCGACAATCAAAATGCTTAACACTAAGCAAGTAAGCAACAATAAGCCAGTAATATTGCGACGCAGAATTTTGATTTTTAAATCGTCACCCTTCAATATTGATAATCTAACCAACAGCTTGAATAACTTACCTACAAGCCATCTTAATAAGATAAAAGCAATTATTAAAATGCCGACTTCAGCCAAAATAATTAATAGGTTCATAGTTAGGTGATTTTCGCATTTTCATGATACCCAAATACCCAAATCCTCAAAGAATTCGGGTATATCTATTTTGAACTTTTTTAATTGTTGCTGTTTTGCATCGGTTTATATTTTTCTGGTTCTGTTCTGAGATCCACATATAGAAAATCAATACCCTCTTGTTCTAAAAGTTCCAAGATGGCTAGATTTAAGTTTTTCTCAGCATCAAAGTAGAGATTATCATCATTAACAAATGCCATAAGTTCAATAACTCTGGCATTCTTTTCAATATTTTTGAAACGTACTGTACACTTAGGAGAAAAGCCAGGAATAGATGTTGGTATTTGTTGAATAGCATCACAAATTCTCGCAGTTTGTTTTGCGGAAATACCATCAATTTTGAGAATTAAATTCAGTCCCCACTTTAATTCTTCCCCTGGATTTTGTGACCAATTTTCGACAATTCCAGAAATCATGCGAGAATTGGGCATTTTGACGATTGAACCCCACTTAGCTAGATGCAGTGTTGTGGTTCTAAATCCAATAGCGAGGATCTGCACAAATCCATCTACTCCTGATATTCCCACCCAATCACCTTCTTTATAGAGATTATCAGAGTAGATAATAATCGTACAAAACCAATCATAAACAATGTCTTTGAAGAGTAAACCTAACGTGATACCAGCACCACCGAGTAAACCCACAAGTGCTGCTGCTGATTGTCCTAAAAATATTTCACTGATTTTAATTGTCAGTACAATAATTGCTGCCGATTGAAAAATTTTCGGCATCAAAGGTCTAAGCAATTCATCAAGTTCAGTTTCAGTATGCAGCACTATGTTAGCAATTACTTGTCCTAAAATTGAAGAACTACGATAAACAACATAGCCAATAATAAAAACAACTATTAGGTTCAGACTTTTACCAATAGTATCGGTTAATTTAGAACCTAATTCCTCTGCCAGAATTTCCTTAATCAGCCAAAATCCACCAATGAGAATTAGCCAATTTAAAGCTGGCTTAACAATAGCAATTAATTCATCATCAAGAGTAGTTTCTGTTTTCTTGGTAAAATTTTCAATTGTTTTAATGATCACTGCCAGAACAAATCTTCTTAATGTCTGTGTCAGCGTCAGAATGACAACTACAGCAGCAATTTTCGCAATGGGAAAATTAGAATAGTCGATACTTTTGAGCGCGTTCCAGATAGCTTCCATATTTACCCTGATAGATATTTGAGTTTGTTGATTTTATAACATGAGAAAATTATCAGCATTCAGAAATTTACAAATATTTTTAATTGTGGTTTCTGAATACTGACACAAAACTCATTTAAGTTGACAAAGAATCAATCCAAACCACCCTTTTTCATCTGTCCAAGTTTTCACAGTTTTTAATCCTTTACTTTGCAATTGTTTTTCCATAGTTGCTAAATCAAACTTTCGGGAAATTTCTGTGAGAATACTTTCTCCCTCTTCAAAGGAAACCTTTAAATCCAATGCTTCTAAAGATACTAAATTATTTTTTTGACAATGGAGATACATTTCAATTTGATTATCTACCTGATTATAAATGGCTTGATGTTTAAACAAATTGATATCAAAATCACCTTGAAAACGCCAATTCAAATGAGAAAGCATATTCAAATTAAAAGCAGCAGTCACACCTTGACTATCGTTATAAGCTGCTTCTAAAATATCCTTGGGTTTTTGTAAATCTACACCTAGTAAAAAGTAATCTCCAGTTTGTAAAGTGCGAGAAACTTGATTTAAGAAAATATCACATTCTTCTGGGTTAAAATTCCCTAAAGAACTTCCCAAGAAAAACAACATTCTTGATTGTAAATAATTTGATTCTAGATGCACTAATGCTTGTTCATAAGTTCCTAATAACCCATGAATATCAATGTCAGGATATTTTTCTTGTAACTGTAAAACGCTGGTTTTGAGAATACCTCCACTGACATCAATAGGAAGATATCTACAAGAATCAGCTATTTTTTGATAAGCATCTAATAAAGCTTGAGTTTTAGTAGAACTCCCACTACCTAATTCTATTAATTCACAACAATTTGTGATTGTCGCAATTTCATCAGCATATTGTTGTAAAATCCAGGCTTCTGTGCGTGTGGGATAATATTCTGGTAACTCACAAATTTTTTCAAAAAGTTGAGAACCATGATCATCATAAAAATATTTGGGAGATAAAGTCTTGGGGTTTTTACTTAACCCCTTAATCACATCTTCCCCGTCGTCTCTCAATTCTTGATAATGATGATCTAAAACTGTTAAAGGTTGAGCAATCATTTCTAAATCCTCTCTGTGAATTTGCGTGATCAAAAAGATATTTAATCCAAACTTTCAGCAATTCTAAAACCAACGTGCTGATAAAAATAGGGACGAAACCAATTACGATAACAAGGTAACGCCATTGTACCATTTGTAGCCCAAGAACCACCGAGCATCATTTGATGTTTACCATCGAAAAAAGGTGCAGATTGGTCTTCATAAAGATGATGAGTTTGAAATCCTGGTAAGGGGTAAAATGTATCTCCTAACCATTCCCAAACATTACCACGCAAGTCAAAAATACCAGATTTATGATTTGCTGAAAACATCCCTACGGGAGAAGGTGAAATAAATTGTAAGTTGAGATTATAGTTATTGTCTAAATTATTTTGTTCAGAAAATTCTTCTGATATCTTTAGGGCTTGATTCCATTCAGCTTCTGTTATTAAACGCAGGTTT
This sequence comes from Anabaena sp. UHCC 0253, assembly GCF_009712085.1. Taxonomy (NCBI): domain Bacteria; kingdom Bacillati; phylum Cyanobacteriota; class Cyanophyceae; order Nostocales; family Nostocaceae; genus Anabaena; species Anabaena sp. UHCC 0253. The sequence continues at coordinate 596,754 of NZ_VILD01000001.1, forward strand.
TTATTTTGTTGTTTACCTTTCCAAGCACAGTAAGCTGTTGCTTCATAATAGTTGACTTCTACAGGCCAATCTAAAGGTAAATCCATCTCATCAAATGTGGCTCGATAGCGATATTTTCCGTTATTTTCGAGTATCCAAAATTTTGGATGTTGGACATTATATAGTTGTTTCCAGTTCCAAGATTCAACATTCCAATAATCTGCATTTTCATAACCACTAGCTTTCACAAATTCTAAAAATTCGCCATTGGTGATTAAATGCTGACTTGCTAAAAAAGGTTTTACTTCAACTTCTAAACTACCATATTCACTATCCCAACCAAAAGTAAAATCATTTTCTTTTTTACCTAATTTAACTACACCTACCGGGAATTTCTCTCATTTGATTATCAGGAACTTTCCCATTTGTAGGGGCATAATTCCAGTCTTGGGGACGCTTTAATTTATCAACAGGTAGTTGACGCAGTAGCATAGATGAGGTTTCAAAATGGATGCGACTGTGTTCTATTCCCATTAATAAAGCCCAAAGGGGATATTCTTGATTAATAGGCAGATTTAAGGGAGTATTTTCAAGAACTTTAGTAATTTCGGCTTTGGCTTTTTCTCGGTATTCCCAAACTTGAGAAATATCAGGCCAGATGATATCTTTTGTAGCAGTTTCTAGTTCTGCTGGTGTTTCTGGATCAACGCCAATTTCAAAGAGGATTTCATATTGGGGATTAATGCGATTTGCGAGTAAACCAACATGAATTAATTTGTTGATGTAAAAAACTGCGGAATGACCAAGATAAAAAATTAATTTATTTCTTAAAGGGTCAGGATTTAAGTAAAATGTATCTTCATTAATTAAACTTTTGAACAGTGTTTCTTCTAAATTCCAAGAATTTTCAAAATAGTTAAGTAGAATTTGCTGATGACAATGATTAAGTCTAGGAATATCAGAAGATGGGATTTGATGATATTTGCTAATTGTTTTCATGGGGTTATCTAGAGTTCTAGCAGCAAAGCGATTATTCAAGTTTTAATCTATATATTTTTAAATACCCTACATTGGTAATGGTTTTTCATATTTAACCAAAATTTAACTATTTTGGAATTTTAGCTAAAGAAAAGTTAAGATATCATTATTTATCTAACAATTACTTTCATTTTTCCCTGATCACAGAGTATTAAGTAGTCGGACAAAATTAAATTCACTCGTTGAGAGAGGGAACAGGGAACAGGGAACAGGGAACAGGGAACAGGGAACAGGGAACGGGGAACAGGGAACGGGGAACAGGGAAATTGGCACTTACACCCTTGACAACGGAAATACCGTGAGTGCAAGAACAGGGAACAGGGAACAGAAAAGAAAAGAAAAG
>NZ_VILD01000001.1:598367-604707 GCF_009712085.1 Anabaena sp. UHCC 0253
ACAGTAGTTCCAGATGTTCGATTGACGAGAGCGAAAAAAGGTGAAAGTGGTACAGCAACATTTGTTTTCACTAATCCGCAGATTTTGGCACAAGATGGAAAAGATGAAGTTACCGGAATGTACTTGATTGACGAAGAAGGGGAAATTGTTATTCGTGAAGTTCAAGGTAAATTTGTCAACGGTAAGCCAGAATCCTTAGAAGCAGTCTATGTGATGAAGTCGAATGATGAATGGGAACGCTTTATGCGGTTTATGAATCGCTACGCTGAGGATAATGGACTAGGATTGAGCAAATCTTAATTAATTAGCAGTCAGTGGTCATTGGTCATTGGTCATTGGTCATTGGTCATTGGCTCAAACGCAAAAACCTATGGAATTTCAACCACATCCAAATAAGCAGAAAATTTCTGTAAGTTGCGCGGTGATTACTGTTAGTGATACCCGTTCCCCTGACACAGATAAAAGTGGTCAATTAATTAAAGAGCTACTTTTAGCGGCTGATCATACAGTGGCATTGTATCAGATTATCAAAGATGAACCTAGAGAAATTCAAACCCAAATGGAAGTTTTGGGGAATGATGCTGAGATTCAGGCTGTAATTTTGAATGGGGGAACGGGAATTGCGCCCAGAGATACTACTTATGATGCTTTAGAAAAGTTATTAGAGAAGATTTTACCGGGATTTGGGGAATTATTTCGGTTTTTAAGTTATCAAGAAATTGGTTCACGAGCGATCGCCTCTCGTGCTGTAGCAGGTGTGTATCAAAATAAAATCATTTTTTCGCTTCCCGGTTCTAGTAACGCTGTGCGACTAGGTATGGAAAAGCTGATATTACCGGAGTTGGTACACTTAGTCAAACAGGTAAATTTCCCGAAAGAAGTCTGAAATATAGGTTTTTGAAGAAAAAAAAGAAAATTAGCCATTTTTCTATACCTAGTTATTGCGGATAAGTCTAATTCTGCACTGTAAAGAGAATATGACAGATTATGTCACTACCATTACAGCGTGAATTGATTTTTATGCTTCTTAACCTAGAAAGATTTTATCAAGCCTGTAATCCTTCCCGTCCGTTGATGATTGAAAATGTAGACGACCGGATGTATTATATTGATTTTGCTTCAGTTCGTGGTGGTAAAATCATTGAAGCTTTGCTGCGGACTATTACCAGAATTTCCCCAAATACGCCAACTTGTCAACTATTTACAGGTCATTTAGGTTGTGGAAAATCCACAGAACTGTTACGGCTTAAAGCAGAATTAGAAGCCCAAAATTTTCATGTTGTCTATTTCGAGTCCACCCATGTTTTAGAAATGGTGGATATAGATATTACAGATATTTTATTAGCGATCGCTGGTCTAGTCAGTGAAAATTTGGAAGCGATGAAACTTCGTGTCCAACCTACTTACTTCACTAAATTATTTAGTGAGGTAGTAGATTTTTTGCAAACACCCATAGAATTGGGGTTAGAAGCCGAATTATCAGTAGGTATTGCCAAAATTACGGCTCAAACCAAAGAAAGTCCACAGTTACGCAGACGATTAAGAGACTATTTAGAACCACGAACAGAAAATATCCTCCAATCAATTAATAAAGAACTTTTAGATCGCGCCAATGTAGAACTCAAAGCTAGGGGTAAAAAAGGATTAGTAGTAATAGTAGATAACTTAGATAGAGTTGCTATTCGTCCCTTACCTTCTGGGCGATCGCTCCCCGAATACTTATTCATTGATCGCGGGGAACAACTACGCAAACTTAATTGCCATATAGTTTACACAATTCCCTTAGCCTTAACATTTTCTAATGATAGCGCCGAACTCCAACATCGTTTAGGTGGTGGAGTCGCACCCAAAGTATTACCAATGATTCCCGTCCGTCAACGGACTGGAGAAATTAACATAGAAGGACTCGGATTAATGCGACAAATGGTATTAGCAAGAGCATTTCCTGACATCTCATCAACAGATCGTCTCAACTTAATTACCCAACTATTTGATAATTCCGAAACCTTAGATCGTTTATGTCTCATTAGTGGTGGTCATGTCCGCGACTTATTAGGACTACTATTTGATTGTTTACGAGAACAAGATCCACCCTTTGATCGGAAATGCGTAGAATTAGTGATCCAACGACAAAGAGACTATCGTGCTAACGCCATTGATCTGGATGAGAGTGAATTAATCTTTCATGTGATCCAAGACCAGCGAGTTAAAGGCAACGTAGAGTACGATATTTTATTACGCAGTTTATTCGTATTTGAATATCGCGATCACCAAGGAGTTTGGTTTGCACTGAACCCCGTTTTAGCAGAAACAGAGAAATTTAAATTATGGTTAAAAGACAGCAAGCAGGTGACATAATCGCTGCAAATCAACAGTCTTTGCGTAGTTTAGAAAGAGCAATCACCTTTTCTAAAAATCAGTTTTCAGTTATCTTGTTGTGCTGTAACTACGAATTTTTGCGTCAGGTAATACTGGAACAACTAACAGCTATGGGCTGGGGAAATGAGAGTATCCAAAGTATTACCTTAGCCAAAAATACCACAAGTTTATATACCACAATTCAATCACAACTCATCATTAATCAACCCACTGGATTAATGATCATGGGGTTTGAGTCAGTTCATAGCATAGATGATCTCCTCCGTTCCATGAATCAAGTCCGCGATGAATTTCGCAAATGTTATCAAATCCCCATGATTTTGTGGGTAAATGATGAAGTATTACAAAAAATCCTACGGTTATCTCCAGATTTTGCTAGTTGGGCTGCTACACCAATTAGATTTGAAATGACTTCCATGGGGTTGCTAGAATTTCTGCAACAAGAAACCAATGATTTATTTAGTATAGTTTTACAAAGCCAACATACTCAAGATAATTATGTCAACCTAGAACAAATATGGATCAGTAGCGAACAACTCCATTATGCAATTAAAGAATTGCATAATCGAGGGATGACAATAGAAGCAGAATTAAATGCCAGTTTAAAGTTTATTTTTGGCATAGATGATTATGTCAATGATCGAATTAATTCGGCTTTAAATAACTTTCAAGAAAGTTTGCAATTTTGGAATCACCACGAAAACCTCATCGGGCTAGAATTTTCTGACCTATCTGATAATTATCTTTTAAAACAGGCAATTTTACAACTTTATATTGGATTATGTTGTTGTCGCCTCGCCGAACAAAACCAAAGAACCAGTCAAAGATATTGGCAATCAGCCAAAACATATATTCAACAATCTTTACAAACATTTGAAGTTGCGGAAAGGACAGATTTAGTCTCAGACTTCATTAGTCAGTTATCGGAAGTTCTATATAACTTAAAAGCTTGGAAAGAATTACAAGTTGTCTCTCAAAAATCTCTAGAATTACATCAAGTATATGGCAGTAAAATTCAATTAGCTTGTGATTATGGTTTCTTAGCCCAGGTAGCTGTTTATAATGCACGCTGGATGCAAGCCAGTATCTTAGCACATATATCACTATTACAACTAGAAGAAGCACAAAATCAGCAGCAATTATATCATTATTTATTTCCTCTAATATTAGAACAAATTTATTTATTAACCGTAGCTAAAGCCTTAAATAATCTCAATCAAGCAACAGTAGCCGAAGAATATATAAACACAGCATCTCAACAACTATCATTAGCTTTAGAAAGTAGTGAACATCAATATGATGCCCATCGTTATATTCGCTTATTACAGATTCTGAGATCCTTATATTTTCAAGCTGGCTTTTATCTTCAAGCCTATATTATTAGACAAAAACTCCGTTCAGTAGAACAACAATATGGTTTTTGTGCCTTCATTGGTGCAGGGCGTTTACAACCCCAAAGACAAGCCACCAACTCTACTTTAACCTCTACATTCGGCAATAATAGTATAGCTTTAGAAATTGCCGCTTCCGGAAGAGAACACGATGTTAATAACTTAATTGGCAGAATTAGCCGTGCTGACCAAAAGTTGATAGTTATTCATGGACAATCAGGCGTCGGTAAAAGTTCTATTGTCACTGCTGGCTTAGTTCCCGCACTGCAAAACCGCGCTATAGGTGATCAAATTGCCGTACCAGTTGTCCTACAAGTATATACAGATTGGTTGGGAGAATTAGGGAAGTCTTTCACAAAAGCCATGTTGCAATTGCGGAAAACAGTAGATATTGAAACAGAATCTCTCTCTGATATTTCTACACCCGCAACTATTGATATTATTCTTCAACAACTCCGAGAAAATGCCGATAATCATTTAATTACAGTTTTAATTTTCGATCAGTTTGAAGAATTTTTCTTTGGTTATACAGACGGGCATGAAAAACAAGAATTTGATAAATTTATCAGTGACTGTTTAAGTATATCTTTTGTGAAAGTTATTCTGACTCTGCGCGAAGATTATTTACATAGATTACTAGACTTTAAACATCTTTCCTCAATTGAAGCCATTAATAATAATATTCTTGACAAAAATATTCGTTATCAACTTAATAACTTTTCTCCCCAAAATGCTAGAAAAATTATTCAAAAATTAACTGAACGTTCTCATGGACTACACCAGGAATCACAACTCAAATTAGAACCGATTTTAATTGATGCCCTCGTTGCTGATTTGTCTTCAGAACTTGGTGAAGTTCGTCCCATAGAATTACAATTAGCAGGCGCACAATTACAAGATAAATATATTACTACTCTTGCCCAATATCAACCATATAGACCAAATAAGTTAATTCAAACATATATCAAAGAATTAATTAAAGAATGTGGGAAAGAAAATGAAAGGGCTACTCTACTCGTGTTATACTTATTAACAGACGATAGTAATAAAAGACCTTTTAAAACGCGAGCAGAGTTAAATTCAGAACTATCAGAATTAGAAGATCCTAGTAAGTTAGATTTGATTTTAGATATTTTAGTTCGTTCAGGTTTAGTTGTTTTATTTCCTAATATTCCTGAACGCTATCAATTAATTCATGATTATTTAGTAGACTTAATTCGTCATCTACAACAACAGGAATCTGGATTACAAACCCAAATTAATAAATTACGAGATAAAGTCAGAAATAGTTATCAAGAAATAGAACGTCTCAAAAATGAATTAAGAAAAACTCAGAACGATGTTACTTTAGTACATACTCACCAAGAAGGAGATAATTTACTTACCGAACTCAAAGAACTACGCAAGCGCGAAGAAAAAAGTCAAATAGAAATTGAACATTTGCGAACAGAACTCAAAGAAAAAGAGTTAACTTCTAAACTAGCTGATAGTCAAGAAAAACAACGTTTAAGTGCAGCCAGATTAAATATTGCTCTAAAATTAGCTTTAACAGCTTGTATTGTCGCTATTTTTGGTTTAACTATTTCTGTGATTACAGCCACAGATAGTGAAATGAAAACTCTCAGCGCATCTAGTGAAGCTTTATTTGCTTCTCAAAAAGGTATTGATGCTTTAAAAGAAAGTTTAAAAGCAGGAAAGAAATTAGAAAAAACTCTATGGATAAATACTTCTACTAAGGAAAAAGTCCTAACAGCACTCTATCAAGCGGTCTATGGAGTTAAAGAACGTAACCGTTTCGAGGGTCATTTATCTGCTGTAAAAATGGTGATATTTAGTGCAGATAAATCTTTGATAGCTTCAGCTAGTGCAGATACAACAATTAATCTTTGGAGTCCTGATGGTATTTTAATTAACACTTTATCAGGCCATGAAGATGTGGTAAATAGTGTGAGTTTCAGTCCTGATAGTCAAATCCTAGTTTCTGCTAGTCAAGACAAAACAATCAAACTTTGGAATCGAGAAGGTCAATTATTAAAAACTTTACTAGATCATACATCTATTGTAAATAGTGTCAGTTTTCATCCTAGTAGTCAAATTATTGCATCTGCAAGTACAGATCAAACCGTAAAATTGTGGAGTCGAGAAGGTCAATTATTAAAAACTTTACCAGGTCATGAAGATGCTGTTTTAGCTGTAGCTTGGTCTAGTGATGGTGAAATTCTTGCTTCTAGCAGTGCTGATAAAACCATAAAATTGTGGAGTCGAGAAGGTCAATTATTAAAGACTATACCAGCCCATGAAGATGCAGTTTTATCTGTAGCTTGGTCTGGTGATAGTCAGATTCTTGTTTCTGCAAGTTTAGATAAAAAAATCAAATTATGGAGTCGGGAAGGTATATTACTCAAAACTCTTTCTGGCCACAGTGGTGGTGTGATCAGCGCCAATTTTAGCCCTGATGGTAATACTATCGGATCTGCTAGTATGGACGAAACTGTAAAACTTTGGAGTCTTGATGGTAATTTACTAGGAACTCTGCAAGGACATAATAGTTGGGTAAATAGCGTTAATTT